>PZPK01000019.1 GCA_006212045.1 Oleiphilus sp. | reverse complement strand
GACTGAAATAAAAGAGCTAAGAAAAAGGGTACCCAATGAGTACTTCGATCAACTATGTGCCATTGACAGAGAGCGACTTATGGGTGACCCCTTTTCCTCCTTTATCACCTAAAAACTGGTGCCTGAGTCACCAATCTGAAAGTTTACATGAAGCATCATCTTCACATTGTATATATACGATGTATAGTTACCGCACATGCAGTCAGAGTCAGGAAGTATGAAAGTAGCAGTCATTGGCGGGGGGCCATCCGGTTTGTACCTTGCCAACGCCATCAAGCACGCACGCAGAAAAAGTGAAATCACGATATTCGAAGCGCAAGGCCTTTCGGCCCATTCAAAAGGGCTTGGTTATACCCTGCAACAACTGGGCATCAATCTTCTGAACAAACTTGACCCTGGTTTTCAGACGCGCCTGTTCGCAAACTCTGCTCCTCAAGTCATCAACAAAGCCTTATACAAAACCCACAACGATAGCCGCCTGCTGCCTTTCACGACCGGCTTCAGTGTCTCGCGCCCTGCACTGTTGCATTATCTGGGCGAAATGGCTCGCAACGCAGGCATCAAAACCATACAACAGTGCATAAACAAACAGGATCTGAATGCACTTAAGAAGGATTTCGATCTGGTAATTGGAGCGGACGGCGTTCGCAGTGTCGTGCGCGAACAGCATGCCCGGCAATTGGGTGCCAGAACCGAGACATTGGGTCTTCATTATTCCTGGTTTATCAATGAATCACCCCAATGCAGGACCGAAGCGTGCTTTTACGCCTTCCGGGCGCCGGAAGGCGTGGTGATGCTCACCTCCTACCCGCTGACCCCTTACCGCCAAATAGTGATTATCGAAATGACTGAGGCCTGCCTGAACTCCGGTAAGTTTCAAGGCAAAACACCGGAACAGGCAATTCCCTATCTGAACAGCATCCTGAGCCAGAATGGCGATAGAATGGCGCTTAAATCGGCCGGCCTGCCCTGGTACCGTTTCAACACCAATAGCATCGACTGTCTGCATCATCGTAATAATGCCTTGGTGGGCGATGCTGCATTTGCTTTCCACTTCAGCTCCGGCCAAGGCGTTACCAATGCCTTTACCATGGCCTTCACCCTGGCGCGTTGTTTACAACGAAACGAGAGTGTAGCGCAGGCGCTACAACACTATAACCATGCCTGCAAACTCGCGATGGGAAAGGCAGAGCAAAAGATGACGCAGCGCGCGCACTGGCTGGAACAGATTGACCATCATTTCGCTGCCACTCCTGATCAACAGCTATTAGACATTTTTCTCGGCAGGTTGCCCGAGCCCCATTTCGGCAACCCCGAAAGACCTACAACTCGAGAGCAAAGGGGTCCAGAGCAAAGGGGTCAGAGCCGTTTATAGCGATGCCCTCTTTTGCCCGAAATGCCGACCGTTCGCTCCTTCACAGATGGCCGGAGTGTCAAAACTGAAAATGGATCAAGAGGCATTTTTTGTTTGAGCCGCAGGCGAGTTCAAAGTGCCTCCCATTTTAGTTGCTGTCCGGAGGGAAATGCGCAGCAGCCCTCTGTGGGCGCTTTATTTTTGTTTCGTTTGCATCAAGGCAAATGAACATCTGATAAACCGAAGGGAGGTGGTTCCTAACAAAATTCAAAGGGCTCTGACCCCCTCCCAGACCCCCTCCCAAAATCCATTCAAAACCCCCTCCCAAAATCAATACCTTTCGCGCTGACCCCATACCCGCCCTACCTTTGAACCCATCCATTCACTTCCGCAGCTTCAACCAAATCTCATAAGCCGCCTTGCTGAACACGCGAATCACCGGCCAGTTCAGAATACGCCAGAATCCGGCAAACGGAGTATGCTGCCAGGCGCGTACATTGGCTTCTACGCCAACCAGCCAGTCGCCGTTCGCGGTCTTTAGATGCAAACGGTCGAGCAAGACCTGTTTGTCTGGCAGCGCTTCGCTTTGTTCCTGTGTTTCAAGCGCATGAATATCCTGCAGGTTCAGCTGATCCCCGGTATATTTGGCAAGCTTACAGACTTCTGCCGTGCACAAGGGGCAGCTGCCGTCGTAATAGAGTGTGTCTTTACCGGTGGAATTGTTGGTTGTCATCTGCCCTGCCTTGATTGCTGCCCTGTTCTGGTTTTACGCAAACCGGCTGCAATCAGATCGCCCAAACCCTCAGGCTTCTATACCAGTCATGTGGATCAAGGCACCAGCGCCTGCGCCTTCCAGACGGCATCTGCCCTCGTAAAAAGCCTGCGATCATGAATACCACTATCCATGCCCTGCCAGACTTCCAGATAATCAGCAGTGATCAGCAAGCCCAGAGCATTCTCTGTAAAGGGCACGGAATCCGGATCAGGATAACGTTTCTTCAGCTCGGAAATACCCTGCTCCAGCGCATCGCGGCTTTCAAGCGTGGCGCTCTGGGGCTGGTAGTCCTGATAAAAATGATCCAGCAACTTCGCCTCATAAGGTTTGTGTTGCCAGTGTGGTTCAAGCGCGCTGGCTGACATCAGACTCAGGGAACCACGCAAGCGAAATTGCGCCATCAAGGTGGGATAGAAAAACAGCACCTCAACGCTTGCGTCCGGCAGATCACCCAAATTCTTTTGTGCACTGCGATTCACAAACAGCAGACAGGCCTCACTGCTCACGTCCCGGACGACCAGCGTGCGGGTACGCACCTGCAAGGGTGCCTGTTGTTCCAGGGTCGCAAGCGTGCAGTAGCGGGAATTCGGATCGCGCTGCGATAGCGCCGTTTCACGCACTTGCTGCAGAATATTCATTGGGTTTGATGCTGTCATGGCTGCATTCTCATTGGTTTAACGTTGGCGCTATCTGCCCACTGCGCAAAAGACTATTGATTCACTAGGGCATGCGCCTGTTCAACCACAATAGCATGGCGGCGTGCCAGCCGCGCATGATCCTGATCGTAACCGCCGCCGATCACGGTCGCGATCGGGGTGCCCCGGCTCAGGCAGGTTTCGAGTACAAGGTGGTCTCTTTGTTCAATCCCCTGCCAAGTGATATTGAGTTTGCCGAGTGCATCATGTTCCCAGACATCGACCCCGGCATCATACAGCACCAGATCCGGTTCCAGCTGGTACAGCAATCGTTCCAATGTGTTGCTGACAATTTCCAGATAAGCATCATCTTCCATATGCAAGGGAAGCCCGATATCAACATCACTTTGCACTTTCCGAAACGGAAAGTTTTTCTCGCAATGGATGGAGCAGGTCACCACGCCGCTGACACCCACCAGAATGGCTGCGGTGCCATCACCCTGATGCACATCACAATCGAAAATCAGAATACGTTCGACCTCACTGTTTTCCAGCAAGCTCAACGCGGTATAGGCCAGATCGTTGATCAGGCAGAACCCGCTGCCAAAATCCCGGTGCGCATGATGGGTGCCGCCGGCCAGATGACAGGCAATTCCATATTGCAAAGCCAGACGTGCTGCCAGCAGAGTGCCATTGGGTGCCGTCAGTGTGCGTTCGATCAGCCCCTCGCTCCAGGGCAGCCCTACTCTGCGCCAGGCTTTCGGGCAGCCTTGGTTGCCTAATAAATCTTCAAGATAATTCGGGCAGTGCGCGATGGCCAGGGTATGCAGATCAGCGACGTCGGGAGCAAAGAGATTACGGTGTTCCGGCAACACCAATCCTGAAGCCTCCAAATAGTCAAACAGTCGCCGGAACTTGCTCATCACGAAGCGGTGATCCTCCGGGAACGGGCAGGAATAATTCGGGTGATAAATCAGGGGGAGCATCTGGCAAACTTAATCCAATGGGCTGAAGTTTAACAAGCGCATGCCTTTACTTTTGCTTGTTCCTTTGTGCTTTCTACCTGCCAACTTACGCGGCGGACGAGCGCCCGGATCAGTTTGTCGCCACCTCACTGGTAGCTTCAGACAGAATCGCACCTATTCGTCGCGTGGCTTTTGCACGAACAGGGAGATCAAGCCAAGTATGGCCGAGCCTACCATCAACAGCACCGATACGGCATTCAGCACTGGTGTGGAGCCTTCGCGCAGACGGTCGAACATGGCGATGGTCAGGGGCGCGTCGGAGCCTACCAGCATCAAGGTAGTATTGAAGTTTTCAAAGGACATCAGGAAGGTCACGATACCCGCACCGATAATCGCCGGTCTTAAGTAAGGCAGGGTGATGGTGCGCACGACGGCCAGCCGGGAGGCCCCGAGATTCAATGCCGCCTCCTCTAATGAATGATCAAAGCGCCTCAAACGCGCAGAGATCACCAAAGTTGCAATGGTGGTGATAAAGGCAAACTGCCCAAGTATGACCAGTGGCAGACCCGGCCGCAGCCATTCAATCTCCAGCCCGTAATTATCTTCCAGTCCGTTGGCAATGGAACTGCTGAAGATCAGAATCGATACCCCCAAAATCACACCGGGAATCACCAAAGGTGTGAGCATCAACATATACAGAAAACCTTTACCGGCGAAGTCGTGGCGTTCGAACAAAAAGGCATTGCAGGTCGCCAGCGAAAGACTCAGTAGTGTCACACCCAGCGCCACCCAGAACGAGACACCAATGCTTCCCAACAGCTCATCGTCGTGAAAGATACCCAGTCGCGGCTCTGACTCCCCCAGAAACCAGTCCAGTGTACCGCCGTTCCAGGGTAGCGAGGGAAACAGGGAATCATTAAAGGAAAACACCGCCACCACTGCCAGCGGCAGAATCAGGTAGACAAAAAACAGCACAACATAAGTGGCGTAGATCCCCCTGAAATAACGGCTGCTGGGAATGGAGGGAATCATGTCATCACCCTGGTAAAGGACTGGCGGCTGAGTTTGAGCCCGGCCCATACGATAAATGAGGACAGAATCAATAAGAGCATGCCGAAGGCCGAGCCCTGTTCCCAGTTAAACCGGGTGATAAACTGGGTATAGATTTGCTCTGTGAACCAGAGACTGTCTTTGCCACCTAACAGGGTCGGCGTGAGGTAGTTCCCGAGCGTCAGCATAAAAACCACGATACAGCCACTGACAATCCCCGGCATGGCATGAGGAATGACCACATCCCATATCACCCGAAAATGCGAGCCACCCAGATCGTAGGCCGCCTCGATCAGGCTGTCATCGAGCCCTTCAAGTGTCGTGACCAAGGGCACCACCATGAACAGCATGGAGGTATAGACCAGCCCCACCATAATCGCGACATCGTTGTAGAGCATCTCGACGGGCTGATCGACCCAGCCCAGCCATTGCAACAGACCGCTGAAAATACCGGTTTCACGCAGCAGTATCATCCAGCCATAGGTTCTGACCAGCTCACTGACCCAGAAAGGAATCAGGCACAACACAAAGAGCAAGGCCTTGAAGCGGCCCCTGACCATCTTGGCGATATAAAAGGCGACCGGAAAGGCAATCAGCAAGGTCAGCGCCGTGGCCAGAATGGACATGACCGCGGTGCGCATAAAGGTGCGCCAGTATAAGGGCTCGGTAAAAAACGCGGTGTAATTGCTCCAGCTGAACGCATACTCCCGAGCGGCCACACGCTCGCGCAGGGAGATCATCACCAAATCGACATGCGGCAAGAGAATAAACAGGCTTAACCAGAGCAGCAAGGGACTGATCAACAGCAGTAGCCCCAGCTTGCCACTGTCGCGAAAAGACAGACCCGTGACCGCGCTCATTTCAGATACCTCATGCCTTACACTTCATAGCATTGCACCTGAGCCGAGGACCAGCCGACGCTTACGGAATCGCCTTTGCGAATACTCCTGAATTCCGCCGTTTGGGGCAGGGAAACATTGAGCAGATCAAGCGCGCCTTCTATCCGCACCAGAAGCTGACTGCGCGCGCCGTCAAACAGCACCGATTCGACGTGCCCCTGATACGCGTTCTCGGTCCCGAGCGCCTGATGGCCCGGCGCGACCGAAATCGATTCCGGACGTAAAAACAATTCCAGGCTTTTGCCTACACCCCAATCGTTTTGTGATGCGGACTTATCACCTATTTCGCGGTCCGCCTGCATGCTCAGGCCGGCTTCGGTCTGAAGTCTGAAACCCCGCTCGTCTCTCGCGCTGATGGAGGCCTGCCAGCGGTTGCTTTCGCCGACAAAACCGGCCACAAAACGCGTTGCGGGTTCATAGTAGAGCGCCTGAGGCGTTCCGACCTGCTCAAAGCGGCCATGATTCATGACCGCGACCTGATCAGACATCACCAACGCTTCTGACTGGTCATGTGTGATGTAGATAAAGGTCGCAGCAAACTTTTCTTGCAGCTGTTTCAGCTCAACCTTCATCTGCTCTCGCAGTTTCAAATCCAGTGCCCCCAGAGGTTCATCCAGCAACAGTACATCCGGGTTCAACACCAGGCAGCGGGCAATCGCGATCCGCTGTTTCTGCCCGCCCGACAGCTGGCTGACCTGCTTGCCTCCGGCATCGGGCAGGCCGACACGGCTGAGCATGTCCGCCACGCGGGTTTTGATTTCATGCTTGTCGACATTACGACGCTTGAGGCCATAGGCGACGTTCTCGGCAACCGTCATATTAGGAAATAACGCTAGGTGCTGAAACACCATATTCACCGGTCGGCGATTGGGCGGCGTGTTCAGGACCGAACGCCCTTTGATCAGAATATCGCCACTATCCGGGCTTTGAAAACCTGCCAGCATGCGCAACAGGGTCGTTTTGCCACAGCCGGAGGGCCCTAATATGGAGAAAAAACTACCACGGGGAATGGCAAAGGAAATGTCTTCGACTGCGGTGAAATCACCAAAGGTTTTGGTCACTCCACGGCATTCCAGATCCATCTCTTTCAGTGAGGATTGCGCTTGCATGCTGTTTCCATTCGTTGCAGCCAGGCAGCTTTCAGAAGCCGGGGGAATAAAGTGATTGCGTTCGCATTACACAAAAAACAAATGCTCCCGAATCGGAGCATTTGTTTGCACAATAGAGGCTTAGCTCTGGGCCGCTTTAACGCGATCCAGCACTTTACCTTCCATCTCTTCAAGACCCGGAGGGACAGGCGGGTACCATTTGATGTTGTCGATATCCTTGGGCGGAAAGCTCTCGTTAAATTGGGCTTTCAGCTTCTCATTGACGAACTGGTCGCTACCTTGGGATGCGGTGAAGTTTCCTGCCGCTTCCGTGATCATGGCCGCCACTTCAGGCTGCATCACAAAGTTAATCCACTTGTATGCGGCCTCTTCTGCTTTTGATTTACGTGGCAAAACGAAGGTATCAATCCAGCCCAGAGCGCCCGAAGCCGGTGCTACAAAAGTGATATCGGCATTCTCATTGTTCAGCTTCCAGCCGCCCGCATCCCAGGCCATGGCCGCGTTCACTTCACCCGAACGCATCAGATTCAGCAATTCGTCACCGCCGCTCCAATAGGCTTTTACATTACTTTTGCAGTCAATCAGCTTGGCTTCGACCTTGGCCAGTATCCCGGCATACTTATCGGTATCTGCATAGGCTGCAAAGGGGTCTTCTCCCATGGCGAAGGCAAAACCGATTAAAGTCGGTCGCTTCAGACGGTAAGACACCTGCCCGGCCAGATCGGTTTTGCACAGGTCTGTATAATCTGCAACGCCTTTGGCGGCCTTGCGATTCACTACCAGTCCACTGGTGCCCCAAACATGCGGTACGCCATAGACGTCTCCATTGATGGCGGTATTCTTCTTGGTGGCTTCGAGCATGGAAGGGATAAACTTGTCAGTATCCAGCTTGCTCAAATCCATGGGTTTGTAAATATCGAAGTCGGTCTGCGCACTCGTGATACGGTCCTGACTGGGTTGCGCCAGATCAAAGCCGGAACCCCGTGTCGCACGCAGCTTGGAGATCATGTCTTCGTTGTTGGACTTGGTGACATCCACCTTGATCCCGGTCTGTTTTTCAAACTTGTCCACCACTTCCTGAGGTGCATAGCCTCCCCATGTCAGAAGGCGCAAGGTTTCTGCATTGAGCGGCGCGGAAAAAGCCAGCGCCGTGGCCAGCACAACAGTGGATGTTTTGAATAGGTTTTTCATAGCGATTCCTTTGTGATCATTCTTATATTCCCGAATAGAGGCCTCAGAAAAAGATGGCCTGCTCTTCTTTGTGTACTGCTTATCTGACCAGAACGGCTTGTCGACCGGCCATCAAAATAACGGCATTCCAATAATGATTCAGCAAGCGGTTTAGCATACCCGCAGACAAGTACTGCAAAGACTTCGAAAGCACGCTATCACCAGAATGTGACAGAAATACGACAACCTGACCAGTTGGAAAGTAACGCAAAACCGTAAGCGTTACAAACAGTTTTGATGCGATCCCGAAACAGGCTGGCAAGTCACGCCCCCTCACGTACCGCACACCAATTGTGGACTGGAGCATCAGGACCCAAACCCAATATCCAGCGAAGAATTCCCCCCCTGAAAAAATAATTTTTGTTTTTTTCGTTCAGTTTTTACCGGGTGGCCATCTACAGGGTTATAGCGCAAAACAAAGCCTGTTTAGCACTATCAAACAGAAACTAAACGATTAACTACTCAAATTGAAAGGAAAGACTCATGAAATCAATTCTTACAGCTACTCTGATCACTTTTTCTCTGGCCGCTTTTGCAGGCGCAGCATCTGCTGCGGACGTGAAAGGCAACGTTAAATCCTCGGTAGCAGCAGGCGTAGTACTGCAAAAAAATACCGGTATCGCCAACAAGAACGAGACAGCGCTTGGCTCGGTAACAGGCAAAAGCACCAGCATCGGCGGTAACTTCACTTCCAATGTCAAAACAGCAGCCGTGATCCAAACGAATACGGGGATTGCCAACAAAAACGAAGTTGCGATGGGTTCGGTGACAGACTAAGTGGAGAATCTCCTGACAGCGCAAAAGTAATTTTGCTTAAAAAACAAGCCGGCACATTGCCGGCTTGTCTACTTCTAAAAGGGGGTAGATCCACTGCTGTCTCAGTTATTTTTCATATGCCAATAAGCCTCATCTGCTTGCAGTCAAAGAGTGTTGGAGAAGGTGGGCTTATTAGTTCTGTCAAACTCCGTTTAGCAAAAACATTGACCTGAATTAGGCGAATTATTTGCTGCAAACTGCGCTGCGTTTTGCTCTGGAATTTTATGAATGCCAATATTAGATAAACACAAAGTGCTGCAAATATTTGGGTCTTAACTGCGTTTTCCGTGTTACCCAAAAAACTTTTAATCTTCAGGTTTTGTTTGATCCATTTGAAAAACAGCTCAACCTGCCATCGTGGTCCAAACCAAGATGCAGTTTATACGCGGCCTTCATTGTATTGTAATTCGCTTGTGGAAAGAGTTTCATCGACAGCCCGATGAGAGAAGAATCTAACGAGAATAACTTCCGTTTAAAACGAAATTTATGCTTGTCACCCCGATCACAGCAGCGTTGATACAGCTTCCCAAACAGCTCTTGGTAGAAGTCAGCCGATAAATTTTCATTTGCTCTCGCCAAAGTGGACTTTTTAATTTGCTGACAACCCAAGTGATACCGGAGTTGTTTCTGGCTACCAATAGTCATTTCAATATCTCTAAGACTTGAGCGCCCGGTTAATTGCGCAACGGTGAGCGCTAAAAACTGTGACCAGCGACTGAATGCTCCTCTGCGCCGTTTGGTATCGGCCTTTTTTTCAAGCTTCGTAAATTCATGTCTTGGAATGAGCTTGAGAACCTGAGAGAGAACGGTGTTACAATGAGACATAGCCTAAACCCCTGAAAAATATAATGTTTGGTCGCACATTCATTATAACGATTTCAGTGGGTTTAGGTTTTCAAATTCTTAACTGGGACAGCAGTGGCTCTGACCCCTTTTTAACCTTTCGATTGCACATCGTACGGTGATTGTTGCGATTCGGTCTGCATGCTAATCTCCGAGATAACAAAGACACTTCGCGGCATGTCGTTCAGCCACTTTTCAGGAAGCAACTGTGCAAGCCGAACAAATCGAGATTTCCAGTTTTCTCAGTCAATATCGTCCCTTCAGCCAGCTCCCCGAAGCGGCGCTCGATGAACTGGCGCGCAATATCGAAATCACATATTTTCGCGCCGGCTTCGATATCCTTCAGTATGGCGACCCGATACAGGATCTGTATATCGTCCGCAGCGGTGCCGTCGAAACCTTCCGGCGCACCGGCGAACTATACAACCGGCTGGATCAAGGCGGGATTTTCGGTCAGATGGGGCTGATGATGAACCGGCGCGTGCGCTTCGCCGTGAAAGCTTTGGAAGACACCTTGCTCTACTGCATACCGGCCGATCTGTTCAATCGATACTGCGATGAACATGCCTGTTTTTCGGATTACTTTGAAGCAGACAGCGGCGACTTATTACGACATACGGTGTCAGCCACATCCGAGTCCAGCAGTCTGGCAACCGTCAAGGCCAAATCCCTGATTGTGCGCAGCCCTGTCTGTGTCGGCCCGGAAACGTCTGTCCGGGACGCAGCCAAAGTCATGACACGGGAACGCGTATCCTCTTTACTGGTGACTCAGCAGAATCCGAACCACACAGATGGCGCCTGTAAAGTGCTGGGGATCGTTACCGATCGCGATTTGCGTATGCGCGCACTGGCTGAGGAACTCCCGGTCGAAACGCCCTTGGCAAAAATCATGTCCGAAGAACTCGTGACTCTGGACAGCAATGCTTATGTCTTCGAAGCCATGTTGGTGATGCTGCGACAGAACCTGCACCACTTGCCACTCATGCACAAACACAAACCTGTTGGTGTTCTGGCCCTGTCCGATATTCTTCAGCATGAATCCCAGAGCAGCTTGCTCTTTGTGCGCGGCATTTTCACGCAAATGAAGGTTGAGGATCTGGCACTTTACGCCCGACAGTTGCCAGCCGTCTACGCACGCATGGTGAATGAAGGCGCGAATTCACACATGGTGGGCAGTGCCATGTCGGTGATCGGGCGCAGTTTTAAGCAACGACTGTTGGCGTTGGCTGAAGAAAAATTCGGCCCGCCTCCCGTTCCGTATTGTTTCCTGGCGCTGGGCTCCATGGCACGCGACGAACAATTGCTGGTCACGGATCAGGACAATGCAATCGTGCTGGACGACCGTTATGAACCCGCGTTACATGCCACCTACTTTGAGCAACTTGCCAGCTTTGTCTGTGATGGGCTTGCGGCGTGTGGCTATACCTATTGCTCCGGTGACATTATGGCCAGCAACCAGAAATGGCGCCTGACACGCACGCAATGGCAGACGCAGTTTTCGGATTGGATCAAATCACCGGACCCTCAAGCCTTACTCAACAGCTGTATCTTTTTTGATCTTGATGGCGTTTGGGGCGAATTGGAGTTTGCCGAGACCCTAAAACAATTCGTCGCCCATGAGAGCCGGAACGCGCCGCATTTTCTTGCCAATATGGCCGGTAATGCACTCAACAGAACGCCACCACTGGGCTTCTTCAAAGGCTTTGTGATGGAGCAGGACGGGCGTCATGGCAAGTCCATCAATCTGAAACGACGGGGAACCGCACCCCTGAGCGATGTCATTCGCGTACACGCCCTGGCCGTGGGCTCCACGGCCCAGAACTCCTTTGAAAGGCTGGAGGATATTAGCGAAGCCAACCTGCTTCCCCCAGACAAGGGGCGTGAGCTGAGCGATGCGCTGGAATACATTTCCATGGTGAGGATTCGTCACCAGGCCAGCGATGTAGAACAAGGCCATACGCCGGACAACAGCATCAACCCGGATCAGCTTTCCAGCTTCGAACGCCGCAATCTGAAGGAAGCGTTTCAGGTGCTGGACAAGGCTCAAAACTTTCTCAAGTTCCGCTATCACAGCAAGCGCCCGTTAAGCTAGATGTCTTCGAACACTCCCTATAAAGCGCCTGCAGTTCCCTCCCGGGAGGGTTGGTCTAACTATTTTCAGACATCCGCCAGAACCGCCGCGGACCCGCGCCTTAAAGATTTTTATCAGGCAGGCACATTGCCCCCCGATACCCCTCTGGCACAAGCGGATTTTATCGCCATGGACTTCGAAACCACGGGGCTTGACCCACTCAACGATGCCATTGTCAGTATCGGTCTGGTTCCTTTCACTCTGTCACGTATACGCTGTAATCAGGCGACGCACTATCTGGTAAAACCGCGTCGTGACCTTGTCTCCGAATCCATCGCAATTCACGGCATTACCCATAGCGATATAGAAGAAGCGCCTGATCTGAACCTGATTCTCGAAGACCTGCTCGGCCAGATCAGCGGCAAACTCGTTGTCGTACATTATCGACAGATCGAAAGGCATTTTTTGCATCAGGCCTTGTTGAAGCGTCTGAATGAAGGCCTTTTGTTCCCGGTCATCGACACCATGACATTGGAACATGGGATCTGCCGGAAACAGCAGAATCTGATGGAAAAGCTATTGCGAAGCCCACTTCCTTCATTGCGCTTACCGGACATTCGAGAACGCTATGGCTTGCCACGTTACCATTTGCACCATGCCATGACCGACGCGCTGGCCACGGCCGAATTATTACAGGCCCAGATCGCGCATGCTTTCGATCCGCAGCAGAAGGTTAAGGAATTTTGGGAGTAGCCTCCCATTTGGAAGCGAATAACTTGCCCGCGACCGACCAGACGCGGGCAAGAGAAAGCCCTCTAACTGACTTTGGGCTCGGTACGCAAGCCCATCACCAAGCTGAGACACATCAACAGCAGGACAAAGGTAAACGGCAAGCCGGTCGAAATGGCCCCCGCTTGCAGTGCCTGTATGGCTTCGGTACCGCCTATCCAAAGCAAGGCCGCCGCAATCGCGCCTTCGATTGTCGCCCAGAAGATGCGCTGGGGTACCGGTGCATCAATCTTTCCGCCGGCGGTGATGCTGTCAATCACCAGCGAACCGGAATCCGACGAAGTGATAAAGAAGACCAGCACCAGTACGATCGCAATCACCGACAGCACCATCCCCATCGGTAATTCGTCAAACATCTGGAACATGGCTAAGGGCACATCGGTTAATCCATTCGCACCCAACGCGCCAATGCCGTTGGCAACCTGGTCAATGGCGATGCCGCCATATACCGACATCCAGATAATGGTCACAGCCGTCGGAACCAGCAGCACGGCCGTAATAAATTCACGAATGGTGCGTCCCTTTGAAACACGCGCAATAAACATCCCGACGAAAGGAGACCAGGAAATCCACCAGGCCCAGTAAAAGACAGTCCAACCCTGGAACCAGGCTTCATCCTCACGCCCGTGTGGATTACTGAGCGGAATAATGTTTTCAACATACGCGCCGATGGTGGTCGGCACGTTACCGAGCGCAATGGCAAAACCAACCAGTGCCACAAACAGCAGTAGCGCCATCGCGATGATCATGTTGATATTACTCAGCAGCTTCACGCCGCCTTCCAGACCGCGCACAACCGAGATCACCGCCAGTGCGGTAACGCCTACAATAACGAGGATCTGCAAACCGACACCGCCATCCGTGCCAAACACATGATTGATGCCGCCCGCGGCCTGCTGGGCACCGAGTCCCAATGAGGTTGCGAGACCAAACAGTGTGGCCAGTACCGCCAGAATATCAATCACATGGCCGGCCCAACCCCAGGTCGCATCGCCCAAAATCGGATAAAAGACGGAACGAATGGAAAGTGGCAAGCCCTTGTTATACGTAAAAAAGGCAAGCGACAGAGCAACAACCCCATAGATGGCCCAGGGGTGAATGCCCCAGTGATACATGGTCGCGCCCATCGCCATAGCGGCTGCATCGGGCGTGTTGGCTTCGACACCGAGCGGTGTTTCGTACCAGCCGGTATAGTAGGCCACAGGCTCAGCAACGCCCCAGAACATCAACCCAATTCCCATACCGGCTGCAAACAGCATGGCCAGCCAGGATAAGGTCGAATGTTCCGGCGAGGCTTCTACCCCGCCCAGTCGTATCTTGCCATAAGGTGAGACAATCAAGGCCAGACAGAAGATGACAAAAATATTGCCCGCCCACATAAACAGCGCATCAAAGGTGCCGATGATGTCCCATTTAAGTCCGTCGAGTGTGGCTTTGGCGGTGGCAGAATCTGTCACCAGTGTGGCTATCAGGAAAAGAAGTATCAGGCCGGCACTGACACCGAAAACGGGATTATGAATATCAAATCCCCAGCGCTGAATGTTGTTTTGGCCAATCGAATAGTCGGTGCTGTGAATGCTGTATTTATCGTTTTGGTTTGGCATTTTCCCCCCCGGTTATTTTTCGCTAGCCTCTTTACCATAACCAAGCCCCTGCACCCACTGCAAGAAAACAACACAAATAACTGACCGGACTTGATGCCGTGATCAGCGATTGATCATGGCATCCCTGCTTGCTTGCATGTTTTTATTATCGCAGTGGAAAAATGATTTCCGGCTTTTGACTATTGCGCAATTTTGATCAAAACACAGATTCGTACCGCGGCTAATATGCAATCTCCAACCACCCAAGGAGAAAGCACCATGCAACAACTCAACAGCTACTACCCCGTCATCTGTGCCAGCAAAGGCACTGAGTTAGCCCGATTCTTCCGTGACGAGCTGGGTTACCAGACCGTCTTTGATTCAGATTGGTACTGGCACCTGAGTCTGCCCGAAAATCCGGAAGTCAATGTCGCCATAGTTGACTGCCACCACAGCAGTATTCCAGAATCCTACCGCAAGCCGGTGCAAGGCGTGTTGCTGAACTTCGAGATGGAAAATGTGCGCGATTTCTATCAGCATGCTAAAAAACAGAATTGGGACATACTGCTGGAGTTACGCGATGAGGAATGGGGACAGCGACACTTTATCATCGCAACCCCCGAACCCGGCGTGATGCTTGATCTGATCGAGGTGATCCCTCCGAGCGATACCTTTATGGAATATTACAAAAATGAAGCCGAGCCTGCTTAAGGATATTTTTCAGGCGCTGGATAATCGCTTGTCGCCGCCCTTTCGGCTGGACGATCTTGCGCAGGAAATCGGCTATTCGAAGTACCACCTCTGTCGCGCCTTTCATGCCGCGACAGGGGAAGGCCTAGTCACCTACCTGCGACGCCTGACACTGTCCAGAAGCGCCCGTTCCCTGAGAAGCGGCGGGCGTATTCTCGATGTGGCCATTGCACATGGTTACCAGTCCCAGGAGGCCTACCACCGGGCCTTTGCCAAAATGTTCGGCGTAACACCACTGGAGTTCCAGAAAGGCCATTCTCACCCGAGCCTGTTGCTGAAACGGTCATGGAATGCCGAGTTCATGCCCCAGCGCACTCCGGAAACGTACCAGGTCACGCGCGAAGCATTTACTCTTTGGGGCATGGGCGGCGAATACAGCTACGATCATTTCGACGAGATATTCTCACTCTGGCAACGCTTCCACGATGTTGTCCCGCAGTCCGAAGACACCTATGGCGTCACCTTTCCACTTCCCTCACTACCGGATCATTTCCGCTACTACGCTGCGATTGCACGTGAGAGTGAACGTTTGGCACTCAAGACATTGACGCTACCGAAACAACAATACCAGGTCTTTGTCCACCACGGACCCGCCAGCACCCTGATGCAAACCTTCAACTACATCTGGGGAATCTGGGTTCCCGAGAACGACTATGTTGTCACCGGAATCGACTTCGAACGCTATCCCGCTGGCTTCGACCCGATGGACAACAATGGCGAAATTGAAATTTACATCCCGATTAGCCGGCGCGATTGAACGCGGCAATGACACCAGGCAGGAATCCCGGAGGCAATTTCCTGGCCCAAGTGTTAAATTATCCATATGCCGAAACACTATTTCAGAACAACCATCCCGCTGTGGAACCTGCTCTTGATCACTTTGCTGATATCAGGGTGTGCCAGTTTTGACAAAACGAACATCCTGCCCGGACAGACCGTCTCCGGGCCGGGTTATAGCTTCGTTGTCCCCACACAACAATCATGGTTTGCATCCGAATATGGTACCGGCAGCAGAATCAAACTGATGCAGTTGAACGACGACGCTACCTATTCCATTCTGGTCACCATGAGCCGCGGCCCGGCTCGCGGTATGTTTAGCAGTGCCGAGCAACATCTGGCCGCTCTTAAACGCCATATAAAGCGGCAGGTCGATCCTCCCGGATATCAGGAACATTCACACCGGGAAATTACCGACACGCGCTACGGCAAACTCTGCGTGCGCTACCATTCGAGCGGAGAAGACTGGCGCGGCCGAAACCGCAAAGGCCCGGCCCTGGTGAAGACCATTGGGTTGACCTGCCCACATCCAAACCTGGAAAACATACTCGTCAACTTCGAGATGTCGAGCCGCGCCGAAGTTGGCAGACAGCCCAAGAACATGCAACAGGAAGCGGAGGCGCTGTTCTCATCTATCCAGTATGAAGCCTTGAACTAAGTCTGGTTCGAATCATGTCCGAGTCATGGTCAACGAACTGCCACCGGGTGAAAGTTCGCTGGGGAATGCACTACAGATTTAAGGGCAGGTGCCTTGAAACTATCGATATAACGCTGGCGGATTTCGACAATTCGACCTTGCGCAGTCATAGTTCTCAACGCTTTATCAAGCAACGGCACCAGCTTTTCATGTTTGCGGTGCAGATAATGGAACAACAGATGAGTCACCAGAGCATCGTCGCCCACATGAAAGCGTACGTCCGGAAAAGCCTGAATGGTCGACAAGGCATTTAGCCGCGCCAGAATGGCCACATCAATGCGCCCGGAACCAAGCGCCTGAAGCAGCTGTGCATTTTTGTTGACGGTCAGCAACCTCAGATTGGGATAGGGCGCCAACGCTTTTTCTACAAATTTGATTCCGCGCTGAATGCCCACAAAATAATTATCCAGCTCCGGCCAGTCCTGAATCTGCAACGCAGGGTCTGTTGAGACGTACACCCCTTCCAACAAATTGATACTGGTTGGTACCTGTATCAGATCCGGGTATTGCGACTGCAGGTTTCCGATACGAAATAATTCGCCATCTACCCGGCCCGCTCCGGACATCATCAGCGCCCGTTTACCCGGATAGAATTCAACCCTGATGTCGATCCCGATAGTTGCATAGGCCTCCCGCAACACGCGCTCGCTGATTACGGAATTCTCGGATTCCGCAATGCCGGAGAACACTAGCACCCTGGCCTTGCTATCAAAGGAAAGAAAAACGATGCAAAGCAATACAATCCGCTGCAAGGACATAGAGCACCTGAATAAACTAAACAATGTCACTCAGTCTAACCCAATAACGGGACAAATCAACGCGCGCCCTTTCTCTGCCGGAACCATGGAGTGCAGAATTCGAGACGGTGACGCGATAAGGCGCAAAAGCACTGGAACTATTACAAAATCAGTAGGTGTGTGCCATCATCACTAAAGTGCAGAGAACGGAATAATACCTATGTGCGGAAGGTTAAATGTCAAAGACGATCCTTTGAGTCGAATCGTATCAGAGGCATTGGGCGTGCCTTTCCAGGCCGAAGACAACAGTGACCTGCGCCCAACGCAAATGGTCAGTACATTGGCCTCCGAACCGGACGTTTCGGACCAGGCCTCAAGGCACAAAAGCAGGATTACCCAGCTTGACCTGCCTTGGGGAATCAAACCGAATTGGGCCAAGCGTATCCTGATCAATGCACAAGCTGAAAGTGTCGCTGTCAAACCTACATTCAAGAGAGCCTTTGCCAGCAGTCGTTGCGCTATCCCCTGCGATGGCTGGTATGAATGGTGCGTAAATCCGGAAAGCGGCTCCAAAACCAAGTACCTGTTTACTCGCGCTGACCACGCACCTGTTTATATGGCTGGTATTTGTATCAACCAGGGCCCGGACAAACCAAAAGGGCTAGTCACCCTGACCTGCGCACCCGACCCTTACTATGCCCGTTTCCACCATCGGCTACCGTTAATGCTGGAACAAAGCAGCGTCGCTGACTGGATCTGCGGCGCATATGCATCAGCTCTCGCGCTGTTGGTGCCACCAACCATTTCACTGACAGCAACCGTCAGTTAAGCACAGGCCTCCGGACGATTGCATTGGCACTCGCCTTCAATTTACGTTTAAAATCCCTGCCTAAAATTCATTGGGCATATGTGGCATGCACTACCTGAAACTGGCTTTACAAAACGCACAAAGCGGCAACCATTCCATTATCAACCAGCTGGGCTATTGCATCGGTATTGAACAGAACAAAGTGATTCATGCCGTCAAAAAACATCCGTTCTGGTATGTCGATATTCCCCGAACGTCCTCTTCCAGCATTCAGTCAATGCTTGGGGAACGATTCGGATATCCACACGGAAAAGCACTGATTCCCGGAAAAGGACTGATGCCCGGGCTTGATAGCTATCTGCTGCCACCTCATACACCGGCATTTCTTGCCAGGGACCTGATAGGCGACACGCTCTGGTCGACGCTGGATACCTTTTCTATCGTGCGGAATCCCTACACCTGGAGTGTCTCCTTCTGGCTGTTTACCAAACAACACGATACAGAAAAGGGCGATCATCCTGTCGGATTAAGGTTTGATACTTTCCCGAATTTCCTGGCCAGTTTTGCAGACAAGTTACAGGCCCCTCTGGAAAGCCGATTATTCTACCCGTCAAGCTTCCGGCAGTCGGACTACCTTACAGATCGTCAAGGCAAGCTGATTGTGAAGCACCGGTTTCGCTACGAAGATCGTGACAGCATCAATGGGCACTTGAAAAACATGGGGGTCCAACATATTTCGGATGAAAAGTTAGTCAAAACAGAAAGTGAAGCGTACGTACTGAATTCGGATGAAAGACGGATGGTAGAAGAAATATTCGCGAAGGACTTTGAACTCTTGGGTTACTGAAGTGTTAGCCGGGGTTTAAACGACCCTGCTCCAGCATTAACTTTCGGTCCATTTTTCCGGCCAGCTGAAGGTCGTGCGTCACGACCACAAAACTGGTGTTCAGGTCTTGCTGCAACTCCAGCATCAGGGATTGAATACTGGCAGCCGTGGCTTCATCCAGATTTCCCGTTGGTTCATCCATCAGCACGCACTGGGGCTGATTCACCAACGCTCGGGCAATGGCGACACGTTGTCGCTCACCGCCGGACAGTTCGGAAGGTTTATGCTGACCACGTGCGCCCAGCCCGACCCGCTCCAATAACTGCGCCGCACGATCCTCAGCAACACGGCGGGCCTGGCCACCGATATACAAAGGCATCGCAACGTTTTCGATGGCGCTGAATTCCCCCAACAAATGATGAAACTGGTATACGAACCCCAAGTGCTGGTTGCGTAATCGGGTCAATGCCGAATCCGAACACTGACTGAGATCTACCCCGCAAAGTATGACGGAGCCACCGGTCGCACTATCGAGTCCGCCCAGAATATTCAACAGCGTGGTCTTTCCTGCACCGGAACTACCAACAATACCGACCGACTCACCCTGACGTAGCGAAAAGTCCAATTCGCGGAATATACATAGCGATCCCGGTCCTTGCTGATAGGTTTTTTCCAGGCCTCTTGCCTCGATCACCCATTCACTCATAGCGCAGTGCCTCCGCCGGTTTGACGCGCGATGCCCGCCAGGCCGGATACAAGGTAGCGAGCAGGCTCAGCAGAAGTGAGGTGCCCGAAATAATGGCGACATCCTTTGGGCGTAACTCGGAGGGCAAATCACTGATAAAGTAGACATCAGGATTCAGAAACTGCATTTGCAGGACCGTTTCGATGAACTGGATGATTTCACTGACATTGAGGGCAAGCAACACGCCAAACAGCGTACCAAGGACGGTACCAATCACCCCGATATAGGCCCCTTGTACGATAAAGATCGTCATAATCGCGCCAGGACTGGCGCCCATGGTGCGTAAAATAGCGATATCCGCTTTTTTGTCTGTCACCACCATCACCAGCGTTGAAATGATATTGAAGGCCGCAACGGCCACGATCACCATCAACAACAGACCAATCATGGTCTTTTCCATACGAATCGCTTCAAACAGATTGCCGTGTGTGCGAGTCCAGTCAACGCTGTAATACGCTTCATCAAGACCACTGGCGATCTGCCGGGAGACAAAAGGCGCATCGAAAAGATCCTGCATTTTCAAACGAACGCCATGCACGGCATCCTTCAAACGAATCACTTTGGCTGCGTCATCCATATGAATCAGCGTCAGGGAGGCATCCAGATCTGCTCCAACACTAAACACGCCTTTGACGGTAAATCGTTTCAGTCTCGGAAATACGCCGGCAGGCGTTAACGAGGCTTCCGGTAGCACGACGGTCACCTTATCACCCGGCCCCACGCGCAACTGCCGCGCCAGAATCTCGCCAATGATAATACCGAACTCGCCTGATTTCAGGTCATCCAGCGTCCCTGTCTGCATATGATTGGCGATGATCGATACCTGTGCTTCTTCCTCCGGCAGAATGCCATTGAGCTGCACACCATGCACGGAACCGGCATTCGTCACCATGCCTTGCGCCTGAATAAAAGGGGCGGCTGAAACAACCAGAGGATGCCCTGTGACCTGGGCGTCTATCTCCTCCCAATTGCGCATTGCGGTATAGGGTTTGATAACAGCATGGGGCACCATCCCCAGAATTCGGGTCTGTAGTTCCCTGTCGAATCCGTTCATAACCGACAATACGGTGATCAACAGCATGACGCCGATCACCATACCCACCATCGAGATCAGGGAGATAAACGATATAAAATGATTGCGGCGCTTGGCTGAGGTATAGCGCAGGCCGATTCTGGCAGGGTACAATTTCAACATGCGCGCATTAAAACACACCTTTGTTAAAAACAATACTGTCTTGTCTGCCTCCAAAGAGTCTCTATCATGAAGCCAAAAATATTAATGTTTTCATTTATCTACCTGCTTTGCACCGGTGCGGTGAATAGTGCCTTGGCTGAAGAAATTGTCATTGGTATCGGGCAACAAGGCAGCACCAGCCTGAAACAGCAAATGCCATCGCGAGGATTGTCCCGTCAGGAAGTCTCAGCGCAGTATGGCGAGCCTCTTTCACGCACCGGTCCAACTGGAAATCCGCCTATAGAAACCTGGCACTACGATTTCTTTTCGGTCTACTTTGAAAGCAACACAGTCATTCACAGTGTGATCAAACATGTTCGAAGTGATCAGGGTCAGGAACAAAGCGCGCAATGACAAGCCTCGCGAGAATGCCTGCCGAATGGGAGCCGCAATCTGCCGTAATGCTCACTTGGCCGCATCATGGCACCGATTGGAAAAGCCGGTTCAATGAGGTTGAGCAAACCTACTTCGAGATTGCGGAAGCCGTTCTTACCAGCCAGAATCTGCTGATCAGCTGCGAAGACGACGCTATTCTAGAAGCCATTCATACACGCCTGCAGCCCTTGTCCGATGCCCATGGCACCCGGCTGTTTTTATATCAGGTACCGGCAAATGACACCTGGGCCAGAGATCACGGCCCGATCACCGTCATCGAGAACAATCAGCCGGTCTTGCTGGACTTCAATTTTAATGCCTGGGGCGATAAGTTTGCGTCAGACAAGGACAACCTGCTCAATCGCAGGCTTCAGGCACAATCCGCCTTTGGCTCAAACGCCATGCGTCAAATCGACTTCATTCTGGAAGGTGGTTCCATCGAAAGCAATGGTGAAGGTGTTTTACTGACAACCAAACACTGTCTGATGCAAACCAGTCGCAATGCGCGCTTGAGCCAGCGGGAGATCGAACTGGCACTGAAAACTCACCTCGGCGCTGAAAAATTACTATGGCTTGGTTCCGGCTATCTGGAAGGTGATGACACCGATGCCCATATTGACACCCTGGCCCGTTTCATTGCCTCCGACACCATCTGCTATGTCCAATGCGATGATCCGAACGACAGCCACTATGAAGCACTCGGGCGCATGCGCAAGGAACTGGAACAGTTCCATAACACGGATGGCACCCCCTTCAAGCTGATACCGCTGCCAATGGCCAGTGCCATCAAAGAGGATGGAGAGCGCCTGCCGGCGACCTACGCCAACTTTCTGATTATCAATCAATCGGTATTGCTGCCGGTCTACCAAGTCCCGGAAGATCAACAGGCAATCTCGGTGTTGCAAGACTGCTTCCCGAACCGGAACATCATCCCGATTGATTGTCGCAGCTTGATTACCCAGCATGGCAGTCTACATTGTGTCACCATGCAATTGGCAAAAGGCGTTTGTGAATGAATTCAAACAAAGAACTGAAAGTGTCACTGATCCAGCACAGCGCGAAACCATCGGATCGCGAGACACTTAACTATCTGGCAGAAAAGATTGCTGAAGCAGCCGCCGCCGGTACGCAATTGGTGGTGCTGCAGGAATTACATAATGGTCCCTACTTCTGTCAGTCTGAAGATCTCAAGCAGTTCGATCGGGCTGAGGCCATTCCCGGTCCGACGACAACATTTCTGGGCGAACTGGCCCGCAAGCACCAGTGCGTCATCGTTGGCTCCATCTTCGAAAAAAGAGCCGCCGGCCTCTACCACAATACCGCTGTGGTGATGGATTCAGACGGCTCTCTGGCAGGGCGTTTCCGGAAAATGCATATTCCGGATGACCCCGGCTTCTATGAAAAATTCTACTTTACGCCCGGCGATGCCGAGGGCGCCTTGCAAGGTTTCGAACCGATACAGACCTCTCTGGGCAATCTTGGTGTGCTGGTCTGCTGGGACCAGTGGTATCCGGAAGCGGCCCGGCTTATGGCTTTGGCTGGCGCGGATTTACTGATTTATCCAACCGCGATCGGCTGGGATCCAAATGATGACGAAGCCGAGCAGGCACGGCAGTTGGATGCATGGATCACCATTCAGCGCAGTCACGCCGTCGCGAACAATCTACCCGTCATTGTCTGCAACCGCTGCGGTTACGAGGCCAGCCCCGATACGGCAGAAGGCATTCAGTTTTGGGGCAACAGCTTTATCACCGGACAACAGGGCGAATTACTGGCCCGAAGTGAGGCTGGCGAAGAGGCACTACTGAGTGCTACGCTCGATCTCGGCCGGACCGAAAGCATACGCCGCATCTGGCCTTACTTGCGGGACCGGCGCATCGACGCCTACAGCAATCTCACCCGACGTTATCTTGATCAGGAAAGCCGCGAATGACCGCAATCCAGGCATTGCAACATAGCCTCAACCAACTTAATCAGATTATTCTGGGCAAAGAACACGAAATCAAACTCGCGCTTTGCTGCATGCTGGCGAGAGGCCACCTGCTGATCGAAGATCTGCCGGGGATGGGCAAAACCACGCTTTCTCATGCACTGGCTTCGACGCTGGGTCTGAGTTACCAGCGCATTCAGTTCACCAGCGATTTGCTTCCGGCAGATCTGTTGGGCGTTAACATTTACGACCGCAACAGCGGCAGCTTTGAATTTCATAAGGGGCCCATCTTCGCCCAGGTCATTCTGGCTGACGAAATCAATCGGGCCTCTCCCAAAACGCAGAGTGCCCTGCTCGAAGCGATGGAAGAAGGCCAGGTCACCATTGAGGGAGAAACTCGCCCCTTGCCTGCGCCGTTTTTTGTGATCGCCACCCAAAACCCGATCGAGCAGGCCGGCACCTACCCACTGCCGGAATCACAACTGGACAGATTTATGATTCGTATCAGTCTGGGGTATCCGCATGCCGAAGCCGAAAAACTGCTGTTACGCGGCCAGGACCGGCGCGAGCTGGTGTCACAGATCAATGCATTGCTCAGTGCTGATTCGCTGGAGAAGATTCAGGCCCTGGTCAGAAAGGTCAAGTTCTCGGACAGCATCATCGACTACGTATACCGCCTGACGGCATTTAGCCGCGAACAACAGACGCACAACAGCGGCCTGTCACCGCGAGCGGCGATGGCATTGCTTCAGGCGGCTAAAGCCTGGGCCTTGCTGGAAGGACGCAATCATTTGCTGCCCGATGACATTCAGGCGGTGTTTCCGTATGTCTGCGAACACCGCATCAGCCCGGATTCAGCCGGCTTTGAACATCCGGCCAGCCAGAATATTCTGGCCTCGGTCGACGTGTTCTAGCCCGGCTTCGCTTATAACCATGAGCGCCGGGCCCTATAAAATTGCTGTATCGTCCCCATAAAAGGAATCAATGCGAGCGGGTTCCTCCGCGTGTTAATATTGCGCCAAATTTTGATATTCCGAAGTATCTGTCCTGCCGGAAACCGCAGCGCCTGTTCGGAGCAACTGTTTTTATATGATGAGGTCATTTCATGAGCGAAACCAAACATGCGAAATTATTGATCCTGGGTTCTGGCCCCGCAGGCTATACTGCGGCCGTCTATGGTGCACGGGCAAACCTTGAACCTGTCGTGATCACTGGCATCCAGGCGGGAGGTCAGCTGACCCAGACTACCGACGTTGACAACTGGCCCGGCGACGTGGAAGGTCTACAGGGACCTGACCTGATGGTTCGGATGCAGCAACATGCGGAACGCTTCAATACCGAGGTCATTTTCGACCATATCAATCAGGCAGATTTATCTCAAAAGCCATTCCGCCTGAGCGGTGATTCCGGCGAGTACACCTGTGATGCGCTGATTATCGCCACCGGCGCTTCCGCGATGTATCTCGGACTGGAATCAGAAGAGAAGTTTGCCGGACAGGGCGTCAGTGCCTGTGCAACCTGTGACGGTTTTTTCTATAAAAATCAGACGGTTTGCGTTGTGGGCGGCGGTAATACGGCAGTGGAAGAAGCGCTCTATCTTTCAAATATCGCCAAGGAAGTCATTCTGATTCATCGCAGGGATTCCCTTCGGGCCGAAAAAATCCTGCAGGACAAGCTGTTCGAAAAAGCCAAAAACGGCAATGTTCGCCTGGAATGGAATCACACACTCGATGAAGTGCTTGGTGATAACACCGGCGTTAACGGGGTTCGAATCAAATCCACAGAGACTGGCGAGACGAGAGAAATACCGCTGTCGGGCGTATTTATCGCGATCGGTCACAAACCTAACACCGAGTTGTTTAACGATCAGTTGGAGATGAAAAACGGTTATATCACCATCAAGTCAGGACTGGATGGTGGTGTTACATCGACCAGCGTTCCCGGGGTGTTCGCCGCTGGTGATGTAACCGATCAGGTGTATCGACAAGCCATCACTTCTGCAGGATTCGGGTGCATGGCCGCACTGGATGCTGAAAAGTATCTGGACGAACTCTAAATCCGAGTTAAAGTTAAAGTTAGACAAGCTATAAAAGAGCATGTAATGCACATGCTCTTTTTCGTTTAACTCCCGAACCGGATGACGCTTCAAACAGAACATGTTGCCCTGGCTACATCAAGATTCACTGGTATTCCCGGATGTTGAATCAGCTTTGGAAGAACCCAATGGCCTGTTGGCAGTTGGTGGTGACCTAAGCCTGCCACGCCTGAAAGCGGCCTATCGCGCAGGCATCTTCCCGTGGTTCAACGAAGAACAACCCATTTTGTGGTGGAGTCCCGATCCACGCTGCGCTTTAAGACCCGCAGACGTGCATGTGTCCCGCTCACTTCGTAGACATCTAAAACGTAACCCGGATATACAAATCAGCTTTGATCAGTCCTTTGAGCAGGTCATTCGCCATTGTGCTCGCATGGAATCCGAGGAGGGAACCTGGATTACCGATGATATGTATGAAGCCTACGTACAACTTTATTATCAGGGCACCGCACATTCCGTCGAAGTCTGGCAGGATGGTGCCTTGATCGGCGGTCTTTACGGTCTGGCGATGGGCCGGTGTTATTTCGGGGAATCGATGTTCTCCCTGCGGCCCAATGCGTCCAAGATCGCTTTCACCGCATTGTGCCGACAATTGGAACGGTGGCAATATGCCCTGATTGACTGTCAGGTTGAAAATGAGCATTTGCTCTCGCTGGGCGCTGCACCGATGCCAAGAAGCGATTTTCTCTCTATACTAAGAGCAAATATCGATCACTGCCCCGGACATTCTTCCTGGCAGTTTGATAGCGATATTCATGAAGCTATCCTGGCCACATGAGGCAAGCCGATATGAGCAATTTGCAGACACTGGCGTTTTACGCAACGCCGGAACATGACTGCAGTTATTTGGAGGGCCAAAAGGCAGTCACCATGTTTGTTGATCCGAAAGCAAAGGTCGACATTGAACTGTATACAGAGCTTTCCAGATTCGGTTTTCGTCGCAGCGGCAGCCATTACTATCGGCCCCACTGCGATCAGTGCCAGGCCTGCATTCCGATACGGCTCCCGGTTTCAAGCTTCAAGGCAAGCCGCAGCCAGAAGCGGGTGACCAGGCTGAACCGGGCACTCAAAGCGCAGGTCATGGTGCCGGATTTTCATGAAGATCACTATCTTGTCTATGAGAAGTATATTAACCAGCGCCACGCCGATGGTGATATGTACCCGCCCGGTAGAGAGCAATACCGGTCATTTCTGATTGACGGCCACGCAAGCACCGAATTTGTAGAGTTTTCGCTGGATGAAAAAGTTCTGGGAGTCGCCGTCATTGATCGCCTAAGTGACGGACTGTCTGCCATTTACACTTTTTTTGACCCTGACTATGAAAAACTCAGTCTCGGGACGTTTTCCATCCTGTGGCAAATTCAGGAAGCACAACGACGACAGCTGCCCTACGTTTATCTGGGTTACTTCATCAGGAAATGCGCAAAGATGAACTACAAGACCGCCTTCAAACCCTTCGAAGCGAGAATCAATGAGCGCTGGCTATCCGACGCTCAACTGCAACAAATAGCCGGTTTTGCCTCGCCTTTTGAGGACTGAGAAGGCAGGTATGCGGCCCTCCCGACTTGTCATACCGGATCGAAACAGACTCTGGTTCAGACAATACTGAAGATAAAACAGTCTTTCTGACTGCTTTGAGAATGCCCCCCCCCTTAAAACTGTTTTGCGAATTGGGATGCTTTCAGGCAGAATGTCGCTTTTTTAAGCGCTGGCCAACTTGTTTCGAGAGTCTAACAGTGATTAAAGTGAACAAACTAAACGAGGTTACACGCTAAATGGCGAAAGAAGATGTCATTGAGATGGAAGGTACAATTGTTGATACCTTACCCAACACAATGTTCCGAGTAGAATTGGAAAACGGCCACGTGGTGACTGCCCATATTTCCGGAAAAATGCGAAAAAACTATATTCGTATTTTGACAGGCGACAAAGTCAAAGTCGAAATGACACCTTACGACCTGACCAAGGGACGCATCACCTACCGCGCCCGTTAGGCTGCCGAGTTTAGCTTCTGCCAGCTCGCAAGCACAACTGAAACAAAAAAGGGGTTCGCTGAAAAGCAAACCCCTTTTTATTTGGTGAAAAAAACGGTTCACATGCCAGCGCTTCGTCTGCGCTGCATGCGATCAGGTTTCGGTCAGGCAGGCATGGCCTCGAAGTCGAATACCAGCTCGCCGTCCTTCAACTCGACGTTAATATCGCCTCCGTCTGTTAACGAACCAAACAGAATTTCCTCAGCCAGCGGCTTCTTCAGTTCCTCCTGAATCAAACGGGCCATTGGACGCGCGCCCATCTTATCGTCGTAACCTTTGTCCGCCAGATAATCCTTCACTTCATCACCAACATGCAGCACAACGCGTTTTTCATCGAGCTGCGCCTGAAGTTCGGTCAGGAATTTGTCTACCACATAGCACACTGTATCGCGTGCCAGTGGCGCGAACTGGATAATACCATCCAGGCGGTTTCGAAATTCGGGCGTAAACATCTTGTTCAGTGCCTCCATACCGTCCGAACTGTGGTCCTGTTCGCTGAAACCGATGGAACGGCGACTGATAACCTCCGCACCTGCATTGGTCGTCATCACAAGCACCACATGCCTGAAATCCGTCTTGCGACCGTTGTTATCTGTCAGAGTACCGTGGTCCATGACCTGCAACAGCAGGTTAAAGACTTCCGGATGCGCTTTTTCAATCTCATCCAGCAACAGTACACAATGCGGGTTCTTGTTGACCGCCTCGGTTAACAAACCGCCCTGATCGTAGCCCACATAACCTGGAGGTGCACCAATCAGGCGACTCACCGTATGACGCTCCATGTACTCTGACATGTCGAAACGCACAAGTTCTACGCCCAGCACTTTTGCCAGCTGCTTGGTCACTTCGGTTTTGCCCACACCCGTCGGGCCGGCAAACAGAAATGCACCATCGGGTTTTTCCGGAGATTTGAGCCCCGCACGTGCCAGTTTAATGGCCGTGGATAGCGACTCGATGGCTGGATCCTGTCCAAACACGACCATTTTCAGATCCCGTTCGAGATTTTTCAGCATGTCCTTGTCGGAACTGGTCACATTGCGCGGAGGAATACGTGCTATTTTTGCAACCACATCCTCGATTGTTGGCACACCAATCACCTTCTTGCGCTTGCCTTCCGCTTTCAGCCTCTGGCTGGCACCGGCCTCATCAATCACATCAATGGCCTTATCGGGCATATGCCGGTCGGTGATGTAGCGATCTGCAAGCTCTGCCGCAGCCCTGAGCGCCTTATCGGTGTACTTGAGCTGATGGTGATCCTCAAATTGCGGCTTCAGTCCTTTCAGAATCTGGTAAGTATCTTCTACATTGGGCTCATTGACGTCAATTTTCTGGAATCGCCGCGCGAGTGCACTGTCTTTCTCGAAAATACCCCGGAACTCGGTAAATGTCGTGGAACCAATACATCGCACTTCACCCGAGCTCAGTAAAGGTTTCAGCAGGTTGGAGGCGTCCATTACGCCCCCGGAAGCTGAACCGGCGCCGATAATGGTATGAATTTCATCAATAAAGAGGATCGCGTGGTCACGCTTCTTCAGCTCTGCGAGCATCGCCTTGAAACGTTTTTCAAAATCACCCCGGTATTTGGTACCTGCCAGCAGCGCCCCCAGATCCAGTGCATAAACTTCTGCATCTGAAATAATCTCGGGCACATCGCCATCCACGATTTTTTTGGCCAGACCTTCGGCAATCGCGGTTTTGCCGACACCAGCCTCTCCCACCAGCAAGGGATTGTTCTTGCGTCGTCGGGCCAGAATCTGCACGACCCGCTCAACTTCGTTCTCGCGACCGATCAGTGGATCAATACGCCCAAGACCCGCCGCTTCATTAAGATTGGTAGCATAACTTTCTAACGGATTGCTCTGCGGGCTCTCTTCCAGCCCCTCTTCCACACTTTCGGAAGATTCATTGTGCTGCTCTTCCGTATGACCCGGAACCTTGGAAATGCCGTGGGAAATAAAATTAACGATATCGATACGCGCCACATTCTGCTTTTTGAGCACGTAAACCGCCTGACTTTCCTGTTCGCTGAAGATCGCAACCAGCACATTGGCTCCGGTTACCTCCTTCTTGCCAGAGGACTGGACATGAAACACCGCGCGCTGAAGCACACGTTGAAAACCCAGAGTCGGCTGCGTTTCACGTTCATCATCCGTAGACGGAATCAGTGGCGTCGTCGAATCGACGAATTCTGTCAGTTCCTGACGCAGGTCATTCAGATCCGATCCGCAGGCTCCCAGCACCTTCACGGCGGCATCATTGTCTAGCAGGGCCAACAGCAGATGCTCTACTGTCATGAATTCGTGACGTTTTTCACGCGCGCTTTTGAAAGCCTCGTTCAACGTCATTTCCAAGTCTTTACTTAACATCTCTCACCCCAGACGCAATATCAATCGGCTTTTTGAATTTCACATAACAAAGGATGATCACACTCAGCGGCATACTGATTAACCTGTGCGACCTTGGTCTCAGCCACATCCCTCGTAAAAACACCGCACACTGCCTTTCCCTGGGTATGCACAGCCAACATTACCTGCGTCGCTTTCTCTTCTGACATATTGAAGAATACTGTCAGGACCTCCACCACAAAGTGCATGGGCGTATAGTCATCATTCAACATGACAACCTGATAACGCGAAGGCCTTTTTAACGCCGGTTTCTCAGGAACTACCAGCAATCCATCCTGCCGTTCAGGATCGTCGCTGTTAGCCTGACTTAATATTAGTAGAGAATCTTTAAATTTACTCATAGCTCGATACGATTTTTTACATTTCACTATGATGAGGGCTAAAGCAGATTTTGCAACATAATGTGACAAGAGAAAAAGCCCGGAAGTGTGACGTGATTGTTGCAATATTTTACAATCGTGTTCAGAATCCCCTTTTGGAGTCAAACAGCTTGACTCCAATGCCAGAAAAAGCACAATCAATGTGCTGGTTGCACAGCATCAATTTGCCAATAAAAATAACACCTCGAGCATTTGATGAATAGCGTCCATAAGCAGTAGCGTTTTTCTTCAGATGCTGGACACGGGAGTCGCACATGCATCAAGGTAAAGTTAAGTGGTTCAATAACGCCAAGGGATATGGCTTTATAGTTGAAGACGGTGAATCAGAAGACCTGTTCGCTCATTTCTCATCCATCCAAATGGAAGGCTACAAAACGCTCAAGGCCGGGCAGGCTGTGACCTTCGATAAGCAGCCCAGCGGCAAAGGCATACACGCAGTCAATATCTGCGCTGTTGAGATGGCCAATAATCAGGAAACACAAGCGCAGCTGGATGGCGAAATCATCTCTGTTGAAGAAGAACCATGCGTCCGCCGTGAGTTCGAAGCAACCGCTAACGCGCAACAGGAACCAGAACAAAAAACACAAACAGAGCGCTCAGGAGTCACAGTCCTGTAACTGCTTGATTGACAGAGCAACCATTTATGCTGTCACGAGGTAGACCACCTCTTGGCCACCGTTTCCCTTGCCTGCTCCAAAATCCAATGCTTGCAGGACAAGCATCAGATCGAAACTGAATCAACCAGACCACTATCTTAACGTGCATCCTGTGACGCCTTTGAACAAACCGTTTAAGCTATACACCCATGTCAGCGATTTATTTGTTCAACAAGCCATATCAGGTCATGTCCCAGTTCTCGCCCTCGGGAGACAAGCAGACCCTGTCTGACTACATTGACATACCGGACATTTACCCGGCCGGTCGCCTGGATTTCGATTCTGAAGGCCTGCTGCTATTAACCGATGATGGCAAGCTTCAGGCACGCATCGCCGACCCAAAACACAAGCTGCCCAAGTTTTACTGGGTGCAAGTTGAGGGAAAAGTGGATTCCCGGGCAATTAAAGCACTGGAAACCGGCGTTACCCTAAACGATGGTCCAACCAAAAAAGCGCAGGTTCAGCAGATTTCCAGCCCGCAGCTCTGGCAGCGTTCACCTCCTATACGACAACGTAAGGATGACGAAACATCCTGGCTTGAAATCGTGATCACAGAAGGGCGAAATCGTCAGGTTCGGCGCATGACAGCGCATGTGGGTTTTCCCACCTTGCGCCTGGTCAGGCACCGTATCGGCCCTTGGGAACTGGCACAGCTCGCGCCGGGAGAGCTGCGAAGGGAGTTGGTCCATCTACCGCAACCCGGACAAAAACGAAACAGGAAAATACACTCACGAAGCCGTCAAACCCGCAAAAACAGGTAAAGCAAACACATGATCTGGACACCACACACGACTGTCGCAACGATTGTTGAACGCGATACAAAGTTGCTAATGGTTGAAGAGTCCATCAACGGTGACAGCGTTTTCAACCAGCCTGCAGGTCATATCGAGAAAAACGAATCCATTCTGGCAGCCGCGAGAAGAGAAACACTGGAAGAAACCGGTTGGGATGTTGAATTGACCGCGTTTCTGGGTATCTATACCTATCTGGCAACGGCTAATCACACCATGTATTACCGTTTCTGTTTTTCTGCATCGGCAACAGCCAAGGTCAGTGAACAGCTGGACCATGATATTATTGCCGCGCACTGGCTGACTCTGGAGGAGATTTACCGCCTGCCAGCCTCAAGGCTCCGCAGCCCGCTGGTAACCCGCTGCATCGAAGACTATTATGCACGTCCGCACTTCCCGCTGGATGCTGTGTATGAACATCCAATTCAAGGCTGAAAATTCGTCAATGAACGAGTAGAATGCCTGCCTTCGCAGACCTCTGGCGTCTGTACAGAATCTTTTTGAACTTCCGGTAGTAAGGTAATTGTGACTCATAGCAGCAAAACCAAGGCCGAAACCCGTGTCATCGTAGGTATGTCAGGCGGCGTAGACTCGTCCGTTTCCGCGCTCCTTCTGCAGCAGCAGGGCTATCAGGTCGAAGGCCTGTTCATGAAAAACTGGGATGAGGATGATGGCACCGAATACTGCACGGCGATCGAGGATCTCAATGACGCCCAAGCGGTGTGTCAAAAGCTCGGTATCCCCCTGCATCAGGCCAACTTCGCCGCCGAATACTGGGACCGCGTATTTGAACATTTCCTGCAGGAATACAGTGCCGGTCGTACACCAAACCCCGACATTCTGTGCAACAAGGAAATCAAATTTAAGGCTTTCCTGGATTATGCCCTCACGCTGGGTGCGGATTATATCGCTACCGGCCATTATGTTCGACGCGAGCAGGATCAGCATCACACCTATTTGCGCAAGGGCCTGGATTCAAATAAGGACCAGAGTTACTTCCTGCATGCCGTCAGCGAAGACAAAATTGCGCGGACGCTTTTCCCGGTCGGAGATCTGGAGAAACCTGAAGTGCGCAGGATCGCTGAAGAACACGATCTCATCACCCACAATAAAAAGGACAGCACAGGGATTTGTTTTATCGGGGAACGCAAGTTTTCGGACTTTCTGAAGCAATACATCCCGGCGCAACCCGGCAACATTGAGACCGACACCGGCGATATTATTGGTCGGCATCAGGGCTTGATGTATCACACCATCGGGCAGCGTCAGGGGCTCGGGATAGGCGGTCTCAAGCACTATGATGAATCCCCATGGTATGTCGCTGAAAAAGATCTGCAGCGGAACGTTCTGGTTGTGGTTCAGGGGGCCAGTCACCCCCTGCTTTTCAGTCAGGAATTGGTTGCAGGCCAACTTGACTGGATCAATGCCCCCCCGTCTACGTTACCGCTATCGTGTCATGCGAAAGTACGTTACCGTCAGGCAGACCAGGCCTGCCGCCTATCCGAACCGGGTCCGGACGGCAAAATCCGTGTTATTTTTGACGAAGCCCAACGTGCCGTCACGCCGGGCCAGTCCATCGTTTTTTACAGTGGCGACCGCTGTCTCGGCGGAGGCGTGATTGAACGTGCCATCAAACAGGAGCTTGCATCATGAGTGCCCTGGAAGATCAGACCATTGCATTGGCAGGTTTGCTGCAATCCTGTCATCTGGTAGACCAGATCGCCCGTGAAGGCCGTTGTGATGAACAAGCGCTGGAAATTGCGGTGAACAGCCTCTTCATAACGTCTCCAAAGGAAGTCATAGACGTGTACTGCAAGGCACAGAATCTGCAAAAAGGCTTCACTCTGCTGGCTGAGCTACTGGACAAGCAAACCAAACGGCAGCGTGACGACTGGCTCAGATATGCCCTCTCAATACTGCATCTGGAAAGCAGACTCCGTAAAAACAAGGAGATGCTAAACGCCATTGCCAAAGGGCTTGAACAGGCAGAAATGCCGAGACAGCATTTTGGACTGCTGCATGAGAACACGATTCTAAGCCTCGCAGACACTTACCAGAAAACCATTAGTACCTTTAATCTACGGATTCAGGTCAGCGGCGACCCCAATGTTCTGCAATCCGATTTGAACGCTGCACGCATCCGCACCCTGTTGCTTTCCGGCATTCGGGCCGCAACGCTCTGGCGGCAGGTCGGCGGCCACCGTTGGCACTTGCTGTTCAAACGCTCTGCCATCGCGTCAACCGCAAAGCAGATGGCTACACAACCTTAAATACGGCATGTAATTCTGGCAGCACTGCTACTGTGAGGCAGTTCAAATTTGTAGTATGATTGCCGCCCATTTTTTGACCACCCCATTAGACCATTGACTGTAGAGAGTTCGAATGCAACTAAGCTCCCTGACCGCTGTTTCACCCATTGATGGCCGCTACGGCTCGAAAACCGCAGAATTCCGAAGTGTATTCAGCGAATTCGGATTGATTAAATTCCGCGTGGAAGTGGAAATACGCTGGCTTCAATCTTTGGCAGAACATCCCGGTATTCCTGAGCTTCCCGCCTTCTCAGAACAGGAGAATGCCTTTCTGGATGGGATCGTCACGCAGTTTTCTTTAGCAGATGCCGAGCGAGTCAAGGCAATCGAGGCCACAACCAATCATGACGTCAAAGCGGTGGAATATCTGATCAAGGAAAAGTTTACTGCGGTCAAGGACACCCTGCCGGCTCTGAGTGAAGGGGCCGAGTTTGTGCACTTCGCATGTACATCGGAAGACATCAACAATCTGTCTCACGGGCTAATGCTGAAAGCCGGACTGGAAACAACACTTGTTCCGAACATGCAGGAAGTTCTGAATAAACTCGAAGCACTGTCGATCGAATTTGCAGACCAGTCCATGCTGTCACGCACACACGGACAAACCGCCTCACCTTCCACCATGGGCAAGGAACTGGCAAACGTAGTAGCCCGTCTGCGAAGACAGCTAAAGCAGATTCAGCAAGTCGACATTCTTGGCAAGATCAATGGCGCAGTAGGCAATTACAATGCCCACTTGTCGGCTTACCCTGATCTGGACTGGCCAAGCCATGCCCGGACATTTATCGAAGGGCTGGGCTTACAGTTCAACCCCTATACAACCCAGATCGAGCCGCATGACTACATTGCTGAACTGTTTGACGCCATTGCCCGCTTCAATACCATTCTGATAGACCTGGATCGCGATATCTGGGGTTATATTTCGATGGGTTATTTCAAGCAGAAAACGATTGCGGGGGAAGTCGGTTCTTCCACCATGCCCCACAAGGTCAACCCGATCGACTTTGAAAATTCCGAAGGCAATCTTGGACTGGCGAACGCCATCCTGACGCACCTGTCCCAAAAACTTCCGGTTTCACGCTGGCAGCGTGACCTGACGGACTCAACCGTACTAAGAAATCTTGGCGTTGGTATGGCCCACAGCCTGATCGCGTACCAGGCCACACTGAAGGGCTTGAACAAGCTTGAAATTAATCCGGGCAAACTAGCGGCCGATCTGGAAGGCTCTTGGGAAGTCATGGCCGAGCCGATTCAGACGGTAATGCGCCGATACAATATTGAAGGTGCATACGAAAAACTGAAAGAACTCACGCGCGGCAACGAAATGAACAAGGAAAGTATACAAACCTTCGTCGCACAATTGGATATTCCGGAAGACGCCAAACGCACACTACTCGATATGACTCCGGGCACTTATATTGGCAATGCTTCAGCACAAGCAAAAGCCATTCATGACCAAAGCTAGTCAGGACTCGCTATCACTGCAGGCGCTGGGTGGTCTCAGCGCTGAGCAATTTCTGTCCGAATACTGGCAAAAGAAACCGTTGCTGATTCGTGATGCCTTCCCCGACTTCAGGTGTCCGGTCAGCCCGGACGAACTGGCCGGGCTCTCTATGGAAGCGGAAGTCGAATCCAGAATCGTCATCGAACAGGGCGGCCGGTCACCCTGGGAATTGCACAACGGCCCCTTTGAGGCAGACAAATTCTCAGAGTTACCCGAAACACACTGGACGCTTCTGGTGCAACAACTCGACGCCTGGGTGCCGGAAATCAATGCACTCAAATCCCGTTTCAACTTTATCCCCAACTGGCGCATTGATGACATCATGGCCTCCTACGCCCCAAAGGGCGGAAGCGTCGGACCGCACTTTGACTACTACGACGTATTTCTGCTGCAGGCTCAGGGACACCGTCACTGGCAAACCGGGCAGATGTGCGACGACAACAGCGCCGTACTGTCTGACACCGAGCTGAGCATTCTCAAGGAGTTTGAGGGCGATCAGGCCTGGACTCTGGCTCCGGGTGACATGCTGTACCTGCCACCCAGGCTGGCCCACCATGGTGTTGCCCAGGATGATTGCATCACCCTGTCGATTGGTTTTCGGGCACCTAACCATGAACAATTACTGGATGATTTCAGTCACCACATCATACACCCGGAAATGGCAAAAAGGTTTTATCAGGACCCTCCCTGCAACACACTTGGCGCTGGCGATCCTGGCGCGATTGCGCCAGAAGCCATGCAGGAAATCAACCGTATTCTCGACCACTACCTGAACGCGCCCGAAACCCGCTGTCAGTGGTTTGTGCAATTTGCCAGTCGCGCAAAAAACCCCGAAACGCTCGGCCAGCCCAACCCTGAATTTACATCCGATGCATTACAGCAAATGATTCGGGAAAACCATGACATCCGCCAGAATGAAGGTTCACGTTTCGTCTACCTGCCCTATCAGGACAGCATCATGCTCGGAGTAGACGGCAAGGCCTTTAAGCTGTCTGAAAACGAACTGGAGGGCATACAATTACTCTGCCGCTCACAGGCCTTCGAGGCAGGAAAATTGCTGACGACAGATGACAATCATGCAATGTTTCAACTGGTCGTGACGCTAATCCGGGAAGGTAGTCTATATTGCTAGTAAGTACTTCGAAAAGTTGTCGGTTATGCCCATTATCAAGCTGTCCCAATACCCTAAATATTCACTTCCGCTCGACATCAAAGGTCAGATAAACCAGCTCCATCGTGCGCACGTCGTACCCGAACTGCATGATGACGAGCGCCGAAATGCCTTGATATGCACGCTGAGTCAGGATGGCAAGGTACTGGCCTTTTCGGAGCTTGATCTGAGAGAAAATCAGGCGAGACTGGTGAATCTGGTGGTGAGTACGTCTCAGCGACAAAAAGGTCTGGGCAGCATTCTGTTCACGCATACCTTGCGCAAGCTGAGCAGTCTCGGACATGATCTCCTGCATTTGCAGTGCGAGCCCCATCAGGCTTCTTTTTTCGAACGATTCGCCTGTATTTCGCTGGATTCCGATACCAGACCGGGACAGTTGATCAGCATGGCTCTGCCCAGCGTGCGCTTTGTCGCCCAGCATTTGCCTCAATCTGCGCTTACCAAGGGAAAAATACCGGACGGTATGCTGCAATTGGGGTCGGACAGCACAAGCTATCATTTTCATTCGGAAGCCGACTACCTTGACCTGCACAAAGTCATGCTCAGCCAGGCGCGTAAGAGGATCTGGCTTCTTTGCGAGTCCACACAGAGCGCTTTATTACAAGACCAAACCATAAGCGATGCGCTGCAGCGCATGGTCCGCCGGCATCCCCAGGCGGAAGTCAGGATTCTTCTGGCCAATGACAAAGCCGGAGCCGGTTACTACAACCCCTGCATCAATCTGGCCCAACGCCTGAGCAGCTACTTTGAAATCAGAACGATGCAAAACACGGGTCTGAAAATGAAGGAAATGGTGACACTGATCGACTTCAATGCCAGTATTTTCCGCAAAGGTCCGCAGGAAGCCGGAGGCTTTGGCTGTTTTTATAACCGGCTGCTTTACGAACGCATGCGCGCAAACTACGAGCATCACTGGCAGTTCGCCAAACCCTCCCAGCAACTGCGCAGATTGGCTATATAGCCATTGAGCGCAAGAGAAAGCCGCAAACCAGGCACCACCCGAAAGTAAACTACTGAATCAAAAAAAGCGACACAAGGTCGCTTTTTTTGATTTATTGAGAGGGGAAACCTTTTGTTAAACCGGCTTCCCTCCCTCCGAAAGAAGACGCACTACTGCGCCTTGAACTTCAATCGGTAAGCGTGCAACAGTGGCTCGGTATAACCACTTGGCTGTTCCTTACCCTTGAAGATCAGATCTGAAGCCGCCTGGAAAGCAATGCTGTCATAACCTGGCGCCATGTTGATATAGGCCGGATCACCTGCATTCTGCTGGTCAACGATTGCGGCCATTCGCTTCAGACTTTCCTCAACCTGCTCCCTGCTGCAGACACCATGCTCAAGCCAATTGGCAACATGCTGGGAAGAAATTCGCAGCGTGGCGCGGTCTTCCATCAGACCGACATTGTTAATGTCCGGCACCTTGGAACAACCCACACCCTGATCCACCCAACGCACAACATAGCCCAGAATACCCTGGCAATTGTTATCCAGCTCGTTTTGGATCTGCTCTGCAGACAAAGCTTTCGCTTCCTCTTCAGACATCAGGGGAATGGTCAGAATATCGTCGACGTTTGCATGTGGACGCGACTTCAGTTCATTTTGCACTGCAAACACGTCGACCTGATGATAGTGAATTGCATGCAAAGCGGCTGCTGTGGGTGACGGTACCCATGCGGTGTTGGCACCAGCTTTGGGATGTCCCACCTTCTGCTCCATCATCAGGCCAAGCTCATCAGGAATCGGCCACATACCTTTACCGATCTGGGCACGACCCTGCAGACCTGTTTCCAGGCCGGTATCCACATTCCAGTCCTCATAGGCATTGATCCAGGTCTGCTGCTTCATCACAGTTTTGGGTACAAAAGGACCCGCCAGCATGGAGGTATGAATTTCGTCACCGGTGCGATCCAGGAATCCGGTGTTGATAAACACAACGCGGTCCTTGGCTGCCCGGATACATTCCTTGAGGTTCACGGTCGTTCGGCGCTCCTCATCCATAATGCCCATTTTCATGGTGAAACGCGGCAGACCCAATACATCCTCAACACGTTCAAAAAGCTCATTCGCAAAAGCCACCTCTTCCGGCCCGTGCATCTTCGGTTTTACGATATTGACAGAACCCGTGGTGGAATTCTTGAAGGGGCTGTTGCCTTTCAGGTCGTGAATGGCAATCAGGGTCGTAATCATGCCATCCATAATGCCTTCGGGAATTTCGGAACCATCTTCCAGCAGAATTGCCGGATTGGTCATCAGGTGACCAACGTTACGCACAAACAGCATGGATCGGCCTTTCAGCGAGACCGTCTCACCATTGATACCGGTGAACTCGCGATCCGGGTTCATCACACGGGTAAATGTTTTTCCACCCTTGGCCACGTCTTCAGCCAGATTGCCTTGCATCAGCCCCAACCAGTTACTGTAAGTGGTGACCTTGTCTTCAGCATCTACGGCCGCCACGGAATCTTCACAGTCCATAATGGTGGTGAGCGCCGCTTCCATAATCAGATCCTTCACGCCGGCAGCATCGGTTGAGCCAATCGGGCTGTCCGCATCAATCAGAATTTCGATATGCAGGCCATTGTTCTTCAGAAGGATTGAATCCGGTGCAGCGGCATCACCTTTGTATCCAACGAGTTTACTTTCGTCCTGCAGTCCCGTTACGGATCCGTCTTTCAGGGTAACGCTCAGTTTTCCTGCATTAATGGCATAAGCGGTACTATCGGCATGAGAGCCTGAAGCCAATGGCGCGGCCTGATCCAGCACGCCGCGAGCATAGGCGATCACTTTGTCACCACGAACCTTGTTATAACCCGGGCCTTTTTCTGCGCCACCTTCTTCAGAAATCACGGTGGAACCGTAGAGCGCATCGTAGAGAGAACCCCAGCGCGCGTTTGCAGCATTCAGGGCGAAACGTGCATTCATGACCGGCACAACCAACTGGGGTCCGGCCATCTCGGCGATTTCAGGCTCTACATTAGCCGTACTGGCTTCAAAATCGGGACCGGCTTCGACCAAATAACCAATCTCGGTCAAAAATGCCTTGTATTCGGGAAAGTTCAGCGGCTGCCCCTTTCTTTCCTTGTGGTAAGCGTCGATTTTTGCCTGAATCTCGTCTCGTTTTTCAAGCAAAGCCCGATTGCGAGGCGCCAGTTCATTGGCGACGGCACTGAAACCATCCCAAAATGCCTGCGGCTCCAGACCGGTACCGGGGATTGCTTTGTCATTAACGAAATCGTAAAGCTCTTTTGCGACCTGCAAGTTCGCAACTTGAACGCGTTCTGTCATCTTTGTATCAGCCTCGACGCTATAAAAAGAGTTGGAGTGCCCCCGGAAACGTACTTGATTGGCATCCCCGGAGTGTGAAAAGGCGCAAGATTCTACAGGAAATCCGGTTAAATCCCAAGCAATCGGGACTTCAATGCCTGAGCTTACGGGCCGAACATGTTTCCGGTACGGCTTGTGGCAGAGCGCCGCCACACACAAATTACAAGGCAGCGCGCAAGGATCTCGGGACATGCGACTAAATCACACCTTTTCCACGACTGGGCTATACTCAGAAGACAGTTATAAAAACTTTTAAATATTAGTGAGTTAGTTATGTCAGTCGTTACGATAACAATTATCATTGTTGCGATCATCGGTGTCTGCGTATTCGGAATCTATATCGCCCAGGCCCGTGAAAAAGCGCGCATCGAAAAAATCCAGAAAATCAAGATGTACTCGGATCGCTTTGAGAGGCTGCAACGCCTGCTGCATGAACTGCCACCACAATATGTCAGCGATGAACTGCGCGGACTGATCGTGACGCAATCCATAGATGCGCTTAATCGATTGTTATCACTAAAGAAAAACAGCCGATATGAGGGTTATCTACAAGACGATCGGGACTATCTGGACAAGCTCAACAACAAGAAACTGTCCCTACCCCCGGTGCCTGTCAATACGCCGGAGAAAGCCGCTGAAGTAAGGGGCCTGCTGGAAATTCTGTTTAAGTTTGTACAGCAGCAGGCGAAACAGAAACTCATAGATCCGGGCCGTGCCAAGCAATACCTGTTGCAGATCAAGTTTGGGGTAGCCAAATCCAAAGCCGACGGCTTAACAGCCAAGGCCTCCCAGGCTGCCAATAATGGTAAGCCACGTGTGGCGATACACGCCTACCACTCGGCTATTGAGGCCTTCAAGGCCATAGCAGACTATCCACAAGCGGCCGAAGCGATCGCGTTATATCGGGCGGAAATCAGGAAACTGGAAGAGACCGCCGATCAACATAATCAGGAGCTCAAGAACAAGTCAACGCAGAATGACGAGACAAACCCTGAGTGGGACAAGTTTCTGGATGACGATGATGAATGGAAAAAGAAAAACGCCTACGACGACTAAGCGCCGTAGCGTTGTTTTCGATGGAATGCATGCACGCAATTGAAAGCACCTGCATAACATCCCAAGGCATTAAGCCAGCAGCTTTTCTATATCCCCGATCATTTCTTTCGGCTCTGTTTTCGGCGCATAGCGCTCCACTACATTACCCTCGGCATCCACCAGAAACTTGGTGAAGTTCCATTTGATCTTTTCGGTTCCCAACATCCCTTTGGCCTGCGATTTCAGATAGGCAAACAAGGGGTGGGTACCCGGCCCGTTCACTTCCACCTTGGAAAACATCGGGAAGCTGACACCATAATTTAATTGACAGAACTCGCTGATTTGCTCGTCACTACCTGGGTCCTGACTAAGAAACTGATTACAGGGAAAACCCAGTATCTCGAGCCCCTTGTCCTTATATTCCTCATACAGTTTTTCCAGACCTTTGAACTGTGGCGTAAAGCCACATTTGCTCGCTGTATTGACGATCAGCAACACCTTGCCCTTGAATTCCTCCAATGGCTTCTGCTCACCTTTAATCGTTGTCACCTGAAAATCATATATCTCAGACACTGATAGCTCCTTTTGCTCTCTTGTGAGGCGCGCGGCCTCTGACTGATTCCTGACATCAGGGAGTATACGGTATTGCGCCAGGGATCAGACCAGTATTTTTAGCGACTTCCCTGAATCAAGTGATCGAAAAATCTATAAACGGTCAAACAGATTCAGACTGGTAATCTGTGCGAATGAAGAATATGCGGCCTCCAGAGTAAACTGCTGCAGGGACAGGAGACTCACCGCTTCGGCATAATCTACTGATTCAAGTCCGGTCAGAAAATCCTGGGTCAGCACTTCCACATCCTTGAGCTGCTCATTGGTCGTCTCAATGGTGTTCAGGCGCGCTCCGACCTGTCCTCGCGTCGCCAGAATGGATGTCTCTGCGTTATCCAGATTGGCAATCGTATCGGCGATACCCTGCTCAAAAACATCCCGGTCCGTTTCTGTCGCAGAAAAATTGCGCAAGGTATAAATGAACTTTTCTACAGTCGTCAGCAGTCCCTGCTTGGCAGAGGAATTAATGCTGAAGCTGTCTCCGGTGGCAGGGTCGCCTGTGATATCAAACTGCACCCCATTCACGGTGATCGGCGTATTTGACTGGTAGGCCACATTGGACAATATGGCCCTGCCGGTCGACGTCTCGGTGATCGTAAAATCGGATGGCGAGTTGAAGACAATCGTCATGTCTTCAGGATAAAAAGCGTCATAGACCTCCTGATCGGCGATCTGCCCGGCCGATATTTGCGCAGGAGGCATCGCCGTATTACTGGCACTTGCTTTGGTATAGAAAGTATTGCTCTCGGACTTCACATCCTGAAAAATACGCTTGCCGTTTTCGGTGGTTGCAATCGAAACACTGGCATCAATCTGCACCAGGCGTCGCCCTTCATCTCCCTGATATTCATAAGCTCCGGACACGTTTCTCACAAAGGGCTCGGTTTCCCCCTGAAAACCACTGAACAGATATTCGCCATTGGCATCCTGTGAGTTCAGCAGACCGGCCAGCTGCTCCAGACGCTCTTCCACCTCATCGGCAATAGAGCCGAGGTCATCAAAATTAAACGAGCCATTGCCGGCGCTCACGGCCAGTTCACGTATCCGCTGGGTCACATCATTGATGCCGCCAAGGGTGCTGTCCTGTAGCTTAAGACGCCCATCCGCGAGGTCGATATTGCGCTGGTACTGTTTGTTGAGCACCAACTCCTGATTCAATTCCAGAATTCGGGTCGAAGCTACCGGATCATCCGCCGGAGTTAATACCTTTTTACCCGTCGACAGCTGTAACTGCGTCTTTTGCTGCTGCTGCGTCACGTCCTGAATCTGTCTCAGGCCACGTTCAAAAATCTGCTGTGTCGATATTCTCATCTTTACACTTCACTTCGGTAAGCGTGTTACCGTCTAGTTAAAAGCACCAATCAGGGTATCAAAGAGTTGTCGGGCGACCGACACCACTTGCGCCGAGGCGTTATAGGCAGCCTGAAACTGGATCAGGCGCCCGGCTTCTTCATCCAGATTCACGCCTGAAATCGCATCCCGGTTACCTTGTGATTGATCCAACAGGGCCTCTGCAGCCTCTTCATCGAGCCGTGCCCGGTTGGTGGTGGTACCGATCTGCTCAACAATCTTGGAATACGATTCTCCGTAACTTTCAATGCCACCCGAAATCAGGCTCTTGGTTTCCAAATTGGCAATCGCCAGCGCATTCCGGTTATCGGACACACCACCTTCGTTGTAATCCACGGTAAAACGGTCACCGGCCACGGTTTCGCCCTGGATATCAAAGGTAAACCCCAGATAGGTAGAAAGTGCCGGAGGCGCCTGCTGGAATACCGAGGCGACATCGGCTGTCATCGAAACACCGTCTGCCATCGTAATGTCCACCATGCCGCCGACCGCAATGCCCTGCCCACTGATCAATGTTTGGGTCGCCAGGACAGGCGTTCCTGCGCTGTAGGGGTCCAGCTTGCTGACATCCACACTGTCCCCCGAACCCGTGACAACCACATCGATATCGGCCCCGCTAAATGCGCGAATATTGACGTTGACGCCATCACTGACGGCATAAATATCAGCCGAGGCCAATTGCGGATTGTCGTTGATCAGGTCTGCCAGGGTATCGGCACTGAAGGTTGCCGGAGGCACCGGCACCAGACTCTCGCCATTAATTTCGACGCCCAGCGGCGTGGCATCGCCATTGTCCGTGAAATTGCTCAGACGCACTTGAGTATAGGCATTGGCGGAAACGCCGGACTGGGCCGACACACCCGCGGCAATACTCTGGGCTGAACTGTTGGCCGCGATGTTATAGGTTTGCTGAGTCACCACACCGCTCACGTCGTCACGCGTCAGGAAAGTTAACTGCTGTGCACCATAGCCATTCAGCAAGGGTCCAGCACTGGGTCCTGCGGCCGGAACAACCTGGGTATCCGGTCCGGTCGAAGTCACCAGCGTTTCACCCGGATCCGAGGTAAAAATCGCATTGTTGAGACCCTGCGAATAGACGCGGTTATTCATGGGCGGTACCAATGGCGCGGGGTTGGCCGGATCACTCATATCGACCACTTCGTAATAATTGTCCCTGATAAACTGGATACCCAATGGCGGTGACAGCGTGCCCGGATTGGCAAAAATCGGCAGCGCCTGGTTGGTAATTGGACTGTCTACATCCAGCATCGTTCCGAGTGAGATCTGAGCCTCACCGGCGTTACCAATATCAGCCTCTGCCCTGACCGGAGAAGCAAATGCCAGCTCTTCGACCCGATCCACAACCATGCCGATATCACGCGCCCCTCTTTGGGTCGGCATCACGGTAAACAGGTCACCCACTTTGTAAGTGCCCGACTCAAACACTATTTCAAATCCGTCGATTTCAGCGGTCGCCGGAAACACACCGGGCAATGAGTTCCGGGTAAGCACCTCACCATCACTCATGCGCACAATATTGAAGTCATCATCGCTCGGACCTTCAAATCGTACTTCGTAGCTATCCGTCGTCAGCGCCATGGTATCAATAATGTTGACACTCAAATTTTGATCCAGTGGGGGCGCATTGCCACCGTTGGGGATCACGCGCGCGCTGGCGAAAGCCGCGTCATTAACATCCGAAAAGAACAAGCCGCCAAGATTATCCTCCAGATCCATGCCCAGCTGATGCTGCGCATTCACGGTATCTGCCAGCACCAGTGCAACCCGCCCAAGTCCATTGATTGCCTGTTCAAGTTCGTTGTCCCGAAAATCCAGAAGAGCGCCGAGTTTTCCCCCACTCAGCCCCTCGGAAATGACCTGCTCGGTGCCATTGATATTCAAAGCAACATCGAGCTTGCTGGAGTCCCGGGGGCTTTCAGGCGTGGTAAGCGGAGTTGCGGCATTGCCGACAACCAATGGCTGTCCATTGCCGATAAAGACATTGACCTGACCGGGCAGGCCCGATTCGATTGAGGTGACACTGACAAACTCGGACAATTTTCTCAGTGTTTCATCACGCTCATCGAGCAAATCGTTTGGCATATTACCGACTCCACCGCCGGTACTGGCACTGGCAATGGCCTGATTAATTTCCACCAGACCCTGTGCCAGGCTGTTGATTTCGGCAACCGCAGCTTCCAGTTCCTGGTCAATCAGCTCTTTTTGAGAGTTCAGACTCTGATCCAGGGCTCGAAAGCGGGATACCAGCCCCTCGGCCTGGGTGAGCAGCAGCTGGCGCTGGGGAATGGATGCCGGATCATCGGCTGCCCCCTGAAATGCCTGAAAAAAACTACTGAGTGCTGGCGTCAAGCCGGTTGTAGTGCTGGCCAGCAGGTTATCAATCGCTTCAGCTTGCGCCAATGTTGCCTTTCGACCATTCAGCAATGTCGTATCACCACGCACCTGCTCGATCACAAAGTCTTGCGCGATACGCGTGATACTTTCAATATTGACACCCTGCCCAACATAGCCAAACCCGGTAAAGGTTGATGGGCTGCTTTCGAAAATAGCCTGCTGGCGGGTGTATCCCTGTGTGTTGGTATTGGCAACATTGTTACCGGTAACCGATAAAGCGGTCTGGTGTGAACGAAGCCCGGATAATCCAATCCCGATGAGGTCAGCCATAAGATACGTCTCCTGATGCGCTCATGCTCACTCCCCGGCCCGCTTGTCTTGGCTTGTGGGTTCCGAGGCATTGGATACGTAAAAATACTGCCCCATAATGCGCTCGATCTTGCTGCCATATTGCGGGTCGGTTGCGTAACCGGAAGCCTGCAGCGCATGTGCAAACTGAACCGGCTGATCTTTCAGTGCCAGCGCGTCCTGATAGCGTTCATGGCTCTGCAAAAAGTGCGCATAGTCACGAAAGCTCTCCTGATATGAGTCATAGACCCTGAAACTGGCTCGCTCCTTCATGGCAATGCCATCACGATACTCCGTCGTCAGAATATCCGCTTGTTCACCTTGCCAATCCCGATGCGCTTTGATCCCGAACAGGTTGTAGCTGGGTTGCCCTGCATCGGTCACAATTTGCTGACGTCCCCAGCCGGTTTCGAGTGCTGATTGCGCCAACATCAGTTTTGCGTCTATACCGGTTTCCTGCTCCACCTGTTTTGCCAATGGATACAAGGCATCAATAAACTGCTCCGGCCCACGGATTTGCTGTGGCTGGATATCCGTGACGGCCGTTGACAGGTTCGCGGGCTCCGTGACTTTTGGGGCGCGTGTCACCAATTGCGTTTCCACTTCTTTCATTGTCTCCGCGACGGCCTGAGCCGAATGGCGAGGAAATGCGCGGCGCTGATAGTCATCCATCCGGTAGCCGGAAGCTTTACCGGTCGCCTCATCCAATGCGAAGCCATCCCGACCGGCCACGGCAGTCGACCCTGACTTGTCCAGACGGCTGAGCAGTTGTTCTCTGATCACTTCCGCAATGCCGATCCCTTTTCCGGTGGAAAGCGAAACCGCCAGCTGGCTGTCATACATGTCCTGATAAAACTGATGCTGGGAACTGTTGAGGGGATTGTCCTCGCCAAACGCCTTGTTGGCATCGCGCATCGACTTGAGCATCATGGACACAAACATCGACTCAAACTGCTTGGAGACTGCATCAATCCTGGCTTCCTTATCGGAGCTGTACTTGAGCGACTGCAATGCCGACAAATTGTTGTAGTTGCCCAATGTCGACGCATCGTTCAGCGCAATGGCATTGGGAGATAAACCACTCGTCATTGTGAATTCCCCCGCCTAGATCACAACCAGGTCGGCTTTCAGGGCACCGGCCTGTTTGAGCGCCTCAAGTACCGCCATGATATCGCCCGGGGCGGCACCCACCTGATTCACTGCCTGCACAATTTCACTCAGGGTTGCGGCCGGTCCAAACTGAAACATGCGCCCTGTCTGCTGCTGAATATCCACTTCAGAACGCGGTACAACAACAGTTTCGCCATCGGACAGCGCATTGGGCTGACTGACTTGCGGCGCTTCCGAAATTGTGACTGAAAGACTGCCGTGGGTGACCGCTGCCGGCAGTACCCGTACATTCTGCCCGACCACGATCGTACCGGTACGGGAGTTGATAATGACCCTGGCCGGTGCTTCGCCGGGTTCGATATTGAGGTTCTCCAACATGGACATAAAACTGACACGCTGCGATGCGTCTCTTGGTGCTTTAACACGAATAGAGGCACCATCCTGCGCATATGCCGTCTCCGGCCCTAATAAGTCGTTGATGCGATTCACCACATTCATTGCCGTTGTGAAATCCGGCTCGCGAAGATCAAAGGTCAGGGTATCGCCACGATGAAAAGGGCTGGGTATGCTCTGCTCTACCGTGGCCCCATTGGGTATACGACCAACACTGGGCACATTCACGGTGATGGAGGAACCGTCCGCACCGGCCGCGCCAAAGCCACCCACCACAAGACTGCCTTGGGATATCGCATAGATGCGACCATCGGCGCCCTTCAAAGGCGTCATCAGCAGACTGCCGCCACGAAGACTTTTCGCGTCACCCAGGGAAGAAACCGTGATATCCATCTTCTGACCGGGTTTGGCAAAGGGCGGTAATTCCGCATGCACAGCCACCGCCGCGACGTTTTTGGATTTTGGGTCCACGCCGGCCGGAATGGTAATGCCAAACTTATTCATTAGATTTCTGAAGGTCTGACTGGTAAAAGGCGTTTTGTCACCGGTCCCATCCAGGCCAACCACGAGACCGTAACCGACCAACTGGTTGCTGCGCACCCCTTGAATGGTCGCAATATCCTTGAGGCGGTCCGCACTGGCCTCAGGTATGCCACCCGGCACCAACGACAGGAGCAACAAAAAGACTGCAAGAATTCCGGAAAAATACTTCATTCACTTATGCTCTGTTCAAAGTTTTCACACATGGTCTGACCGAAGCGAAACCACGGCCCTACATAAACCACCAGTCACTATTAAAGAATCGTGTTAACCAGCCTTGCCGATTGACATTATCGAACTCACCTGTGCCACCGTAGGCAATACGCGCGTCTGCAATCTTGGAAGAAGGAATGGTATTGTCGGTGCCAATATCCTGTGGCCTGACCAGCCCTGTCAGCCGGATGTATTCGTCTCCCTGATTCAGACGCAACCATTTCTCACCGCGTATGCGCAGAATTCCGTTGGGCAGGACCTGAGATACCGTCACCGATATACTACCGGTCAGACTATTGCTTTGATCACTGGAAGCGCTGCCATCAAATTCCCGCTCAAAACTGGGGTCGGAAAGCAGGCTGCTGCCTTTGAAGCTCAGGGTATTGCCCAGAATTGTCGCTTCATTGAAACCGAGCTCGTCATCCTTGTCATAACTGGTGTCTGCAGACTTTGAAGCACTGGTGCGTTCCTGCAATACCACCGTCAGGATATCGCCAACATTGATCGCCACCTGGTCACCATAAAAACTGAAGTTCCTGGCCGGCTGATAGATGGCCCCCGAAACCTCGCCCCCCATTTGCAAACCACTGGCAGGTATCGGGGCGTACTCCGGATCACCCGGTTCAGGCACTTCCCTTGTCAGGGTTGAACACGCCAGTAGCTGGCTGATCAGTAACGCAGCGACGACCCATTTCATCGATGACTGCATGCCGCGCACGTTGAATCGCAGGTTCATAGAAACTCTCCTTACCAAGCTAGTCCCGACTACAGATTCTGCGTCACAAACTGCAGCATCTGGTCTGCCGTCGTGACGACCTTGGAGTTCATCTCGTAGGCGCGCTGTGTGGTGATCATATTGACCATTTCTTCAACAACATCGACATTGGAGGTTTCCAGGGAGCCTTGTCGGATATCGCCCAAACCGGCAAGTCCCGGTGTCCCGACGATGGGATTACCACTGGCTGCAGTTTCCCTGAACAGGTTGTCCCCGATCGCTTTCAAACCCTGCGGATTCACGAAATCGGCCAGATCGATCTGGCCAATCTGGGTGGCCGCATTCTCCTGACCAGAAATACTGATGGAAACGGTGCCATCATTCCCGATCGTTACAATGGAGGTATTGTTCGGGACAGTAATTGCCGGCTGTAGCGGGTAACCATTTGCCGTTACCACTTCTCCGTCAGCATTTACCTGAAACTGTCCATTACGCGTATAGGCGGTCGAACCGTCCGGCATCAGAATCTGAAACATGCCACGTCCCATTACCGCCACGTCCAGAGCACGCTCTGTCACTTGCATCGAACCTTGGGTAAATTGTTTTGCCGTACCGGCAATGCGCACGCCGGTGCCCAATTGAAGGCCTGAGGGTAACTGCGAATCCTGGGAAGTTGCTGCGCCCGGTTCACGCGTAATCTGATATAACAGATCCTGGAACACTGCCGTATCCCGCTTAAAACCCACGGTAGAGACGTTTGCCAGGTTATTGGAAATGGTCGTTAACGCGGTATCTTGTGCGCTAAGACCTGTTTTGCTGACATATAAAGCCGAATGCATTGCTTCTCTCCCAAAACGTACAACCAATCAGGAATCAATCGACCGGCATCAAGCAGCAAATTTCTGCCGCTTTTCAGGGTCTTTTTGATCTTTCTAGGAGAATTGCAACAAACGTGCCGATGACTCACTTAATTCCTGAGCATTGGTCATCATTTTGACCTGCATTTCGTACTGGCGGGTCAGAGAAAGGATTTCAGTCATTTCATGCACTGAATTAACATTGGAACCTTCAAGAAAACCGGTATGCAAGCGTACAAGACCATCCGGATCAGCCGCTTCGCCGTCTTTCAGGTGTACGAGCCCATCTTCCTGTTTTTCAAGTTGGTCCACGGGCGGATTGACCAGTTTTATCTGATCTACCTGCGCCAGCGCAACATCGCCCTGAGCCAAGACCGAGACGGTTCCGTCGGAACCGATTTCAACCGTGGTTGAGGGGGGGACAACCAATAAGCCGCCATTGCCCAAAACCGGCAGACCCGCACCCGTTCTCACCTGCCCGTTAACATCCACGTGCAGATTGCCCGCACGCGTGTATGCCTCGGAACCATCGGCGGTCTGAACAGCAATCCAGCCCTCACCTTTCACGGCAACATCCAGCGCATTACCTGTCTGAATCAACGACCCTTGCGTAAAGTTGGTGCCCGGACGCTCCGACATGACATAAGCACGGGTCGGATGATGCGGATGCTCTGCAAACACTTGCATACTGCGAGCCTGCTCAAAGTCATGCTTGAAACCCGTGGTATTCACATTGGCCAGATTATTGGCATGCGTGGTTTGCGCCAACATCATTTCTTTGGCGCCACTCATTGCAATATATAGTGCCTTGTCCATTTCTAACCTACCTCAAACTACAACCCGACTGCTGCGGCACGGACCGCGAGAAAAGTGCAAACTTCAACCGCGCTTCCATTAGATATTCAGGATGGTCTGCTGGATAGTATCCGCTGTCTCAATAGTTTTGGAATTTGCCTGATAATTACGCTGCGCAATAATCAGGTTTACCAGCTCGTTGGACAGGTCCACATTGGACTGCTCCACTGCCGAGGACGTTAAAACTCCCAGAGAGGCTGTGCCAGGCGCGCCGATTACAGCATCCCCCGATGCAAAAGTACCCACCCATACGGTATCGCCTACCGGTGCCAGCCCTTCAACGTCATTAAAGTTGGCAAGTGCTACCTGACCCAGGACCTGGGACTCACCATTGGAGAAACGGGACAGAATGACACCCTCGGCATCCACATCAAGCCCAACCAGACGACCGGTGGTATAGCCATTCTGGTTCAGGTCGTTGACCGCAAAGGCACTGCCAAATTGAGTCAGCTCCGAAATATCAATTTCGAAGTTTGAATTCGTTGGGGGAAAATCAATCGGCAAACTACCGCCATTCACTACATTCTGCGGTGCAAGTGCACCATTGGGGTTGCCATCAGCATCCAGTGGTACCCAGTTGGAGATCAGCACCTCATCTGTCAGCGTGTCATTGACCGTGCCATCTTCGTTGAAAACGATATTGTAGGTCGCACGCGACGGCGTCGTCCCGATCAAGGGATCACCGACGTCCTCACCATCAATCTGCACATGCATCTGCCAGGTATTTGGCTGAGTAGAGGCGTTGAGCCCCTGCTTGACAAAAAACATGCTGAGAATATGGGAATTACCCAGACTGTCAAAGATTGTGGTCGAAGTGGCATGGTTATAGGTACCCGGATCATCCGGATCAAACTGGTTGTTCACGAAGGGGGCGCCGACGAAATTGGCCACGATATCGGTAGACGCCGCAGCATTGGCAAAGCTGACATCGTCATCAAGAATAAAGGTCACCTCACCACCAACAGTACCCTGCGGTGTACCACCGTTCATGGTGAGGGTTGTGACTGGTGAATCAGTACCCTCAATCTGGTAACTGTCCCCTGCGCCTCCGGCAAACCCGAACACCAGATCCCCACCCTGACTCTGGATAATCTGAAGGTTACCACCACCATCAATTACCGCGGTCACACCTACCAGTGCTGAGGAATTGATCTTATTACCCAGATCTGCGAGCTGATCCGCCACAGTTGCTCCGGTAGGCTGGAAGCTGATGCCGTTGACCGTCACGTTCATCGTTCCCGTATTGGTGAAGGTACCGGCAGGAATCGTCGCCTGGGTGCGTGCTGTTGCATCCACGCCTGTCAGCGCGCCAAACTGGGAGGCGATAGCGCCAGCACTGGCATTTGCCGACGTGACCAGCTGGGTTGTGGTGCCATCGGCCAACGTAACATCAATCGTTTGCGCACCATAACCATTACTGGTGCCGGCGGTGGCAATACCGATCGCAGTGCCATCCGAATCGATGGTTGCGCCACTTTCGCTCAATACCAGTTCCGAAGAGTCAAGGTTCAGTAAAGTACCTACATTGGTGGTCTGTCTCGGAGCCAGGTCATTGGTTTCCACCACCAGGTTATCCAGAACCCCGGAAACGGTACCGGCTTCATCCGCCTGAAAGCCCTGAACACGCATACCCGTGTTGTTGACCAGATACCCCTCACGATCCACGCCGAATTGGCCTGCCCGGGAGAACTTTCGCTCGCCACCATCATCGAGGACAAAATAGCCGTTACCGGTAATCGCAATGTCCAGCCCGTTATCGGTGAAACTGACGTTGCCCTGACTGTGCAGCTGGCGTACCTTCTGCACCGTGACACCATCACCAATGTCGGTGGTTCCGCCGCCAAAGAAACTGTTTGAATAGATGTCACCAAATTCCGCACGCGACCGCTTGAATCCGACGGTGCTGGCGTTTGCGATGTTGTTACCGGTCACTTCCAGATCGGTCGCTGACGCTCGTAATCCACTCAACGCTACATTAAATGTCATGGTACACCTCTACTGAATCTTGCTTGTGTTAATCAATTCGCGGTCGCCCGCTTGCATTTTTAAGCCCGGATACTTGCCCCGGACTAGTTAATTTCTCTGACGTTCTCGAGCGGAATAGCGCCAAGTCCCTGCAGATTCAGGGTAATGTCACCGGTCTGCGCGATAGAAACACTGTTTACGTTCGCCGACAGCAAGGTACTCGCCTGCTGCGTCTCGCCACTGACATTAATATCTGCCCTGATCGTGTAGTCATCGTATGGCATTAACTCCCCTTCAGCGTTGGTACCGTCCCAGATAAAAGGAATCGCACCGGCAGCCTGCTGGCCGAGATTGAATTCGTTCACCAGCTCACCGGAACCGTTCAATATGCTAATGCGCAAGGAGCTGGTGCTGGATGGGATCTCGACAACGCCCTCGATTGTTCCGGAAGGAGACAATGGCGCTTCCGTGCCCGGCACCAGAACGCTGCGACCGACCATGGCCGAGGCCTGCAAAGCCTGACTGGACTGGAACTGCGTCGAGAAATTGTTGACAGTTGAGTTGAGTGTCTGCATCTCTTCGAGCGCACTGAACTCGGCCAACTGTGAAATAAAGGCACCATTGTCCTGCGGATCGAGCGGGCTCTGGTTTTCCAGCTGGGCGATCATCAGCTCCATGAACTCATTACGCCCCAGCTCCTCCTTCTTCTCGGTGGCCTTGGTGTTCTCCCAACGGTAATCCGCAAGAACATCCGTCGTTTGGCTGGTATTTATCGTCGTCATTATTTCGCTACCTGTTTAAGCAACCGCGCTATTGGCCCAAAGTCAGTACACGCTGCATCATGGTCTTGGCCGCGTTCATCACATCTACATTGGTCTGAAAACTCCGAGAAGCCGACAGCATATCCGCCATCTCCTCAACCACATTCACGTTCGGGTAGGTGACATACCCTTCCTCATTGGCAAGCGGGTGGTGCGGTTCATAGCGCAAAGCCAAGGGCGCATCACTCTCGACAATGTCACGCACCTGAACCCCTTCCGACGCTTCCGGATAACCATTCAGCGAGCGGTCCAGCTGATTCATCACATCTTGTTGTACGGCTGCAAAGACTGGCTTTTTGGCCCGATATACGTCTTCTTCGCTGCTGGCAGCGCTATTGGCATTGGCCATATTACTGGCGGTGGTATTTAAGCGAATCGACTGGGCGGACATGCCGCTGCCCGCGATATCAAAAATCCGATCAAGCGACATCTCTATTCACCTCTCAATACTTTCGACAAAGACTTGAATTTGCCATTCAACAACTGAAAACTCGCCTGAAAATCCAGAACGTTCTTGGTAAATTCCGCAACTTCCTGCTGGGTATCGACCGTATTACCATCCAGACTTGCCTGCATCGGTACACGATATTTCAGGTCATCCCCCTGCACCTCTTCCATAGGCGGCAAATGTTTTCCGTCTGTGGCGGCCATTTTTAGCTGGTTGTCCATCTGCAATCCCAACATCTGCTTGAAATCAAAATCCCGCGCCTTGAATCCCGGAGTGTCGGCATTGGCCAGATTGTTTGCCAAGACTTCCGCCCGCTTCTCCCTCAGCTCCAGAGCCTGAGGGTGAATACCAAGCGCTCGATCAAACGATATGCTCATTAATTGCTCCACTAATTTACTGCACCTGAGCGCTTCCAACACTGTCACAGGACAGCCACCTTGAAACGCGTTACAGACGCCATAAGATTTCTGAAAGGTATTAAGCAATACCAATGCCAAATTTCTTTTTCTTTATTATCAATGACTTGGAATTTTATGCGCCGCACATTGACGGCAAGGAATTTCCAGAGAGGAAAGGCTTGGCAGGTTTCGGAAAAACGGGGCGTCTGGCTGAATCCGGCCCCGCAGTATCACCGAGAGTAATGGTAAGCCTTGAGCGCTGGCCCGCTAGGGCCACAAAGTGAAATAGTCACGTGGATCAATATCAGCGATTTTCTTAGGTTCACCCACCGGCGACCCCACATAAAGGAAGCCTACAATCGTTTCGCTTTCCGAAATGTCCAACGCCGCCTTGAGATGCACATTCTCGGCCATCGCTCCCGTTCTCCACATACCGGCAAAACCCAGGCTCTGCAGTGCCAAAAGCATGTAGCCAATACCGACGCCGCAGGACACCTGCTGCTCGAATACCGGTACTTTGGGGTGATCCTGATTGGTGGATATGCCGATCAGAATCAGTGGCGCGCGCAAAGGCTTGTTTTTCAGCTTTTCGCGTTGTTCCAGCGTCAATGGTCCATCTTTCTTTTCGGCACACTGACAGAACAGCTCACCCAGACGAGCCCGGGCATCCCCTTCTATAACAAGGTAACGCCAGGGCCTGAGCACCTTGTGGTCGGGCGCGCGCAGTGCACAACGATATATTTCCTGCAACAGTTTGGAGTCCGGTGCCGGCTCGCAAAGACGGGGTGTTGATACTCGCTGCTGAATTTGTTCGATCATAGGTGACGCCATAACATCCTCATTCTGCGTACTTTGTATTCAGGCAAAGTGTTTATGTAAAGCCGCGTTAACAATTGCCCAGTGACTCGATAGTTGTTAGTCTAAGCCGTCCACTTTATAAGACACCCTTCCCGATATTGGAAGAGCGATTCAGGCCATCATAACGGATCTCCCGCATGGCCAGAACACTAAACAGCGATAAAAAACGTTTGTGGCCAGTCTCCGCTGGCCGGCAGCTATTATATGATTAGTACAAAGATTCTTGCCGGTGCGGCAGACCCGACGCCGTCGGTCATGCCCGCCTACAACGGGCGAGTACTGGCTTACCTGACGTCCAGCATTACCTTCATCGTCGGTATCGTCGAGGGTCATTTCAGTCAGTCCCTGATCTGGTTTGTTCCCGCCGCCATGCTGTGGCCCCACCTGCTCTATTTTATTATTCGCCACCTGAAACTCAACCAAAGTTCAGCGGCCAGAGAAAACACCCTGCTGATCGACGGGGCGATTGCAGGCATGAGTCTTGTATTGATTGACTTCAGCCTGGTTCCCACCATTTTCTCCGTACTCATGGTGAGTTTCAGTTTTATTATTGTCGGCGGAATGCGTGTCTGGATACTCGGCAACTTCGTACTGGTAATCTCGCTGATTATTTCGTCACTTGTTTTTGGCCTGCAGTTCGCGCCTGACACGCCGCCTCTGGTCAGTATTGTCGCCGGAATTGGTGCCGGCTTTTATGTTTCCGTTACCGCCTATTATACGCACCAGCAAGCCAAGGCTCTGGTCAAAGCCAAGTCACAGATTCAACACCAGCGAGAGCAATCGATCTCGCTGTCCCACAAACTGGCAAAGTACCTTTCCCCCCAGGTATGGCAATCCATTTTCACTGGCGAACGTGATGTTCGCCTTGAAACACAACGCAAGAAACTGACGATCTTTTTCTCGGATATCAAAGGTTTTACGGAACTGGCTGAGGAAATGGAACCTGAAGGGCTGACGGAGCTGCTCAACAACTACTTTAACGAGATGTCCCAGATTGCGCTTAAATACGGCGGCACCATTGACAAATTTGTCGGGGATTCAATCATGATCTTTTTTGGCGACCCGACCAGCCGAGGCGTGAAAGAAGACACTCTGTCCTGCGTCGCCATGGCGATTGATATGCGCAAACACATGAAAATTCTGCGTCAGAAATGGCAAAGCCAGGGCATCAAAACGCCCTTACAGATCCGCATCGGCATCAGTACCGGCTACAGCACTGTTGGTAACTTTGGTGCAGAAAATCGCATGGATTACACCATTATCGGGAAGGAAGTAAATCTTGCTTCCAGGCTGGAATCTCTGGCCGAACCCGGCGAAATTCTGATTTCCTACGAAACCTTTTCACTGGTTAAAGACAAAGTGATGTGTCGGGACAAGGGCGAAATCACAGTAAAAGGCTTTGCCCGGCCAATTCCGATTTATCAGATCGTGGATTTCCGGCGAGACATCGGTGCAGGTCAGAGCTTTATCGAACACGAAACAGGCGGGTTCGCGCTGTATCTCGACACAGACAAGGTCAATGCTGACGAAAAAGAACTCGTCGTCCGTGCACTGGAACGCGCCGCAGACAAGCTCAAGGACAGATAAACCCTTTCAATCTGCATCAGGGTAATGGCCAGCCCCTTATTGCCGAACGGTGCGTACAAAAGGCGCCTGTTCACCCAGATCCGGTGTGGCCCGATAAGGATTGATATCCAGTCCACCACGCCTTGTATACCTTGCATACACTGACAACGACTGGCACTGACACTGCGCCATCAGATCACAAAAAATCTGCTCCACACAATGCTCATGAAAATCCTGGCAATTGCGATAGGAGATAATGTATCGCAGCAGCGATTCCTCATCTATTTGCGGCCCGCGATACTCAATGAACAGAGATGCCCAGTCCGGCTGACCGGTCACCGGGCAATTGCTGCGCAATAGATTCGAATGGATAACCTGATGCACCGGACGGTCGATATTGCAGTGCAACAGCCCGGCATCCGGCTGATACACGAAATGACGGTCATCGCAGGGAATATCGTCGATACAGTGCGACGCCAGCGAAGCGGTAGCGACAGGAAATGCCCCATCGGTCATATCACCCAATTCGACCACAACCGGCCCACCGGCGGCGTCAGACAGATCTTTCACCAATAAAGCCTTCAGTGCTGCTTCGTTTGTAATCTCGAGGTGATTAAGGGAATTCAGGTAGAGCTTGAAGGACTTCGACTCAATCAGGCATTCGGAATCCGCCGGAATTCGAAAGTGTGCAAGTGCCACACGCGGTCTGCCACCGGGCTCCAGCCAGGAAAGTTCATAGCAGGTCCACCAGTCCTGACCTGCAAACGCCTGATTCCCTGAGCGCAGGGTCGCACGGTTCCCCGCGCGGGGAATGGGATACAGCAGGCCCGGATCATAGTCACTGTCATAACGGGTCGCTTTCCCGAGCCCGCTGTTTTCGATGTCAGTCATACGCCTTTAAACCCTGGCTACCCGAACCGGATGTGCCGGCCAGCAATACATGGCAAAACTGATCCGGTAGCACTCATGATCTGATCCCCTTGCCTCTGTTCAAGAGATACAGCGAAAACGAGAACAGCAAAACAATGAAGATCATGACCATGCCATAAGAGACACGAATATCCACATCGCTCACCCCAAGAATGCCATAGCGGAAGGCATTCACCATATAGAGAATCGGATTGATCTTGGACACCCCCTGCCAAAACTCAGGCAACAGGCTAATGCTGTAAAATACACCGCCGAGATAGGTCAAGGGCGTCAACACAAAAGTGGGAACAATGGAAATATCATCAAACTTGGTGGCATAGACGGCATTGATAAAACCTCCCAAGGAAAACACAACGGCCGTCAACAGCACCATCGTCGCCGTGACACCAATATGATGCACCTGCAGATCGGTGAATCCAAGCGACAGCAGTGTGACGATGAAGCCCACGGCCAAACCACGCGCGACGCCACCTGCGACATAACCCAACAATACAATCGAATTGGGCACAGGCGATACCAGTATTTCCTCGATACTGCGCTGAAATTTCATCCCGAAGAACGAAGACACCACATTGGCATAGGAATTCGTGATCACAGACATCATGATCAGGCCGGGCACAATGAAGTCCATGTAATTGTATCCACCCATCTCGCCGATACGCGGGCCAATCAGATTACCGAAAATCACGAAATACAGCGCCATGGTAATGGCCGGAGGCAACATGGTTTGCGCCCAAATTCGCGTAAAGCGGCGCACTTCCTTGACCAGAATAGTGGTAAAGGCAATCCAGATCTGGGCAATGGTCATGACTGTGCCACTCCTTTGTGGTCATTCTCTGGCGCGTTCAGACCACTTTCGACCAGTGTCAGGAACAATTCCTCAAGCCGATTGGCCTTGGCGCGAAAGCTGGCGACGGTAATACCGCGCTGGTCCAGGGCCTTGAACAGGGTATTGATGGATTGTGATTTGTCGACATCCACTTCCAGGCTTCCCTCCCCCATGCAGCGCGCCGAGAACCCCTCCATTTCCGGGTCGTCGCTTCCGCTATAGTCTGTATCCAGGATAAACGTTTCGGTGTGAAGCTGACGCAGCAGGTCCTGCTTGCTGGTATTGGCCAGGATGCTTCCCTTATCGATGATGCCGATATTGCGACAGAGCGCTTCGGCCTCTTCCAGATAATGCGTTGTCAGTATGATAGTGGTGCCCTGGGCGTTAATTTCTCGCAGGAACTGCCACATCGAACGACGCAACTCAATATCGACACCGGCCGTTGGTTCATCAAGAATCAGAAGCCTGGGCTTGTGAATGAGCGCCCTGGCGATCATTAAGCGCCGCTTCATGCCACCGGACAACATACGTGCAGCCTCGTCACGCTTGTCCCACAGTCCGAGTTTTTTCAGATAAAAGTCTGCGGTTTCTCCGGCTTCAGCGGCAGCAATACCGTAGTAACCGCCCTGGGTCACCAATATGTCGCGCACCTTTTCAAACTGGTTGAAATTAATTTCCTGAGGTACTACGCCGAGACATGACTTGGCCCTTACCAAGTCGCGACTCAGGTCATATCCGAAAATGGATACCTCGCCGGAGGTCTTGTTGACGAGAGAGGACACAATACCAAGCGTGGTGGATTTGCCTGCGCCATTGGGCCCGAGCAAGGCATAGAAATCACCTTGTTCAACACTGAGATCAATACCCTTCAGCGCTTCAAAACCATTGTCATAAGTTTTTTTGAGATTCCGGATCTGTAATGCGGGAGTCATGATGAGTAGATCTCTTGTTGAGAGCGTTGGCTGTCAAAACCGTGCGTGATGCTAACCCCACTAGTTTGAGGCAAAACCGTTTTTTTCAAGAGAGGACTGAAGCAAATAGCAAAGCCGGTAACGAGACCGGCTGACTAGCTTGAGATGAAATTGGTTTTAATTGCAGAGCCCTACAATAGAAATCGGGGCTGGTTGAGCACTGAATGGCCCAACGTTCGCGATCGCAATCGGTTTACCTGGCGCTCATCCGGCCAAGGCTCCTTTCAAATGCGTCCAGCTCCATTTGGATTTGGCTCCGGTAAGCAGGTATTCCATCTCATCAATATCGTAAGCCCCCTTCGGAAGGCTGTCACGAATATACAGACAATGCTGTTCGGGCTTGCCCTGATTATACTCAAGGAGATCCACCAACTTGCCCGTTTTCAACGGTTGTTTGTTAGCGTCCAGCACAATCATGACCTTCGGCAACAGGCGTCGCTCCATGTTATGGCCGGTTACAATACCAACCTCGGCAGAATTGAGTTCAACGAGCGTACCTGTCGGGTAGACCCCAACCGCTTCGATAAACTTCTCCACCAGATCTTTCTGGAAAGCGATGTTGCGCAACTCGTATATCGTTGAGACCGCCTCAAGTGGGGATTGACCCAGATTCTTCTGGCGCGGGGTAATCAGGCTCTGATAATAGTCAACCAGCCCCGCAATTTTGGCCAACAGCGGGATACGATCCCCGGTCACACCCGCCGGGAAGCCGGTACCGTTGTGCCGCTCGCGGTGAAACTGCACGATCGCGGGTACACCCGAGGGTAGATTATCAATCGTCTTCAGCATCTCAACACTGTGATTAACATACGTTTTGTACTCTTCAAGCTCGGCATCAGACAGATCATATTCGCGCTCCAGCAGCTCCGGACGCAGCTTGACCTTGCCGATATGCGACAGCAGTACGCCCATTGCGAGAAGCTTCAGTTTCTTCTTGTCCAGCCCGAGATGACGCCCGAACACGAGCGCCCAGATCGAAGCATTGACGCTATGCCGATAACTGTAGGCATCTTCTTCATTCATTTTTGCCAGCCAGACCAGCGCATCCGGATTGCGGATAATGCTTTCCACCATGCCATCAGCGACGGATTCGGTTTCCTGCAGTGACACCACACCACCCACTTCCAGCCCCGAAAAGACATTCTCAATTGCTTCATAGACATGACGGTGCAGCCTGGCCGCACGTGATACTTCTTTTCGAATGGGCGCAGACACCTGATAGACCTGCGGAGATTTGATTTTCAAGGGAGGCAATTTCAGGATCTGGCCAGGCTCTTCCTGCACGCGCCTTTCAGGCCGGTGCTCCGGATTAAATGCGGCGTGATTGGCATAGGCTGCGGGAACCTTCTGCTTTTTGGCATCCACAAAAACATGCTTGCAATAGTCCGCCAATGCCTTGACGTCATCATCCTGACGAATATAAAAGCCCTGCAAGGGAAAGGGTGTTTCGTGCCAGGGTCGATCAAGATCAGCAACGAACATCCCCTCCCTCAGGGCATTCACTTCTATTTTCACTCGCTGTGTCGACATCGCTCAATTGACCTATCAAAATTTTTTACAATTTCCGGTCTGTATAGTTTCGCCGAGATTGATATGAAAACCACCACATCATGTACAGCTTTTGTAAGGTGCCGTAATCCGGCGACAGGGTCTAAGGAGCTGATTTTTATTGCTTTGTAACCGACTGAGACCTCTATCACAGAGGTGGGGATAACCACATACAGTTTTGAGTCAATGCATAGCGTTTCAATGAATCACTAGTAATCGGGATCACAAATGGAGGAGTGGTTGGAAACGGCCGGAAGGATTTTGTCTATATCCTGCCCTTTTACGATTTTGGTCGACACGATATAGGGAATCGATGACCCCATCAGAAAATCCGTGTTCACCTTTTCACTGGCCACAATTTTCTCTGTCTGTTTCGGCCGACAATCCAGGGTAATCAGTATCTCACCTTCCAATGACAGAATATCTTTAGCGCCATTACGATCCGTCACGACGCCGCACAGAGCGCGGTCCGGCAGTGCCCTGCCTCGCCGGTCTTCGTCAGTCCGGCTCCGGGCACAAAAATGAATGCCATCTTCTTCCGTATCCAGACAACGCCGTCCGCTGCCAAAACTGGCATCGTAAAAACGCAGATCCCGCTCACTACATTGCGTTTCCAGCACTAGCGGAAATGCCCGGTAGCGGTCGCCGGACCAACCCTGATCGCGCACCGTTTGCCAATAAACACGAAACAGGCGCACTTCACCCGCCGAGTTTTCAGCCTCAAAAATCCCATAGTGCGTCACGTAATCCGATGTCGCACAAGCAGATAGAATCAGCGCTACAGCAGCAATGCGCAGACATCTCATACAAACAGTGAGCAAGTGAATAACCTGTTGTGAAAGACCCAAGGGCCAACTAATAAAGGTTGCGGTGTCATGGAAGTGAGCGCCGCTTGTCTGAATTGTGCGTCATTCAGAAAGCATAGAACAGCGCTTCGTGTGGTCAAACGACGAAAAGAAAAGTTCCGGTTGACAGAAACCTTAAACTTATTGAGAATTATTTTCATTACGATATACTGCTTTTCATTCGAGGCGGCCAAGTTAGAGACGCCCGACTAATTATTCAAATGATTTCGAGGAAAACACTGCTATGAACCTGTGCTTCAAATCCGGCCTCAAGGCTTTCACCCCCTCCTTTAAGGGCAAAACCGCTTACGCGCTTCTGGTTACTCTGGTTATGGCCTGCACATCCGTGCAGGCCGAAGAGGTCAACGTTTATTCGTACCGCCAGCCCTTTTTGATCAAACCCCTGTTTGATGCATTCACCAATGAAACCGGTATTGAGGTCAAAGTCGTATTTGCAAAAAAAGGCCTGGCCGAACGTCTTGCCCGTGAAGGCAAAAACTCGCCTGCTGACCTGGTTTTCACTGTTGACATCGGGCGCTTGCAGGAAGTCAAGGATAAGGGCGCCACACAAGCCGTAGACTCGAAGGTACTTTCTGCAAACATTCCGGCGCAGTACCGGGACCCTGAGCAACACTGGTTTGGCCTGACCACGCGTACGCGATCCGTTTACGTTTCAAAAGAGCGGGCAGATCTGAATCTGATTCAACGTTACGAAGACCTGGCCAAGCCGGAATGGAAAGGCCGTATCTGCACGCGTAGTGGTAAGCACCCCTACAACCTGGCATTGATTGCTTCCATGATTGCACATCACGGCGAAGCCGAAGCCGAGCAGTGGCTGCGTGGCGTCAAAGCCAACCTTGCTCGCAAACCGCAAGGGAATGACCGTGCGCAGGTCAAAGCAATCAAGGAAGGCGTTTGCGACCTTTCGCTGGGCAACAACTACTACTTCGGAAAAATGCTGAATGACGAAGAACAGTCTATCTGGGCAGATGCAGTTCATCTGACCTTCCCGAATCAGGGTGACCGCGGCACACACGTCAATATCTCCGGCATGGCTCTAACCCAAAGTGCTCCCAACAAGGAAAACGCCATTAAATTGATGGAGTTCCTGACACAGGAACTGGCGCAAAAAATCTATGCCGAACAAAACTTTGAGTACCCGGTCAATCCAAAGGTCGAACCAAGTGGCCTGGTACAATCATGGGGAGACTTCAAGTCAGACGAACTGTCTTTGGCCAAAATCGCGAGCCTGCGTAAAACAGCTGCGCAGCTGGTCGACAAAGTTGCATTTGACGAGTAAGTTTCGACTCTTTTTCAACAAAGCGCCTTCGTGGCGCTTTTTGTGTTACGGGTATTGCTGATGTTTTTTGCTTCAGTGCAAGCACATGAAAAACCCTGGATGCTTTCGTCCATCGGCATCGCCGTTCTGATTGGTCTGCCCGTACTTTCAGTGGTATACCTCGCATTGTTCCCGGAAGAAAACGCCTGGACACACCTCGCCGCTACGGTACTGCCGCATTACCTGGAAAGTACCTTCCTGCTGATGACCGGCGTTGTTGCTCTCACGTTCCTTATCGGTACCGGGGCAGCCTGGCTAATCGCCATGTATGACTTCCCGGGAAAACGCTGGTTGAGCTGGGCCTTGCTATTGCCTTTTGCGGTCCCTGCTTATGTCGTGGCCTATGTCTATACGGATTTACTGGAGTATGCCGGGCCGGTACAAATCGCACTGCGTGAGATTTTTGGCTGGGAAACAGCTCAGGACTACTGGTTTCCGGAAGTGAGAAGCATGGGCGGCGCTATCAGCGTAATGTCTCTGGCGCTCTATCCTTATGTCTACATGCTGGCCCGTTCCGCTTTTATGGAGCAGTCCTTAAGCCTTTATCAGGTCTCCCGCAGTCTGGGAGTAAGTCCCTTAGGTTTTTTCCTGCGTGTCTCTCTGCCCATCGCCCGACCGGCCATTGCCGTTGGAATGGCGCTGGTATTGATGGAGACCCTGAACGACTTCGGTACCGTGGACTACTTCGCAGTCCAAACCCTGACAGCCGGGCTCTATGACACTTGGCTTAATATGGGCAATTTGGGCGGCGCTGCACAGATCGCCAGTGTCATGGTGATCGTTGTCATTCTGCTGGTATCACTGGAGCGCTACTCTCGTCGGCGTCAGAAGCAATACAACACACGGCATCAGGGCGCTCCGATTCCTGCCACCAGACTGCAGGGCAAGCGCGCGTGGCTGGCCACGATAGCCACCGCGCTGCCGGTTGTGCTTGGCTTTGTGATTCCATTTCTGGTGCTACTGAACTATGCCGTCCGCTATTTCGAACAAAGCTGGAGCCAAAGCTTTCTCAGCTATGCCTTTAACAGCTTCAGTTTGTCTGCGCTGGCAGCGGTTTTGACGTTAATACTGGGCACGTTACTGGCCTACAGCAAACGCCTGAACCGCCACGCACTCAGCAACGCAGCCATTCGCTTTTCCAGTCTCGGATATGCCGTGCCCGGTGCGGTACTGGCTATCGGCATCATCGTCCCCTTTGCCTGGCTGGACAATCAAGTTGACGCACTGGCACGTGAATACCTCGGTGTTTCTACCGGACTGATTCTGAGCGGTACGGCGTTCGCTGTGTTGTTTGCCTATCTGGTGCGCTTCCTGGCCGTAGCTTCAGGTGCTGTTGAATCCAGCCTGGACAAGGTCACCCCCAGCATGGATATGGCCTCGCGCTCACTGGGACACAGCTATTTCAGTACACTGGTGCGCGTGCATCTCCCGATGATCAGGCGCGGAGCCCTGACAGCCATGCTTGTGGTCTTTGTCGACTGCATGAAGGAACTCCCGGCGACATTAATACTGCGCCCCTTCAATTTCGAAACCCTGGCAACGCAGGTGTATCAATATGCTTCCGACGAACTCCTGGAACAAAGCGCGTTGTCGGCATTAGTCATCGTTCTGGTAGGGCTGATTCCGGTACTGTTACTGAACAAGAGCATCCAGAGCAAGGCATAAAAAAAGAGGGCTAAGGCCCTCTTTTTTTATCGTCGATAATACTGCCACTTATTCCCAGATAATTTTCTGCTTGCTGGCATACCAGCCATCTATGTGGGGCTTGTAGACATCTTCGATCACATTTCGCTTGATCTTCATGGTCGGTGTCAGGAATTCGTTTTCGATCCCCCACACATCTTTCACAATCACCATAAACTGCAATGCTTCGTGCGGATCAACCGAATCATTCACCGTTTTCATCACTTCTCCGAGTGACTGCTCCAGCTCCTTGCGGAATTCCGGATCATCGCGTTTTGGCATTGCGTCTTCGGACAGCTGAATCAGAGCATGGGGTTGAGGGCATTCCGCTCCCGCAACACAAACCATTTCAATGGAGTTATGGCTGACGATTTTGTTCTCGATTGGCGCGGGGGCCACATACTTGCCCTTACTGGTCTTGAAGATCTCCTTGATACGCCCGGTAATTTTCAGACGCCCTTCACTATCGATCTCACCTTTGTCACCGGTTAACAGGAAGCCGTCTTCGGTGAAACTTTCTTTGGTTTTCTCTTCGTCCTTGTAGTAGCCCATCATGTTCGCCGGGCTTTTCACTTCGATTTCACCAATCTCTGAAATGCGATGCTCAACACCCGGAAGCGGCTCACCCACATAACCGACCTTGGAACGCCCCGGGAAGGAGATATGCGAATAGGCAAAATTCTCGGACATGCCATAGCCTTCCAGAAGTTCAAGACCCAGGTTGCGATACCAATGAATGATATCGGCCGACAAAGGTGCAGAACCACTGCCCGCGAAGCGGCAATGTTCGAGGCCCAGACCGGTCAGAATTTTCTTCTTGATGACTCGATTGATCAACGGAATCTTCAACAGGCGGTCAATTTTCTCCGGAGGCATTTTCTTGAAGATGCCCAACTGGAACTTCGACCAGAGTCTTGGCACCGAAACAAAAACTGTTGGGCGCGCACGGCGCAAATCTTCGACAAAGGTGTCGAGCGCTTCCGCAAAAAACAGCTGAAAACCGATATGCAAAGCGGCCTGTTCCACCGCATAACGCTCAAACACGTGCGCCAGAGGCAAATAGGAAAGCATACGATCGCTCGCGTACATGTCCAATGCCGAAGCGACTCCGCTAGCCGCCACACCCATCGCATAAAACGAGAGCATCACACCCTTTGGCTTACCAGTACTCCCGGAGGTATAGACAATGGTGGCCAATTCTTCAGGATCGCGTACGGTGTCTTCCTGCAGCGGCGCGTTTTCAGCAACGATATTGTCCCAGGTCAGATAATCATTCTCGGGGCTCAGAGGAAATGAAATGCACGGCATATCTTCCGGCACACCCGGCTTCATCATATCCCAGTCGTCTAGTTTTCCGACAAATAATAAACTGGATTCACTGTGCTCCAGGATATAACTGACCGTTTCAGCATTCAGCGTTGGGTACAGCGGCACCGTCACATGACCGGCCATCCAGATAGCCAGATCTGACATAATCCAGTGGGCGCAGTTTTTTGACAACAGGGCAATGCGACTTTTCGGCGGAAGGTTCAGGGACTTCAGGTAGCTGGCCATGCGCCGTGCCTCCCCGACAGCACGATTCCATGTGTACTCCTGAACAACCCCGTTGCCCATGGGTTGTGTTAAAAAAATGTCGTCGGCCTTTGCTTTTTCCCAACGATATACCTGCTCTAGTGGAAGCTTGACATTATTCAAGGAAGTCATAGTGGTGTCATATGCCCTGTACATTTGGAGTGGATGGATTTTCTTATTGCTTATCGACTTATTTATTTGTGTAGTTTATGTCGCGCATCACGCGAACTATTTGAAGGCTGTCATGATAAAAGGTAAATCAAAAAATTAAAATAAGGTAAACAAAGATAATAAGCCCCTAACGTCATATATTTGCCAAATGGCGCGATAAGTGCTTACTTTTAGGTCATTTGGTGCTCCAGATTCTTCTCTTGTTGTAATTTGAAGGAAATCGGCAGCTTTGACACCCAAAGAGGTCAACCGCATGCAGATCAACCCACAAGACATTGCGACTCCCGCCCTGAACATCAGGCACTCCCCCTATACCTGTATCAAATGCCAGCGTGGCACCATGATTCCGGCCATCGAAGAAGGCGAACCGGAATATACGGAACATTATGTCTGCCAGAAATGCAGCTTCCACGACACGATCCCAACGCTGGCCATCATCGCCAGCCAGATGTTCACGGCAATCATTGGTATCGGCGTGTGCTTTTACTTGCTGCTGGAGCGCGCCTCACATCTGGGCACACACGAGCTCCTCAGCACCGAACAGGTGCTGCAGAACCTGTTGTTAATCAGCATTTCGGCTTTGTTTATCAGCGGTTTTGTTTACGTGCTTTACCAGTCTTTTAAAGGCACTGCGAAACGGCGCTCCTATACCGGAAACCCGATCCAGTCACTGCCACCGGCGTAGGCTAGCGTAAGGAAAGTAGTCCGATCAGTTCCTGATAGGAATTGATCACTGCCGTTCTGACCTCTTCGCTGTTGTCACTCAATAACAGGCCATTGAGACAAAGCGAGGCCACAAGAATAATTCCCAAGCCAACAGCCAGACCTTTTTTGTGCCGGTATTCCACCACTGTTTTAGTGCGTATTTGGGGCTTGGGCGCCACCAGCGTTTTTTCTTCCGTTTTCAAATCTTCAATAAATGGCAGCAATTCAGAAACCACGGCCTCAGCACTCTGAGGGCGCATATCAACATCTTTCGCTAACATTCGCTCAATCAGCACTCTTAACTCTTCGTTCTGATCAAGAAAGTATTTGGAACGCTTGAGCTGCCCCTCTTTGAAGGCCGGGGGCATCCCGGTAAGGCAGTGATAAAAGATCGCTCCCATGGAAAAGATGTCGGCCAGCTCATCACGCGCTTTGCGAGGATCTCCATACCAGTTGCGATCATCAGACTTGAGTCGATAGTGCTCATCGAGACCAAAATCTGAAAGCTTGACCTGCATGTTTGATGTCAGCAGTACGTTACTGGGCCGCAGATTGCCGTGGCAGATACGATTCTGATGCGCAAAGGCAATTCCCTTGGCGATCTGAATCGCCAGAGGTACAAAGTTCGACATCTGCATTGGCTGAATCAAGCGATCCTGAAGACTGCCACCCGCCACATAGTCCATCACAACAATGAAAACATTGGCATTCTTGGACGCCCCGAGAATGTTGACCAGGTTTGGGCTTTTCAGCGTGGTCAGCATTTTGGCTTCCCTGAAGCCTAGATCGGTATCCCTGAGTTTTTTGATGACCAGAAGATTATGAGAAATCTTGTCCTCATACAGATAGGCCGCGCCATGACGATCCTCGCGCATGACATCCAGCAAACCGAATTTACTGCTGACCGAGGCCATGCCTTCGTCCGCGCGGCTCGCCTGCTCCTCTGCAATGTGCTGGCCCTGCATAGCCAAAAGTAACTGGGTTTTGACATCTTCGACAGATGCGGGCCGCCTGCCCGGATCTTTTTCCATACAGCGCAGAATGATCTCTGACAGTGCCTGCGACATGTCCGGATCAGAGGCCAACTCAGAGACCGGTGATGCGCCGGGAAGATGGCCCGTAAACAGCTCAAACATCACCACACCAAGCGAATAAATATCACTTTGCCTGGTAGTTGCCGAAACGCCCTTGTGCGCCTCGGGTGCCATGTAGGCTTCCGTTCCCAGTATCAACTTGTTTTCTTCCGGATTATCCCCGTCTTTTTCAAAAAACGAGGCGATCCCGAAATCGAGCAGACGCGCGTGCCCTTCCGGATCAACAATCACATTGGCCGGCTTGATATCCCGGTGAATCACATCCAGCTTGTGGGCATAAGCGACACCCTTGCAAATCTGAATCGTGAGGTCGACCTTGGTATTGAAGTCATACAGGTTCTGATAAATGGCATCGGCCAGATTTGTCCCCTCCACAAACTCCATGATAAAGACAGGCCGACCCTTGCTGGTCATGCCCCGGTCAATCACGTGAATAATGTTGGGATGATTAAGGCGTGCAATAATCAGCGATTCACGCTTGAAGCGCTTCTTGAGAGAGGGGTTATCCGAAAGCTTACCGTCCAGCACCTTGATCGCTACCGGTCTGTTCAGAGAACGCTGTAGCCCTTTGTAGACGGTCGCCATGCCGCCTTCACCAATTTTCTCCTGGTACTCGTAACGCCCTTCCTTCATGGTGTATCGGAACCCATCTGGTAAAAGTCCTTAAAGAATAAAAAACAGGTATATCAGGGATATCAGAATGAGTAGCAGCAGGATCGGGCGCCGCTTGCAGTTTTCTTCATAGGGCCGGCGATCAAAAGGCAAACGATGCGAAGCACTGCCGAAATCAGCCTTCGAAATAGGCGTCTCATCCTGATAATAACGAATCAGGGAAAAGGTGACATTATCCGGTGCTCCCGCCTCGATCACGCGCTCCATGAGCTGTTCCGCCATGTTGTCTAGCGGCACTCCTGACTGCACGATCCCGCATATCTCCGGCCCCGAAAGCACTCCCGAAAGGCCATCAGTGCACAACAGCAGGCAATCTCCGTCATGCAACTCCCCCAAGTTATTGGGAATCCGGCTCAAGGATAGCTGCCCGAGCGCCTGCGTCAGCTCATGCTGCCCCTTGTGTGATTCACGCTGCTCCGAGCTGATTTCCCCCCGCTCATACAAATCATTCGCCATGTTGTGATCAGAGGTCAGTTGAACCATACCTCCGGCATTGATCAGATAGGCCCGACTATCTCCTACCCAGGACAACTCGTAGTGTCCCGCCTCGAATCTGCAGGCAATCACGGTGGTCGCCATTCCAGTCAGTTCAGCGTTTTCTTCTGCCGCATCTACCAGCACATTATTGGCATGCTTTATGGCTTCGACCAGCGAGCTGCCTTGCCGCAGCGCTCTTTCTACGGCCTGCACAGCCATCTGGCTGGCTACCTCACCATTACCATTGCCACCGACGCCGTCCGCCACGACCCACAGGCCATGCCCAAGATCTTCAACATAGCTATCTTCATTGATTTCCCGGACGCACCCTGTGTGACTGACTGTCTTTGATTCGAGCATAAGAAAATTCAGATTACCTGTAATGAATTCGATAAGGGGTTACGTTCAAGGGTACGCTTGGCATTTAAGCATGAATAACTGAATTATAAGCGAATAATTCAAAGCTGCCGCCTCTGTTTTTTTGCCAACGGCCGAATCTTGTTTCCCGAACCCTGTTTCGCTATCTTCACGCAGACCAAAGAATTAGTATGATTTGAAGTTCTGTCTATACTGATTGATTAGCCGTTCGAAAAAACAGCGTTGGGCATTCTTTGCCAGATCTATCTGCCAGGTTGATTCCCGACACAATGAGCGAACAAACTGTATACCTTACTCTCTAACATTGGGAGTGTTTCAGGAAAGAAACCAGGACATCATGCTTAAGCTTCAATTCAAAGACAGGCGCCGAGAGGCCGTTTGGCTGGTCGACAAGGTGTTTACGATTGGTCACAACGCAAGCAACAGCCTCATGGTTGACAACGTGGGTATTGCCGAGTTTCATGCAGAGTTGATTAACGAGCATGACAAACTCACCCTGGTAAATAAATCTGGCGGCCTCAGTCTGTGGGTTAACGGCATGCCGATTAGCGACCATACTGTGGTAAAAGCCGGCGACACCATCACGCTCGGCGAACTTGAATTGGAGTTGGTAGACCCCAAAGCCGGCCCCTCAGCTCCGAAGACTGAAACGAAGGGTCGTTCGGACTGGAGCATCAGCTCAAAAGCGAGCTGGCTGGATAAGGGCCGCTATGCGATCGAAGACAAAGTCATCATCGGCCGTGACCCGTCCTGTGATATTGTGCTACCCCTTGATCACCTTTCAAGGCAGCATGTCACGCTGGAAATCCGCCGGGGACAGCTCTTCGTCAAGGACCTGGATTCGGCCAATGGCACGTTCCTCAACGGTGAGCGAGTCAAAGAAGCGCCACTGAAAGCCGGCGACAAGCTGAAACTCGATGTGGTGACTTTTGAAGTTGGCGGCCCCACACATGATCCGCACAAAACCATCATCAGATCAGTCTCAAGCCCCAAGAAAACAGAAGTCCGTGAAGATCAGCACGCCACAAGACCCGCTACACCTGCCATGCCCAGAACCAAGGCCAAAGCAGCCAAAAAAGCCAAACGGTTGGTGGCAGATGGAAAGCAGGATTGGATTCAGGGGCAGCAAACCCGGCCAGAGCCGTCAAAAAGCAGTTCTGGCGGCGTATTTATACTGGTAGGCCTTGCTCTATTGATTGCAGCTGTATGGGTGATCAGTCAGCAGCTATAATATCGCTCTGAAATTCCTGACAAATGTGCAGGGTATTACTCAGGTTATAAAGAGAAAGGTTGTGATCCATGTTGTCCAGAAATACATGCTCCTCTTTCCAGAGGCTCAGTCTGTTCCTGCTAGCGATTGTTCTTACACCCAGCATCAAAGCGGAACCGCTTGTTTTCAGCTACTGGACCAAAGCCTCAGAACCCTTTGTATTCGTTGACAACGACCAACTCGTTGGTGGTCTTGTCATGGATATGGGAAAACTCATTGGCCAACAACTTGGCCGCGAAATCACCTACCGTAACTTTCCACATATCCGCATTGAAAACCAACTGAGCGAAGGCAAGGTCGATTTCGACTGCCTGACCAATCCGGCCTGGAAACACCATGCCGGGCAATACCGATGGTCACCGGCTCTATTTGAAGACGAGGATGTCTTTGTCGTGCGAAAGGGAGAGGAGAATGACATTCAGTCATTCAACGATCTGATTGGCAAAAGGCTTGGCGTTTACTCCGGGTATGTATATCACCCGGAAATTATGCGTTTGATCGAAAGCGGCGACATAGAGACAGTCAAAATTTCCGGAGTCGATAAAGGGGTCATGTTGCTGCAACTGAAGCGCATCGATGCTTTTATCGAATTTGGTATCATCATGAATTACAAGATACAACAGCAAGCTCTGCCAGAGAAACTGGCACTCGCCAGCCATCCGGCCGATAGCTTCGAGCTGTTCTGCGCCTATGCGCCAAAACAGGACCTTCCTGAAGAGCACATTAACGCGATGTTTGATGCCCTAATCAAGGAAGGCGCGCTAGATCAGCTGCTCACCAAATACCGCTGAACACGACAGGCAACAAGAATTACTGTTGTAAAAGACGGATCAGCTTGCTGACCGCCTGACTCAGTTCACTGGCCACCAATTGATCGCGATCCACTCGAAGCCACTTCTCGCTCTTGCGTGAGGGATGGTACAGATAACACTCATAAAGCCGCTCCGAGCAGCCATATTCCACAAACGGATCAATGCCCAACACATTGAGCTTGTCTACCTCGAGTAATGGCTGCCCATGCTGATAAGACTTTTTCTGGACGAGCAACTCTCTGTTATTGACGGATATCGAATACTGAATACCTTCCCGACCTTCTGCAGTTTTCACGCGCTTGCCCGTATACGCGTGCGCTGAAAGCAAGCTGTTAACCTGCTGAACCAAGGCCGCAACCGGATCTGTTGTCAGGTACAGCGCCTGTAGGGATTTGATGTAACCATCGTCCGCACTTTTCAACTCAGGCTGAATTGGATCGACAGGCGCGACAGGCAACGGAGCCGACACCGATTGCTCTTCTATCAGGGTAATTAGAGACAACGCCTCATTGTAGTATCGCCCTTCATTTCCGGCTTTGATGACATACTGCTCAAGATGACTGACAGCTTCCGCCTGTTGTCCCAGTTCTCTCAGAACACGTCCGTTCAGGTAGTAATAGTCCTCATCCAGGGTCACGTCCAGCGACTGCATTTTCGCCAGCTGACTTCCTGCGCGCTCCCAGTCTCTCTCCTCAACCAATTGCTTGACTGAAAGCATCAGGCGTGCCGCTTCATGTTCCGGCGGCAAGCCGCTGGCCAGACCAGTGGCGCTGGCAGTCAGACACACTCCAGCTAAAATCAGGACTCGAACTTGCTTCAACATAATCATCCAATTCACATCAACATATCTCGTTCAGCATAGCCGAATTTTGCCATACCCACCCGTCGGGATAACCTCGCCTCTAATAAAAACGAAAACCAGATCGCAAAAAATTCAAAAAAAAAGCAACGCGTCCTGCGTTTTTTCTGTTCAGGACTGCGCTGCTTCTTTTGCATGTATTCTATCGATTCGACCAAGGGTCAGAAGACAAGTCTTCACCCCGAGGAACCGTTTTTCAGGAAGAAGCCACCATATTGGCTTCCTTGAGCATCGCCATAACGACTTTATCCGACATCACATTCTCATTGCTGGCATGACAAAGCACATTTTCATCTTCAACCACGATAAATGTGTCTTCTTCATCCAGATCAACGACTCGCACAGGTTTCACCAGCACCGGCTCAATGGTCTCGGGTGCTCTGAACTCTGCCAGCTGTTCTGTACTGACACTGACAGCATTGGTTTCGGTCTCCACAGCTGTGGAAACTTCCTGATCCATCGCTTTCTCGGCAGAACCACTCAACTCTGCGGTTGACTCGGCACGATAGGCCTGCAGATCCGGCACTGGAGTCTCGGCAAAAAATCCGCCTATGTAATCGTTCAGAATTGCTTTCGAAACCGGTTCAGCAGCCGGCGTAGCGCTTGCCGCAACTGCTGCCTCAGCGCTGCTTTTTACCGCCAAACCTGCGTTGATGGCATGCACTTCTGGCCCAAGACCCTGTTCGACAAGTATGGACGAGGCGTCCAGACCGTCAGCCTCTGCATCCATACCTTCGCGAGCCAGACCTTGCACATCCGAACGGCTGGTTTCATCGTGTCTATAAAAAGTCCGGTAACATTTCACCAGTTGGTAAGTGAGTAATCCGACCAGACAAAGGGTCGCCACCTCCAAACCGTGGATAATAGTGCTGATAATCATCTATAGCCTTCCGATCTCTAGTTGTCATTCACACCGCGGATTCAGTGCGCAAAAACCCTTCAAACGACATGCAGTGATGGATCGCCTGGAGCGTTCTTTAACTTGATAAACAAGTTACCTGTGTTGCAATTGCACATGCCCTATGGGGACCTAGAGCAAGACGCCGCGAGTGTTTCAGGTTGTTATCGTGGTGCTGCAGTTATCTTTGACAGCTTTCCGGCTTTTGTCGTTATCAAAACCTAGCCTTTCGAGCTCATCAAACTTTATTATCAATCGTTATTTATTCGTACGATTTGTGTGCATTATACGTTTGCGATCTTAGCAGAGTGTGAACTGATGGTCATTTCCAAAATGTCAAATTCACGCAGAAAGTTGACATTTTTGATTTATCCCAAGCGCAACAATTACTTACAACGAAAACTTGAATGAATACTCATACTTTTTACAATTCTTTTTCATTTTCAAGCGACTTCACGCGTGTTTCCGCTTCGGCCAGAAAGGCTTTGGTATCTTCCGGCCCATCGTCTCTTTCCTCTTCGACACGAATGACTTCCAGCCGCTCCGTTTCAACATCCAGGTGCATCGGCTCCAGCTCAGGCATTGTTCTTGTCACCTTATTGGACAGTTTGTTAAAGCGTTCGACCTTGCCGTGCAAGCCTTGCTGGCCGGCCAGAGCAACCACCGTATTGTTGTAGTGTTTACTGGCCGTCTGAAGTGTCGCGCCAAGCTTTTGCAAGCGCTCCGCTACCATGCACACCTGATTAAACACTTCTCCTGCCTTGTCACCCAGTTCACGGGCCTCGGAGTTGCTGCGTTCGATCATCCATAGATTTGCCACGGTCCTTAAAATCGGCATCAGTGTCGTGTGCGATACCATCACGACATTTTTCTGATAGCCATAGTTGAACAGGTCCTTATTTCGTTTCATCGCTTCGATGTAGGCAGGCTCAATCGGCATAAACATCAGTACAAAGCTCGGGCTGCGCATTCCGATCAGGTTGGTGTAATCCTTGGCAGCCAATCCATCGATATGGTTTTTTACGGCCTGCACGTGACGGTCCAGACTGAGCGCGAGCTCTTCCTCGGTCTCCGCGCCGATGGCCGCATCGTAATCCACCAGCGATACCTTGCTGTCGAGCACGATGTGCTTGTCATCCGGAAGTTTGACGATGAAGTCAGGGAAATTATTCTTGCCCTGCTCATCCTTGAATTGTGCCTGTGTGTCGTAATGTTCGCCTTTGATCAGCCCTGCCAGCTGTAAGGTTTTCTCCAGCTGGATCTCGCCCCAGGAACCGATTTTCTTTTTGTCCCCTTTGAGCGCTTCCGTCAGATTTCTCGCGTCCTGCGTCATGTTACGATTTAAATCGCGCAACTGTTCCAGCTCCTTGCGCAAACTACCGGTCGCTTCGTTATTTTCCTTGTGAATACCATCTACCCGGGTGCGGAATTCGGTAATCTGCTCGCGAAAGGGTTTCAGCAATTGCTCCATCGCGTCTTTACTGTTGGCTGAGAAGGTTTTGCCTTTCTCTTCGAATATACGCGAGGCCAGATTCTCAAAAGATTCGGTGAGCTGCTTTTTCTGCTCCGCAAAGCCGGTTAATTGTTGCTGAAAGGCTTTCTCACGCTCTTCGAGAGAAGACTTCAAAGATGAATGTTCTTCCAAAAGCGAATGGTAACGAGATTGCACCTCCTTATGCTGCTCACTCAACTCATGGTGATCCAGCTTATACTGCTCCTGGCGGGCGATACCTTCTTCCCATTTGGTTTTGGCACTTTCAGCGAGTTTTTCAGCTTCAAATTTCTGGTTGCGCAGGGATTCAATTTCTGCGGCTCGATCCTGCAATTGCTTCTGCAACCCAGCCACCGATGCCCTGCTCTCTTCAAGGCGCTCACGAGCTGTGTTCAACTCACCGGAAAGAGACTGTTCTTTTAACCTCAATTCGGTCATCAGCTCGTTCTGAACCAGTGCTTCATGCTCCAATCCGGCCAGCATGTGCTCAACCTTGCGGTTGCGCATCCATAAAATGGCCGCAGCACAGATCGCCACGCCAGCCAAAGCGGCCAAAGCGGCCAAAGCAGCACTTAATTCCATATTGCCCATGGTGAAACGACCCTCACGCTCTATCTCAAAACAGTGGTATCTTGCGACAGATGCCTCCGGCCATGCAAGGACAATCGAAAAAGCCCGGACACTGCCTGATTGGCAATCCCCGGGCCGATAGTTGCTTTATGTGTCCTGGCAATCCGATTAGGCGTGCAGCACACATGAGAGCCAAACGGCTGGCACTTAAGCGACTTGGCTAGGCTGCCTGCCAGGATGAGGCAATCACAGCATCAACCTGCGACTGTTCTTCGCTCGTCAATACAACCTCACCTCCCTGCGGCGCGCCAAAACTCGCCATGGCAGATACCAGCGCATCAATCCCCGCGACATCGACTTCCATCGCGCCCGCAGAGACCGTATCCAGTTCAAATTTGTTCGCCTTGTACCAGTTGTTCACGCGCACCTGATCGTTGCTGCCCAAGAGATAGATATCCAAATGATTATTGGTTTTGCGGAACCAGAGATCATCGTGAGAAAAACCGCCATCAATCGATAACACATCCGTTTCGGAAGCAAAGTTGTTGGAGCCGTTATTGATCTTGTCAAAGCCATCGCCCGACGCGAAGTGATAGGTGTCATTGCCTTTGCTTCCAGTGAGGATATCGTTGCCGGTGCCGCCATAAAACCGGTCATGCCCTCCACCACCTTTCAGGATATCGGCACCACTGCCGCCGTAGAGCTGGTCGGCACCGCCTCCGCCGATCAGGGTGTCATTGCCGCCTTCACCCAACAGCGTATCGCTACCCCCCTTACCGTCAAGAGAATCATCACCACCAGCACCCTGCAAGGTATCGGCTGCGCCGCTGCCCACCAGGTCAAGAGGTGCATCACTGGCGATCACATTGGCATTAATATAAGCGGCGTCCCATGCCTCACCCAAGGCGAATTCAATCGAATCGATTTCATACTGGCTATCGACAAAGTGCGATTGTAAGGTTATGGAACCCGTCTGATCCGAAAACCCGACCAGCAAATCACCACCTACTTTCGTGAGCGTGGCATTGTCTGCCAACAAGCCATCCCCAAAAATCAGACGGTCGTTATCCCCAGCGGTCTGGCCCTGCATTGAAATCACATCATCGCCGTGGCCCATTTCATAGAAATAGTGATCGCTGCCCGCGCCTCCCACAAGCAGATCATTGCCTACGCCGCCGGTGAGCTGGTCACTGCCTGAACCACCATCAAGCGTATCGTTCCCTGCCTGGCCCGCAAGCACATCCGCACCCGCTGTGCCAATCAGACTGTCATCGGCGTCGGTACCCAATAGTATTCTCTGTTCAATCAAGGCCTGATCCCAGACCTCGCCACCCTCAAATTCAACCAGATCGATCTTGCTCTTGTCGTCCCGATAGTAATTTGAAACCGTCAGCGTCTCACCGCTTTGCGTCAAATGGAAAACCAGATGGTTTCCGCTTTTCGCAAGATCAATCGCTTCGGGCAGAACCCCTTCTAAAAATATGATTCGATCAATGCTGGCAGCATCGGTATCGTTATTATTTATCGAGTTGTTACCATCGCCCAGACCGAAGTAATAACGGTCGTTACCGGTGGCCCCGTTGATCGCGAGATCGCTGCCAGCGCCTGCATAGATGTGGTCGTCGCCTGAACCGGCTTTTAGGATATCGTCTCCTTTGCCACCGTACAGGTAGTCAGCACCACCGCCGCCGAGCAAACTATCATTCCCGATAAAGCCATACAGCACATCATTACCGCCTTTGCCTTCCAGCGTGTCGGCGGCTGCATTGCCATAGAGATGGTCATCCTGACCGTTTCCGGCCAGCGACAGCACTTCGCTTCCTAGGTGCGCCTGTTCCGCGATCTGGTCCCAGTCCCAAATGGTGCCATCATCAAATTCGATAAACTCGATTGGCGTTGATACGCCACCGCTGAAAAACTCATCCACCTCTATATTGCCGGGCTGATCGGAAAAAGAGATACTCAGATCACTATATCCCTGATGATGATGGCTACTATTGCTAAGCTGTACATTACTTACACTTATTCCGGATCCAAGTACCAGCCTGCTTCCATCGCCATCGTATCCGTAGATACGGTCGTTACCGTCGCCGGTATTGTAGATGAAGGTGTTGGTGCCAAAGTTATCACCCAGAAAATCATCGCCAGGCCCACCGATCAATATATCGTTGCCCTCACCACCGCTTAGGCTGTCATCGCCCGCCCCACCATCCAATAGATCGTCACCATCAAAGCCAAAGAGTTGATCGTTGCCATTCTCTCCGCTCACTGCATCATTGAAGTTGCTGCCATATAATTTATCGTCACCTGGGGTGCTTTCTGCCGAGGCTTTCAACAGGTCATCCAGCAACCACTCAGTGCCATCACCAAAGCGGACTTTATCTATGTTGAACAGTGCGTTGTGCCTTGGCTGATCATGCTTAAAGAAATCGATAATCGTAACTTCATCGGTTGGATCACTACCTCGCAGCACCAAATCCGTCGTATCGCGGCGCAAAAGAGTCACATTCTCGGCACTATGCTCACCATTTAAAACCAGTACGTCTTCAGCGTCGCTAACAGTTCTGAAGTTATTAATGGTCACCTGACCGTCACCAGGCGACACCACATATGTATCGTCGCCTTCTCCCCCAAAAAGATAAGACTCGGGGCCTGATAAGGCATAAAGCGTGTTATCACCATTGCTGGCATCAAGGTAAGGAATTAAATCAGCGTCATCGGAAATCTGCATTTCACCATCCTGAAACACAAAACTTCCGAAAGCCTTGCCAAAGTCCGGATCACCAAAAAACTCTTCGATATAAATATGGTCATTGGCGTGGTTGGCGAAATAGATCAACAAATCGTTATGCTCGGCTCTATTCGCATCAAAGCGGGCTAAACGAAGATCATTGATAGAAAACGCATCGTCAAATATCAGTTTATTCTGACGGCTGGCCTGACCACTTGAATTACCGTCGTTAACGTTTATCCAGTCCTGGCCAAAATCGCTGGCGTAATGCAGCTCAAGAGCATGGGTATATTCAGTGCGTACCTCGTCATCGCCGGCGCCACCATGGAAAGTGTAGATACCATGACCAGAGCCCATGGAATAAAAATGGTCATTTCCCACGCCGCCAAAATGGATTGAATCACCGCCGAAAGATTCCAAAACGTCGTCGCCTTCGCGCCCATAGACAATTGCGCCACCTACAAGTTTATCGTCGCCTTCGCCACCATCAAACAAGCCATAACCCGTTATTTCATCATCGCCAGTGCCGCCATAAATAGTGTCATAACCACCCTGTCCCCGAATATCATCATTGCCGCCATGACCATAAATGGTTTCGTCCTGGACCACTCCGTTAATAAGATCGTCACCTTCGGTTCCTTCGACAAAATTGGTGAGGTCGAGCAGTTCAGACATGCCCCTGACATCGCCGTCAAAAGATACGTTCGCGAACAATTCACTACCCTTGTGTATATAGTCAGAGGTACTTTTAATGGTAACGGAATCGCCACTACTGACATGAGCGATCACCAAATCGGTATAGTTACTTTCGGCGCTTCGATAGAACTCAAACTGATCAAAGGACAGCCCCGTACCGAATACAATTTGATGCTGGTCGCCCGGCCCCATGTAGTTGCCATTTTGAGGGTCAAGCTGGATCACATCCTTATCCCACCCGGTATTGAACACAAAGGTATCACCGATACTTTCTCTATGACCGGTAATCAGATCATTTCCGGCCCCTGCATCTATCGTTTCGCGCAATAGCTTTAACTCTATCAGATCATCACCAGCGGTCCCCGAGACCTGCTGAAACTGAGGAAGAATATCTGCAGCAGTGATGATCGTTCCTCCTTCCAAAACGATTTCAAACTCCCTGTCAGAGATGTAAAGATCATCTGTAAACCAATGCATGAATTTAATCTGATCTCCGGAGCTTTCTATATCAAGTATTAATGGATTACCGGTCCTGTCATTGCCGACCGATAAGTCGATACTGAAAGACAGGTCTTCGCTAACAATTCCGGAGCCCAAAGCCACCTGCCAAGAATCCCAGCTACCAGATACCGAATCCCGACCATCGCCTGACTCAAAAATGTAAACGGGCTTGGCGCTCAGTTCTGAATAAACGGCTGTGGAATCATTACCCCGTCCAGGGTCTATTTGGCCATGGCCGACATAACCACTAATGTCATCATCGCCTTCGCCCCCATCAAAATAAAAGTCCCCTTCTCCATCCGCATAGGTACGATAACTGATGAGCGTATCGTTGCCATCACCTCCGAACAGATAACTCGTACCATTCCTAGCACCATAATTATTCATGCCAGCGCGAATTTCGTCATTCCCGTCTCCCCCATAAAGCATGTCATTTCCGTCACCGCCAAGAATGTAGTCATCGCCGGCTCCACCATAGATGGAATCATCACCGTTCTGAATAATCACGGAACCATTTGATTTCAATCCACCGCCATTTATTACATCGTCCCCAGCACCGCCATAAAGAACATCATTTCCTTTCTTACCCCAAATGGAATCATTTCCGTCCAATCCATCTATATGGTCGTCCAGTCCATCGAACCCCCGAATCGAATCGTCAAGTTCACTGGCACCCTGACTCAAACTTTCGATTCTAAGAGCATCCCAAGAGGTATTGTTCGCGTCCGAGAAATTCAATTGATCAATTCTATTGGCCTGGCTGCTCCACCAGCCTAAAAAGGTGACCTGAGAAAGATCAGTGAATGTCAGAACAATACTCAAGCCATGCATTGAGTCCGTCACGGTCGAAACATCAAGAACATCCGCAACTGAAATACCGTCAATCAAATCGACCGTTTCAAAGGTATCCACATCTGTGGAATTGGCAAGAATTTTGGTCTGATCCTCATCCAGAGCGATACGATAAGTGTCATCTCCTTCACCGCCCGAAAGGAAGTCCTGACCTTTTCCTCCCCGTAACACATCGTTCCCGGCCTGCCCATAGATCCAGTTGTCCAGACCATTTCCAACCACGGTGTCATAACCATTGTGAGTAATCGCCGCGATCGCATCGGCATCCATCGTAAAGTCATCAGCATTTTCCGAACCCAAAGCGATATCACCCGTCACCTTTTCGTAGATATCCTGATAGGTAAAACTTTCGCCTGTTCTTTCAAAACCCACCGAGAATTGCCCGATAGCGGCGTCTGATATGGCAATAACATCTGAGCCACCATTAACATAAAAGAAAGCCTGGTCGTTTTCTTCATCAATGATGGTATGGATGGATTCCACACCAGCGCCCAACTTGATCTCATTGCGGCCCTGAGTATCTACAATGTGTTCGGAGCCATCACCCAGCTCATAGAGATAGACATCATCTCCGGCACCACCATCCAGATAGTCGCTGGTCAGTACACCATCGATTTCGCCATCTGCGCCGCCCCGAATGGTGTCATTTCCCGCGCCGCCTTCAATGGCGTCAGCACCTGCGCCACCCAAAATGACATCATCTCCGCCATCACCATAAACGGTGTCATTGCCAGCCCCTGCGTCAATGTGGTCATCGCCATGATACTGTTCGGAAATCTCATAGTTGGTGGCCTGCCCTTCGCGTGAATCACCAAGAATCAGATCATCGCCAGCACCGGCAACAATATGATCATTACCGCCTCCACCAATGATGGTATCTTTGCCGCTACCACCTGTGATGTCATCGTCACCATGATAGTGGCCATTCTCTCCAAAAATATTGCCGTACAGATCCCAGGAGTAATCGCCAAGCAGGATATTCTCGCCCTCACCACCATCAATCACATCACTGCCGCCGCCGCCCACGATCTGGTCGTCACCATGGCCACCGTAAATCACGTCATCGCCATGGTGCTCGATATCAAGGCGGCTGTTATCTCCATATAGAGAGTCGTTATCTCGGCCACCATCAATGACGTCGTCGCCGCCGTTTCCTTTGATGAGGTCGTTGCCACTTTCACCAAACAAAATATCATTGCCATGATATTCTGCCTCCAGGGCAACAAAGTGCGGGCCGTTCTGGAGGTTCCCGGAGGCATCCTGATGCTGCCATTCCATTGAAATTGAATGCCGGTCTCCGTGAATATCGTCGTCACCGCTGCCACCGTAGACAACGTCATCGCCAACCCCACCCAGTATGAAGTCTTTCTGCTCGCCACCATCAATCACATCATCATAAGAGATGTTCTGATCGATCTCAGTTCCGGAAAGATAGTCCCAGCCAACGGTTAAGCCACCTTCAGACTGATAGGCTCTTAAATAGGCATCGCCCAAAATAATATCTTCACCTTCGTTCCCAATGAGGACATCCGCACCGGAAGCACCCGTCACAACATCACTGCCAAGTCCGCCTAGCACCAAATCATCACCTTCACCGGCACCTACCCGATCGTCCCCCTGACCCGCATCAATAAAGTCGCCACTATCTGAAGATTCTGCGACGTAGCTGGAGATGTCATCGAGCAAAAACTTATCGAAACGGCGTGTCACGGGACCTTCAAGCGCATCATTTCCATTCACATAAAAATAACGTTCTTCATTTCCCCAGATGTAATCTGAGCCGTTACCGCCCAGAATATGATCGCTCCCGAGCCCGCCAAAGAGCATGTTGACGTTACCGCTTTGATTGTAAACGCCATCGATAAAGTCATCGCCAGCCATACCGTAAAGCAGGTCGTTGTAGTTTCCACCAATCAAGGAATCGTTTGTTGTCCCACCCTGAAAATGGTAAGGCGTATTCACCGTGCCATTCGGATGGCTGCTGCCATAACTGCCGTAATAGGTGGTTGCGCTGTAGTCGATACTGGTGTTGTTCTCAGTGTCGCTACGGCCAGCGTATTCACTGTCCAGCGTATCTGTGGCGATGATGGGTGCAGCATCTAGATCAGGCGACTCCGCTTCTACATAGTCATTGAAGGTAATACCGAAATGATTGCTCGCCTTGCTAAAACTCTGAATCGTGATCGTGCCTTGCAGGCCACCATCCGCGACTTTTACCACCAAACCATCGGCACTGCTTAGCACATAGGTATTATCATATTCGTCTATATAAGTGTCGGAGTCCGGTGCGACTTGAGTGATTGAAGAAATGATGTTGCCATTAATATTGAGGCGGTCACCAGCATCGATATCGTGTATAAAATCATTACCGTCGCCATTGGAGTAGTAGTAGGTGTCAGAGCCACGCCCGCCATATAGATAATCATCACCTTGCCCTCCTGTTAAAGCATCATTCCCAGAAACGGTATCATCCCAAACAACAATACCATCTAATTCGCCTTTGACGATGTCTCCATATAGATAGTCAGTGCCTAGCCCTCCGTAAAGGGCATCATCGCCTGCTTGCCCAAATAGAACATCGCGATCAGCACCTCCATAAAGAGAGTCATCATCAAGACCACCCTCAAGGACATCATTACCACCTTCACCCCAAAGTTTGTCGTCTCCAGAGTCACCCATTAAGTAATCATCTCCGGCTTTGCCAAAAACTATGTCATTACCAGATAAACCCTGATAAACATCGTTGCCAGAAAACAAAACCGCGTCATCACGGTTTACTGTTCCTACTCGGTTTAGATCTGCAGCATCTATAAAAGGGAGAGAGCTCATATAGATATTACGAACATCCACTGCGCCCGCGGCAAAACCTAGTATTTGATCTTTATGCTCCGGAGGCAGGTAGTCAGAATTATCACTTAAAAAACGATCTATCATACTAGCCGCCGCCAGAGTACCCAGTCCTACGAAAATCCCTACCGAACCTGCACTTACTGCCCCGGCGGCAACACCTGTTAGCGATGTAATACCAATACCAATACTAGTAACCTTTGCACCTACCAATCCTGCAAAGACACCAGCTAGGCCAGTACCAATAATTTTTAGACAAGAGTCGACCACCTTTTGAGAATCTCCTGAAGCAACCGCATTATCAAGATCATGAAAAGCAAGTCCATAATTAACATAGGGTAAACTCTTTGCGAATGCTTTAAATTGTTCGGCTTCAGTAAGAAGATCAGAATCAATATCTTCTAGTGCTTTTTGAACTGCTTTTTTAAGCTCTTGTGTCGAATCTCTAATTTTATTTTCGTATTCACTAGCATGAACACTATCAACCAGCATTGATTCTTTTAGCTCTTGAGCCCAAATAGCATCCTTCAAGTAATTGCTATCAGATATGATTTGATCGACATGTGGGAGGTCACTTTGTGAAAAATTAACCATAAAACTGGTGAACCCAGACAGTAGTGCGCCGATTACGTTTTCCGTTTCTTCAGACATAGCAAAATTCCTTTTTTGTTAGTTAATCGTTATCTCATTCCTATAGATAGACATCGCCAAATGCCTTAAGGCCCATGTTGTCGCAACAGACGTAGTCCAAAACAGTAAGAAAATGATCGTGAACAGCTCTCTATCCCTGTATAAAAAGCTCCAATAATCACCCCACTCGCTATTGATGCTCCCTCCCGCTCCGGTTAAACAAACCCAATTAATGGCCAAAATGTAGACTGGAAACCCTATAAAACAGAATATGGCTCCCAGTTTTGTTTCCGTTCTTTTGTTTCGCTGAGAAACGTGCGGTATTACCAATGCCCAGCATTGATAAAACACGCCGATGACCGCCAACCAGACGACATATACCATTGAATATTCGTTAAAAACCGTCTTTTCAGATATCCGATCAGCTGCTGGAACAAAACTTTGTATAAACATCATCATTTGTTCGTTATTTGACATCCACGGATACAGCCACTCAAAAGGAAAAATCAAGCTAAAAATCATCATTAATAGGTAGCTAAAGAACCAAACTTTAGTATGAGCAGGATAACGAACCCCTCCTTTAATCTGTGATTGCATATCTGTTTTCATTTTCGTCGCCCTTGAGAATCATCAGCACGGAACAGCGAAAAGGTGTCCAGCGAAAAGGCATCAGATCTATTTTTCATTCTTATTCTCCTTTTCTAGGCCTGCCAGGCCCTCTGTTTTGAATTCGCCGACCCAAGCGCCGCTCAATCTCATCTGTAAACGTCCCTGTTCCTGTCAATTGACAGCGCTCTAAAGAATTGAATATCTGCTGGGTTGTATTCTCATCTACTCGACTTTCTACAAACTGGCGATAATTTTTTTGACGCTCTGACTCGGCCTTCGATAACCCCAAATAACAAACATCAAAATCCAACCACTCTTTCTTGCATAAACCGACTTTTTGTCCATAACTCGACCATTTCCAATCTTCCGCTTTTTCAACCATCCCGGCTTTGACAGGATTCAATTCCACATAGCGACTGCATTCCAATAAATAAGCATCTGTTTCAATTGGGCTCGATTTGAAACGGCTTTCCCATAAGGTCCCTGTCCGTCTCTCCAAGCTATTGGTATATCGCGTTTGCTTGCCCGATAACTTCTTCATCAATGCACTTAGATTTTCGGTTTGATCCAATGGGTCGACTATCAAATGTACATGATTCGTCATCAAACAATACGCATAAACCGACAATCCTAGTTCCTTTTTCGTGTCGGCCAAGGTGCTCAAATAATGCTGGTAATCATCATCACAAATAAAAACCGCCTTTCTATCATGCCCACGCTGAACTACATGATGTGGGCAGTTCGGCACAATTAACCGCCTCCCTCTCGGCATCTTGACACTCCTTGTCTTTTTTAGCGTTTTAGCAGGTTTCAGAGATATTCACTGAGCTAAAAAATAAAAAAATATAAAAAAATAGATCTGACACGAATGGCACTTACTTAAGCATTAAGGGTGTCCATTTTCAATTACCTCTATTCGTGCCAAGTTCCGATGTTTCTTAAGTAGCGGATAGGGTTTAG
>PZPK01000041.1 GCA_006212045.1 Oleiphilus sp. | reverse complement strand
GGTGCGCTTGTACTATACCCAAGGGGATATCGACTATTGGGAGAGTGGCTGTCTCAATATGGTGAGCTGCTCCCCGTGACTGTAATGAACAATCCAGAGACTCACTGGATCTTCAATTGCAGAGCCAAGAAAGACATTGACCCTGACAGGAGTTCAATGGATTGCGGAGAAGATCTCCCCGTTATCAATTTCGTTGAAGGTGTTGACGATCCTGAGATCTTCAAGACTGACTTCGACAAATGCTCGTTTCTGTATTGTGGCGAGAAGTTTAAGGCAACCGTTGAAGACTACGGTTTACAAGGCCTATCTTTCACGCAGTTGAAGTAAGGCGTACGGATTTTCAGTCAATGGTTTCTTGTTTAGTGCTAGAGCCATTCCTTGCTCTCGTTCTGGTATTATCGGTTTTAACTCGGGATTCGGTTCAACCTATCTGACTTACCTCTATCTGTATGTAAGTCAGTGAATGATTAGGCGTCTAAATAGTTGGTTAGAATGAAAAAAATATCTTGCATTGATTTATTTTGCGGTGCTGGTGGATTGACGCATGGTTTCGTACTTGAAGGACTTCCTGTTGTTGCCGGAATTGATATGGACCCTGCGTGTCGCTACCCATATGAAGCCAATAACAACGCAGAGTTCATTGAAAGAGACATAAGTACAGTAACTTCGTCCGAGTTAAATTCGCTGTTCGGTGATGCGGAAATTCGGGTTCTTGCTGGCTGCGCTCCATGCCAACCATTTTCAACCTATGCTCAACGCTACGAACTGGATGGACGGGATGGTAAATGGGGTCTTCTATACGAATTTGCGCGTTTAGCTGAAGGAACTAAGCCGGACGTCATAACGATGGAGAATGTTCCAACAGTCGCTAGGCATGAGGTGTTTCAAGATTTCGTTCAATCTTTAGAGAAACTCGGGTATTCCGTTTGGTTCGACGTTGTAGATTCGTCGCAATATGGAGTGCCTCAAACTCGCAAGCGTATGGTCCTCTTAGCATCACTTCATGGCAAGATGTCTATGATTGCGCCCACCGTAGAACGGCCCAAAACTGTCAAGGAGGCTATTGGGCGTTTACGCCCATTGAATGCAGGAGAGTCCGCTCCCAGGGATAGGTTGCACGTATCTTCGACGCTGTCAGATAAAAATTTAAAGCGCATTAGGGCTTCAAAGCCAGGAGGCACCTGGCGCGATTGGCCGAGGGACCTCGTTGCCGACTGTCATCGATCAGACAGTGGTAAAACATACTCTGGGGTCTACGGTCGCATGGAATGGGACAAGCCAGCACCGACAATGACAACTCAGTGTTTTGGTTTTGGTAATGGCCGGTTTGGTCACCCCGAACAGGATCGTGCTATCACGCTCAGAGAAGCTGCCATCATTCAGAGTTTTCCTCGTAATTACGCGTTTGTTGCAAAGCATGAAGACGTAAGTATGAAAGTGCTGGGGCGTCTCATTGGTAATGCAGTCCCTGTTGAACTAGGTCGAGCGATCGCAAGAAGTATTGATGACCATCTCTCAGCTCAAGTGTAAATTTCGGATCTAAGGTGGCAGACCTAGTGATCTTTATACGACGAAAATATCTCGCAATCAGGATTAGATAGACAAGATGGAAACGTCAAACCCACAGTACACAGATGCATATCGGACAAGGCCAGAACTAGGCCAGTTAGTTGAAGTCAGGCGTCGGCAATGGGTGGTCGCTGAAGTAGTTTCATCAAGCTTGGCTTTAGGCACTCCTGCGCAGAACTTAGTGCGGCTTTCATCAATTGATGAAGATGGGCTTGGCGAGGAACTTGAGGTCATCTGGGAAATTGAGCCTGGCGCAAAAATCATTGAGCGCTCAGGTCTGCCGTCTATAACAGGACAAGATGATTCCGACACTCTTGATGCCTTTCTGGATGCAGTGCGCTGGGGCGCAGCCACCAATGCGGATAGAGGCTTTCTGCAGGCACCTTTCCGCAGCGGTGTCAGTATTGAGGACTTTCAGCTTGATCCATTAGTACGGGCCATCGACATGGCTCGCGTGAATCTACTGATCGCTGATGACGTTGGTTTGGGTAAAACGATTGAGGCTGGTTTAGTTATTCAGGAAATGCTCCTTCGTCATCGAGCACGGACTGTTTTGATCATTTGTCCTGCATCGCTGCAAGAGAAGTGGCGTGTCGAGATGTTGGAAAAATTCGGCCTAGAGTTCCGAGTCGTAGACACAGCCTACATCAAACAATTGCGAAGGGAGCGAGGAATCCACGCCAACCCATGGACGTCGCATCCGCGACTGATCGCCTCCATGGATTGGGTCAAGAGCGGGGAAGGCCTGCGTGCCATGCTGGATGTTATTCCCGCGTCCACCAGCTACCCACGCAAATTCGACATGCTCGTTGTCGACGAAGCGCACAATATTGCACCTGCTGCCGCGGCAAACTATGCGCTTGAAAGTCAGCGCACGCGCTTCATTCGCTCCATCAGCCAGCATTTCCAGCACCGATTGTTCCTCACCGCGACTCCACACAACGGCTATACCGAGTCCTTCACTTCGCTATTGGAGTTGTTGGACGACCAACGTTTTGCGCGAAACATCCTGCCCGATGAAAAGCAGCTGAGTCAGGTAATGATTCGCCGCCTTAAGAGCGATTTGGTTGATGCAGATGGAAATCCACTGTACCCGCAGCGTAAGCTTCAGGCACTGTTGGCTCAGTACTCGGCACAAGAGAAAGCTATGCATCAAAAGCTCAATGATTACTGTGCGAGTCGTGAGCAGGCTGCGGAAAAAACGGGTAGTTCGTTCGGCACATCTTTCGTCAATCAACTTCTCAAAAAGCGTCTTTTCTCATCTCCCGCCGCATTCGCCTCCACGCTTGAAAAGCACCTTGCTAGCCTTACCTCTGGCGATCAACTCAAGGACAAAGGCGATATGGCTGAACGCATCTTGCGCAAGGCCATACTGCGCACTGAAGAAGATTATGCGGATGATCAAGAAGTCGAGAATGCTCAGTCTGAAGCGGTCGAAGAAGCGTCACGGCGCGCGCAACCGCTAACGGCAGATCAGCAGCAAATGCTCAATGAACTTCGGTCATGGGCGCAAACGGCCAAGAACCAAGTTGATGCAAAAGCCAAAGCAGTCCTCGACTGGCTTGCTACCAATCTTAAGACTGACGGTCAGTGGAATGATCGTCGCGTCATATTGTTCACCGAATACCGCACCACCCACCAGTGGATGCACGAGATCCTTGCCAGCCACGGTTATGGAGGCGATCGACTGGCCATCCTTCACGGTGGTATGGCACAAGATGAGCGCGAGAAGGTCAAAGCAGCCTTCCAGACCTCGCCTAAAGATTCTGCTGTGCGAATTCTACTGGCTACCGATGCCGCGTCCGAAGGTATCGACTTGCAGAACCACTGTAATTGCCTCATCCATTTGGAGATCCCTTACAACCCCAATGTAATGGAGCAGCGCAACGGTCGTATCGACCGACACGGTCAGCGGCAGAAGGAAGTGCTGATCTGGCACCCTGTCGATGGCGGCGAACAAGGTAAGGCAACCATTGGCGGCCATGGTGAAGATATCATTCGAGCGCTGCGCAAGCTCGAATCCATGCGCGCAGACATGGGTAGCGTAAACCCGGTTATTGCACCGCAAATGTCTGGGTTGATTGAAGGTACACTTAAAGACCTCGACACCCGCCTTGCTGAAGCCAAAATTGCAAAGGCTCGACGTTTCGTGCGCGCCGAGCGCGAACTGAAAGATCGAGTTGCCAAGCTGCACGATCGTTTGTTAACCACACAGCAGGATTTCCACCTCACACCTGATCATATCCTCATGGCGGTCAAAACAGGCCTGCTCTTGGCGGGTCGTCCACCGCTTGAACCCTTTGCTCTGAAAGACGCACCTGAGGGCACTGTATTCAAAATGCCCGCGTTGTCGGGCTCATGGGCACGTTGTCTTGAAGGCTTACGCCACCCTCATACCCAGCAAATTCGCCCTATCACCTTTGACCATAACGTAGCTACCGGTCGTGATGATGTGGTGCTTGTTCACTTGAACCACCGCTTGGTTCAAATGTGCTTGCGTTTGTTACGTGCGGAAGTCTGGGCACAAGATGACGTGAAGAAGTTACATAGAGTAACTGTGCGTTCGGTGCCAGACGTGATGATGGATGGCCCTGCCGTCGTAGTTATCTCGCGGCTCGTCGTCACGGGTGGCAATCATCATCGCCTTCACGAAGAGCTGACAGCCGCTGGAGGCTACTTGAGCGATAAATCCTTCCGCCGAGAAGACGGTGTTACCAAAGTTCAGCAGTGGTTGGACCAGGCCAAGCCAGTAAAAGCTGAAGACTCTCTGTTTGATGCTATCCGTGTGCGTTTCGATCGAGCGCAAAGCTCAATCTTGCAAACTGTTGATGCTCGATCCAAAGACCGCCTGAAATTTCTTACCAACACTCTCCAGTCCCGCAAGCAGCAGGAAGTAGCAGACATCAATGCGGTGCTGGACGAGCTTGAGCGTGCAATCAAAGCTGAGCTTGAAAAGGATCAAGAGCCATCTCAGCTCTCATTATTCACAGAAGATGAACGTACACAGCTCAAGCGCGATACTGCGGCATTAGAGGCTCGCCTTGCCCGTATTCCTACAGAACGCCAGCAGGAGGCTGAAGCCATCGAAACTCGCTACGCCAGACTCAATGATCGTACTTTCCCTGTTGCTGTGATTTTTCTGGTACCAGAATCATCTGTTCAGGGAGGTGCTGCATGAGTTACGACAACCATCACGAATGGCTATCGCTCATTGAAATATCAGGCCCTTTTCTCGCCGTTCCTGTTCTAAAAGAGGCATTCCCTCAAGGGCTGGAAGAGCTTGATGGTATTAAGCGTAAACGCTTGCGCCAAGCCTATGATGAATGGCGTGAGGCGCAGGATCTGGATGATCCACAATTCCCAGAGTTACATGCGGCCTGGATTGACGAAGTGTTATCGCGCGGCCTTGAACTGGATGAAGATGGCAAGGGTGACGTACTCAAACGCGCAGACTGGTGTGCATCCAATTTAAAAACGAGCTTACCTGAACACGGCACAATACTAATACCCGATTTTGCTGTAGTAGATGAGCAGCAAGCCAATAAGCCAATGTTGTTGATTCAGGCTTATGCCCCGGAAGTCGATCTTGATGCCACGCACAAGCAGGACGGCTGGGCTGCCACACCTGCCGATCGCATGGTGCAATTGTGCCGTTCACTGGGCTGTCGCCTGGGATTGGTGACCAACGGTGAACGCTGGATGTTAGTGGATGCCCCGGTAGGTGCCGTCACCACCTTTGCCAGTTGGTATGCCCGCATCTGGAGCCAAGAGCCCATTACCCTACAGGCTTTTGTGCATCTGCTCGGCATTCGTCGTTTCTTCGTCGATGAATCCGAACAACTGCCCGCACTATTCGATCGCTCTCTTAAATTCCAGGACGAAGTCACCGACGCCCTTGGCGAGCAAGTCCGCCGCGCCGTAGAGGTATTGATTCAATCTCTCGATAAAGCCGACCAGGATCGCAACCGCGAACTGCTCCTCGATGTCAAAGAACCCGAGATGTATGAAGCGGCGCTCACGGTAATGATGCGCTTGGTGTTCCTGCTCTCCGCCGAGGAGCGCGGCCTGCTGCTGATGGGCGACGAACGCTACGAAGCCAACTACGCGCTCTCAACCTTGCGAATGCAGTTGCGTAAAGAGTCCGAGGAGATCCTTGAGCGCCGCTGGGATGCCTGGTCGCGGCTGCTGGCAATCTTCCGCGCTGTGTACGGCGGCATTGAACACGAAAACTTAAGGCTGCCGGCTCTGGGTGGCTCGCTCTTCGACCCCGACCGATTCCCTTTCCTCGAAGGTCGGGTCAAAGGCTCGAACTGGCGACACGACGCTGCCAAGCCACTGCCCATCGACAACCGCACTGTGCTGCTGTTGTTGGAGGCTATTCAGCAATTCCAGGGTCGCACGCTGTCTTACCGCGCGCTGGATGTCGAACAGATCGGCTACGTGTACGAGGGCCTACTCGAACGCACCGTCAAGCGCACCGATGAAGTCACGCTGGAGCTGGGTGCTACCAAGAGCGCCAAGACGCCATGGGTCAAACTGGCCGAGCTGGATTCGGCGCGCTTGGATGGTGCCGAGCGACTTGCCGAGTTGCTACAAGAGCGTTCCGGCAGTTCTGCCAGCCGGGTGCGCAATGATCTGGCCAAGCCTGTCGATGACGCACTGGCAGATCGCCTGCTGACAGCTTGCTTGGGTGACACCAAACTGCGCGACCGCGTAAAACCCTATGCCCATCTGCTGCGCACCGATCCATGGGGCTATCCGCTGGTGTATCCCACTGGCGCTTTCATCGTCACCACCGGCTCCGACAGGCGCGAAACCGGCACTCATTACACGCCCAAGTCGCTTACCGAAGCCATCGTCACCGAGACCCTTACGCCGGTGGCCTATGTCGGCCCAGCAGAAGGAACGCCACGCGATCAATGGGTACTGAAATCCCCGGCCGAACTACTCGACCTCAAGATTTGCGACCCGGCCATGGGCTCGGGAGCATTCCTGGTGCAAGCCTGCCGTTGGCTGTCTGATCGCCTCGTTGAGTCATGGGCATTGGCCGAGGCATCGGGCAAAGCCGTGAGCGTGGATGGCGAGATTCTGGAAGCAGGGGCTGCCAAGGAACCTCTGCCGCGCGACAGCGAAGCCCGTACTGTGATAGCACGCCGCCTCATCGCTGAGCGCTGCCTCTACGGCGTTGATTTGAACCCGCTGGCCGTCGAACTGGCCAAGCTCTCGATCTGGTTGGTGACGTTGGCCAAGGGGCGTCCCTTTGGCTTTCTCGATCACAACCTGCGTTCAGGCGACAGTTTATTGGGCATTCACCGGCTGGATCAGCTCACCGAGCTGTCAATGACGCCGACTGGTAAGGGTCAGCAGCGTCTGTTCGGGCAAAATATTGAACGCGCCGTTAAAACAGCGATTGAGTTACGACAGCAGTTGCGTGCCATGCCTATTCGTGACATTCGTGATGTCGAAGTAATGGCTAAATTGGATGCTGATGCGCGAGAAAAGCTTGAAGCGTCTGAGCTAATTGCTGACGCGTTTATTGGTGAGGTGATCGCGTCAGCGGGTGATAAGGGTGTCACCGAGGATAGCGTCATTTCCATCGCTGCCCAGGCAGAACAATTGTTATCAGGAGATCAAAACTCTTTTTTAACTTTGCAGAAACGAAGTACTGTAACACTACGCTCCGATCTACCGGCTCATAGAGAGCCGAGAAAACCTATGCATTGGAGTCTCGAATTTCCTGATGTTTTTTGCAGTGGGCGCGGCGGCTTTGATGCTATTGTGGGCAACCCTCCTTTCTTGGGAGGGCAAAAGATCACTGGATTTATGGGCGATTGCTATCGCGATTACTTGGTTGAATCTATTGCTCAAGGCAAACGTGGTTCAGCTGATTTGGTTGCATATTTCTTTATTAAAGCAAATCAACTGTTAGCACCAAAAGGGGTTTTCGGACTAATTGCGGTTAATACAATATCGGAAGGTAATACACGTGAGATCGGGCTGGATTCAGTGCTTGGTTCAGGGTCCACAATCTTTCGGGCGAACCCAAATCTCGTTTGGCCTGGAGCAGCTAATGTAGTTACTAGCAGCGTTTATGTTTCAAAGTCAGCTTGGCATGGGGCTAAGTATATTTCACACCAGCCAGTATCTAAGATCAGCTCTTCTCTGACCCATCGAGAAAATTGGCGACCAGTTAAACTTGCGGAGAGTAGTGGGCTTGTTTTTCAAGGAGCCATTACTCTAGGTGATGGTTTTTTGGTTGATGACAGCATTTATGCTGGATGGCAAGTGGACGGCGATAAATCTTGTGAGGTTGTTTTTGACTACCTTATCGGCAAAGAAGTTAATCAGTCGCCTACCCATCAACCGGGCAGAAAGGTCATCAATTTTTTTGACTGGGAGGAGAGTGATGCAGAAGAATTCGAATCTGCATATTCTCATGTGAAAACGTATGTGAAACCAGAACGTCAGAGATTTAAAGATGGCAGTAATGAATACGCACTTCGAAGCCCTTTACCTCAACGCTGGTGGCAATATGGAGAAAAAAGGCCAGCATTGTTTCATGCTGTAGGTCGCGGTCATGCCTTCAGTAAGCACCCCAAGGGCTGGGACAAAGACAAGAGGCCTTTAGATCAAGTGATTGTGTTCGCAACCGGCGCAACAAAATACCCATGTTTTACGTTCGTACCGAATACCTACATTTATGCAAATACACTTTGCGTTGTTGCGAGTGACAGCTACTCATTATTTGCTTGTCTATCGTCTGATCTACACGCTGTTTGGGCATGGGAATATGGCTCTCGAATGAAGCAGGACTTGCGTTATACGCACGGAGATGTGTTTGAAACTTTCCCTTTTCTTGATGGAACATTGGATGGAACAAACGAAGCTCTAGCAGAGCTAGGTGAACGGTATTTTCATGAGCGATCTGCTTACATGGTCGAAAACAATAAGGGGATGACAAAGTTTTACAACGACCTCCACGACCCTACTACCGTAACCCCTGATATTGAGAACCTCAGAAAGTTGCAGGCCGAATTAAACCATGCGGTTTTGCATTCATACGGGATTGACGACGTTGAACTTTCGCACGGATTTCATGATGTGGCCTACTTGCCCGAAGGAAAAAATACGCGTTTCACGATTAGCGAAGAGGCCAGGGAAGAGTTGCTCTATCGGTTAGCGATTCTAAACAAGGCTAGGCATGAGGTTGACGTCGGAAATATTCAATCGAAAGCGGCTCCTAAGGCAGTACGAAATAAGGCAGCTACAGAAGCTGTTATGCAAGGCGGCTTATTTGACGAAGGGTTGAATGAATGACAAATCAACGCTACCCAGTTGGCCTGATCATTACGCCCGAACATTTCTCTGCTAGCGGCTGGAAAGAAGCGTTAACATCGGCTTCTCGAGAAGGCTATTCATCCATGTGGCAGTCATTATCGTCTGCTGCTCGAACGGCTATTGATGATGGGCGCAATGAGCATGGAAAAGTGCTTTGGTTACTGGCCGATGCCTGCTCAATGATGTTGTCACCATTAAGCTTAAATGAGCCGTTTAAACCAGTTGCAGTATTTCATGATCGTCGATCCGTGATCCCGGATGATTTATTTGAAGCAGATATCGAGTTCTTTGCAACCATTGTTGTCGAAATTGATGATATTCGACTCAAAGCTCGCCTTGCTGATCTCGTTTGGCTAAAGAAAAAGCCAAGAGACGTTTCTTTCGCGCTTATAGCCATCGACGCCTATCGCGCTATTCCTCTGGATACGGAAACATGGATTCGTGATGGTCGCGAGTGTTGGGCGCGCGCCATTAGTTTGGCTCGTATGCTTAAGGCGGGTGCTGGTGATCGGGTTGCGCAGATGGAGGCCTCTATCATCACTGCTTTCAATGATGCAGAAGCTAGCGACGGTTATTTGGGGCTGTGGTTAGCTGACCTTCTGAAATCAAATGGGTTAGGTCGTGACCATAGAACCGTTGTCGCGCATAAGCTCGAAGGCTTGGCAAAAGCGTTTGATGACGAAGGAGATTTACACCGCTCCCGAGAGTACTTTTCAGCAGCGGCTGAATGGTTCCGCCTGATACCAGATGAATCAAAAGCTGCAGAGATGATCAAGTCGGTTGCTGAGGGTTGGGTTAAAGAGGCGATTGCACGAACAGCTACCAGCAGCCCTAGCCACATGGTGGCTGCTAGTTTTTATGAAAATGCGATTCAAACCTATCGCACAATTCCTCGTTCAGAGCGCGCTGTTTATCAAGTTGACGAACGTATAGCTGAGCTCCGATCTCACTTAAGTGACGCGGGTGAAAAATCCCTAGGTGAAATGGGCGTAATCCAATCCCCAAATGTGGATATCAGCAAGCTTGTTGATAACGCTCGAGAATCTGTGAGTGGCAAATCGGCAATCGATGCACTAAAGGCCTTCGCGAATCTACATCAAGGCGCAAGGATTGACGAAATGCGTGATAGTGCGCTGGAACGGATGCGTCAGTTTCCCCTGCAATCACTTTCTTCGGCCACATTAATGAGTCACGATGGTCGCGTCATCGCAAAGCGACCTGCAATGGGTTTCGGTGGGGAACCCTCTTCTGACGATGACGTGGCAATACGAGCAGATATGATTCGTGACTATGGAATATTGGTCAGCATTATTGTTCAGGGTGACATCTGGCCTGCGCTAGAAGTCTTATTGCTTGATCATCGATTGTGTGCGGAAGATTTTATTGGTTTGGCACGACAGTCGCCCATCGTACCTAAAGATCGAATCGAGTTATTCGGCAGGGCATTGTTTGCAGGGTATGACAGAGATTTTGTAACAGCCTTGCATTTACTGATTCCCCAAATCGAGCACATGGTGCGAGTTCACCTTAAACAGGCCGGGGCGAAAACTGCCAACCTGGATAAAGATGGCATTGAGAACGAGAACGGCTTTAGTACTTTGATGGATCTGCCAGAAGCCGATGCGGTGTTTGGCAAAGATCTAGCGTTTGAACTTAGAACACTTTTCTGCGATTCGTTCGGCCCCAATCTTCGCAACGAGCTAGCACATGGTTTGTTGGACGCTGACGCCTGTTATTCTCCATTTGCTATTTATGCCTGGTGGCTTGGATTCAGGCTTGTATTTAACACCTGGTGGAACGCCGCCCGAAAAGACTCAGCGAGCGAAGGGGAGCAAGACATTGACTAATTTATCGCAAAATACTGCACCTAATGCATGGATCATAATTGATCGTGGCCTTTCTGCCAGTCTCACGCTAGCACCCTACACGCTACGGATGAAAGGCGAGCGCTCGCTGTACCAAGCCATCGTCGAAGATGATTGGATGTTGGTTCTAAATACCTCTGGTCACATCACGCGTGTCGGTCGGGTTCTGCGAGTACGTTCTGACCTTGAGACCACTACGATTTATTTCGACCGTTTGCTGGAGGTTGAGCCAACAGTCTCGATTGGCCATACATCGCTCACCCCGCCGTCTTCTGGCAATATTGGTCGGATTCAGTGGACTGATTTTACTGAAGCGCTTCCCAAGGCGCTGCATAAGACTATCGCTGAAGTGCCTGCTATTGAGGATCAAGCCTACATTCGTGAACTGCTGCAGTTAGCTGTGATGGACGACTTACTTGGCCCGGCTGGAGGCCCCAGCGAGCGGATTGTCGATATGGGTGTGCGGGATCGCTACCTGGTTGGCAAACTGGCGCCGCGTGAGACCGCCCAAGGTGGCATTGAGGGCTTAGATGGCCCCTTAGTGAACGAAGAAACTGAGGAGCCCACCGAGGCGAAAGTACCTGGACGACATGAGCCCGGTGCTGAATTTGGAACAGCCACTGGACGAGTGGAGTCAGAGGCTGACTCGGGTGATGAAATTGATGCGGCAAGTAACCAGTCGTTAGTGCCCAGCAGTCTTGGCATGACGTTCTGTGTCGATGGCGACGCTGAAACCATTGAAATAGAAGCGCGTTGGGGACGGTATGAGCGGGTTCCCAATGATGATCACGAACTTGTTAAATCCAACGGACAAAAGGCCAAAGTCTGGCAGCGTATCCCTTGTGGCGGAAAGATTTTGCTGCCGCTTACAGAGGGTGTTATTTCGCATCAGGCACCTGACAATGAATTCCCCGAGGTCCGTATTCAGGGTTCCGTTAGAGCTAAAAACGCCAATGGTGACAGGCTTGTTACCTTATTTTTGGTGAATGCTCAGGAGGAACCGGACACTAACCGTGATACAGCCTGGGTGTTTCAACCTGAGTTAATCGTTCGCTCCTGTAAAGACGCCGATGGGAAAGCAATTTTCCGACGCAGACCAGTGCTTGATGCCGATGGTATGGACCCTGAGCGCGAAGCCCTGGAGATGATCTACCGCAACCGGGTCGAATTCGCGGTAGGACACGGGGTGGCCGTTCATGCGGAAATCTCAGACGACGTGACGTTGGCGACCGAAGTGCGTACCACAGTGATGCCACAGTACGAAGTGCAGGTTACAGAGACGCCGGGGCTTGACCCATCTGATCGCCCGGCGATGCGCGAAATGGTTCGTAGCGGCTTGCTCGACATGGAGCGGCTAGCGACCCTCGATATCGACTCATTGGTCGATGCCCTGAACATGCTGACCAAGGATTACGCCGCGTGGATCAATGAACAGCGCGCACGGATTGGCAAAGATGTCACTGGCTACGATGCGCAGTCACAACAGGCGATGGACCGCTGCCAGGAAATTCAATCTCGCCTGCAGCATGGCATTGATACGTTGAGGGGCAATGAAAAGGCGCTGGAGGCGTTTCGCTTTGCCAACCGAGCGATGGCCACTCAACGGGTACGCAGCATTTATGCATTGGCTAAACGTCGAGGCGAAGACGTCACCGTCGATCAATTTAACGTAGTGAAAAATCGCAGCTGGCGTCCGTTTCAGTTGGCATTTCTGCTGCTCTCCGTCCCCTCATTGGCTGACCCCGGCCACCCCGATCGTGTCGAGCCGGTTGAAGCCTACGCTGATCTTCTATGGTTCCCCACCGGTGGTGGTAAGACCGAAGCCTATTTGGGTGTGGCAGCCTTTACCATGGCCATTCGACGCATGCAGGGTAATCTGGGAGGTTATGACAGCACGCGGGGACTGGCTGTTATCATGCGCTACACGCTCCGGCTGCTGACTCTTCAGCAGTTTCAGCGTGCAACAGCATTGATTTGTGCGATGGAGGTTCTACGCCGAGAGGCTCTGGCGAAAGGCGATAATTCGTTAGGCACAGAACCCTTTACTATTGGTCTTTGGGTGGGCAACAAAGTCACACCCGGAACGACTGAAGATAGCCATCGCGCGATCGAAGATGTACGCAATCCCGGCAAGTACAACGCCGGAGCTGCATCACCTGCGCAGCTTACCAGTTGTCCATGGTGTGGCTCTGAAGTGGCACCAGGGCGAGACGTTGAGGTTGATAAGGCGCGCGTTCGCACGTTTGTTTATTGCGGCGACAAGAAGGGTCGCTGTGACTTTTCGAAAGGGAAATCCAGCAAGCAGCCACATCCGGGTATTCCGGTGCTGGCGGTGGACGAAGAGATCTACCACCGCCCACCCACCATGATGATCGCAACCGTCGATAAGTTCGCCATGATGGCGTGGCGTGGTCAGGTGCGCACGCTTTTTGGCCGTGTGGGTCAGGAATGTGAACGCCACGGCCTGCTTTGGCAGGGAGCCGACTGCAATGGCAATCACCAAGCGGCCAAGGGTTTACCTTCCTCAAAAGTTAAAACCATCAACCCGATTCGCCCTCCCGATCTTATTATTCAAGATGAGTTTCACCTGATCAGTGGTCCACTGGGCACGATGGTGGGGTTGTATGAGACCGCTGTAGACGAGTTGTGTGGTTGGGTGCTAAATGGCAAAAGCGTCAAACCCAAAATCATCGCCTCTACGGCAACGGTGCGCAAAGCCAAGGAGCAAGTGAACAACGTCTTTATGCGTCGCGTCTCCGTGTTTCCGCCACACGGTCTGGATGTAGAGGATAACTTTTTCTCGGTGCAGAGGCCGATTGAAGATAAACCTGGACGTCGTTACCTAGGTGTATGCTCTCCCGGCAGTTCTCGCCCCGCGATGTTGATCCGAGTCTACACCGCATTCCTGACAGCAGCGCAGGAACTGTTCGATCACTTCGGCGAACCTGCTGACCCGTACATGACCATAGTCGGCTACTTCAACTCGCTGCGTGAATTGGGCGGGATGAAGCGACTGGCGGAGGACGATGTGCAGACACGTTCCTACCGCGTGCAGATGAGCATGGTGGAGCGGCCTGCATTGGCTCAACGTAGTGTCAGTAATATTCGTGAACTGACGTCGCGTGTATCGAGTCAGGATATTCCCAAGTACCTTGATAATCTTGAGGTCAAGTTCAAGTCTGAGTTCGATCCCACTACCGGTAAATATGTTACCCACTGGCAGGAAGGAGATACGCGGGCCATTGATGTGGTGCTAGCCACCAACATGCTTTCCGTGGGTGTCGACGTAAACCGGCTCGGACTGATGGCTGTGAACGGGCAACCCAAGGGGACTGCCGAATACATTCAGGCAACCAGCCGCGTCGGTCGTTCTTTCCCTGGCTTGGTTTGCACCGTACTCACTTGGGCGCGACCACGGGATCTTTCCCATTACGAAACCTTCGAACACTACCACGCCACTTTCTACAAGCACGTAGAGGCACAGTCGGTGACTCCATTCTCACCACGTGCGATGGATCGAGGGCTAACAGGTTCGCTATTGAGTCTGATGCGCCTTGAGAATGACGAATTTAGCCCGAATGAAGGCGCGGGTAAATTGAGCATGTCCAATCAAGCTGAAATGGTCGATGCCATCAAAGTGTTGGCAAATCGCGCGGGGAACGTCGCTGAAGATAATTCGCGAAAGCAGCTCGCTGAGACAGAGCTGAAAGAGCGTGCTGATGAGTGGGCGAAAGAAGTTAGCAAGGGCGGTAGGATTTTGGCATATGAAAAACGAGGCCCAGAGAAAGACAAAACAGTGGCTTTGATCAAGAGTCCAGGTGTTCAAGCTTGGGATAACTGGACGGTGCCGATGTCGATGCGGGAGGTTGAGCCCGGCGTGCGCCTGATTATGAATACAAGCCATATTACGGACGATCACGATTGGAAGCCTCGTCCCGCCACACAGGATGAGGATTAAACATGATCGTTAACAATAAAACGCCAGTCGGTGAGGTTCGACCGAGTCAATTGCTGTGGACTTATGGCCCAGGCGCATTGATCGATTTACCAAGTCTGTCCGTGGTAACCCTCGGAATCGATAGATGGGAAAAGGATCGCTGCCAACCCATTCAGGAGGCACGTCTATTAGCTGCAGTCGGAAAAGTTTTGGGGACGCAGGTTGAGAGCTTACGAATGCCTCCATTCCAGAAGAGTGAGCTCGTCGATGTTTGGTCTGCCGAGGCCAATATTGGTGTTCCAGTTCGCCCCTTTCCTCGATGGATGCGCTGCGTGAAGTGTGGCCTGCTTTCGCCCTTTGATGCCGGACTATTCGAGATTAAGGAAAATCGCTTTAGGCCTGAGCGAACTCGCTTCGTACATAAAGGCTGTCGCGGATCTAAGGGAGATCAACCCGCGAAGGATGCAGATGCTGTGCCCGCACGTTTCTTATTAGCTTGCCGTGATGGCCACCTTGATGACTTCCCTTGGCACTACTTCGTTCATGGCGGTAACAGTTCGTGTAAAGGCACTTTGCGATTCTTCGAAAGCGGGGCTTCTTTACAAACTGAAAACCTGTGGGTGAAGTGTGATGCTTGCGGAGCATCCAGAAGCATGGCGCACGCATTTGGTAAAGCTGGGAAAGAGAACCTACCAGCCTGCCGAGGACGGCACCCGCATTTAGATCACTTTGACCATGAATGCGACGAGGAAGCTCGCGGTGTTCTGCTGGGGGCCACTAATAGTTGGTTTCCGATCACACTTTCGGCGCTCGCCATTCCACAAACTAAAGACCCGCTCAGTCAGCTGATTCAAGATGGCTGGGATTTCTTTGACGATCTTGAATCGGAAGCCGAAGTAGCGCTGACAGTAAAAACCTTGAAAAAAACTGGGGCGCTGCCTGGAATAGATAAATATGAGGCTTCCGCTATCTGGGCAGCTATTGAAGCCCAGCGGTCAGGTGGTGGGCAAGAAGTTGTCGGAGAAGCTGACATTAAAGGGCCAGAATGGGATGTGCTGACCGAAGCGAATCCTCCTACGGACTATCCGCACTTTATGAGTAAAAAAGTCGCCACCCCAGTAGGCTTGGAAAGCTATATCAGCCGAGTTCTGCTTTTAGACCGTCTACGGGAAGTGAATGCGTTGCTGGGCTTCACTAGAGTCGAAGCGCCCGAAGAGTCTTGCGATCCGAATGAGCGACCACAAATGGCAAGCCTGTCTCGCAGTCAGCTAGACTGGGTTCCTGCAAGTCAGGTTCATGGAGAAGGAATTTTTATTCAGTTTGATGAAACTGTACTCGTCAAATGGGAGGCATTGGACGGCGTTAAGAAGGTCGACAAGATGCTTCGAGGTGGGCATACCGGTTGGCGCAACTCTCGCCATCTTGATCCTAGTGAAGGTTACCCAGGTATTCGATATGCGATGTTACACACTCTATCCCACCTTCTGATTCGCGAGTTGGCTCTGGAATGTGGATATAACGCAGCGAGTATTCGTGAGCGAATTTATGCCGATACATCGGGTGAAAGTCAGCAGGCAGGCATTCTGATTTATACGGCTGCCGCTGATTCTGATGGCACCTTGGGCGGCCTCGTAGATCTTGGCAAACCAGAAAATCTTGGCCGGCTATTGAAACAGGCTTTGAATCGGTCAAGAATTTGCTCATCAGATCCGCTTTGTGCAGAGCATGACCCTGAAAAGGATCGCTCGCTGCATGGAGCTGCCTGCCATGCTTGCAGCTTGGTTGCGGAGACCTCTTGTGAGCGAGGTAACCGCTATCTGGATCGATCATTGCTGGTTCCGACCTTAGAGCGTGCAGACGCAGCTTTCTTCAAGGGTTTCTAATATGGATGAACTCTTGAGTGCTATTGCAGCGTTAGTCTCGCTGGTGTCTCCAGAAAAAGTCCAGGCGATTGCAGCTAGTGTTCGTCGAACCGATGTCAGTATGACTCAAGGGAGGTTGGCAGACGTTGTGAGCACTCCTTTGGCTAGTGCCGCAGTTCAGCAGGTTGTCGAAGAGTGGCAGAACGCCGGTGTTGGCTCAGACGAGCTAGCATCAATGCTTCTAGCCGCCTGTTATGTCTACACCAAAGCCACAAAGGAGCAGTCTACAGAACTTGTATGGACTGGCCCAACGACACCTTTTGTATCTGCTCGTCGAACTGAGCAGGTTATGTTGCAGGTTATCAACTCCGCTGAGCGGTCTTTGTTCATCACAAGCTTCGTGGCCTACGATGTATCGACGATTGTCAAAGCACTAAATGCAGCAAATGATCGTGGCGTAGTCATATCGATGATTCTTGAACTATCACAGGACCACGGCGGCAGTATCTCATTTGATGCCATTGGTAAAATGAAGACTCTTGTTCCTGAGGCCAAACTTTTTGCTTGGAGAGATAAAACTGAAGCTTTTGCCGGTGGGCGAGTGCACGCAAAGGTCGTAGTCGCTGATGGAAAAACTTGTTTCATAACTAGTGCAAACCTCACAGGGCATGCAATGGAAAAGAATATGGAAGCTGGCTTGTTGATAGAGGGAGGGGCCGTTCCAAATGTGCTGGGTGAACACATAAGATCATTGATATCTATCGGCACCGTACAGGCGGTTTAGTTTACTAAATTTAGTAAAGAAGCCTGCGCAAGGCGCTGGGGTGGATAGTAGGCCCTCAGTGGTCTTCTTTATTTATTCAAAACTAATACTGTCGGAGAACTCTAGCGGTCTTTAACTTTCTGGCGGAAAGTTTCCCTGGGTTAGAGATAAGCATCGTTCGAGATTAGACCATTTGGTATTGCCCAGAACGGTAGTGGTCTGGGCGTTTGGGTGGCAACTCAGTAACCAGTAAATTCTTCAGTCCAGCTGCCTCTGGATGTAGTTACTTCCAATGCTCTGACGTCGCACTCGTTGGCACGCACACCGAATTTTCTGGCCTCACCATAGCCGAGTATAACTCGGCAATTCTTTCGTATTGACTTCACAGTTACCCCGATTCACGACAATCTCTTCTAGTTCGACTTCGTCAGCCTCTGCAGTAATTAGAATCATTTCATAAGGAGTCCCAAAGATTGGGTCTGCTCCCATTGATACGTTGAGGTCAAAGTCCGGGTCCGATGAGCATGCACTCAGGCCAAGAGCGCATAGTGATGCATAAATAGTTTCTTCACGTCTGTTTCCTTATGAATCTGTAGCAAATACTTAGCCGCCCTGATGGGCGGCTATTCTTATGCCTGTTCCTGAAGGGCTTTCTTTGCCTTCAGGAAGGCTGTGATCGAGAAACCAATGCCGTACATGATGGCAATAGAGCCAAAGCCGATGGCTGCTTCTACGTCAGATTCGATGAAGGCTGACATACAGAAAAAGCAAATAGTGAAGAGGATGATGCCGATAAGGCCCATGGTTTTGATGACGTTCATGTCGTCTCCTTGTTGTTTGTCCTGAATAGCACCTCGCAACTAGGAAAACTCTGACTGAATCAGACAGGCGTTTTATT
>PZPK01000055.1 GCA_006212045.1 Oleiphilus sp. | reverse complement strand
TCGTTAACATTTGGAATTTGACTTTCATGCAGCAAGAACACCCAGTTAGCTCTGAATATATTCTCCATTTCCGCATCATATATTTCAGAATCAGTATAAACTGACCTATGTACACGTCCCGGCTGGATAAGCTTGTTTATATTTTTCATGCATCACCTCAAAGGTTCTGGAAGTCAACATTCTTGTGCAAAACGTCCTTTATCAACTGCCGTATTGATTCAGGAGGTTCGTAACCCTTTAATTCTTTATTGAATCCATGGACTTGGTCTTCTTGCAGATTTCCGTCTTCGAGGTGAACTTTTAAGAATTCGTTCTCAACTGTATCTCTGCTTAATTCCGGGTGCCCCTGAAACCCAATAACATGGCTTCCAAAACTGAATATTTCCACTTCAGTGGATTCTGAATTTCCGAGTAAAACTGCTCCTGGAGGGCATTCAAGTACACATTCCCCATGACTCTCAACAAGTTTGACATTTGTTTCGGTGACTCCAATTTTGCCATTCACATCATTCAAAAACCTTATCTCGTCAACCCCAAATCTAAATTGTTGGCTAGGATTCAGACCCACGACCCCTCCAAGCGCCACTGCGAGCGCTTGGCAGCCAAAACAGATACCTACGATGGGTTTCCTTTGATCATATGCAGTTCGAATAAATTGAAACAATCCCGAGAACCGATTTCGGTCCTCATTTACTGAATACTCGCTCCCACTTACAACAAACCCATCATAATTATCAATGATATTGCTTAGATCTGAAAATCCACTTATAACATCCCATTCGGAATCTTCTGTTTTAAAAGCGCTTATCATTTCTTCCCTATAGTCAAAGCGCTCCTCTTCAGAGCACCACAATAACGCGAAACGTTTAGACATATTAGACACTCGACATTACAGCAAATTGAAATATTCTTTGTGTTCCCACTCGGTCACAGGGCCTTCCGGCTTAGCAGCCTCTTCTCCTTCGGCCGTTATAAACCTTGACCATTCATGCCTTCTTAGCTGGAGCCAGTAATTGATAAAGGTCTCCCCGAAACATGCATTGAAGAGCTCAGAGTTTTCTAGGTCATCAAGCGCCTCAGCCAAAGTAGCAGGCAAAAGCGGTACTTGAGCGTCATAGGGAGACTCTTGAAGCTCTCCGGGATCCTTACTATTTTTGATGCCATCAAGTCCGGAGACAATTTGTGAGGCCATATACAGATAAGGATTGGCGGCTGGTTCGCCGATACGATTTTCTACGCGGCTTGCTGGATCCCCCGTGCCCGAAATTACCCGAATCATTGCTGCCCTGTTATCTTTTGCCCATGCTTTTCGGTCGGGCGCAAGCGAGTAGGGTTGTCGTCTGCGATACCCGTTTACAGTTGGTGTTGTGAAACTGGAAGCGGCACTGCCATTTGCGAGCAACCCGCCAGCATAAGCCCGGCCCAGCGGAGACAGGGCTTCTCCCTCTGAGGGTATAAAAAGGTTTTCTTCGGTATGGTTATCAACTAACGACTGATGCATGTGCCAACCGGAAGCAAAGAACCCATTGATCGCCGGCTTGCACATAAATGTTGCGTGATAATCATGCCGAGAACATATTTGCTTGATTGCTGATTTTATAAGTAACACTGCATCAGCGGCTTGCAACCCTTCCATGACATCGAAGGTAGTCTCCATTTGGCTTGGAGCCCACTCATCTTCTATAGAGCGCAAAGGCAGGCCAAGCTCGAGAAGTCCTTTTCGAATTTTCGAAACGATGTCATCCACTTGGTCCAAGTGCTGCTCAAGCAGATAGGAATACCCTTGGGCTACAGGCTGTACCTTGATAGCTTCAGGCTGAATACCAGGTGCGCCTAAATCATCTGGGTCAAGTGAGCGGTCGACGATTTTCGTCAGGTACCACTCTAACTCGATACCACATTTAAACTTAAACCCTTCATTACTTAACGCTGTAAGGGACTGTTTCATGATTCCACGGGGGCACAGAGGAAATGGCTCACCTGACTTCCAATGCAAGTCTGCTATCATCCACCCGGTTTTATCAGCCCAAGGCAATACTTTAAAAGTGGTTGGGTCGGGAACCATCACAACACTTGGGCTGCCACTCAACTCCTCAATCCCGAATCCTCCACCGGGTGTGAATGGATTGAAAACAATAGAGCTGACCAAATCAAAGAAGAAAGGAGCCATCGTTATTTCTGACCCTTCTGAGAATGCCGCCTTGAGGGCTGCTACCGACAGCGCCTTACCTCGCAAGAGACCATACTGATCAGCCCAGGAGAGCCTAATTACTTCAAGCCCTAAAGCATCTACTTCTGCCAGAACTTTATCTGCAGCATCTCGCTGCTTATCTGTCCAAAGATTATTTTTCGTTATAAAATCGAATTTCTCACTCATGGGACATTCCTTTTTATAATTTTTTTGAGCACTTGTTGACGCATGTCAATATTTCGACTTTAGTTAGTTTTTACACCCCGTTCTATAACATCTGTGCAAAACCGTTTTGCAAAAATGCTGCGCGGGGAGGGTAGTCGGATTCGAAGGGTTCGGAAATTCCATTGTTTTCCGGACTTAGCAAAGTTCGTCATATCGAAAGCCACGTATCTACGGGTGCAATTGGGGGTTAGCCCGGAGGATACTGGCAGCAGTTCACCTGTGGCACAAAAGCTTTCTCGTGGATCTTTGGCTTTGTCTCGATATAGCCGGCAGCGCCCGTGCTGATCCAAGCCAAACCGCTTGTTGAACTTACCCTGGCTACTTTTAGGGTTGGTGCGTGATTTTATCTGTGACAACGGCGATGAACTGACCAGCTTTCAATCAAAGCCCAAGTGTTCGGGCCACGGCAATTTTCCGCCATTGAGATAACGGGGTTGGCATCAAGTAATCATCTACGCTGATCTACCTATCCGGAGGGGGGGCAAAGCCGTGATAGAGGGCTCGCTCGATAACACGGCGAAGTTTGGCTAACTGGTCGCACCGGCGTTTACAGATCGACAAGTCTCAGCCACATCCAGCGCAGTAGGTTGTAGCCCTATGTTGCAAAGCTATGGCCTGTTGTTGGCGTTAAGATTGCCCGAGAGTAAACGCCCAAATGCAGTTGGCCCTGTGGATCACTGGTCCGGACAGCCACTTTAACGATTCAGCAATCCCCAGGCTTACCTGGCGGCTCTTCTCCCAAAATGGCTTCCATCTTGCCGTGGCGGCACAGTATAAGGGTGAAAGAGAACCCCCTCTGTCAGCCTAGTTGTCCAGTTGGCGATTTCGCCTGAATTTCATTAGTCGGGGGCGGCATGGGAGTATTCATGCCACGTTATTCCGAAGAACGTAAAACCGCCGTGTTGAAGAAGTTGCTGCCTCCGCAGAACCGAAGTGTTGTGTCGGTGGCAGCAGAGGAAGGCATATCCGATGTGACTCTGTATAGTTGGTTGAAACAGTGTCGACAACAAGGAATGCCCGTGCCAGGTAATCGTA
>PZPK01000054.1 GCA_006212045.1 Oleiphilus sp. | reverse complement strand
GGTCCGATTGAGAAACGGTCAGTCTGCAGGTGATTATTTTGTTCTGCATGTCAGACACACTGTGGATTGCCTGGACCATGAGCGTAGCGAAAAGGTGGCTTCCCGTATAAATAAAATTAGCTTGAGAGAAGAATTGGTCGGGCCTTCCGACTATTTCTTTAGAGAAAGAAATTTGTTAAGGAGATTCGTTTTCGTAAATGAAGCGGTTGTTAAAATCGTAGAGCAAAGCAAATTGAAAGGGGTTGAGTTTCTTTCACCCGAAGATGCCCTAATTTGATATTCAAGCAGAGTGCTGAGAGTAACGCTCTTTTGTAAGTGGAATATAAGGCTGCGAGGCTTTTGGAATTGTACGGATGCAGAGGCTCTCTCCAGGGCGCTAAGAGGCCTTCAAATCAGTTGGGAATTTCCCTGGCAGCATTTTCTCAGGCTCAGGTGTGGTTCGAGCCCATGTCAGCCTTTCGTTCATAGACCTTTACGCGAATCTGTTCGCGCTCGTCGAACAGCGATTCGCGCAGTTGTTCGATGGCTCGGGTCTTGTCGTCCATCGTCAGGCCGGAGTGATTCAACAGGGTTTGTCTTTGCGCCAAGTAGTTGTCGAGGCGCTGCTGCCATGCCTGGCGAGACTGGTCCAGGGCTGCAAAGCGCTCAGCGGCTTCGGTGCCGAACATTTCGGTACGTAGTTGCCGGATCGCCTGTTTGTCGGCTCCATGTTCGCGCAAAACCGCTTCCTGCTGTTTCAGCTCTTCGATGATCTGCGCTTCGCGCCGACTGGCAACGAGATCTTCGGGAGCCTGGGCGTCGATCTGCGCGAGTTGCTCAGCCTTCTCTGCTTCAGTTAACTGGCTGTTACCCAAGACGCGCATGCGCGCCAGTGTGTAGCGGTCATATTGTTGTTCCGCACCGAAAAATATTTCCTGTACCTGCGCGCCCAAATGCTCTGCCCGAAGTGCGTCGCGCGCGTCCAGTTGCGCTTCCAGCAAGTCCAGTGACTGCTCGCGCAGGGTGCCGTTATCGATCGCGGCTTGCAGTTTCGCGCTTTGCTCCTGTTCGTAATCCATGAGGCTCTCTTTCAGCGAGATATAGCTTGCCAATAGGCTCTTGGCTTCGGAAAGCGCCGGTTCATCGAGTTGAACATCCAGGTACTCTTCAATACGTTGCAGGATGCGTTCGAGCTCTTCTTCGTGGATGGCGGTTAAAAAGAAGTCGAACACGCCTCGAAGGTCGCTGGAAAGGCGAAGGTGGCCTTGTTCATCCGTTGCGAGCTGATAATCGATGCGTGAGCCATGCAGGGAGCTTGGCAGGTCGGGGAGCGAACTCTTATATGGCAGAACTTGCGGGTCTTTTTTGTCGGGGGAGTATTCAGCCTGTGCAGACACGCCAGCACTTTGTGTGTCACGATCTACGCCCTGCTGGGTGTCAGTTGGCGTGGCAGAGGGTTGGGGTTTGAACAGCAGATAAGCCGCTGCGATGACGATCAGTAAGACCAGCATCACGCGCACAATGCGGGATGTGAATAAGGGCGTTGTATTGGACATTGCTACCTACCGGGGTTTAACAATCGAGTGGCCAACTGGCCACTCGATACAACTCTGCAAAACGTTGCCGGGATTATAGGCCGGCTAACTTCAAACGCTTCGCCTGATTTTTGTACAGCGTCAGCGGATCGGTTTCAAACAGATGGTGAATACCGAAAATATGGTTCACAGCATCAAGGTGGTTCATGTTGTAACGGCTGCCCAATGAGTCGCCCCAATGCTGGTCACAGCGCTCCACCAGGCCGTCGTTGGCCCCATTGATTACGGCACCGGTAAACAGCAGGAATGCGTCTGCGATGTCGAGGGCATTGGTCCAAGAGGCATCGCCGCCCCACGAGTAGTAACGCACGCCATTCACCACGGACGCGCCTTCACCACAACGTGAACCGGGTTGACCGTGCGGGAAGTCCTGATTAAACGCGGCAGCACCTGCGCTGGTCATGAATGTGACCGAATCCAGAGCATCCTGTGCATAGGAAGGGTTGCCGGACAGGAAGTCAATCACATTACCAAGTAGATTCAATGCGCCTTCTACCAGTGCTTCTGTGCCACCACCAACAGGGACAATACCTCGTGCCACATCGGCAAAATCAGAGCCAAAATTCACGGCGTTGATAGTCGTGACAGAGGCAACCAGATCAGGTCGTACACCAGCCACATAGCGTGTAGTGGGACCACCCAGACTGTGGCCCATCAGATTGAATTTCTGCTTGCCTGTTGCGGCGCGCAAATATTCAAGATAATCAATCACCTGCTCGCCACGTACATACGCGTCTTCCCAGGCAGTCACATTGGGAGCATAGACTTTGGCGCCGCGTTCCTGCAGGGCATTACGTACGCCATAGAAATAATCGATGCCAAGAATGGAATCGAAGCCCGAAACGCCGTGAACCAGCACGATAGGATATTTGGTTTTATAAGCTGTACAATCTTGCCACCACCAGCAGATAGCACTGGCCTGAGCGCTGTAGAAAACGGTGAGTAGTAACATTACGGGCGCCAAACGCAGGCGCAGCAATTGCTTGATTGATATTGATTTCATCGATGATTCCCAACTGTTGTTATTTTCTGGGCAGTGCAGATCGCACTACAATCTGTAATGCTCAGTCTTTACGGGGCTTATTTCTGGCCAATATGAGATCGACCAAAATGAACCCCGGCCATATTTCATTGTTACTGCTAGATCAGGATAGCGGCTTGTTATGTTTGTTAACCGACTCTCATCAGATTGATGACCAGATCTGCATTCATCATGTCACAAGGTTTAGGGCAACAAAATCACCCATTTGGATGGCTGTGATGGCATTCTAATTATGAAGGTAAAAACTGGTCTAGTGCTTGACGTGCTAAATTCGTACCGGGCAGTAAACGCATTGTGAGGCATTCAACGTGGTGCCTGGATGGTCAGAGCCATCGAACGCGATGCGATTTCGAAACCCCTTTTTCACTGGCTGCCTAATACGTCTTTACTCCGGTTTTTAGTTGTTTCAATTTTTTTACGCGTTTTGCGTTGCCCCGGAAAACCAATTGATCGTTAAGACACGTATAGGATGTGAAATGCATCGAAAGGAGAGCGTGATGGTTACCGGAATTGTACTGACGGCACAGCAAGGCGAACGGCTCATTCAACACGAATTTGATGAATTGGAACCGGCGCTGGATGCCTACCGAGATCACATGCCTGACGCAGCTAGTGGTTTGGAGATGCTCGACCTTATTGCCTATATAGATGGCGTGTTGCATGTCTATCAGGGGGATGCCTGGCGGCGCGTTCATTAGAGCGATGACGGCTCGCCGGGGAGGGCGAGGCAGGAACCATTCTGCAGGCATAAAAAAAGGCGTTCCGCTTGCGCGTAAACACCTTTTTAAAATAGATCGTTGTGTGGCTCCCCGAGCTGGGGTGAATCGCGCCCGGAAAA
>PZPK01000040.1 GCA_006212045.1 Oleiphilus sp. | reverse complement strand
TGGTTGGTTGTGAGTTTGGCGATTGATAGCCTATCACTGGACCGGTTTTTCATTAATTACGCTTAAGTAAGTGCCATTCGGCTCTGACCCCTTTGGAGGGGGTACATCTTTAAAATTTCCGATAATCAGCGTATAAACACCGCCATGAAAACACCAGCACGTTTAAAGCCGTTAATTGAAGACGGCATCATTGATGAAGTGATTCGCCCTTTGATGAGCGGGAAGGAAGCTGCCGTATTTGTGGTACGCGTGGGCGATCAGTTGCGTTGCGCCAAAGTCTATAAAGAAGCCGCCAAGCGCAGCTTCAAACAGGCAGTGGAGTATCAGGAAGGGCGCAAAGTGCGCAATTCCCGCCGTGCCCGTGCGATGGAGAAGGGTTCCAGGTTTGGCCGCAAGCAGCAGGAAGAGCTATGGCATAACGCCGAGGTAGATGCACTGTATCGGCTGGCCAGCGCGGGGGTGAGGGTGCCCCAGCCCTATGGCTGCTTTGATGGTGTGCTGATTATGGATCTGATCACCGATGACGAGGGTAACGTTGCGCCGCGTCTGAATGATGTGGGGATGTCGGAAGCGCAGGCGCTGGAAGATCACGCCTGCATGATGCGAGATATCGTGCGCATGCTGTGTGCAGGTCTGGTGCATGGCGACTTGTCGGAATTTAATGTGCTGGTCGATGACTACGGGCCGATCATTATTGATTTGCCGCAGGCGGTCGACCCGGCAGCCAACAATCACGCGAAACGCATGTTTGAGCGCGACGTCAACAATATGCGCGACTATTACAGCCACTTCGCGCCACAACTACGCGAGACGCAGTATGCCAAGGAAATCTGGTCACTTTTTGAGGCCGGTGAGCTACACCCGGATTCCGCATTGACCGGTCACTTTATCGACGAAGCAGGCCCCGCCGACGTGGATGCGGTGGTCGAAGAAATAAAAGCAGTGATGGCTGAGGAAGAAGCGCGACTCGAACGCCTGAAAGATGCTGAGTCTTAGTGAGCCCGCTTTGGTCTGAGATGGATCAAACGTGGTTTGCCTCTGGTTTTGCCCCGTTTTGTAAACGGCTACAAATTAAATTCATCGATATCGTCACTGGCATTCTGTTGCAGCGTTACGGGAAAGATCCTGTGAATGGCGTTTGCGTATGGCAGGTGGGGCATGTGATGTCTTAGCAGGCTTGCCACGCTGCGCGCTTGTGCGGCGTCCCGAATCGCTTTCACTCTATCCCGGTCTGCTTGCTTGCTGACGTACCATTTGTGAAGCACAAAGGCGCGAGGGTCAATTGCGTTGATCTTGACCGGCATGCCTTTGGTGTCGAATACGACCTGTTCAAATGAGGGTGCGGACAGCACCCATTTTAAGGAATCAATTTCGACCGGTTGCAGGTCATCTGCATCCAACTGTTGTTCAAACTCGCTCGACTGCATTGGGCTTACCCCTTGCTTGATAAAGTCGACACGGTATTGCTGGGCATTCACAGCGGCAAATTCCTTGGGCCCATCACTGAGCGGCTGGAATGTTTTATCCGTCTTCTGAATCAGGCCAAGCAACGACCCCTGGTCCAGATTGGATACAATTTTCAGGCATTGTCGGGAGTCGAACAGTACATCAATATCCTGTGTCGCGAGTTGGTTCGCATTGAAGAGCACACCACCGGCGATTTCGTAGGCATACATCGCATTGGTGCCCAATATTTTGTGCGGAATGTTTTGTTTATGAAGCGCGCGAACCACCTTGGCGCCGGCGACAGGGAAGCGATTGATGCCAACGGTTTTAATGAAACCAGCATGGATTTTAACGTGTTGAATCGCCTGCTTCTCGCGTTCAGTTGCGGCGGCTTTATTGTGGTCAAATTTAGCTTTGATCGCTTCATTTTTTGCATTCCGGGCACCCAGTGAGACATTTTTTCCGCCAGTATACCCGCGGTATAAATAGTCATTACCCTTGATCGCTTTCCAATGCATCGATCCGGCAAACTCGGACTTTAATCTGTTTGCCAGTTGCCAGGCTTCAAAACTCTGTCGCGCGTCGACAATGACCTTTGCTTGCTGCTCGGAAATCGGTACATATGACATGGGATGCCCGGTTAACTAATTTTGTATGTATTTTTAGCATAGATTAGTTAACGAGACTTGTTAACTAATAATTGCCTTGTTAGAAGAAAATATTAGTTAATATTGGGTCGGTTTCTATTTGGGGGTAGTGAGTATTGTGGCCAGTGAGTTTTGAGACCAGTGAATATGGTCGCCAGGTGAGCTTAGCGGGTGCGCAGCACGCTTTTGAAGAATTCGGTCGTTTGCCTTGCGTCTAAATTCCTGGCCTGAAAGGGTATACGTGCCATTCGCCACTTGCGCAAATGGCACGCGTCAGCGAATGGACTATACGTGGTCCATCGGGTCGATGAGCTGCCCTTTCATCAGGTAATAGGGTGACTTCATGTAGGTTTTGAAGTCGTGGAAGGGGTCGGTGATGATTTTGACGCACCATGCCAGGCCGGTTTTGATATCGCGGATAAAGAACAGCTGAATGGTGCGAAACAGTAGGGCCGAGATGCCAAGGGCTAACCAGGCAATCGACATGTTGTATAAAAAGCCCTCAATATCCGTGTAGGCCGCCATGGTGCCGAACAGGGTGGGGTCGAAGTACAGAATGACCGGGATCGCTGCCCAGATCCCGTGCAGTATGCGCTTGCGTTGCAGGTTATAGCCGACCTTGATTTCTTCCTTGTGCTCATGGGTGGCGCGATTGACCTGGTCGTAACCGCGTGGTTCAAAAAAGAAATGCCCGCTTTGACGCGAACACATGCCAACCAGCCAGCCAATCAGTGCGGCCATGCCCGGGTTAATAAAGAGCATCACGTACATCACCATAAAACTGATCGAACTGACAAAATGCAGGGACTGGTTAATGCGACTTTGGTGATAGTAGCGGTGGTCGTCCCAGCGCAGTTCGTCGAGTTCGTTGAGAAAAGCGCGCCATGCGCCGGGTTCCTGGTCTGTAGTGTTGGTATGAACAGTCATAGTGCGTCCCTTAGCCTTGCTTGACGGCTGATAGATTGAGTTTGGTGTTGGATTCTGTGGCCTGATCGGATCCTGGGTGGTGCACCATTAAGGGCTGTCCGACCCGAATGGTTTTTCCTTCTTCGATCGAGGCATCGAAACGGTAATCTTCACTGCACAGCATCACGATGGTGGAGCCATGCTCGAAATAGCCCATCTGCTCGCCTTTGGCATAGCTGGCGTCACAGTCGAGCGTGTTCTTGCCCTTGTAATTCAGATGCAGGCGCTCGGCCAGCGCGTGAAATCGCATACTGGCGACCAGGATGGCGGCGACGGGTACCAGCGTGATCGAGCCCTGGCCTTCGGGCAGATCCAACTCGACCACCGCGCGTTCGTTTTTGCAGAACAGTTTTTCGATCCGCTTCAGGGTGACCGGGTTGACGTTCCAGGTATCGCCGGAAATGTAGTGAATCCGTTTGACGGCACAGGCCAGCGGCGCATGAAAGCGGTGGTACATACTCGACTTGATGCGCAGCGTGACAAAGCGGCCGTTGCGATAGGGTGCCAAGTCGATGGCACTTTTCCCTTTGATGCTGTCACCAAGCAGCTCCTGCAAGGTGTAGGGAAAGCCTTTGATCTGGAGCAGTTGGTCATTCTCGATCCTGCCATGTGCCCCGACCACCGCATCGCAAGGGCTGGTGACGATATGATTGCGCTGATCGATGGGGCGGGCTTCCGGTTTCAGTTCCCGAATAAAACAGTCATGCATGCTTTCGAAGTGTGTTTTTCGGGCCTCGCCAAGACGCAAATCGTCAACGAAAAGCTTCCATGTCCCGATCGATAATTTGGCGATCAGGGGGTGTCGGATCTTGCTGAAGCGTCCCATGAATTGGGTGGCCAATGCGCGCGGGATACGGTTGGTCGCCAGAAAATTCAGGGTGTCCCACGGTTTCAGGTTTTGTACCCACGACGCTGAAGCCATGTCTTTTTTCGTTGATTCCATACGCAAAGCCTAATTCTGAACTAAGACAGATACATGACGTTTTTATTGCAGAATGAAGACAGTTTGCGGCGCGAAGACCTGCCGTCACAAAGGTTTCATGTGGCTGTCATCTGATCGGCATATAGCGCTTTTAGGCTGTTGGCGAAAAACATCCTTCCGGCAAGGGAAAGCCTTAATCTTGGGGGGCGAAGCCTTGGGGCTACGAAGTCTCGGGGGTAAGAACAGGCCATGTTGATAAGCCAAAGAGAGGTCAATCCAATGAAGCCGAACAGCGAATTGTGTGAAGCCCGTCAGGTAGACACTGAGGGTCCTGCCGAAGGGGCGAGAGCGTTTACCTCGAAAGGTCGTCATTACCGGGCGATCTTTATTTCGGATGTGCATTTGGGAACGTCGGCCTGCCAGGCGGATTATCTGGCAGATTTTTTAAGACATAACAGTGCCGATAAACTCTACCTGGTGGGCGACATTGTAGATCTGCTGGCAATGCGCAAGCGGATACAGCTATCGGCAGGGCATGAGGAAGTGGTTGGCCTGTTTCTGGATTGGGCCAAACGCGGCACCCAGGTGTGTTACATTCCGGGCAATCATGATGCATTTTTCCGGCGCTTTTGCGGACAGACCATTGCTGGTATCGATATTCGTCTGAGCGCGGAGTATGTCGCGCTGAACAATGACCGCTTCTTCGTCAGCCATGGCGACGAGCTGGACAGCATCATGCAGGCTCACGGCCTGTTGATGTGGCTGGGGGATGTGTCGCATGGTGTCTTGCTGAAGATCAATACCCTGGTGAATGCGGTGCGTAAAAGCTGGAATCTACCGTACTGGTCTTTGGCGCGATCAGTTAAAAAACGTATCAGCCACGCCACCAGTTTTATCGACCGGTTCGAGAAACTGGCCGCGCACCGTGCCTCAGAAAAGCGCTATCACGGCCATATCTGTGGCCACATTCATCACTGGCAAATGACCTATCACAATCGCACGCTCTATCTGAATGATGGTGACTGGGTGGAGCATTGCACCGCATTGGTCGAAACCGAATATGGCGAGTGGCAGTTGCTGCACTGGTCCGATCACGAAGAGATTCTGGCGAGCAGCAAGCATTTGAAAAGACCCGAGGCGCAGGGCGTCAACGAGGGCTTGCGACCGATCAGTGCCTGACACTGAGCGGTCCATGCGTTCTGCCCAGCAGCCGGGGCTTTACCTGACGACCTGTTTATTGGCCTGAAAGCGTGCTGCGATTAATTCCCTGGCGACAGAACGTTTGATTTGACGGTTACTGAGCCCATCGGCTTGCCACCACCAGCCATCGGCTTCCATGTGTTCGCCTGCGGCAACAATTTTGTTGATCACCGTTTCGAAGTCTTCATCGCGATAGTTATGGCTGAAGATAAAGCGGCCTGTTCCGATCCAGGGCAGCAGCAGCCCCTCTGCACGCAGATAATATTGCAGCATCCAGTTATAGCGGCTGGGGCGGGTATACACCGGGACAAAAATAGAGGACATGTTCACCATCTTCAGCGGCAGACCGGCTGTCTCAAGGGCCTTGTTCATCTGGGCGGCACGCCGGTTCCAGAGTTGGTCGGTGGTTTCAAAGTCGATGTTGTATGGCGGGATTTCAATTTTTCGCAAAAAGGCATTCATGGCACCCATCACCATGGGGTGTGAGTTGAAGGTGCCGCGGGCAAAGCAAACGTCGGCGGGTGCGTTGTCGCGGTATCGTCGCATCAATGCATGCTTGCCACAGACGACACCCACCGGCAGACCGCCGCCGAGCGTTTTGCCGTAAGTCACCATGTCGGCACGCACACCGAAGTATTGCTGCGCTCCACCTTTGGCCAGTCGGAAACCAAGAAACACCTCGTCAAAAATCAGGACGATGCCTTTTTCCGAACAGACTTCTCTCAAGGCCTTTAGCCAGCGGGTATAGTCTTCCCGCTTGTATTCGGCATGCCGGTCACTCGCGACGAGCATGGAGTCACTGCTTTGGCCGCCATTGGGATTGAGTGCCTGCAGAGGATTCACCAGTACACAGGCGATGTCGTTTCGGGTTTTCAGCACGTGCAGGGTGTCTGGGCAGTTTTCCTTGAGTGTGTAGACGTCGTTGACCCTGCGCGGATTGCCGACGCCGGGCTGCACGCCGTCCCACCAGCCGTGGTAGGCGCCGCAGAACACGACGGTTTTCGGTTTGCGCGTGTGATAGTGGGCGAGCCTGACCGCCTGCATCACGGCTTCGGTGCCGGACATGTGAAACGAGACTTCATCCAGAGCGGAGATGTTTTTCAGGCAGGCGACATTCTCAATGACCAGCGGGTGATAGGGCCCCAGCACCGGGCCCAGCTCCCGGGTGAGTGCCTGGCCTTCTTCCATGCAGGCTTTGTAGAAGTCGTAGCCGTGCAGATTGACGCCATACGCGCCGGTCAGGTCGTAGTACCAGTTGTCATCCAGATCCTTGATCTGACAACCTCGGGACGCCTCGGCACACAGGCCGATCTTCATATGGCGCGTGACGAAATTACGAAACTGGAACGGCACACGATACAAATTGGTAAAGTCTACGTCCGAGATATTGCCTTCCAGGGCTTTGCTGGCGTGGAGGGTTTTCGGTGCGTTTGTGGCAAATCGCTCGGCAAGTGCATAAAAAGCCTGCCGACGCCGGGAGGCGACGTCTTCCGGTGCCCCATCCACGGTGAAAATCACGTCCTCGCTGTACTCGTAAAAGGGCAAGAACCGGGCGATGCGTTTCGATATTTTGGCATGCCCCCGGAGGGAGGGGTGCTTGGCTTTGGATAATTGCAGGCGAATATACAGTCTGCGCAACAGGTAGATTGCGAGTAAAGCGCCAATGGCAAGATAGATCATGTAGACAACCATTCAAAAGTGAGGAACAACACGCAGTGTATTGCAGAAATATGGCGGAAATATTTCTGTCGGTGGAGTGGTTGAGAATCAGGTGAGATCCTGAAAATATGCGCTCCTCTGTGCGTGTCATCCGGCCAACAGCAGCCCATCTTCGCCTGCGCTGCCATTCGTCCCGCAGATCAAGGTGTGAACTCAGGGGGCCAATCTGCTACCATCCGCCGCGCTCGTGTTTTCCTATGGTTGAATGGTCAGGTGGTCTATGGTTGTGGTTCGTTGGGTGCTCGCCCGCATTATTCTGTTAGTTGATTTTTTGTTTCATCCGCGTGGTGTCAAACGTGCGCCTGAGTTGCAAGCGGACATTGATCGCCAAACAGCTGGATACGCGCTCTATCAATATGCTGCGTGCCCCTTCTGCGTGAAGGTGCGCTGGGCCATGCAACGTAATAGTCTTAACATCGAAACGCGCGATGCCAAGCGCAATCCACGTTTTGCGGAAGAACTGGTGGCAGGTGGCGGCCAGCTGAAGGTGCCTTGCCTGCGTGTCGAAAAAGACGACGGCAGTGCCGAGTGGCTGTATGAATCTTCCGAGATTATTGCCTTTTTGGATGAGCGCTTTCCTCTGAAGAACGCAGACCTGGCGGTTTAGTCAGGCCTGTTCCGTTTCCCCCCTAAAACGTTGCCGAATCAGCAGGGGCTTTGTTGTGCAGTCGATTTCGTACTAGTATTACGCACAGGCAGTAAGTTTCTTGTAAGCCATGGAGTGCGGCAATTTGGCGGCCTGGCCATCGCGCACTTGGCGCTTTCATCGCGATGGGTGAGGGGTGTGGCATGGAGAATTTTGACGCAATCGTCGTGTTCATCGGCGTGGCGCTGATTATTGCAGGTGTGGCCTTGTTTATCACCGGCAAGGTGGTGAGCCAGAATAATCAGATCGAAGCCTTTGGCATTAAAGTTAATTTTAATAACCCTTCGTTTATGCTGCTTGTTGCCGGCATTGGCATGGTGCTGGTACCGCGCTTGCTGCCAGACCCGCATCGCATTGCCGAGCTGCCGCCACCGGCGACCGGAATACCAGCCGAGCCTGCCGTTTCGCAGGCGAATGCACTACAGATTCCTCTCTCTGAACCCGAACCTCAAACCAGACCTGCCGTGCAAGGCGATCGCTTGCCCGAGCCGCAGCCTTCCAGCGCCTCTTCGATCGCTGGCACCTATGAATTGTTGTCTTACTCCGTGAATAACATCCCGCAGATTGCCGAGGGCATGATGCGGGTAGAGCAGGGAAATGGCCAACAGTATCAGTGGCATACCCAGTTCGACAGCTATGATTTTTATGGCAACTACATGAATTATGTCTACAACGGTGCGCTGGACTTCCATAACGGCACCTGGCTGCTGGATGTGAACAGCTCCAACGACCCGACCTGGTTTGATGCCGGTTCGGTCGCCACGCAGCTCATGCAAGAGGGCGACTACATGGGGCTGAGCTACGTCTACAACGGGAACTATATCAACGCGGTGTGGGAGAAAACCGGCGCAGATTAAGCCGCCTTCTCATCTCTGAAGCGATTACTGCAAGAGGTTCAGCACCCAGTCCGGCATGGCTTGCTGCGGTTCGGCCAGGACGCCGTTAACGAGTTGTGCAGCGACCAGTAAGGGTTGTTCGTTGTCGGAGTTGTCGAGCAGGTAGCACTGGTCAGCCAGTTGAATCGCCGTTTTAATGTTTTCGAAGGTGCGCGGCAGGCGGGTTTCGACCTTGTCCTCGGGTACGGCATGGCCACCCTCGGTGATGCGCTGCTGAATCCGGGCTTTGTGCAGTGCCGGGCTGGCCAGATAAACGAACACCAGAATAATTTCGTAGCCAAGCGCCTTTGCGCTGGCCATAAAGTCGATTTTGGAAGGGTGGGAGAAAACCGTTTCAAAACAAAAACTGCGGCCCTCGGTAAGCAACTCATTGCGCATGTTCTCGGCGATGGCCGCGGCCTGATAGCTATGGGCTTCGGGGTTATCCGGAAACACTTCACGCGCAATATTGTCGGCATTCACGAAGGGTAAACCGAGCGGCTGTAGCTGGGTGCGATAAAACGTGGACTTGCCAGCGCCATTGCCACCTGCGAGCAACCAGAGTTGTTTATGTGTGCTCAAAGGCTGTCCCTAGCGTTGGGTAAATTTCCCGTTTTCGAAGTGGCCGACTTCGACCTTCCCGTTTTCGTCAATACGCTCCAGCATGCCGGGGTGCTGTTTGGAGGCCCGATACTGCACCGGGGCGCTGGTGATTTCCCGTACGAGCTCACCGTTGTTCTGTTTTGCCTTGAGATTGGCGAATACCGATTGCGGGTCGAGTGGGCCTGACTCTGTGCTTTCCACGCGAATTTTAGCCAGCCCGCTATTAATGCGGATCATGGTTTCCGGATCGAGCATACGCGCCACATTGCGGCCGATACTGGCCCAGTATTCGATTTGCTCACTGGCTGAACGGTTATGCATCGAGCCGGCCAGTTTCGCCTGCTCCATTAATTCGTGCTGCAGCCTGACGGGGGAATGTGCTTTTGCCATAGGGTTATACCTCGGTGACACGTTAACATCTTGGCCATGGTTGCTTGATTGTAGTGCTTTGCTACAAGAATTAAAAGAATGTGTAGCAAAATGCTACATTGGGCGCATCGCCGTCCACCAGGCGATCGAACGCAACCCACCGTTATGCCTATGAGGGCGGGCATCGATATCTTATCAACATGATAGCTATATCAGGCACCCGCCATGCCCGCGTAGGCGGGCATCCATGTTTTTAGTCTCTGCAAGGCGCCTGATGCAATGGTTAGCTGTTTGATAAGGTCGTGATAATAAGCGCTAATTTAATACTTTTGACCGGTGCCTTCTGACCAGCATCGGATGGGTTCCCGCCTGCGCCGGAACGACGAGGGGGACGGGGAATCGTGTGTTGGGTTGGCTCTTGGTTTTTTCGATCGCTGAAAAGAAAAAAGCCTGCATTTGCAGGCTTTATGACGAATCGATACGGAGTTTAGGCGTTTTTGATTCTGCGGGTCGCAACCAGGCCAAGAATACCCAGCGACATCAGTGCAATGGTGTTTGGTTCTGGCACGGACGTTGGCGTGTTATAACCAAACTCTGTGACGTGGCTGATTTCCATTTCCTGAAGGTCGGGAAGGTTCATGGCTGCGCTCAGGTCATTAACATTAAAAACGCCCCATCCCGCCTCACTGTTGTTTTCAAACAGTGCAATTCTTTGAGCATTCTTGATCACATAGTGGCCAGGGCCTGAACTCAGCTGGAATGCGTAAATATCGGCCGCATCGGTCTCGAAATATACGACATCTTCCGTTTTGTGGCCGTCGTAGGTTGTGGATGCAGGGCTAAGAATAGTGTTGACCCACGCCAGTTCTGAAGTAGGGTTTCCCTGTTTGGCACCTTCGGCCAAAAATGTGTCCAGGCTGCCGACATCGGTTCCATTCAGCGCGCCTGCGCTTGTGTCGCTGATGACGTAGGCATTGGCGGTGCTGCCAAGTGCCAATAACACCAGGGTAAACGGTGTTAAAAGTGTTTTAGTTAGTCCTTTCATTGCTCTCTCCACTGCATCTGTAGGAGTTATTGTTTTGAGTTCTTACCGAAGCAATAAAAGGGCCGGGTTTTATTTTCCATTTAAAAACAGGTTGTTACTAAAATGTAATCTTGTAGAGTATTCATAATGTGTAAAAAAAATTGACGTTTAACGTGTATCGTAGGGTGTTTACCTAAAGCTGTTTCATTCAGCGCACGCGCTGCGTTAGGATGGCAGCTTCGTTGATTGTCGTTATTTCGGGCTAAAGGTGCGGTGCAGATATCGGCCAGAGCCGCACGGCTTTCAACTTTCAGAACCACAACAAAGAGGGCAGCATCATGGCAACAGTGACATTGAAAGGTAATCCGTTTGAGACGGTGGGTGAACTCCCGGCCGTGGCTGGCACGGCACCCGATTACACGTTGGTACAGGCCGACCTTTCCGAGCTATCGTCAGCTGCGTTGGCGGGTAAGCGTGTGGTCTTGAATATCTTCCCATCGGTGGATACGCCAACCTGCGCGATGTCGGTACGTAAATTCAATGAGCAGGCCGCGTCACTGGACAATACGGTGGTGGTGTGTGTGTCGGTGGATCTGCCATTTGCGATGGCGCGTTTCTGCGGCGCCGAGGGGCTAAGCAATGTGAAAGTGGGTTCAGCGTTCCGTTCGGGATTTGGTGACGATTATGGGGTGACCTTCAAGACGGGTCCGCTAACGGGCCTGCTGTCACGGGCAGTGGTGGTGATTGGCGAGGATGGCAAGGTTTTGCACACCGAGCAGGTCGCCGAGACCGCGGATGAGCCAGATTATGATGCGGCTTTGGCGGTGCTGTAGCAGGTCTGGCGTACTACTGTTCAGGCATAAAAAAACCGGGTGCTTGAATACCAGCGCCCGGTTTTTTATGTCAGAGCTTATTTTTCAAGCTTGATCTTGCCAAAGACACCGGCGTGATCAGATGGGTACAGACCGCTTGTGTCGGTCATGTCCGCATTGCTGTCGCCAACAACTTTCGCTTTCAGCTTCTTGATTTCACGCGCTTTCGGGTCGATCAGGATGTGGTCGATGCGCGAGTACAAACTGGCATCTTCATCTGAAACGGCAGGGTCGAAGCAGCAGGTAAAGCCGTCTTTAGGTTTGTTCTTGCCCAACCACAGGTCCTGATAGCTTGTGCCAACCGCTTGCAGATAAGGTGGTACCAGAGGCAGGCCGTCGAGACCGGGAATACCGGAAGTTGATACGAACGGCACATCATCAGGTGAGCTGTTCAGATCACCTACCAGAATGACTGGCATTTCAGGAGTCGTCGTTGCGTTAATCACTTGCACCAGTTCATTCATCTGAACGGCTTGCAGTGACTTGAACGGTTCTGAACCACCCACTTCCAGGTGCGTATTCACGAAGCGATAATCCGCGCCATCGACTGTCAGATCGATCAGGTTATAGCCGCGAGTGAACTCGAGTGCTACGCCGCCCACTTCAGTGATGCCATTGACCGTGAAGTTTGCGCCATAGGCGTTGCTGTAGCTCACGTCATCGTCATCTTTAACCAGAATGATGTCGCGGTCAGTCAGACGCAGGTCGCCGAAGATGGGCGTTTGTCCATCAGGCTGAAAGCCAACGATCATCGGCAGTTCGAGGTCAGCATTTTCGGTGCTGACTGCGACGCTATAGCTCAGGCCACGCGCTTGCAAAGCCGCTTGCAGGATGTCGAGGAAGTCATAGGCTACGTCACTCGCTGCTTGCGGGTTACCGAGCAGAAAATCTCCGGGAATCTGTGTGCGCCAGATCGATACTTCCTGCAGACCAATCGCATGTGGACGACGACGTTTGATCTCGTCAGCCAAGGCTTTGGCGCGCTCAGGGAAGTTAGTCGCTTGTACGGTCTGGAATACTTCCGTAACCGCCAGTGGGACAGCAATCGGATTGGGATCCTGACCGGCGTCGATCACCGGAAAGATATCGGCACCCAAATACAGGTTGCGAGTCATTACATTGACCTTATCGTCGTCTGCGATAGCAGCCGGAGTGGCGGCCATTGCGCTGACCGCGACAGCAGGGATAAGAAGGTGCTTGCCTAGCAAGCGTGCCAGTTGTTTCATGATGGGCTCCATTTAAACTCAATTTATTGTTTTAGGACTGCTGGTGCCCGTCGGGGCGTATTCAGTTGATCCAGCCGAATCAGTGTCCGAAATTAACCTGAACAGGGCAGTAGAAAAGCGGGTAAAAAGGTGTCAAATTGGTGTAAAAATATGAATTCATATTCGTTTTATTTCACATTTTCAATCATTTAAGGCGGGGGCTTCAGGAAAATGCCTGATCGACTTGCTGAATCAGCGCCAGGATTTCGGCCTCTTCACTTTGCGGGAGCTCACAATGGTCGAGTACGAATTTGGCCGTATTCAGCACCGAACGCCAGCGCGGTTTGGAGGGCAGGGTTTTGGTGCTGAGATATTTGTCCAGAGTGCGGGTCTTGGCACTGGTGCCATCCAAATAGACGCTCCAGCATCGGCTTTTTTCCGCCAGATCGACCTTGCTCAAATGGGTGTGGCGTTCCCAGGCGGACAAACAGCTGCGCATGGTTTGCACGATCAGTTCCTGATGGCTTACAGCATGGCTGGCTTGGCGTGGTGCTGTCGCCTGTGTGGCGGCTGGCTGAAGGGAGGTTAGTACGGTTTCGATCTGATCTATTTTGTGTCGGCTTTGGGATAGTTCGTCAGCCAGCCTGTCGAGCAGGCTTTGTGGCAGGTCTTCCTGCACCTCGGGTGCTTCTGGGTGCAGAATCAGGATGGTCATGCCGGAATCATCGTTTTGGGGGTGCAGGCTAACAAAACAGTCCTGGGCGGCTAGCTTGAGCTGCACGGGAGCCATTTGTTGTTCGGGCGCGTCCAGCCAGTCGGCAAAATCACTGGCAGAATCTTCATCCATAAATTCGTTCAGCATTTCACCTGTCAGTGCGGTCGTTGGACTATCCAGCAGCTTGCAGGCGGATTCATTGGCAAACACGATGGCATGAGAGGCATCGAGAATCAGCAGCGCTTCCGAAGATGTGTCTAGCGCGTGTTGCAACTGGTGATTGATATCAGTGAGGCGCTGTTCAAGCTGCGCCTGATAGGAAAGTTCGTCACGTAAGGCACGGTTTTCGGCACGGGCCTGCCATAATCGCCGGATGCTCAGCTGGCTTTCCAGGCGTGCCAGCAGTTCTTCCCCTTCATAGGGTTTAACCAGATAGTCATTGGCGCCGGCCTGCAGCGCCTGTGTGATGTCGGCGGTCTGGTGACGCGCGGTCAGCATCATGATGGGTAGTTCCGCCTGATGATAACGGGCGCGCAGTTTCTGGCAGGCGGACATTCCGTCGATGCCGGGCATCATCAGGTCGAGCAGGACCACATCGGGCAGTTTTTTTGCCACTTGCGCCAGTAGCGAGGCGGCATCGGCAAAGGTCTCTATTCCATAGCCATGCTCTTTCAGAAGACTGGCGACCAGTTGGCGGTTGATCGCCTCGTCATCAACATAGTAAATGGTTTCCCGGTCGTGATTGGATTCAGCCGTATTATCCGTAATTCTGCGTGCCAGACTGGTGAGCGTGCCGGGTGGAATTTGTGCCAGAGCATCCGGTTTCGCCAGCGCCGATTCGGCGCCGATGTTCATATCTGTTCCAATGGCCTGTGCCGGGTCTTGTACTTGAGCTGCGCTTGCCAGAGGTAAACGGATTTCGACCTGGGTACCCCGGCCGGGAACGGAACTGAGGTTGAGAGTGCCATTTTGAAGCTCGACTAACTTTCGGCAGATTGGCAGGCCCAGCCCTGTGCTTTGCAGCCCATCTGCATTGGCGGCAAGGTAGTGCTCAAAGGGGAGAAAAATACGCTCGATATGGTCGGCCGAAATACCCAGGCCGGTATCGGTCACACTCACATTAAGCATCTGGTCTTCGAGGTGCGCATTTACCCTTATTTGGCCCTGCTCGGTGAACTTGATGGCGTTGCCAATCAGGTTTACAAGCACCTGTTGTACCCGCTGCGCATCGGCGTGGATCTCAGGTAGCTCCGGTGGCAGCTCGACCTTGAGTTTTACCGACTTGTCGCTCAGAAGTGGTCTGAGTGATTGCACTACGCTCGTCACGAGTGGCCCGAGCTGAACCGCCTCCAATTGCAGGCGCAGTTTGCCGTGTTTAATGCTGGCGGCATCGAGAATATCATTCACCAGATTTTCCAGACGCTCACTGGTGGCTTCGATCAGGCGCAAGGCTTGCAGCTGCTCGGCTGAAAACGTGTGCCCCGGTTGCGACTGCACCAGACGTGCCAGGTGGTTGATGCTGTGCAGCGGTGTACGCAGTTCGTGTGAGGTGGCGGCAAGAAACTCATCTTTAAATGTATCAAGCTGTTTCAGTTCGCGGTTACTTTCCTGCAGCGCCGCGGACATCTGCTCAATGGTGCGAAAGTTCTGCAGGTAACGGTTCACCATGCTGCCCAGCTGGAACAGAACGAAGGCCAACGTGCCGATGTGGATCATATTGGGTGTATCGATCAGATAGCTGTAATTGAGAATGTCATTCACGACGGCGAGCGTGAACACCAACAGGCTCAGGCCAAACATGCGCGCGCCTTTTCGGCGGTGACGTAATGCCAGGCCATAGCGATAGAAAATATAGGGCATCAGGGCGATTGCCAGAATCTGGAATGGGACATTCAGGCGTGTGTACTGATCCACGTCCATGGTAATGGCTGCCAGGCAGAATGGCAGGCAGAATACGAGGCCGAGCTGGGTAAGTCTGCGATGAAACTCCTGCGGAAACAGATGTTGCAGATAGCCCAGTAGCAGTGGTAGTGCGACGTAAATGCTTAGGTTTTCAAGGCTTTGCAGTGTGTGCCAGTCGAGCCAGTCCAGGCCGTAAAGTAAGCGCTCTTCGATCAGCAGGCGGCGTACACCCATCACAAAACACAGTAGTGAAAAGAATAGCAGTTTGCGGTCTTGCCGTCTGAAAGCAAACAGCGAAAGACTCAAAAATCCGGAGCCGATCAACAGAGTACTGAACGCCACGGCGGAGATCGTGGGTAGATCCCGCATTGCAAACAGGCCACTTTCGTCCGTCAGTTTAGGCGGATACCAGATTCCGCCCCACTGATAATGATAGTTGGAGGTCTGCAGGATCAGGTCGATGCTGCCATTTTGCGCCTGCAGTTCAATGGTCGCCGGGCCATAGGCGGGAAGTTCCTGATGTTTGCTGCGGCCGACGCGGCCGCGAGACGATACTTTTTCGCCGTTTGACCACAAGGTATAGGCGCTGGCCATGTCCGGTAGATAGAGGTAAAAATGCTCGATATCTTCAGGAACCAACAGGCGCACCCGGTAGCTGCCAAACCCATGGCCGGGGAGTGGGCCATGAGTGTCATGGACGGCGGTCCAGGCGCCCGGCACCGGTGCTTGCATTTGGGTTTGTAAGGGTGTTTGACCGGCGTCGGGAGAAACCAGGGTTTGCCAGAAAAAATCCCATTGCCCGGCCAGACTGAAATGCGCCCCGTCTCCCCATTGTTCCTGTCTGAGGTTGAGTTCGGCTTCTGTCGGATTAGCATGTGTCGGCAGTGAGGCGGCACACAGTAAGGCCAGTAAAGTCAGGTGAAGTACAGCAAAAGGCATTGTCGGCAACAAGCTCTTCTTATTATGTCAGTCCGCAGGATACCTGATTCTGTGTCGGATTTGCTTGAATTGCATCACTTGTGTGCAGATCCCCGGATACAGCGGTTGCCTGAGATACCGGGAATTTTTGTCATCCCTGGAATGGCTTTGGACTATAATGCCGCGCTTGTTACAAGGAGCTTTCGTGCCAACCATTTCTTTAGTGATCGGATGTTTCTCCCTTTGCAGCAGGTGCAGAGGATGAAGGCATTGTTTTATTCCCTGCCTCTGGGGGCTCGCTACATGCTGCTCAGCGGGCTGGGGTTTTCCCTGATGGCGGTCTGTGTGAAGCAGGCCAGTCAGCAAGGTCTGCCCTTGATGGAAATTGTCGCTGCACGAGCGTTAGTGTCATTAGTGCTGAGCTATGTTGACGTGCGTCGACGCGGTGTCCCTCTGCTTGGCCAGCGCAAGGGGCTGTTGATAGCCCGGGCCGTTGTTGGCACTTTGGCTTTGTGCTGCGCTTATTATGCCGTGACTGCCATGCCGCTGGCGGATGCAACGGTACTGCAATATCTGCATCCCATGTTCACCGCTTTGATCGCCTGGTTCTTCCTCAAGGAGCGCATCCAGGGCACCACGCTGCTGTGCATTGTATTGAGTCTTTCCGGATTGCTGGCCATTGCCCGGCCAGAATTTCTGTTTGGCGCAGCACACAGCGAACTGTCCTGGTTTGCGCTGTTGGCCGCCATCGGTGGCGCCTTTGGCTCTGCTGTGGCCTATGTGCTGGTGCGCAAACTGAGTCAAACCGAAGATGCCTCGGTCATTATTTTCTACTTTCCGTTATTCGCCTTGCCATTTTCACTCCTGTGGCTGGGCGAAGACGCTGTGATGCCGCAAGGTGCGCAATGGCTGACACTGCTGCTGGTGGGCGTGTTTACCCAGATCGGCCAGATCGGGATCACCAAAGCCATGCAAACGGAAACCGCAGGCAAAGCCACGGCGTTCTCCTACGTACAGGTGCTCATGGCGGCCGTCTTCGGTTGGTGGTTGTTCGACGAAGTACCCGAGGTATGGACCTACATCGGCGCGGCGCTCATATTGGTGGGGGCGGTGGTGAATCTGTATGGTTCAAGACGCGGCGCGACAAAGGTGAAGCTCTGAAGGTTTTCCAGGCAATATCCGGATTTCCGATTTCTGACACTTGAGACCGGAGCCTTATCGTGTGTGCCTGTTATTAAACTCTGAACTGAAGCAGGGGCTGACCGAAATCTGTAGGACTGAGCCATTGATTTCAGACCAGAGGGCATCCAGTTTGCCGCTACTTTTCAAGGTGGTCAGCAAATGATTAATCTCACCAATAGTGAGTTTTATATCGCGCCGTAAAATGATGCGATGCTGGTACTTTTGATCAAATTTTGTGGAAACTAGCAGCTTTTCTCTATCTTGCGGGTGGTCCTTCAAATACCTCTCGAGATAGGATTTGGTCACCACCGCAATATCGCCTCGGTTGCCAGCCAATATTAATTTGATGCTGCCGGCATTGCTGCGCGTGAGCTCCATATTGAAGTTCTCAATAAGGTAATCCGGGTCGGAATTAAAGCCTGCGAAGCCATAGTGGTAACCCTCCATCCCAACCATTCTCTTATTCTCGAAACTGTCAAAATAATCCTGACCCTTCCCGGGTTTTGCTTGAGAGATATAAATTTCACCTCCCTCCAAATAGACATCTGAAGCGTCAACATACCGGCCTTCCCAGCCCCAATCCAGGCTGTCGAACATCGACATATCGTAACGGCCCAGGTCGAAAACCTTGTGCCGGGTCGTAGACAGCGTTGGGAGTGCGATAAATTCATAGTCTGACTGTTCAGCATTCATCAGCTCAAGCATATCCATCGCCAGTCCACCCACGGTTTCCCCCTCATTGATAATAAAAGGGGGGAAATGCGCAACGCCGACCAGAATCTTCTCTCTTGCATGCGCTGTGGACGCCATCAGGACTAAGGTGAGGAGCGACAGAGATAACGGGTGTTTTTTGAGCTGTCGCATATTGAGGTCCTTATACATCCACAAGTCATGAGGTCAATGCTACAGCATAGCAGTCGCGCGCAGGGATTCCATTTATTACCAGCAAGATGGCGGCTTTCGTCTCGGACACCTTGACGTTTCTTGTTTCTGGTAACGCTCTGAAGTTTGTAGCCTGCATCACGTTTTTTAAGAATGTGCTGGCCTAGTATAAAAAGTATCAAATCGCATTGATTTAGGGACGAAGAAATGCGCACCTCACTGAAAAGCTTCAGCTTACGAAGCCATCGGCATATAGCCACTTCTGCACAGGCACCTGCCAGCCTTACCGGCAGTTCCATTTCTGTTTTCCAGACACTGTCCAAATTTCCGATTTCTGACACTAGAGACTGGCGCCTTGTCGTGCCTGTCTGTCTTAAACGCTGAACCGATGCCGGATCTGACAAGGAGAAAGTCATGGCAATAGAAATCAAGCAAAGCTACCCGACAGTTTTAGCAGGCTGTTTGAGTGGGCGTGTGGTGGCATATTGGGTGTTGGGGCTTGATAGGGCGAGAGCGGGAATTGAAATGATTGTGTGCAGAAGTTCGAGGCTTATGGGTCTCGGTGAGATAGTAAATGATAAGAAATCAGGGGGTTGGATTTGATGATTATGGCCTTGTTGGTTGTTCAGATATAGGCAGGAGAGGTTAGTGGGTCTTATATTGCTCTTGATCAGTTATTTTATGGCGGCTTTGGTCATGTTTTTTGCTGGGCCGTTTTTGTTTTGGTTTGCGGCAAAGAAGTTTGGGAAATTCCACAATAACACGCTTAAAAACCACGCATTTTTTTGGGCTTCGTGGTTTCTAAGTAATGCTGCATTGGGATTTATTCAATCAGCCGTGTCAGAAGTCTCGCTAAAAATGGCTAGCTTCTTGAGCACTAGTATTTTAGTGGCCTTAGCGCTTCTGGTTGGTTTGAGTACGCTGATCTTCCAGGCTCCGTTTATCGCAGCCTTGAAAGCTGCGATAGCGTATGTGGTATTTTTTGCACTGACGTTTATCGTCGTAGCTTTTATCGCGATTCAGTTTTCACTTCATACATTTATGACAGGCGCTTGATAATGAAAATGATGACTCTGGTTTTTCGCATTTTTGTTCTCGGTTGGCTAGGGGCATTGCTCGGATGCTCCTCGCAGAACGATCTTTCGGCGTATTTTAGAACCTTCGATCATATTGTGACGGATCAATATAGAGAGACTTATGGCCAAGGGGGCATTTATTGGGTATCGAATGATCATGTGGTACTTGAGGCATATCTTAAGACTGAGCAGAGTGATTTAGATCGGGGAATTTATCAAGTAAGTGTGAACGATGGGTCATTCATAAAAGTAGTTGATATTACTGATGATAAACCCACCACTTATAAGTTTTGTTTTGATGGAGCTGTGCTTAGTGGAAAAAGGTGTCAGATCTGAATGGCACTTACTTAAGCGTAATTAATGAAAAACCGGTCCAGTGATAGGCTATCAATCGCCAAACTCACAACCAACCAAAGGACCGGTCTTCA
>PZPK01000079.1 GCA_006212045.1 Oleiphilus sp. | reverse complement strand
CGCTGTAGTTGCCAATGCGAGAAACAACCCCAAAGTTAGCGCTAGGCTAAGCAGGTGCCACATCATTCGTTTCTCGCTCTCTATCAGCCTCAAAGCAGTGTAAGAGCAGGGCACAGCCAGCACCAAGACGGCAATCAATGCTTTTAAAATATCCATTGGTTAATATTCCCCTGCCTTTGGTTGGTTGTGCTTCTCCATCTCTGTAGTCGTTTGACGTACAAAATCAGACTTTCCTTCCTTTACACCGAGACCGCAAGTTCTTCTTGACTCGCAATCCACAAATCCATCCGGTGAAGGGAAGTGAGCGCCTTCAGCTTTTAGCTTTTAGCTTTTTCATGGCGTTATCTAACTCTTGTTTTCCGCTCATGACTATTTTTCTCTTGTTAATTCTTAATAACTGAGTAACCGTTTTTTTCAAGAAGAGTTATAGTCGCTTTGATTGAAGACATAGGAGTCTTTCTTTCTGGAGGTAAGGTAGCTTTACAATGTCTAGCTAATTCATCCAACCCTTTTCTACCTATTCCCGGCGTGTTAAGACTAATTACCCCTTTTTCCAATGCTTCTCTCAACTCTTCATCAGAATCTACTTCGTGATAGGCCATAACTGAGTTGACTGTACCCGCACCAATATTTGAACGATTCAGATGAATACAATATTTCATACGCAACTCTCTATCTGACATCATTTTCCCCTGAAAGTGTTAGTTATCTGCGCATACCTATCACTATTATTGTATCGCCCCCAATCGAGTAGGGCGTTTATTTCCGAGCAGTTTGTTATTCCTTTGTATTGCGAATTATTGGTTTTGCTTTGGCTGAAATACACCCTGCGCTAGGTCGTAAAGTAGCAATTTCTCTTGCCAGTTTTTTTGACGGCCTAAGCTTTGCCTTAGCTAGCTCTATATCGTACTTAACCATAGCGTGCTTAGCAAAAACCCATGCAAGACTGCGCCCAACAAGGTTGTCGTGAAATACTTTGTAGAATTCTCTGTCATGCTGCTCTGTATCTGCCATAACGTGGCACAGCTCGTGAAGCGTCAAGAACCCTAATTGCAACGCCCCGGACATCCCATCTTTTAAAAGATCTAGCTGTTGCTTCTCAATTGCAATATAGGTTTTCGAGTTTGTCCATGCTGAGGCTGTATGCGAAATGCCGGCGACTAAGTTTAAATTCCAAATTCTCAAGCGTCGATCATTAACGTTATATGAACGGCTGTATTGACCACTTTTATTTTCATTTGGAATGCGGAGCATTTGCTCGATCTTTCTGATACCGCTTTTAATTGCACTCAAGACAGCTTTCTCATGATCAGTAAGCTGCTCTCTTTTTAACAAGATATTATCCTGATCTACCTCTGATGCACATTCGTCAATCCATCGAAAATTTAGTTCAAGATTGCTCCATAGTCTGGACTCGCTTAAGCCGACTTTATTGATCACCGTTGAAAAAAGATATTCGTCTTTCTTTTTCTTCTCCCACGCCCCGACCATTGGATCATATTTAAGCACAAGCCTGCTGCCTGACTGATCTAGAAAGTCAGCTGTGTGCGATGCCGTCTTACCATGGAAGTTTTGCTTGTCATAAAACGTGAACCGTTTTTGACTAATATCATTTAAGCTGTAATGCGCTTTCGAGTTAAAAGCGTCTTGAAATATTTTTAGATAGATAAATTCGTCGCATCCAAGCTCATCATCCATAAAAAGTTTTACGATCAGTTTTGCTTTTTCCGGACCGTAATTCTTAGTTGCGTTAAACTTTGGCTTGAAACTTCTTAGTTTCTCTTTGATTCTACCAATAAGCGCACACGTGGATTGAATTTGGCTTCTCGTCATATTTAATGACAGATGCTTTTTAGTAATTACCTTGCCATTTAGGCCTAGTCCTCTAATGTGATCGATATGAATACCCAAGTTATACACCGAGACCGAGTTGTAAATATCGCTGTGTTTCTTTTCTATTAAGAAGTACATGTCCTCGTCTTCATAGGTCCAATCAATATCGGAGTCGTTTATGTTTATCTGCTCTCCGTTGAACAAGATTTTTGTCTTAAAAATATATTTGCACTTATTCTTAACACTCTTCTTAATCCGTTCTATAAATTTGTTTGGCGTGCAGTCTTTCGGATCTAAAAAATGACTTTCATTTTTAATAATATCTGGGTAGAACCTTCCATGTATTTTGCATCCTTGAAAATAGTCGGTCAGCTCTAACAGCTCGTAATCAAGGCCACGCTCTTTAACGTCGACATGCATTTTGAATGATCCGGATCTCCACGTTGTCGAGGCGATCCCCATGATCTGGCCGCGACCCATTCGGAATCTACCAAAGCGATTTAGATTTTCTTCCTTGTGAGGCGCCCCAAACACCTCAAACCAATCTGTAATCTCTTTTTTGCTGGCAAACCCTTTGCCGTTATCTTTAATGCAAAAAGAAGTGCCATCACAAGTTATTTCAATTACATCGGCTTCCGCGTCAACTGAGTTTTGTATAAGCTCTGTTAGTGCGCCATCAATTCCGTAATGCTGCTTAAAAATTAAATCATATATGATGTTTTTGTCGACATTAAAAGACCTGACTTCTGACAATGTATCGGACATATTCTCTTGAACCTTTGGTTTTCAAATGGATAAATTAAACCTAACAGACAAATTGTCTATACTGTCCCAATGCAAAGCTTCTCAAACTAGGCTCCTGCTTTATATCCCGCCAGTGTATTCCTGCAGGGGACAAGATCTTGCTCTATCTCTCGATACCCCTTTGACTTTAACTCTGTAACTGCATGATCCAAACTTTCCTGTGCTGCATGAGAATAACGTGTGTCGAATTCATGATTAACGCTCAATGCCTTGTTCAAAACACCTTTTTCATGCGTTACATACCATCGACACGCCTTCTTCAGTAACGTTATACGATAATGAAGGTCCGAGTTATTAACTAAGTTGCTTTGCGCCACGATACTCATTGACCTATTTTCCCTGATTAAAAAAACGCAAATATGTTGATAGCAATTAACACTAAAGATGCTGCCAGACCCGCGAGTACAAACTTCGATTCATTCATTACACTTTCAGCGTTTAATGCTTCTCCATCACCTGATAAAAACACACCTATTCGTTTGAACTCACTCTTTTTACGCCAGAAGAAACCGTACAAAAATCCGAGTAGGACGGTCGTCAATAATGAAACTATGATTGCAGCCCATTTTAGGAACCCAAACAGGAATACATTTTTTAGCTCTGGTAACAACAAGGGCGTTAACCCAACAGAGCTCAATAACAATGCCGAAACAACATACATTAACCACATACTTTTCATCGTCTTTAATCCCCCAAAGTTTATATGCCGCGCAGAGCTTCATTGTTTATCTTACAAAAGTAGTTATACACCTCTGGGTACATATTCCTTCCAAAGGGGTGATCGAATTTAGGCTTTAGCTTCATATTGAACTTAACATCTATAACAGCCAAAGCTATTGAAAAACGGATCCATCTAACTACGTAAGTTGGTGGATCATCCACGTCATTCATTACTACTCGTGTTCTTGCCTCGCAGACTTGAAATACTTTATTGATAACTTCAGTTTGCGTTTTTACAAACGCATCGGCTTCTACTTTATCTGGTACGGAATAATACTGCGCTACCCATTCCTCTGCTTCTTCGATAGACGTAAAACTGAAGCCGTTAAGGTACGTTTTCCCTTTATTTACCAGCTCCCGGTCATTCCAATACCGATAGGATTGCCAATATAAAGAGATTCTACTTAGCCATACCATAACTAATATTCCCCTGGTTACAGAAAGGCGTTCAATATACTAATTGCCGAAAACATGACTAGGAATACCAAGATCTCTTCACGCTTGATTTGCGCTTTAAGTTCATTCATTTTCTCGTAGAACATATTTTTTCCCAGCTTAGGTGTTCAGCTTTGACTTTGCTATAGTTAGTACTTCACAAAGGTATTGTTCATCGCCTTTTTTCGTATCACATTTTTTCATAGATGCGGACAACCAGTCCTTGTATTCTTTCGCATCAAATGCGCAATTAGAGCCACAAGAATCCGCTTTGTTCTTAAGGTTGATGTAGGGTTGCGCCTGAAGAAGTTTGAAATTAATACTTGATGCTTCTCCAGCTGACATCGAATGAATATTCATTTTTTCTGCTTCAGATACCCCTAGAATTTCGGCAGCAGTGTGGTAAGCGATTTGCTGGAGACCGTTCTGTTTAAGCACAATATCAAGCTCCGCTCGCTGTAGTTGAATTGACTCGTTTTCGTATAAATTATCCGAACAGCCAGCAACTAGAAATATTGTCACTATTGCTAAAAAAATCCTACAAAACATTAAATTTTCCCCTTAAGCGCTCGCAGCCACATAAGGCGGCTTTCTAAATACTGCTGGTGGGACAATGCCTGGAAACTTGTCTTTCTCGGTACAACGAATTTCAGAGATCAGAAACTTAACAACACCAGTATGATAGCTATCATCCTTTTCGATGCCGCACTTCCAGGCATTAGCTGGATTCAACCCATCTATGAAATCGGATGATTTTAGATCAAGGTACTTGTCAGCGATTCTTGAAAGAACTCCGGCAATAAAGAAATCTACGTTCTGATCATTTAGATAGAAGCGTCTGTAGACACTTTTAACTCTCTTTAATCCACCACCTGACTTGCACGCTCTTACGAACAATTGTTCCGTTTTATTCATCTGTTCCACCTTATTAGTAAATGTCAGACAATACTTCGCGTATTGACCTTGGCTCCCTGTTTACTTGTTTTCGAATTGTGTCCACACCTAGACCAGTTAACGCCACAAGACTTTTTATTGTCTTCGATGGTTTGCCATCACGAATGCTTTCTCCATAGAAGTTCAGCAAAAACGATCGGTTAAGTGACTGGTGATTGACGCCTAAACCAAGTACAAACCTATCGAAATGCCTTCTTAACATTGCGGGTTGCATGTTCACGGTATCTTTTACTCCTTTCACTCTAGGACTAAGCTCAAAGCTTTCTCCGTCATCCCTTACGAATAGCTTGCTTTCTGGGTTCAGACCACAGTAAGTACCTAGATTAGAAACACCAAAATTTCGTGACTTCCGCCACTCGATTAGCTCCTCTGTTAGTTCAAGTAGCAACGATTTGTTTGGTATCACCAGCAACTTCTCTTTCCCATTAGGGTTGTACTCTCTTGGAATAACCGTCTGTTTGTATATCTGCCCAGATTCAGATACGACATCCTTAACTCTGATTAGGCTTAAATCGACCAACGATAAATACGCTAAACCACTAAAACCAATCAATGCAGCATCCCTTACGCAAAATGGACTATTTCGATGCTTTTGTACTAAATCCTTGACCTGATTAAGTTCAAGATAAACCGGTTTAGCTGCCATACATACCCCTAAAAAAAATGGATCTGTTACAGAATATCATCGTTTTCAGTAACGCAGATTTTATCTCGCCCTGATCACAACTGGGCTCTGAGCTACTTCGGTATAAAGTTAATTTTGTATTTCAAGTTTTTTGAGCTCTTCCATGATCTTCCACACATACTCAATTGAGTACATTGTCATTAATCCCAAAATGGCTGCGAACACATAAGCCTCGTTCACGACAAATACAATCGCCATCACTAGACCAAAGACACTCGAAATCAGGAAACATGATTTACTGAAACGTAAATTGTTTAGCCGTGCCTCTTTATCCATTTCTTAAACCGTTCTCGCTGTTAGAACCTTATCTCTTCGTGTATCTATCAAAGTACTTCAACTCCTTAGAAGGCGAGCGTACAAGCTTAATTACTCGCCATGCCAACCAAGGCAAATACAATACGAACGTAATTGCTGCTAGAAACGCGCCTATCAAAGGTATGAGGAGGGTAGATGCAATTGCCTCTCCTATTACAAATGCCAAAATGATCAAGTGGCACATTACGTAACTAACAATAGGATTCGCGGTGAGTCGGCTGTTTTCTAACACTGCCTTGTCGTCTAGCATGTTTCTTTTTGCTTCCTCAGCATCGTCAATATCCTTTGCCTCAAACCCCACAGCTCCTAGAAAAAAACCTGCAGCAACCAAGCACAACAGTGCATGCTGACCAGTATCTATTCCTTGCTGATATAGAATTACCATTACCACCACTAATGAGGAAGCTAATCCTATATTTACCCAAGCGTATTTCTTCAATAAACCTGAAACGCTCATAATAATTCCTTGCTTGCGCCTCTAATGCGGCGATTTATTCACTATAAGGCTAGCGATTGGGTCGATTTTCTTGGTTATTAGAAAATAACTGAAGTAGCACGCGTTTAAGCAAGAAACCACTATTACAAAAGTATTCCCATCGCCGCTAACAATGCGATAAATAAGAAATCCAATTATCGCGATAATAAATCCTCTATAAAAATCACACGCAGTCTCTAAAGGGCTTTTCTCGTTAGACATTAATTCAATTCTCTAGTTTGCAATAAGTAGCTGTTTCAATTGCTGTTCCACGATTTCCCTGTTCTATGCAGATTCGCGATTTGCGAGCGTCTCTCTTATTCGCCACACCGCTTCGTAATCATAACTATCCTTTTTAGCATCGCTTTCCAATCCCAAAGCATCTGACAATTCTTCATCGTCTAGTGTCGCAATGTACTTTTCATATTTCCTGTTCGAAGCATCTGAAACAAACACGAAAAGTAGCGCATACATAGATACAAGGAGTATTCCCCATACCTCGCTGATGATTGCCAATGGTAGATAACCAAATCCTTGTTGTTCTAGAACTACACCGAGGTCTCGATAATTGCTAAAAAACTGGGAACAAACTAACAGCAAGCTCAATATCCCAAATATATGTACAGGCGCTGTCTTGATGAATTCTCTTCGTCTTTTGTACACTTTCTTTCCTTCTAATTTAGGCTGCTATGGGAGCGACAGATTCGCGTTTACCCGGTACCGGTTAGGGTAGGGGAATCGTTTTAAACTGTTTGTACGCCAAAACATGAAACTATTTGTTCTCCAATGAAACCTTACAAGACAACGCATCAACTTCCTGAGAGAGTAGGTTTCTATAGTGAACCCCCAGCTCCTTATTAACTTTATCTGCCCAATCAGCAAGCTCTCCATTGGATAATTTGTCCGCAGGAGACGGAAGCTTAGACAGCTGTATTTCATGTCGATTTACTAATGCAAGAAACCTTCTTACGTCGCCGATATCCTCAGTTGAGACCGCTTTCTGGCGCCATGCGTCATGACATAGATATCTCCAAACATGTCCAGCAATACCCGCGACTATTGGCAATATTGTGTAAGCCCAAAACCCACTAGAGATTGCCAAGTCAACAAGTGTTACAAAACACCCTATAACTATTAGCGCTGAATATAACTCGCTTGCAGGTCTATCGTGGTTTGCGCTAATGGGAATATATTGACCATCAACTTCATGCGTAATTGCGGTTTTACTCTGCATATCTAATCTCCAGTTTTGATGCCAGTTCCACGGTTTCCCTGACTATTAGGACGCTTGTTCAACCTGTTTGGATTTACTTTTATCATCAGGAATTGCGTAGTAGTAGATTCCTGCAATTGCAGCCTCGACTGACAGAAAAACTAAACCATGCTTAAACCCCATTTTAGAGAACACCAAAGCTGTAAACGCAGTTAAAAATGTAATGAGTAATGCGATTTGAATTTTGGTTTTGTTTGTCATTCTTTGTTCCCATTGAACCTAGTTGTTTATTAGTAGCAAAGATGCTGTTCCACGGATTCCCTTTACTTATCTTCGGCAACATCTGAATAGTATTGGCTGATCCTCTCCAACGCTTTTGTATCGCTTGAAACACTGGACTTCGAAGTAATCAAAAGTCCGGTACCGTTATCAGATACTTCTAATTTCATATTATTTGGCGGTACCACCACAGCAGTTTGCAGTTCATGATCACCCCATCTATATACGAGCCGGTTACTTAACGTAAGTATTTCAGGGCCATCAGAAGAGTAAGATTCGTATTCGCCTACTGGAATAGAACTAACCTGAACTTTTGGGTAAAGGCACTTGCCAATAGAGTTGGATAGAGAATAAAAGCTGACAGCATGTTCGAGACCTTCCATTGACTCTGGAAGTGGCTTTTTCTCTTGTAGAAGCTCATTGCAATCGAAAGCAAATGTGTTTGCGGACCCGATACCAATCGAGCTAATAAGGGCCACTTTCAGTAGTTTCTTCATGTATGCTTTCCTTTCAAATTCTATTTAGATCTGGGTGCATTTCCACGATTTCCCTTAAGCTTTCTGGGGCGTTTTTAGTATCGCCTCATTAACACTATCCATAAACTCTCCGAACAGCCTGATCAGTTCCAAGCGACTGTAATCTGATTCGTTTGACACAAGTATTTCTGCTCGTCCGCCATCGAGTTCTATTCTAAAAAGCGGAAGATTACTGAATATTTTTGATTGGTATTGATATCTGGCTTCTACAAGATACTCATCTGCTCTTGTCTCTACCGAGTACATCCAACCTTGAGTGTCGTCAACATCGACCGAAGTAATCCCCATCGTTCTTATAGTGCTATACATCTCATGCTTTTCGAAAGATGACTGCGGCGCTTCTGATTTTGTATAGAAATTTAGAAGACCTGCAAAATACAGAACGGCCCATATAACGATTCCAAAACCAACCAAATTAGCTGTATCGCCCTCAGAGCTTGTATCAACACTTGTACTCATACTATTCCTCATAAATTACTCATCCTATGTGTCGTTCCACGGTTTACCCTGCTCATTAGTACCCTTCATATTTTGGAAAGCAGCCACTAATTTTCCTTTTTGACTAGAAGGCATGCCCCCATTCCGAGCGCTTGTCCTTTATGCAGAGCACCCCGCTTTATTCTCTAGCGAGTCACCATAAACATCTTTAAAGGCTTTGATCTTGTATGCATTTTGCGCTTCGTTTTCGAAGTGATTCTTCATCATCTCGAACTCTGCTGTAGTAAATCGGCGACTCAGGTTTACTACGCTGTCGCGATAACGCTTTATTTCTTCGTTCTCAAGCCACTTCAAAATATGTGTACAGAGATCGTCGTCACACCACTCCAACCCTTCCTGAATTCTTGCGCATATTTCTGCGGGCCTATAAAAATATTCGAGCGCCACCAATGACCCAAACATGCCTATTGCGGTTAAAAACCATAAACTTGCCCAAACCCCAATTTCGTTTGAGTCAAACATCAAATCCCTGCCTACGACAATGACGGTTAGACAGAATATTCCAACCAATACTCCTGCGAACGCAAGATAGAATTTCCAGCTTGAATACCTATCTTCAATCGGCTTTCTAATCTCATACAGTTCTTGTCGTTTTGCATTAATTTCTGCCCCAGTAAGAGGGGCACCCCAAATTGAGGCCGAATCCATCTCCCTGATCCTAGCTATGATTCGATTTCTTTCTAACATTCATGCCCCTCCATTGCTTTCTAATTGAGCTCTCTTCACTGACAGGCTATTTATTTATATCGAGTTCATTATCTTCTCGGTCGACCGCTTCAAGTTCGGGAATGAAATTTTGGTTCAGGTAATAATATATATACGACAAACTAACTAACGGGATAACCAATTCCCCAAACCAGTTATCTCCCGTAATGCTGTATGCACAATAAGCTAGACTCGTTGCTCCCAATGAAACAACAGACCACATGATAAAACCACAAACACACTCTCTCACGTCATCTGCTTCGGGCTCATTACGCCCAATAAGTACAGCAATCCAAAACATGGCGCCCGACATAGGTCCGACATAATGCCACCTGGTAAACTCAATCCAGCTTCCATTGACTCCCGTAACAAAGACTAATAATGATGCGGCCACTAAAATCAAGGTGGTTACAACGTACAAACGCCGTGTTTTGTTATTCCAATATTCGTCTGATCTGGCTTCTAGTTTTTTCTCATTTTGCATATTTTCCATTCCTTTATTTTGACGTATTACCTATTGTTTCTTGCACTATTTCACTTAAACGATTTTCTTCTCGATATCGGAAACGAAAGGCCAGCTAAAGAATGCTGTTAGACCTATAGCCATTAGTAGAGTGGCTACGTTGTTAAACCAGTTGCCATCATATTCGGAGAATAATCAGCGCCAGTAACGCCCATACCAACACCCAAAATACAAACTGCTAAGATGACGCTTACGATGGCGATGGTTAGTAATTTATCTTTCATAAGATCTATCACTCTGTCCTTCTTTGAAACGGTATACGTTGTCTTCCGCGGTTTCCCTGATCCAGATGCGGAAGGCAAATGGTGGTTATGTTTGTACCGCGTTTACCTTTATTCTCGAATGCTCATTCATGAGTCTTTTTAATAGTCGCGCTTCAAACAGAACCACTTTTCTATCTTGCCGTTTAATGTTCTCAATAAGTAATAATGCGTCGGGACAAGAAAGGTAATTGCCCTCTACTTCTACCTCGCCAATCTGCTCCAGCATTCCACCATTCATCGCTGGCACCCTCAGGCGTTCTATTCCTTCAATCTTTATAGAGAGCTTGTTTTCACTCGGTATGAAAAAATCACTTTCCACGCCCCAAATAACAAACATAACAAAGAGAATAACCAAGTGAGCGACAACATAAGTCTGCATCGTAGAACTCTCCGAATTGAACTGGATATCATTCGAAGAAACGATAAGTAAAGCTATCGAAAACGAAATTATTACAACCGATATTGAAGCTCGAAATGGCCGCCTGAATCTTTCTTGCTTTGACGATAAATTATCCAGTTCAGCCCTTAATTCATTAAGAAAACACTTCGATAGCGGTTCAGAGATATACTCCCTAAGCGTCACATCTAGCTTGAAATCTTTCTCCATACCTATACCTTTTAGACACTTCATCGTTTGTAAATTTCCACGCTTTCCCCGGCCTACATAGCTGGGAGGGAATCGTTGTAAACTCTTTTTAGCTGCGCTGATGCGTGCAAATAGTCTCTGAACGTCATCACCGAATCGTCAACATCGATAATCACGCCGCCAGTATCTTTGTTGGTGAAATGAAACCTCTTGCCACTGGCCTTTTCCATCTCTAATCTGTCACAGTTCCACGGTTTCCCGTACTGCAGTTATCGTTTGTTAAGTTGCGGACATAATATTAGCTAATCGGAGAATATCGCTTTCCCAGAAAAACCCGTCAGCAGCTAAATTCAATTCACGACGCTCAAGCAGCTTTTGCAACTCACTTTCTTCGATGCAGAGTGCCGCTGCTGCGTCGCTCCATGACATGTATGCCGCTTCTGGCTCAGAAAATAGATAATCAAGACGCATCCCCATTTCCTTCAATTCAAACAAATGGCCAGTATCTAGTTTTTTATCACCTCTTTCGCAAAGGAAATAAAAAGCTCCGCTTACATCACACTGCCTTGCAACCTCTCTTAGAGTTAAATTGAGCCGCTTTCTTTCCCTACTCAATTGGAACCCAAAGTCATTCAAAAACACTCTTCTCGACACCTGCTTACAACCCCAAAAATATTGTTATTTCGAACCTTAATTACACGATTTCCCCGGCTCCAAACGTATAGATAGAAAATATTGAAAAGTCGCGTTATCCGCCTAGATAGTTATCCACTACTAGTATTCGTTACACGCCCCGGAGTAGCTAATTGGAAACGTTCTTCCATGCTTAGAATCATCTAACTCGAGAAGCAGCATTCCTGTGATATAGCTATCACCCAGCGCATGCAAAGCGTTCTCAGATGCTGAGCTCACCGCCTCTCCAGACACATTGACCTGGATGCGACTTACATCGCTCAAATACTCTTTTGATAGGTCGTTAACGACACCTCCCAACAGCCAACCACTCATTCCGCAGATCGTTGAAGCGTAACCTTGCCCCCGATGTATAGGTTGTACATACACCAAGTCGAGCGAAACAGAGGCATGCAGCGTTTCATCAAGCTTTACAAGCGTATGCCTGATCGAGCAGACACCTATCCATTGTTTAGGATTGTATTTGTCGACCCAAACCAGGACTTCATTATTTGCATCGTCTTTAACAAACGGCCTGCAATACACATCGTGCTCGATTCTCGGGATTTTCTTAACGAATGCTTGGCCGTAGTCAGGACTTTTTAGAGGAATGCACACAAGATCGACATGATCATCGAAAGCGTCGTCATCGACATATCGGTTTGTGTCATAAACGGAAGGGCATGCCTGGAGATACTGGTACCCGCGCATCGCATGATACTCCTTCTCGTAACGCTTATGTGTTTCGACATTACCGCCACAGTCTTCAAGCGTTAGAATTTTATCCATCTCTCTATACGGGAGTTTAAAACTACCAACTTCCTCGTTTTTCATGGTCTACCTCTAACCTTGGATGGTGTAAGCCTCGCCAACAGGCACGCTGCTAACTCGTTCATTTCAAAACCTCGTTTCTCAAATTGCTACCTCTTTGTAACAGCCCCACATTTACCCTTTGACCGGGCATCCTTTTTGATTCTCATTCAGATATTCGATAATCAACGCTTTTGAAGATGCCGATAGGTCATCAGAATCAAGCAGCGTTACCACATATCCGACCGATTGCTCACTTAACCAGGCTTTGTATGCTTCTCGTCCTTTGTCCCACATATCTGCCGCTAGAAACATGCTAGTGAGCCATACAATTCCGCCAACGATACCTAGCACAGGAGGCAAAATATCTGCATCCGGTGATAAGGCTGAGCCAAATGAGAGGCCCAACAGAACGAGCGTGCCTGCGCCACCAATTTTTACCCAATCTGGGCCTTGATAAAAATCATCTAATCGCTTGGTTTCTGCCATGCTTGCCATGATATAAAATCACCTTCAATGTCCGTTCTAGAGCTGAAGACCTACGAGTTACTTTGCGACTGTGTGTGCAACAACCCGACCGTTCCCTTGCACTTTCTGAGGTGTTTTTAATATTGCCTCATTTACACTATCCATAAACTCGCCAAACAGCTTGATCAGCTCCAATCGACTGAATTTATATTCTTTAGCCACAAGTATCTCTGGAACCCCTCCATCGACATCGACTCTAAAAAGTGGAAGACGAACGAATATCTTTGAATGGTGTTGATATCTGGCTTCCACGAGGTACTCATCTGAAGAGGTCTCTACTAAATACATCCAACCTCTAGGGTCATCCACATCGACCGAAGCAACCTCCATTGCTCGTATGGTTCTATACATCTCATGCTCTTCGAACAGTGACTGCAAAACGTGGGATTTGGAATAGGTGATAAACAGCCCCGTAAAACTCGACACCGCGAGACCAAAACCTACAAGAACAATAACCAAAAGAGCTATATGGCATCGATTTCTTTGAACGAGATTTGCACACATACATTTACCTTTATTCTCCGCTGGTATATGGCTTACCAGCGGATTAAAGCGTTCACGACACACGCGTCAAGTAGATAGAAATTACTTAACCGACTGCTTGATGCCGCCAATCGCCTGGATAATATTTGATGATCCCAGTATCGCGGCAGCACCTTCAAAACTGCCTTGGCCAGCGCCTGACACATTTACCGTGGGTACTTTGACGATGTCCGAATTCTGGACTGCTGCCTCCAATGCTTTTTCCAATGCTGCCAGTTGCAGGGCGGCATCTTTACCCAAAACTTGCGCTAGGGCTTTGCGACCTTTTGCGATCTCCTGCAGTTTCAACTTCTCACCTTCGCCCAACAGTCTCTTTTGTTCCTTAGTCTCTCTGGCCGCTTCCTTAGCAATTTGCGCCTCGACCAATACACTTTGTTGGTCTGCAGTTGCACGTTGCTTCTCAACTTGAATACGTTGCCTTTGCGCCTCCTCTTCTTTGACATAGGTCTCAGTGAGTTGCGAAGCCAGCTGCTCACGAAGTGTTGAAACAAGAAGCTCTGGTGGAATAGCAGGTTCTCCTAAACGAACCTCCTGAATCGACACGCCGGCTTTCAGTCCTTCAGGTATAATCGCCGCTTCAATTTCGTTAACAATTTCATCTCGCTTATTAATAAAATCTAAGACCTTTCGGCCTTCACGACCGCCTATCGACCGCAGTATGTCGCGTGCTGCTGGGGTAATTATTTTGTCCTCGATTTGCTGAAGACCGCCCACTGAAGCAACCACTTTTGCGGCATTTGCAGGATCCACAGCGACGAGCATCCGCATTTCGACTGGAATGGTCCAGCCTTCCACGCGAACGTTAATGGCGTTGGCAGCAGCATCCTTGGGCACTGGAATATCCCTTTCCGACGATTTTTGGACGATCTTCCCGTCATCGTTAACGGTAAGATCAATCTTGCGCTCCGTGTAGCCTCCCTTATAGGTCCATGTCTGTATCCTTGTTTTGATTGGAGTAACGACGTACGCTCTATTGTTCAGGTAGTATTTCCCTGGAGGCAGCGCTCTCTCCCAAACACCAATACACCCTTCCGGCACCACCGTCAGTGCAACCTCTTCCCCTCCTTTTGAGGATGCCAGGGAAGCATCCGGACACTCTTTATCAGTTGTTTTTATATTGCTTCGAACCACCGCGACATGACCGGTGCTGACATCTGTTGCGCGGTGTAGTTGGACGTCGAACAGATATGGATTGATCCTGTATTGCCCTGGTGTTAGGACATTGAATTGAGGGCCTTTCTGTCCATTATTGTTAAGGAAGTATTCGGCATTCAGCATTTCCTTTTCTTTAGTCTTTGCCCATGGCTTAGCGATGAACTCTCCCCGCTCAAGGGGTTTTCCATCCTTTGCAATTATCAACCCGTACTGATTTTCAGGGATGTCAATTACAGGTGAATATTCGATATCGAAAAGAACTTTGACAAATGGAATAAAATGAAAACCAGGACCAAGAATCTTTGCTTGTGGCCCCTTCTGACCCTCTACAGCGATGATACGCCCTTCTGCAAGATCGTCACCCAAATAGATCCTCTTCATCAGGCCTATCTCACTTCCATCAACAATCACGAATGAACGGCTTAGCAACCCAAATACTGCCCCTCCGATCAAAACGCTTCGCACAAATGTAAGCGAAAGCGGAAAGTGCCTATTACCTGATTGAATGATTTGTGGAGCTGCGAATACAGCAACAATTATTGCAAGAATTGATAGTAAAACGACGAACATGTGTTAATCCCTTTGTAAATTGAAAAATGATTGAACGCTCAAGCGTCTATACGGCACTCCGGGCCATAGCCACAATGACCAGCCCGCTGCCTCCTTTGAGTCTCGAAAACTGTCTACTCCACCTCCCTGTTTGAAATGAAAACGCTGTTAGCAAGGGCAGGGGAGTGCGTTGCCACATCGACCTGCCAATCTTTTGCATTAACCTGGCCGGCGATAGTCACGCCAGCGTGATCGATTGAGCGAGCATCACTCAGAACGGCGCTAAACAACCCTGCAATGAGGACGAATACCGAAATCGTGAGAATGCCCGCACCGATACGCTGCCAACTGAAGAAAACCAGAGTCGCTACCGTAAACACGGTACTGAGCAGCAAAATAAAGAAGTGCGTACCATGCCCACCAGCCCATACACTCTCGGGAAAGAGGAAATAAAGAAACAATCCTATCTGATCAAGCATTGATGCCTCCTGGTTTAGATGCTGCTGGTGTTTTGATCGGCCACGCTTTATTTCCCTTGCGCCATGCGACGATCTCCGCTATTGAAATAGCCACCCCACAAATCGCCCCAAAAGTCCCAACAAAGGCGTACATGATGGTTATCACAAGCACCGACACGCCCAGCACCGTAACAATGCTTATGCGGCGATGCTCTCGGTTACAGCTCGTATTCCGGCACATCGACGTTGTGGCGAGCGCAAGGCTCACCTTTGTAGGCTGGTCTTTCGCCGGCACTAAAAAAAGCAACAAATGATCGAATCAGACTCATAATCTCGCCTCCTCGCTTGACACTATGCAATTATATGACTGATACTACGCTTAATTATTATACTATTCAATGAATGTTTGCATAGAATTCTGAAGGCCAGGTGTCGCCAGAATTATTTTGCGCGGATTTGAACCTGGTTAACACTGGAGAAACTAATGGGTAATGCAAGCGTACTACATCACATCAAAGGCCTGTGCCTCGTCGCCGCATTCAGCATGTTTGCATTATCTGCGCAGGCAGCCCAGGACAACGTCTATCCCGCCACCACTGTCCAAATTACGGACAGTATCGGAAACCCGGTCTCAATTCGATACAGCAGCAATTCACAGGTAGTTGACAGTATGGGTGAGGTCTTGGCATCTACCTATGACGTCACTGTTACGCTCGCAGCAGATGCCGTAAACACTCTGAATATCAACGGTACTGTCGTCGCCCCCGGAGAATCAATTACGTTCGCACATGATTTCGCAGCAACTAACGGCTATCTACAATTTGACCATTACCCTGTGGCGCCAGCAGTAGAAGGGACATCTGATTTTGCATCAATCTCGATAGACGTTCCTGCAATTCTGCGAGCTGAACTTGACATATCGCCAGATTCAAAATACATCGCCACAGCCACTACTGGAGAATTGCTGGTTGCGGAATGGGGGAGCACAAACGGTTATCTCAATATCTACGACTTCAGCGCCGTCAGCCAAAGCGGTCCTAGCTATATGGTGCCTCATACGAGTCATCGCTTGTCCGCCACTATCGTGAATGATGCGTCTTTCAACACATTCGATATTGGTGACTGTAATGGTGACTGGTGCTATATCAATGGTGGCTCCATACATGCGCAGACATCCTCTGGAACGTACCTCAATAGCTTCCGCAGTGGCGTGTATACGGGCAGCCCTCAGTATGCGGGCGATGTTCTAAATGATGGGTACCCTATTCTCAGAGGTAAAAGATACTCAGGTTATCTAAATTCGTACTTTTCCTCATATGCGAGTGAACCTTACATAAGCTCAAAAGTCTTTGGCAATTCTAGCTATACCTTAACGGCTGGTTCCGGTATGTGTGGAATTCAGAAGGTCGACCATGCGCTGAACTCATTTGTTTACCTCGTCGGGTACAGTGAGGGTATTGCGAGCTTTGACCCCAACAACTGTACACAAACCGGACTACTCGATGTGGTCAGCATAGGAAGTAACGTCTACCTAATCACAGATGCATTGATAGAACTCAATGAATCTACGGGTTCGTATGGCAAGTATCAACGTAATGGCACAGTTGTCGCCGGAACATTTGATAGTGGGCATGCTTATATCGCATCGGCGGACTCCATGCTTACCATGATTGATTTATCAACGAAAGAGTCTACCACCTATGACCCCACCCAGTATGCGTCCCGAATTGGTTCGGAGACGATAATTGATCTCGCTGCATATGGCGACGACCTTTACTTAATGACCAATTCCTCGGTCTACCTCTTCCACATTCCCTTATTTTTTGCTGATCCGATGGCCACTGGGCAATTGAACGAAGTGTCTGGGACAGCCACCATCACGCCGATTAATGAGGCCCAAGATCTTGATAACCTTAAAACCACATACCAATGGCGCGAGAATCAGAGCACTGTCACCATCAACAACTCTGTCGCGTTGCGCGCATATCGCCCTTAACGGAGTGTTTGACGTTTCTGGGCTTAATTTCTAAGGAGCTCAATCCATTCCTCAAATCCGCCGTCACTGTGTCTGTAGATCCATTGTTCAATTACATCCATTGGAACATTGCCTAGTACTTCTTTGCTGAGCGAGTTGAGATACTCAGACAAAGGTTCCTTATCAAGGCTGGTTATCTCCTTTACTCTTGGATAAACGACTTCAACCATTATTTGTCTCTCTGCATTTCTGCCCCGGGATAACTCAGGGACTCAAGCGCTTTCCGGTCGCCACACAGCAGATTACGACACTCTCAAGCAACTGCAAAGCGCCTTTCCTGTCGACCTAGAGCCAAGGTTTAGTGGCGAAGCCTCATACTATTCAGTGGTACTCCAGGATGGTCTGTAATCTTCGGGCGTGTAGCCGCTTTGCCAAATTTCAGCTTTATCTGAAACACGGTGCTCGGCCTATTAGAGACCATGTATTGCCTTAAAAACGTGTATCTTGCCCAAATATGATGAAAGCTCTTTATTATCTGACGGACTACCGCCGATAGAATACGAGAGAAGGTATTTAATGAAGCTGGGAAGTGTCTAGAGTATCAGTGGCGATTCACAGTAGGACTGCGCTGCAGCCTCAAACTTTTCAACGTTCGTGTCATGGCTTCCCAGCAATATAAGTCGGTTGTGTGGCGCAGATAAACCTATTTAGTATCCTCCTGAATTACTCGGTACGGATCTACTTTGGCCCCTATGTAAGCTGCTTTTACAGGTATAACACGGCTGCCTTTGGCCATTTCTGCGAATTTTCCTTTGTAATACCGATCATCGACTAGCTGCCGGAAATGAAAGGTACGATAGTGGCATTTCTTATTATCATGCTCCCTGCGGACCCCGTCATTAGAAAGAATAAGATTAGTCACCTCAGATTTCGAAACTATCTTGGACCTGAGCAGTGCCCGCGTTGCAGGAAACCCAGATTCAATAGTGTTCTCGTTTAAACACGCGTACACGAACAAGCCACCAACGAGCTTAATAAGCTCAAACTCGATCAAACTCAGGTAGCCTTCTGACCCATGCGGATTCAAACCGACATAGTCCTGATGCCCTTTGCAATCAAGCACACGATTTATTTGCGACCAGTAGTAAAAGGTATTACTTAAATATTGTTCTGGGCCTATTCGAAACCTAATTTCTACACAAGTATCACCAGGGTGCGAAGTATACTCATTCAGGTTTACCAACAAACTTCCAACATCTTCTGAAAGGTAATACATCGGTTTTGGAAGTGACAGTATGAAGCTGTCTGCGAACAACTCTAAATCATCCGGATTGGGTATCCTAAATTGCCCGTTGATTAAATTATTCGCCAACTCATGTGTTTCAATGAATAAGAGCTTGCATCCATCCTTACTCCAGTCCATCTCGGAATGTACGAATTTCATCGCTCGCTCATTCAGCTCTATAGTTTCTTGATCCTTACCAGCTTCGTGTGTCTCACTCCACTGGACTATAAAATGACTTAGAGCTTCACCAATTCCTGCTTTTGATCGATAAAAAGACTTGGGCAACCCTTTTTCTTTGCGATACACAGAAACAAGACTTTCTATCAAAAAAGAGTAATTGCTGTATTTTGTCTCAGCCATTTCGCTTCCTTATTACATATTCGAAAATGCTTGAAAGTTCGAGTGCTCAAAAACGCATGTACCATGACACTCCTTAAACAACCTGACATTGTCACGCATTCTATTCAGTCCCGAGGGGGCACTCCCTGCCGAACCCATGGTATCCACTGCTTTATACAAACAGTGTCTTTGGTCTTCTGGTTAGATAGGACATGATCGGCTTACCAAGTGGATGATCTATTCACAGGGTTAAAAAAGGGGGCTACATGAGCAGCCCCCTTTTAAGTCCCGAATCAAGCGATATCATATCATTGATCGAACCCGACTTGCTGACAAATAGCTAGAGATAAGCCCTGACGACGCATGACTATTCCACGCAAGCTACAATGTTAGGTAGGAGGTGGCTGGCGTTATTGCAGACCCCCTTGGAACGCATCCCGGAGGCCAGTGCGCATGCGGCAAGGCTGCGAGGAATTGGTTGCTTGTTGTTAAGCCAACAAACAGCTCTGCGGTATGTCATCCCCGCATCCGGGCACTGCTGTCCGGAATAAATTTAGATGGGGTCCGCGAAAGGGTTGCAGCACCTGACCTAGACAGGTACAAAGTTAAGATCCGACTCAAAACTT
>PZPK01000018.1 GCA_006212045.1 Oleiphilus sp. | reverse complement strand
TGGATGTCGCATCATCCACGCTAAATCGTATTTTAAAGGGACAAAGCGGCATTACGCCTGAGATGGCGTTGCGACTTTCAAAAGCTGTAGGCCGCACCCCTGAGAGCTGGCTGGCAATGCAAGATAACTACGATCTTTGGCAAGCGAAACAAAGCACTAATCTGGGTAATGTCCACGCAGTTTCTTTTGAAGCTGCGTAGTCACGAATCAATGATTCTGACACGAATGGCACTACATCGGCTGTCTCATCTTAGCGGACATTTGGATGACTCTGGACACCGGCCATAAATGCAAACCACGCTGCTCAAACTTGTACAATGGGACCGGTTAGGTTGGCATACGTCGCTGCATAATTTGCAGATTTTTCTGAAACCGGCCGAACCTTTAGTTATCCAATGTCAGTAAAGTAAACTAGAGCACAGACTAGAATTCCGGACATAAACATTTTCCCAGTTAAGAGCAGGCGATCATGCCCTTCAGGGAAATAATTTCTAAAGAAACACCACCAACCGCTCAATACCGCCATTTTATGTTCAGGTTTGGCTTTGCCATAAGCGTAGAAAGTCATACCCAGATAAATTACACCTAACAAAAGCCAAACAGAAATAAACGGGTTATTCATTTATAAGTCACCCAAACTTATAGATGGAGAAGGTAAGCTTAACATAGGCCCAATGCTGATACAGAATGAACCATCTGCGTTTAATTGACCGCCAAGAATCATACCCATTCTCCCCGGAGGTGAAGCAGAACCACCTGTCACCTCTGCGTTTGGATAAATACCTCCATTGTCATCATCGCATTGTTGAGATTCGGGCTCTTTTGGTTGTGGATTTTTCGGCGAAGAACAAACTAAGATAGCGCCACCGACAGACAAACTCGCTGATGCTTTTGCAGAAGAGTCGCCTTCAGTATAAGAAGCGCAATTGAACAAACAGCCCACTATGCCAACGCGACCTCCTCCTCGATTCTTCTGCCTACCTTTGTGCCTGCTAAACTGTCCATGCAGTCCATAAGGGTCCACTAAGGACAAAGGATTGCTTTCAACATAAGTATAAAGATGATTGAGTTGATTCGAACTAAATCCGCTAATCACTCCTTGCTGCAACGCAACCTGCATTTGAGGATCACTGTAATCGTGCGTAATTCCAATAGGATCCGACTGTATATATCGGCCTAAACTGGGGTCGTAATCCCGATAGTAATTGTAGTAATACCCGGTCTCGGGATCGGCGATCTGCCCTGGGAAGCGGATGGGCTGGTCGAGAGGTCCGCTTTCGCTAAACCTGAGACTAAAACAGAACCCAAAGGTTTAGTCCGTTTTGTCTATGAAACCAACACGAATACAACCAACGGCGTAGAGTGTCGATCAGCCTTCGTTTCTGTTCGCGCCACATGGATTGCCGCCTTCGCGGCAATGACGAGTAGTGGGGAGGCAATGACGGGGTGGTGGTGGCGATGACGGGGTGTTGGGGCAATGATGAGGTGTTGAGGTGTTGAGGTGTTGAGGTGTTGAGGTGTTGAGGTGTTAAGCGTCTCCCGTTACGCACGCGACAACCAGATACAAAAAAACCGGCTTATAGCCGGTTTTTCAATCACGCTTTAATTCGAACTAGATCAATTCAATCGCAATCGCCGTTGCTTCACCGCCACCGATACAGAGCGCCGCAACCCCTTTGGTCTTGCCGCGAACCTTGAGGGCGTTGATCAGGGTAACAATCAGTCTGGAACCGGTAGAACCAACCGGGTGACCCTGGGCACATGCGCCGCCAAAAATATTGACCTTCTCCGGGTCAAGACCCAGATCACGTATTGGCATCATTGCCACCATGGCAAAGGCTTCGTTGATTTCGAACAGATCAACGTCTTCCTTGCTCCAACCTGTTTTGCGGAACAGGTTTTCAATCGCACCGACGGGCGCCTTGGTAAATTCACTTGGATGCTGTGACTGCGTCGCATGGGAGACGATTCGGGCGACTGGCGTTACGCCCTTGCTTTCTGCGACACTTTCACGCATCAGTACCAATGCAGAGGCGCCATCAGAAATAGACGATGCGTTCGCCGCTGTAATAGTGCCATCTTTCTTGAAAGCCGGTCTTAAGCTGGGAATCTTTTCCACATTGGCATTGAATGGCTGCTCGTCCTGCTCTACGAGGACTTCACCTTTGCGGGTTTTGACGGTGACTGGCACAATTTCATCTTTTAGCAGGCCTTCTTCAATCGCCAGTTTGGCTCTGGTCAGTGACTGAATCGCGTAATCGTCCATATCCTTTCGGCTATAGCCTTTTTCGTCCGCGACGTCCTGGGCAAACGACCCCATCAAACGGCCGGTCTCGGCATCTTCCAGGCCGTCGAGGAACATGTGATCCATCGCCTGGTCACTGTGGCCCATGCGGTAGCCTTTACGCGCATTGGTCAGCAAGTAAGGGGCATTGCTCATCGACTCCATGCCGCCGGCCACCATGATATCGTTTGTACCAGCCTTGATCAGATCATGGGCAAACATGGTTGCCTTCATGCCCGAGCCACATAATTTGTTAATCGTGGTTGCGCCAGTCGCATCGGGTAATCCTGCCTTGCGCATGGCTTGTCGTGCTGGCCCCTGCTTTAAGCCCGCAGGAAGTACATTTCCCATGATCACTTCCTGAACATCCTCAGGCTTCAGACCTGCTCGTTCAACGGCTTCGCGAATGGCGATCCCGCCCAATTCAGGTGCTGAAACTCCGGAAAGACTTCCCTGAAATCCACCCATGGGTGTACGCACTCCACTCACGATCACTACGGACTCTTGCTTTGACATAACTTACCTCGACTACAACTTGGATCGCCGGCGATACCTGAATCGATCCGTTACTTTGGCTTTCGCCCCTAACACTGGCAAGTTTTCACTTGGCTAAATCGCATAGCGACAACCGGGACCAATCAATCAGCCGGGCCTGTTGCAGAAATGCAAAACGGTATTTTAGGGGGAGTATTGAAAGGCGCCAATTCTAACAAAATTAAGCAGGCAGAGGAAAAGGGAATTTATGTCGGGACAGGAATCGTCCCGACAGACAAACAAAAGTTCTGGCGCCTTGAGCGCCAGAGTCACTATCAGACCTTGCGTCTCAGATAGACGATGCCAAACAGCCCCAAGCCCAACAGGGCCAGACTGGACGGCTCAGGTACGGCTGTCGAGACCGAACCTTCAATGACATCGTTGCCACAGAGCATTGCCCAGTGCAGTGCCAGATCACCCTGAAGAAGGTTTGTGTTGGCGGCATCAAACACAAACGATATCTTGTCATTGCCAACGGACCAGGACGCTGAGTTAGCCATTGCCTGGGCACCGGATTGAGCTGAAGTATCCACTGCAACTGCCTGACCGTCCCGATAAACACCACCGCTGAGGAAATCTTCACTGTTCAGAAGATTATCGGCATTGGTGGCACCGCTCAATTGATAGAAAGTGGCAGACCCGCCATTGGCATAGGCATCATCGACAGCCACACCGTAGGTCCACTTGGTTCCGGTGGCGGCATTGTCCGCTTTATAACCGTCCGCTGAACTACCATTGGGATTCCAGGAGCTGGACAGCAATAGATCACCAACACCAATGCCCTGATTGTTTGAAGTCAGGCTAGGAAAAATGCCGATGTAATCGTCAAAGACCGTGTGAATATCGACGGTGACCATTGTTCCAGAAACACTGACATCAAGCCCCGAAATGTTGAACTTGGACTGGTCACCAATGACATCACCCCAACCGTGATCATCGCCACCGATATAATTGTCGTCCAGCATATAGGCTTGTGCACTGCCGGCACACATCGCGATTGCCAGGCAACCGACCGCTTTTTTAACATATTTTGGTAACTGCATAACTACCTCAAATCCGTGTTAACTGCAAAAAGTATAACGTAAGAAAGCAAACACTTTGCCACAAAGCAAAACAGAATATATATCAATTGTTTAGGAAATATTAAAAAGACTTGGCGATAGAAAATGTAAAATATTCCGACACTTGAAAGTGCTGTTCAGCCACACTGTGATCAGACTCTCAAAATACCCGGAATGTACCGCGCCTGCCAAGTTTTCACGCATCCCCGAAGGGTGGCTGACACGCGTAAAAGGCGATTGAGTATTCCGCCCTGCTTCCATAGAATCGTGCATCCGTCATCACAAAGGCCATCCCGAAAACGGTATATTGCGGCCTTTCGATAGCGACGCCCTCTGGGCTCCTGACCTTTTAAAAAAGATACCACTATGAATGCACTGATCATGGAACACTGGCTCAATCTGATAGCGCTCAGCGTATTCTTCATCTGTTTTAAAGGCTATTCAGAGTACGCGCGTAAACATGCGCGCTCTTCCTCCTGTCTGGCCAGCGAACTTCACAAGGCCCGTTATGACTGGATGAAAGAACTGCTAAAGCGTGAGATTCGTGTTGCTGACAACACTGCGATCGCTAATCTGGAACGCAGCGTGTCCTTTTTTGCTTCGACGACCATGCTGATACTGGCGGGTCTGATGACAATTTTGGGTTCTACCGAAAAAGCGATCGATCTGGTCGAAAGTCTGCCTTTTGTGTCTCCGGCTAGTCGCGCAGAATGGGAATTGAAACTGCTCTTACTTATCGTGGTGTTTATCTATGCCTTCTTCAAATTTACCTGGAGTCTCAGGCAATATGGCTTTGTGACGGTGTTGATTGGAGGGGCGCCCTACTTTTCACATCCGGAACAGGCAGGTTACGAGACGGCAGCGCAACGATTGTCAAAAATGGGTTCGATGGCGGCGCATAATTTCAATATGGGCCTGCGAACCTATTATTTTTCCATTGCTGTATTAGGCTGGTTTATCAACCCTTGGATTTTTATGTTTGGCCCTGTGACGATTGTGTTCGTGCTTTACAGAAGGGAGTTCAAATCCCGCACACTGAGAACCCTGACGCAATAGATCTCATCGCTTTCAGGTAAGCCCGAAATGTGCGTTCAGAAACCGTAGGCTAGCGTAATGAAAGAGGTGTTCTCGGTATGTACGCCGATGATTTGCACCACCCACATGCGCAGGCCCAACTCGATTCCCAGCAACTCTTCATAATTCAAAGGGCGATAATTGTCGCTATCAAGATCGTAATAGGACAGCCCGAAATCGACATGCATGAAAGAAAAGCTGTTGGAATAGGCGAGATTGTACTTTTTCCCCATCGTGCCGAGGCCGGTGCGAAAGGTAACACCCTCTGATTCTGCGCCTGACTTTTTGAAGTATGACAGGCCGACATAGTGGCCATAGCCGATAAAATTATCGTAATCGAGATAGGCGTAGCGCGGGGTTATGCCCTTCATGTTGAAAGGGTCCCAGTCAATATCCTCGTACCATGCTTCTTCAGAGCTGCTTTGACCTGCATTGTCTTCGACGTCCTCGGCGTGCAGCGTCAGCGAAAATACCCATACAAACAAGGCAATCAATAGGCGTGTCATAGTTGTCCGGCACCGGTCATTCAATTTCCGAAAGAGCAAAGAAGCGTACACAAAGGACTTGGCGAAACCAAGTACCAAATCTCTGAACTGTGCAGAAGTACCTAATTTCAAAACACTTTTTGCCAAGAAAAATTAACTGGTATCTCTGGCGGGATTTCAGTAAATTGACGACGCTTTCTTTCGATACCGATCAACCACAGACAAGTAGTCAGATGTTACGCCCTCACTCATTGATCAATACCCGCGGAAAACCCTATCTGGGACGCTTTGCCCAGAGCGTCAACGAAATCAACGTAAAAGATGCTGATTACCGCACGACGATGAACAAAAAAGCGGGACGTTTGCGCAAGCATTTTGCTTTCAAGCGCTTCCAGTATTTTGGTGGCATTTCCGACAACCTGATTTTTGGTTGTGCGCTGGCGGATCTGCGCTTCGTGGGTGCCGCGTTTATCTATATCTATCGTCTCGATGACGGCGAAATGCGTACCTGGCAGTTCAAAACTCCGTTCGCCAGGGGACTGAACCTGACAAACAGACCGGATAATGGCGTCAGCACCTTTAAACGCGGAAACAAACATATCTCGATGGCCTATGAGTTGAATGCCAACGGTGAACGAAAGAAAAGCCTGAATGTAGAACTGGGTCAGGTCCTGAAAATTGAAGCCAGCATGCATGAGCCATCTGCCTATGAAACCATGGCGCTATGCACTCCCACGGCCGTAAATGGCTGGGTATACGCCCAGAAAACAGCGGCCCTGCCTGTGCAGGGTTCTGTCACCAGCGAATTGGGAAAATTTCACCTGCAAGACCTGCACTGCTTTGGCCATCATGATTTTTCGGCCGGTTTTATGCGCCGGGAGACGTTTTGGAACTGGGCCTGCCTGAGCGGACAACTGAATGCCGGCAAGGGTCAGCGAATCGGTCTGAATGTGTCCTGGGGCGTCAACGAAACCGGCTACTCGGAAAACTGCTTCTGGATCGATGACAAGCTCCACCCCCTGCCGCAGGTTCAGTTTCGTTTTGATCGCGATGACAATCACTCAAACTGGCGCATCAGCAGTGAAAACGGCAGCATTGATCTTTCTTTCAAACCGGAAGGTTTACATAAAGAGTATTTGAATGCCGGTCTGATGAAGACCAACTTCAAGCAGATTTTCGGGCGCTTTAAAGGCTATGTGGTGGATGCGTCGGGAGAACGGTATGAAATCGAAAACCTCTACGGCTTTGTCGAAGACCATTATTCAAAGTGGTAAACCGGAGTAATGCACCTCCCGATCACAAGCTGAATCATGGACGGCGCCATTGCAGCGCCGTCCTTATTTCTGTTATTCCGCCTCGACCTTCACGCCGGAAAACCAGCGCCTGACCAACTTGTAGAACAGGGGCGTTAGAATCAGACCGAACACGGTGACACCTATCATGCCGGAAAATACCGCGACGCCCATGGCATGACGCATTTCTGCGCCCGCTCCAGTGGAAATCACCAGCGGAACAACACCCATAATGAAGGCCAGAGAAGTCATCAGAATCGGCCGCAGACGCAAACGACTGGCTTCGAGAACGGCCTGTTTGAGTGGTAGGCCGTGATCTTCTTTTTCCTTGGCAAACTCAACAATCAAGATGGCATTTTTGGCTGCCAGCCCCACCAGCACAATAAAACCTATCTGGGTGAAAATATTATTGTCCCCCCCTGCGATAATGACGCCGGTCATGGCGGATAGCAGAGTCATCGGCACAATCATGATAATCGCCAATGGCAGCCCCCAGCTTTCATACTGGGCCGCAAGTACCAAAAACACCAGCAACACAACCAGCGGAAAGACGAACAATGTCGTGTCACCCGCGAGAATCTGCTGATAGGTCAGATCGGTCCATTCAAAGGCCATCCCATTGGGAAGCGATTGTTCCAGAATTCGGGTGATTGCAGCTTCGGCCTGTCCGGAGCTGAACCCGGGGGCTGGCCCGGAATTAATATCGGCTGCCGGGTAGCTGTTGTAGCGAGTCACCGTGTCCGGGCCCGAGGTATGTGAGATCTCAATAAACGACGCCAGGGGCACCATTTCACCATTACGGTTGCGTACCTTCAGCCGGTCGATCTGGCTCTCATCTGCACGGAAGGATTCATCCGCCTGCAAATTCACCTGATAGGTTCGCCCGAACAGATTGACATCATTGACATACACTGACCCCATATACGCCTGTAGGGTCTGAAAAATATCACTAATGGCCACACCGTGAATCTTGGCTTTCTCGCGATCAACATCGACCTGAATCTGGGGCACATTTGCTTTAAAGAACGAAAAGGTGCTCATCGGGTTCAACTCCGGAGTCCCGTAAGCCTGCCCAAGTACTTTCTGGGTCTCCTGGAACAGTCGTTCATAGCCCAGATTGCCTCGATCTTCTATCTGCAGTTTGAAGCCTCCGGTCGTCCCCAGCCCCAATACCGGCGGCGGAGGGACCACGGCAACAAAGCCTTCTTTGATCACACTGAGCCGCCCGTTCAGCTGGCCGGCAATGGCCTGCGCTGACAAATCGGGCGTCATACGCTCACTGAAGGGCTTCAGGGTGACAAAAACAACGCCGGAGTTGGACGCCACGGTAAAGCCATTAATCGACAGCCCCGGGAAGGCAACAGAGGATTCCACTCCCGGATGTTCGAGCGCTATCTCCGACATCCGCTGGATCACGGCATCCGTTCGTTCCAGACTGGCGGCATCTGGCAGACTGGCAAACGCAATCAGATACATCTTGTCCTGCTGCGGCACAAATCCGGTCGGTGTCGTCTGAAACTGGTGATAGGTCAAGCCTATCAGGCCCAGATACAACACCAGAATAATCGACGCGCCTCGAATTAGCTTTTTGAGGATCAGCATGTACGAATGTGACAGCCCTTCGAAAAAGCGATTGAAAGGCTTGAAGACAAACCGTCCGAAAACTGTATCGAGTAGTCGCCCGAACCAGTCCTGACGCGCATCATGAGGTTTCAATAACGCGGCTGCGAGCGCCGGACTCATGGTCAGTGAGTTGAAGGTGGAAATAATGGTCGAGATCGCGATTGTCAGTGCAAACTGTTTGTAGAACTGCCCGGTCAGTCCGGAGATAAACGCCGTCGGGATAAAAACAGCACTCAATACCAGCGATGTCGCAATAATCGGCCCGGTCACTTCACGCATGGCCTGCTTGGTGGCTTCCACCGGCGTTTTTCCAAGCGCAATATTACGCTCGACATTTTCCACGACAACAATGGCATCATCGACGACGATACCAATTGCCAATACCAGACCAAACAGGGACAAGGCATTAAGCGAAAATCCGAACAGATGCATCACCGCGAAGGTACCCACCAGTGAAACAGGCACCGCGACCAGCGGGATGATGGAGGCACGCCAGGTTTGCAGGAACAGGACAACAACCACTACCACCAGCAGAATAGCTTCGAGCAGTGTCTTGACGACAGCTTCGATCGAGCCACGGACGAATATTGTCGGGTCATAGACAATGTCATAGTCCACACCGGCCGGAAAGGTCTGTTTGAGCTCTTCCATACGTGCTCGCACATCATCAGAGAGCTGAATGGCATTGGAGCCCGGGCTTTGGAAAATGGCGACAGCGGCCGCAGGCTTATTGTTCAGCAAAGAACGCAAGGCATAGGAGTTCGAGCCCAGTTCAACCCGTGCAACGTCCCGCAAGCGTGTGATGGCGCCGCCTTCCCCGACGCGAACAATAATGTCATTGAACTCCTCGACATTATCCAGACGCCCTTTGACCTTGATCAGCAATTGAAACGGATTACCCTGTTCACTTGGCTGTGCACCAATCGTACCCGCGGCAGCCTGCCGGTTCTGTTCGCGAATAGCCGTAATAATGTCTGTGGTCGTCAGGTTCAAACTGGCCACTTTTTCCGGATTCAGCCAGACCCGAACTGCATAGTCCCCTGCCCCGAATACCCGAACGGTTCCGGCACCTTCGATGCGAGCCAGCTCATCCTTGACCTTCAGATTGGCAAAGTTGGACAGATACAACATATCGTAACGGCTGTCCGGCGAGAGCAAGTGCACCACCATGGTCAAGTTTGGCGAGGACTTCTCCGTCGTCACACCCAAGCGCTGAACGTCTTCCGGCAGTCGGGGCATGGCCCTGGCTACGCGGTTCTGAACCTGAACCTGGGCATCATCAATATTGGTTCCCAATGCAAAGGTCACTGTAATGTTCAAGGCCCCGTCTGCCGTAGACTGGGAAGACATATACAGCATGTTCTCCACACCATTGATGGCCTGCTCCAGCGGCGCGGCCACTGTTTCGGAGACTACGACAGGATTTGCACCGGGATAACTGGCGCTCACGACAACCGTGGGTGGCACAACTTCCGGATACTCGGTGATAGGAAGCTGAAATAGAGACAGGGCGCCAGCCAGTAAAATTATTGCCGACAGCACGCCGGCAAAAATGGGGCGATGAATAAAATACTGTGAAATCATAAGACTATCCCTGTTCAGCGACATCCATGGTCAAGACATTGGGACTGACCGGAGCCCCGGGGCGTGCGCGCTGCAGACCGTTGATAACGATTCGCTCACCCACTTCCAGACCACTTTTGATAATGCGCCAGTCTCCGCGACGTGAGCCCAACTGAACCGGACGGTAGCTAACAACATCCCCTTCGCCCAGCACCAGAACAAATTTATTGCTCAAGTCGGTGCCGATGGCCTTATCCGGGATCATCACTGTCTGGTAAGCGGGTCCAATCTGCATTTTCAGGCGAACAAAAAGCCCCGGCGTCAGATCACCTTCGGGGTTATCATAAACGGCCCGCATACGGATGGTGCCCGTCGCGATGTCTACCTGATTATCAACAAAATCGACCGTTCCCTGATAGGGAAAATCCTTCTGATGCGCCAGCCCCATCTGAACAGTCAAGCCACTGTGGCTGATATCCGGATATCTGGAGCGCAGCGTTAGATAGGTGTACTCGTCTACATCAAAGTAGGCATGTACCTTATCCGTTGATACCAGGCTGGTCAGCTCTGTTTGCCCTGCCACAACCGAGCTGCCCTCTTTAACCCGGGCATTGGATACCCGCCCGTCAAACGGCGCCTTCACCTTGGTGATGGCATACAGCACTTTGGACCGTTTCAGTTCTGCTCTCGCGCTCTCCGCCGTGGCCTTCGCCTGCGTCAACTGCGTGCGCCTGTTGTCCAGCTGCTCCTGGGAGATTGCATTCTTTTCTCTCAGACTATTGGCACGTTTCAGATCTCGCTCAGTCAATGCTATTTCTGCATCGGCACGCTCCACCTCAGCCTCAAGCCGCTCAACTTCAGCCTTAATGGTACGGAAATCAATCTGGAACAGCAGATCCCCTTTTTGTACCAGAGCCCCGTCTTCAAATTCGACACTGACAACATAGCCCGACGTTCTTGGTTTCACGACGATGCTATCGGTTGCCTCCAGCCGTCCGGTAAACTCCTTCCAGTCTTTCTGCTCCTGCAGCATGACTTCCGCCACATCCACTTCCGGAGGCGGCATTTGCATAGCACCGGGACCAGCCGGCGCTTCAGGATCGGAGCAGGCACTCAACGCCAGCAAGCAAGCCAACACAAAAAAGGATTTCTTCGGGGTATTCAGATGACCAGAGCGATTTAACATGTGGATTTCCATTTCAAATTTTTGCCAGACGACTCAAGCGACGGGGTATCATGCACCATGAACGCTGCAGCTTGTCGGCCATTGTACTTAAAAACTTTTGCAGAACTTTAAAGACACGCATACTAACAAAGTTAAACGGTTTTGCACTGCATTAATCCCTGCACACTCAATTCGTCAGATTGGACAATGGATAAGACTGAAACGCTTGACATTCTTTATCATGACCAGTGGCTCATAGCGGTTCACAAACCCGCCGGCCTTCTGGTCCATAAAAGTCCTATCGACAAGCATGAAACCCGCTATGCGATGCGCCTGCTGCGCGATCAGATCGGACAATGGGTCTATCCGGTGCATCGGCTCGACAAACCGACTTCCGGCTTGCTGCTGTTCGCCCTTGATAGTCAAACGGCGAGCTTGCTTGGCAAACAATTTGAGCAGCAACAGGTGAGTAAACTGTATCAGGCGGTCGTGCGCGGTTATACTCAGGATCTGGGGCTGGTCGATCATCCCTTGAAGGAAATTGCCGCATTTAAATCCCAACAGGCTCAGGCAGAACAAAAAGAAGAAAAGACGGCACAGACTCACTATCGGTCCCTGATCCGTTATGAACTGCCCTATTCTGATGGCCGGTTTGATACCAGTCGCTATAGCCTGCTTGAAATGACGCCGGTATCGGGAAGGAAACACCAGATCCGACGACACCTGAAGCATATTAGCCACCCGATTGTTGGCGATGTAAAATATGGGAAAGGTCCGCATAACCGACTGTTCAGAGATCAATTCAAATGCTCCCGCCTGTTACTGGCATGCACATCGATGCAGATTATTCATCCATACAACGAGCTTCCTCTGCACATGACATGCCCACTGGCAGATGATTTTGTCCAGACCCTGCACGCCTTAAGCACTTACAAAAAACCGGATTAAGCAATGCAAAACAAAGACCTATACTTTGATCAGCAACACATATGGCACCCCTACAGTGCCGTTGGGGCGGGACAACCACTATTCCATGTGGATTCGGCAGAAGGCTGTACACTTCGGCTGAAAGACGGTCGGGAACTGATTGACGGCATGGCCTCCTGGTGGAGTGTGATTCACGGTTATCGTCATCCAACCATGGATGACGCCCTGAAAACACAAATCGACCGCTTCTCACATGTCATGTTCGGCGGCCTGACACATGACCCGGCGATCCATCTGGCGGAAAAGCTACTCGACATTACACACCCCGCACTGGACGCTGTTTTCTTCGCGGACTCCGGCTCTGTATCTGTCGAAGTCGCGATGAAGATGGCGATCCAGTACTGGGCCAGCCAGGGCCACGCTGGCCGACAGAAGTTTCTTACAGTTCGTTCCGGTTACCATGGCGACACCTTTGGCGCGATGTCCGTTTGCGACCCGGTGACCGGAATGCATTCACTTTTTGCCCAAACGCTGGCACAACAGATCTTTGCCCCCAGACCCGCAACACCTTTTGGGCAAACAGCTCCGGCATCAGATCTGAAAGAACTGAAAGCACTGCTTGAATCACATCATAAGGAGATCGCGGCCATTATCCTTGAGCCCATTGTGCAGGGTGCCGGAGGAATGCGCTTCTACTCCTCTGATTATCTGGTCCAATTGAAGGCACTGGCAGACGCCTACGACATACTGATCATTTTTGATGAAATCGCCACCGGCTTCGGAAGATCGGGAAAGCTTTTTGCCTATGAACACGCGGGATTCGCGCCCGACATTCTGTGTTTGGGCAAAGCGTTAACAGGAGGCTATATGACGCTTGCGGCCACGTTGACCAGTCGAAAGGTGGCGGAAACCATCCAGTCGGGTGAGCCCGGTGTCTTTATGCACGGCCCGACCTTTATGGCCAACCCGCTGGCTTGCGCCGCCGGACTGGCAAGCATCGAAATACTCATGCAGAGCGGCTGGCAAGCAAAGGTGAAGCGCATATCCGAAGGACTTGCACGCGGTTTGTCCCCCTGTAACTCCCTGGAAAATGTTCAAGAGGTGCGAGTGCTGGGCGCTATCGGGGTCGTAGAACTCAAAGAAGCGGTCGATATGAAAGTGATTCAACCCATGCTGGTCGAACAGGGAGTCTGGGTGAGACCCTTCGGAAAACTGGTCTACGTGATGCCGCCCTATATTATTTCGGATGCACAACTGATTCAGTTGTGCCACGCGATCTGTCACGTGGTTGAAGCCACCAATCGTTAATGTGCCAACAGGTGCTGGCGCGCAGTTGAGGACAGCGCTGTTATGCCTGGAAAAAACGCCTCTTTCGACAGTACCCGCGTATAGTTGGCGCCTAGTACAGGATCTCGATCCCGCTTAAGCCAGACAGATAATCGATCGTCTGCTCTGTCAGCGGATTGTATTGAATGTCTACGCTCTCCAGCTGCTCATTGGCATCCAGTGTGATCACGGAAAGCTGGTTGTGGGAAACATCAACACTGACCAGCGCGCGATTTTCTGCGAGATCCAGCCCTTCGAGCCGATTCAGACTCAAATCCAAATGCTCCAGGTAGACAAAGGCCTGAACCCCTTCCGCGCTGGCAATATCTTGCCCGGAGCATGACAGCGCCACCAACTCATAGGCATACAGGTCCTGATCATATGTTTGAACACAGGCTGCCAGATTGACATCCCGAAAGGACAAGGACTGGAGTAAGTCACAGGCATCCCCCGTACCATTCTCATTCATATCGCGCTGAGAGCTATTCGGAACCATCAGGCAGTTATCGACCACATCATTCACCTGATCAGCATCCAGGTCCACGTAAAGATCAGATATACCGGCTGCCAGCAGGTAACGGAGGGTTGATTCGGACAAGGGGTTATTGTCCAGCAGGACTTTTCGCGGCGTAAATAGCGCATCCAAGACAATATCCTGCAGGCGGTTTCCACCTGCGCTCAACTCGATCAAGCCCGGAATTGCGCTTACATCCAACTCGATTAAACGATTATTGCCCAGGAAGATACGTTTGAGGGCGACGTTATGCCGCAATTCGATCGATGCAAGTCCGTTATTAAACAGCGACAGCTGGCGCAGACTTGGCAAACCCGACAGATCAATATTCTCAAGTTGATTATTGGAAAGGATCAGTGTTTCAAGAAACTCGCCTTGCGGTAAACGAATGCTATCAAGCGCGTTGGATTCAATAAAAACAGCCTCCAAAAGAAGATTCTCATAGAGGTCCATGGTCGTGAGGCGGTTGAAACCCAGATCAAGCCATCGCAGTTTACGTAATCCCGAAACATCCGCGGACTGTATCTGGTTGCCATAAGCTGTCAGCGATTCAAGGTTGATCAGCACTTCAATCCCGGCGAGCGATTCCAGTCCCTTGCGGGAGCAATCCAGCGCCTTGAAGTCCCAGACATATCGCGTTCCCTGTGCCAAGGCATTGTCCTTGATGCAGGCTTCCAGTTTCGGGTTACCTGGCAGCGCTATGTCACTTAATTCCGGGCCAAAATATTCGATCTCGATGCGATCAAGACTTTCTCTGAGATGCGTGATTGCCTGACCTCTGGGCACCACATAGTGACGAACATCGTCCTCGGGACGGTATCTTCGATCCCACCCCGCGCTATCGACGTAAGCCCCAACCTTCAGTTCGATTGCATTGGTATAAAGATCAACAAAAGCACCGACGGCCAGCTCATGCGCATAATCACTGATGAAGATACCCGGCTTGTTCTTTTCGCTGGTTTTGGTGGCATGCCTGCGCCTCGAAGGATCGCCATCATAGTCCAGACTCTGCAACAGCTGGGCAATATTTCCGACCACAACATCGTCGAAATCCCTGTTTTCAGAGAAATCCAGCGGCGATAGCACCAGTACGACCCTTTCCTGTTCCGAGCCTGCGCTATCCGCAATTCGGGAGGGCAAGCCCGGAAAATCCAGCATACCCAGTTCAATTTCAGGAAACGCCAGGCCACTGATTTCCCCGAACCCCTTCCGGGAATTGTCGAGCTGCAGATGGCCGACATAAAAAGTAATCCGGTCACCCTCTCTGAAGCTGAACCTGCCATCGGCGTCGGTATGCCCTCCGCGAATCGCTCCGTTGCGTGATACCGTGCGGTAACCCAGATTCTCAACCGGACTGTCGACAAAGATCCCCGTCAGGACTTCATCCGAACCGACCTTTCCCTTGGAAACAGCGCCGCCACTGCCACCACAACCGGACAACAGCAAAAACAGCAGGATCAGAAAAAGACTGTGACAGATAGTTCTCACCTACAACTCCGAAAAAGTGATCAGCACGCTCTGGCAGGTCAACAGGCATGCCAACATTTGCTTACAAACGATGACGCAGTGTAACACCAAGCACCAAAACGATATTTGAAGTGGGTCTGAACTATGAAGAATGGGTAGGGCGTATAGCGCCGTGATACCAGCGCTGAAACCATAGGTCGCTAGGCGACAATGGCGTACTTTCCTTTAAATCGCACACAGGGGATACCATCACTACTGCTGATGGTGACCTGATGCGTCATCGCGGCCTTGCCACGACGCCTGAAATTGGCCAGAAACAGCGACAGCTCTTCAGCATTGGGGCTATTCACGATAGCGATAAGATCTTCGTTTAGCGGGTTCAGATACTCGATCTCGGCTTTGGCTACCACAATGTCGCCCTGCAAACCGTTTTCGCCGCATTTCAGAGAGGTCATTCCCCACCCGGCCGTTACGCAGAGGTTGTAGAGGCTGCCGCCAAAGGCTGTCCCCTTATCGTTAATATTGGGACCAAGTGGCGCTCGTGCTCTCAGGGTCGTGCCATCATAGGCTTCGACACATATTTGCGCGGCACGAGCCAGAGGCACTTCGGCCCTTAAGAACGATTCCAGCGATTCGGCGGTTGTATGATGCGACTTTGGCATAAAAGCTTTCGTCCCCAGGATATAGATGCGTTCAAGCTTGGATAGAAACAAAAAAGGAGGCACAAGGCCTCCTTTGAATTAAGCACTATCGCTTATTCACTAAGCTCTTTCATGCTCAATTTAATACGGCCTCGGTTGTCAACGTCAAGCACCTTGACCTTAACCATCTCACCTTCGGTCAGTACGTCTGTGACATTTTCGACACGCTCGTCAGAGATCTGGGAAATATGCACCAGCCCGTCTTTGCCCGGCAATATATTCACAAACGCGCCGAAATCAACGATACGCTCGACTTTGCCTTCGTAAATCTGGCCAATCTCGGCTTCCGCCGTGATCGCGATGATACGGTCAATGGCCGCTTGCGCCGATTCATTGGATTCGCCGTAAACGCGCACGGAACCATCATCTTCGATATCAACCGATGCGCCGGTTTCTTCGGTGATGGAACGAATAGTCGCGCCACCCTTACCGATGACATCACGAATCTTGTCAGGGTGTACACTCATTGACAGCATCGCAGGCGCCTTGTCAGAAATCTCGGCACGTGGTGCTTCGATCACTTTCGCCATTTCACCCAGAATATGAATACGGGCATCATGTGCCTGCTTCAATGCGATCTCCATGATCTCTTCAGTGATGCCTTCAATCTTGATGTCCATCTGCAATGCTGTGATCCCTTCATCCGTGCCGGCAACTTTGAAATCCATATCGCCAAGGTGATCCTCATCGCCCAGAATATCAGTCAGAACAGCAAAACCATCGCCTTCCTTAACCAGACCCATCGCGATACCGGCAACTGGCGCCGCGATTGGAACACCGGCGTCCATCAATGCCAGACTGCAACCACAAACGGAAGCCATGGAACTTGACCCGTTAGATTCTGTAATTTCCGAAACGACACGAACCGCGTAAGGGAACTCTTCCTCATTAGGCATCAGTGCCTGCACGCCGCGCTTGGCCAATCGACCATGTCCAATTTCACGACGACCGGGCGCACCCATTCTTCCGCACTCACCAACAGAGTAAGGAGGGAAGTTGTAATGCAGCATGAAGTTTTCTTTGAATTCACCTTCCAGCGCGTCAACGATTTGCGCATCACGTTTGGTACCCAAAGTGGTCACAACGATGGCCTGAGTTTCACCACGCGTAAACAGTGCCGAACCATGTGCGTTGGGAAGTACGCCCACTTCAACATTAATTGGTCGAACCGTGGAGTTGTCGCGACCATCAATTCGTGGGTCGCCACCAATAATACGGCCACGCACGACTTTTTTCTCCAGCTTGCTGAAGTAGGCTTTCACATCTTCTTCAGTCGGGGAATCTTCCGCTTCTGTCACCAGCGTTTCAATCGCTTTGGCACGCAGTTCGCTCAACGCGGCATAACGTTCCATTTTGTCACTCACTGAATACGCGGCGTCGATCCCTTCTTTAAAGCCTGATTCAACAGCCTCGGCCAGAGTGCTGTTAATTTCTTCCGCTGCCCAATCCCAGACTGGCGTTGCGACTTCTGCGGCAAATTCCTTCACTGCCTGAACGACAACCTGCATTTCCTTGTGTGCAAACAACACTGCACCGAGCATCTCGTCTTCGGTCAGCTCCTGCGCTTCTGATTCAACCATCAGAACCGCATCTTCAGTCCCGGCGACCACCATGTTGAGCAAACTGTCTTTCAGATATTCATTGGTCGGATTCAGCACATAGCCTTCTTCGTCAGTAAAACCAACACGCGCCGCACCGATTGGACCGTTAAAAGGAATACCGGAAATAGCCAACGCAGCTGAAGTACCGATCATGGCTGCAATATCAGGGTCCTGGTTTTTGTTGGCAGACATCACCTGACAAACCACCTGAACCTCGTTGATAAAACCATTCGGGAACAATGGACGAATAGGACGGTCGATCAGACGCGAAGTCAGGGTCTCTTTCTCGGAAGGTCTGTTTTCTCGTTTGATATAACCACCGGGAATTTTACCAACAGAGTATTGACGCTCCTGGTAGTGCACGGACAAGGGGAAAAAGTCCTGACCCGGTCTGGCTTCTTTCGCCGCGGTTACAGCAACGAGTACCGAGGTATCATCGATGGTGACAAGCACAGAACCCGCTGCCTGACGCGCCACACGACCTGTTTCGATAGTGACATTGGTTGAGCCATATTTAAATTGTTTGGTTACTGGATTCACATCCGCTCCTTAATCATTTTTTCATTCAATGGAAGAGCCCAACAGTTCACTTACGACTAAAGCTTTATGCTTGAAAACTCTGCCTGCAAAGCAAAGCGTTCAGCTATAAAACTTTATCAATGAGCTGCCAAACCCTCTTCTTTCAGCCCGCCCCTCTTGCCGTATAACAGCGTAAGAAACTTGGCTACTTACAAAAAAGTACCGGGCCACTCCTGTTCAGAGCCGCCCGGTACGGTTTATTCTCAGTTCTGGATTCGAACCATCTTCATGATCAATTGGTACGAAATCTGTGCTGTTATCGACGCAAGCCCAAACGGCCAATCAGCGAAACATATCGCTCTGCGTTTTTGCCCTTCAGGTAGTCCAGCAACTTACGACGCTGGTTAACCATGCGAATCAGACCTCGACGCGAGTGGTGGTCATGGGCATTGTCTTTAAAGTGGGATTGTAGTTTGTTGATATTGGCAGTCAACAGGGCAACCTGTACTTCCGGAGATCCGGTATCGCCTTCTGCCAACTGGTATTCACCTACAACCTGCGCTTTTTCCTGAGCACTTAGTGCCATAATCTTTTCCTCAATAATATGCGTATTCAAACTCCGACCCGCACCGCGCATAATTACAGCATGGGTCTTTGGGCACGCGACCTGCGTACACACTATTCTTCGAAATTAACGAGCCGTTTCGGTACCAGGTTCCCTTCGGAATCCAGTTCGGCAACCCCGATAAAGGTCGGTGCAGCCGATTCATCCACAGCTTCGATATACAGTTTACAAATCCCCGTATTTTCGACGCGCGATATTCTAACCGCTTGGCCATGCAATATCGACCTTCCCTGATCACTATTTACAAAAATATCGGGCAAATCCAGTAAAAGCGCATCTACCGGCAATAGAAATGCATCCAGAACAGACATATCTCCGACAGCCTGCTCTATTTCTTCCAAAGTATGGCACTGCTCCAGCAGAAAATGACCTGCTTTAAAGCGCCTCAACATAGAAACATGGGCGCCACAACCAATGGCCTGCCCGATATCCTCGACCAGCGAACGGATGTAAGTGCCCTTGGAGCATTCCACGGTCAGATCCATCTCTCGGTCTCGAAGACCGGTCAATTCCAGTCGATCAATGCGTACAGCTCTTGCAGGGCGATCAATTTCGACCCCCTTGCGCGCCCATTCGTAGAGTGGACGCCCCTGATGCTTGAGTGCCGAGTACATCGACGGCACCTGATCAATCTGCCCCCGGAACCTCGCGAGAAGTTGCTCAAGCGCCTCTGCTTCCAGCCTGGGAACACTGGACTGTTTCACGAGTTCGCCTTCACTATCACCGGTATCACGCACTTCGCCCAATGTCGCGGTGGTGAAATAGCCTTTGTCGGCATTCAGAAGAAACTGGGAGAACTTGGTCGCCTCCCCAAAACAAACAGGCAAGACACCTGTCGCCAGCGGATCCAGGCTGCCAGTGTGACCGGCTTTTTGGGCACCATAGGCCTTGCGAACACGCTGAAGTGCCGCATTGGACGTAAGTCCCTGAGGCTTATCGAGAATAAGCACGCCATTCAAGGCGCGCCCTTTACGTCGTCTTGCCAAACTTGCGTCTCCGACGATTAACTCGAGCTTTCGCTATCCGAGTCTGAGGCGCGCGCCCGGCGGATAAGGTTGTCTAAACGACGCCCCTCTCCGACAGAAGCATCAAAATGAAAACGCAACTGCGGGATCATTCTGAGCTTGATACGCTTGGCCAGCTCCGATCTGAGATAGCCGGCAGCACCATTAAGCACCTTGATCGTCGATTTAACCTCCTCGGAATCCGCAGAAACGTCTTCCAGAGTCAGCAAGGTCACATACACATCTGCATAGCCAAGATCCTTCGACACAGATACCTGATTGACGGTGACCATGCCAACGCGCGGATCCTTGACCGAAAGCCTTATCAGCTCGGAAAGATCGCGCTGCATCTGATCGCCAATACGATCCGTTCTTTTAAAATCTCTTGCCATGCCTGCCTATATGCCTGTTCGGTTAAGGACGTAAAATGCCGTATAACTAAGCGAGTGTGCGCTCTACCGACACTTTGTCAAAGACTTCAATCTTGTCCCCAACTTTCACATCATAGTTTTTCACACCGATACCACATTCCGTACCGGAGCGTACTTCGTTGACGTCATCCTTAAAGCGACGCAGGGATTCAAGTTCGCCTTCAAAAATAACAATATCATCGCGCAGAACACGTATCTTCTTGTTTCGATAGATGGTGCCTTCCAACACCATACAGCCGGCCACCTGACCAAACTTCGGCGATTTGAAGACATCACGCACTTCTGCAATACCGACAATTTCTTCCTTGAACTCTGGCGCCAGCATACCCGTCAGGGCCTGCTTCACATGATCAATGATTTCGTAAATAACGCTGTAGTAGCGCAAATCAAGACCTTCTTCCTCGATCACCTTACGCGCAGAAGCGTCAGCCCGTACGTTAAAGCCGATCAGTACCGCATTGGTCGCCAACGCCAGATTTGCGTCTGTCTCGGCAATACCACCAACACCACTGGAGACAATCTTGACCTGAACCTCGTCATTGCCAATATCATTCAGTGCTGCGGTGAGTGCTTCAAGGGAGCCTCGAACATCGGTTTTCAGTACGATGTTCAGGTTTTTCACCTCATCGGCACCCATATTTTCAAACAGGTTCTCAAGCTTGGCTGCCTGTTGACGCTGTAAGCGGTCTTTACGGTTTTTATCGGCTCTGAACTCTGCCAACTCTCTCGCTTTACGCTCGTCAGACACTACGACAAACTCGTCACCAGCATCCGGCGTGCCATTCAATCCGAGAATCTCAACAGGAATGGAAGGACCCGCTTCTTTTGCCGGCGCACCGCCTTCGTCAAGCATCGCACGGACACGTCCATAGTGCATGCCGGCAATGACCATATCTCCCTGACGCAAGGTACCGTTCTGGACCAGCACAGTCGCAACCGCGCCACGCCCCTTGTCCAGACTGGATTCCACAACCACACCTTTGGCAGGCACATCCTTAACAGCTTTCAGCTCCAGAATTTCGGATTGCAGCAATACAGCGTCCAGCAAGGCATCAATACCCTCTCCTGTATGCGCGGAGACAGGTATAAACTGAACATCTCCACCCCAATCTTCAGGGATGACATCTTTAGCGGCGAGTTCGTTTTTAACCCGGTCCGGATCGGCTTCTTCCTTATCCATCTTATTCACTGCGACAACCAGTGGAACTCCTGCCGAGCGCGCATGCTGCACAGCTTCTTCCGTCTGCGGCATGACGCCGTCATCGGCTGCGACAACCAGAATAACAATGTCGGTACACTGGGCACCACGGGCTCGCATTGCGGTGAAAGCCGCGTGTCCCGGAGTATCCAGAAAGGAAATCATGCCGTGATCGGTTTCTACATGATATGCACCAATGTGCTGTGTAATGCCGCCTGATTCGCCCGCCGCAACCTTGGCGCGCCGAATATAATCCAACAGTGAGGTCTTGCCGTGATCAACATGACCCATGACACTGACAACCGGCGCACGCGGCACTTCTTCGCCCTCGTAATCAATGCTTTCCAGCACTTCATTTTCGAGCGCATTTTCTTCAATTATCTTGACGGTATGACCCATCTCCTCAACAACCAGAATGGCAGTTTCCTGATCAATCGCCTGATTAACCGTTGCCATTACGCCCATTCCCATGAGCGTTTTGATCACTGCAACCGCCTTGACCGACATTTTGTCTGCCAATTCGCTCACCACGATGGTGTCGCCAATCGCGACTTCTTTCGAAACCGGTGCCACAGGCTTTTCAAAGGCATGCGTGCGTTTTACTTTTTTCTTGGCTTTGAGGCGACGCGGCAAGTTGGCTTCGTCCTCTTCTTCCAGTGCAATTGCGGTCATCGGATCAACCAGCGTTTCATCGCGCTGTCGAGGCCCGCGATGGCCTGCAGATTTCACATGTTTCTTGGGACGACCATCGTCATCCGCCACATCATGAGACTTCTTCTTGTGCTTCTTCTTGCCTTTGCCGTCCTGCTCTGGCTCGGGCGGAGCAACAACCGCTTCTACCGGCACCTTGGGAGCGCCTTTAAGCGTTGAACCTTTGTCAGCCTGCTTCTCTTCTTCTTTCGCCTTCTCGGCTTCCAGCTGCTTCTGTTTTTCCTCTTCCGCCTTGCGTGCTGCTTCTTCTGCTGCCTTCTTGGCTTCCAGCTCAGCCTCTTCCTTGCGCTGCTTTTCCTGCTCCACCGAAACGTCCGGACGTTTCACGTAAGTGCGTTTCTTGCGCACTTCAACATTGACGGTTTTGGTTTTACCCTGCCCGCCAGACATTTTCAGCGTCGTCGTTGTTTTACGCTTGAGCGTGATTTTTTTTGGCTCCGATTCAGATTCACCGTGGCTACGTTTCAAATAAGCCAGTAGATTTTTCTTTTCTTCGTCGGATACCGTGTCGGCTTCGGCGCGCTTTTCGAGGCCCGCATCTTCTATCTGCTTCAACAATCTTTCGACCGGAGCACCTATATCCTCAGCCAGCTGTTTAACCGTTACTTCTGACATGTCCAATTCTCCTGAATTCCGTCGATTATTCCTGGCCTTCAAACCATGGTGCGCGCGCAGTCATTATTAACTGCCCCGCTTTTTCTTCATCCATACCGTCAATATCCATCAAATCATCGACTGACTGCTCTGCCAGATCTTCCATCGTTACAATACCCTTACTGGCAAGTACCAGCGCGAGATGCTTTTCCATCCCGTCCATTGTTAACAAATCTTCGGCCGGCTCGCCCGCTTCCAACTGCTCTTCTGATGCGAGAGCAGCATTCAACAAAGCGTCTTTGGCACGACGACGTAATTCTTCGACAATTTCTTCGTCAAACGCCTCTATCGACAACATTTCCTCGAGAGGCACATAAGCGACTTCTTCCAGGGTGGTAAAGCCTTCATTGATCAGTTCCAATGCCAAATCTTCATCCACGTCCAGTTTATCGACAAACAGATCAATATACTTGGAAGCTTCCTGTTCCTGCTGCTCGCCCGCCTGCTCTTCGGTCATGACGTTCAGCTCCCAGCCCGTAAGCTCTGAAGCAAGACGCACGTTCTGGCCTGCTCGCCCAATGGCCATCGCCAGATTTTCCTCCGCGACCGCAACATCCATGGAGTGGGTATCTTCATCAATCACGATAGAGGCAACTTCCGCCGGTGCCATGGCATTGATCACCAATTGGGCCGGATTATCGTCCCACATGATGATATCCACTCGCTCGTTTCCGAGCTCCCCGGAAACCGCCTGAACTCTCGCACCACGCATACCGACACAGGCACCAACAGGATCGATGCGCTTGTCATTGGTTTTCACTGCAATCTTGGCCCTGGAACCCGGGTCTCTTGCTGCACCACGCACCTCAATCACCTCTTCGGAAATTTCAGGTACTTCAATCCGGAACAGCTCAATCAGCATTTTTGGAGAGGTACGGCTCAAAATCAGCTGCGGCCCGCGCGTTTCAACACGAATTTCCTCCAGCAAAGCCCGAACCCGATCGCCCATTCTGAATACTTCCCGCGCAACCAGGTTTTCTCTTGGCAACAATGCTTCTGCGTTATTTCCCAGATCGACAATCACGTTGTCACGGGTCACTTTCTTGACCGTACCAGACACCAACTCACCGACCCGGTCACGATAACCGTCTACAATTTTTTCCCGCTCAGCCTCTCGTACCTTCTGAACGATGATCTGCTTGGCGGCCTGCGCTCCGATGCGCCCGAACGCGATCGATTCAATTTCTTCAATATGTTCGTCACCGGGCTTGAGATCCTTGGATATTTCCTCGGCTTCCTGAAAAGTCAGCTCTGTACCAAGTGCCGGGACCGCGTCGTTGTCTACCACCAACCAGCGACGAAATGTTTCATACTCTCCCGTCTTGCGATCAATATTGACAAAGATATCGGCGTTTTCCTCGTCCTCGTAGCGCTTCTTGGTTGCCGTCGCCAAAGCCAGCTCAATCGCTTCGAAAATCACGTCTTTATCGACGCCTTTTTCATTCGAAACCGCTTCAACAACCAGCAAAATTTCTTTATTCATCGCGTTACTTGCTCCAGTAATCCAAATCAATCAAATTGAGGTACGATATTGGCTTTTTCGATGCCTTCCAAAGGAAAAAGAAACTCCTCTTCTTCCACTTGAATCACCACATCATTACCCTCGACTCCCTTTAGCTGGCCGGTATATTTTCGCCTGCCTTCGAAAGCCATTCTTAAACGTAGGTTAACCACATGCCCGATAAAGCGTTCGAATTGGGCCAGAGTATAAAGAGGCCTGTCCAGACCAGGAGATGAAACCTCCAGGGTGTAGTCATTCGTGATGGGATCTTCAACGTCAAGCACCGCACTCAGCTGTCGACTGACTTTTTCACAATCAGCCAGCTCGATCCCGCTTTCCCGCTCGGTCACTTCCGAATTTTCTGATGCGTCAGACTGCACGGAGCCTGCACCTCCACCCGGACTTTCGATATAAATCCGCAGCATGGAATGTTTGCCCTGGGAAGCAAATTCTATCCCCCAGCATTCGAAACCCAGCCCTTCAACAACGGGCCTGATTATTTCATCTAGTCGTCTGACTTTTGCAGACATGTTAATCGTCAATTGTAGCTACCGACCTTACCTGTTACGCGGAAACATTCTCCGCATCATGCGTGTCTCGCCTACAGCCTGATAAAACAGAAAACGAGACCTTCAAAAACAAAAAATGGGCATAACGCCCATCACTACTAAAAAGCCCCTACGATGAGGGGCTTTTTGCAAGACTCTGTTGGAGGCCAATCACCCGGCGAGCAACCAAACTTACGTTTCACTCAAGCCTTGATGATCCTTAAAACCCCCAAAGCCGCTCCATTTCAACGCTGCGCATTATATGCAGCTCTAGATAAGGAATCAACCGCTAACACCCTTACCCGCAAAACAAAAAGCCCGCCTGACAAGGCGGGCTTTCCTGTTGGTGCCCAAGGCCGGACTTGAACCGGCACGGCTTACAGCCACTACCCCCTCAAGATAGCGTGTCTACCAATTCCACCACTTGGGCTTAACCTGTTAATTCAGACATTTCCATGCCTGAATTTTCTTATTCGAGCTCTGGCAACTGCTCCGAGGACCCTTCATCCGCACCCGCTTCGTCCTGACCGGCAAAACTCGACATTCCGGCCTCCATGGCCTGCTCCATCTCTGCCTTCAAATCATCCATGGACTGGTTATAATCCACAGGCTGACCGTCATTCTCGAAAACCGGCTCCTGGAACGCGGCGGGTGCCGTTTGCTCTACCGGCACCAGAATCTGGTCCTGCCCCGACGCTGCCACTTCCGCTTTCTGCTTGGCGATAATTGCCAAAGTTATGCTGGTCACAAAAAATATGACCGCCAGCGTTGAAGTAGAACGCGTCAGGAAGTTACCGCTACCCGCACTACCAAATACAGTCTGGGACGCTCCGCCACCGAACGATGCGCCGGCCTCTGCACCTTTACCTTGCTGCAAGAGCACCAAAGCCACCAACGCTAGAGATACCAACACGTGTACGATAATGACCGCCGTCTCTAACATTTCCATAGATCTAACCCATACTCATGCATATATTATTAAACTCGTTTACCTTCAATGACGCGCCACCTACCAGACCGCCATCGACATCATTTTGTCCGAACAAGGCCTTCGCATTGCCCGCGTTGACGCTGCCACCATAAAGAACAGGGCAACGCCGTGATAATTCCTGCGACTTTTCAGCCAGCACCTGCCTGACAAAAGCATGCATATCCTGCGCGATCTCCGGCGTTGCAGTTTTGCCGGTCCCTATCGCCCAGACCGGCTCGTAAGCCACCACCAGTCCCGCTAAATCACTGTCATTAAAACTGTCCAGAACAGAGGTTAACTGCTCAGCTACCACTTGCTCTGCCTGCCCGGCTGACCGCTGCTCCAGCGTCTCGCCGACACACAGGATCGGCTGGATACCCTGCTCACACAGCCTGCCAATTTTCGAGACCACAGTCTCTTTCGTGTCACCATACAATGCACGGCGCTCTGAATGCCCCACCAGGCAATAAGTCACGGCCAGATCTTTCAGCATTCGGGCCGACACTTCCCCCGTATATGCACCCGACTCATACTCTGAGACATTTTGCGCCGCCAGTGCCACGGGCGTTCCTTCCAGATTCTGGGCTACCCTGTCCAGATAAACCGATGGTGGCGCCAGAATCAGCTCTATTCCATCGGAAAATCCCGAAATTGCTTCCCGGAATTCAGAGGTAAATTCACGCGCAAAGGCCTGATCACCATTCATTTTCCAGTTGCCAGCTATAATCTTACGACGCATAAAACCGAGATCGACCTGTTCGGAAGGGCGCACATACTAACTGAGATATTCTCGAGTTACAAGAAGCGCCCGGACTAGTTTCGACAATTGTTATCCGGGTCTAACGAGAGGCCAGATACCGCCCACCCAAACAGTGTAAAAAGTGCCTTTCGATGGCCGTAATACCGGGATACAAAACAATATTCAGCCTATTTCGGCCGTGACAACATCGACCAGTTCATCCACAACGGACGCAACCAAATCTTCGTTATCCCCTTCAGCCATCACGCGTATCAAAGGCTCGGTCCCGGATGCTCTCAGCAGCACCCTGCCACCACCCTCGAAGCGAGCCTCCTGATTCTCCACTGCAACAGCGATCTGCGGGTTTGACATCGGATCCATTTTTCTTTTTATCCGTACGTTCTTCAAAACCTGGGGCAACTTCTTCATGCTGCTCTTGAGCTCATGCAAGCTCTTACCTTCGCCCCACACTGCGATAAGCACCTGTAAAGCCGACACAATGCCGTCGCCGGTTGTTGCCTTGTCAAAACATACAATATGACCTGAACCTTCACCACCGAGTTGCCAGTCATATTGCTTTAACAACTCCATGACGTATCGGTCCCCAACCTTGGCCCGCAGAAAAGGAATCCCCAAGGCTTCAAATGCCATTTCGGCGCCATAGTTAGTCATCAGGGTGCCTACTACGCCACCACTGAGACGACCGGAATCCTTTCTGTTCTTGGCGATAATGTAGAGCAGCTCATCACCATCAAGCACCTCCCCTTTGTGATCAACCATCAACACACGATCACCATCACCATCAAAAGCAATCCCGAGATCCGCACCGGACTCCAGCACTTTCTCGACAAGCTGGCCCGGACTGGTAGACCCGACATCCTGATTGATATTCAAGCCATCGGGCTGAACGCCAATTGTCTCGATATCGGCACCCAACTCCCTGAAGACATACGGGGCGACCTGATAAGTCGCACCGTGTGCACAGTCCAGAACAATCTTCATACCATCCAGCGACATGACCGAAGGGATCGTGCTTTTACAAAATTCGACGTAACGACCTACTGCATCATCAATGCGCTTGGCTTTCCCCAGTTTGTCCGGCGCGACTACCTGAAGGTCCTGCTCCAGAAAGGACTCTATTTCAAGCTCGATCTCATCATCCAGCTTCATCCCCTGGGAAGAGAAAAACTTGATACCGTTGTCCTGATAGGGATTATGGGAAGCACTGATCACAATGCCTGCGTTTGCACGGTAGGTTCGCGTCAGATAAGCAATCGCTGGCGTTGGCATTGGCCCCAGCAGACGCACATCCACACCGGCAGATGACAAACCCGCCTCCAATGCAGATTCAAACAAATATCCGGAGATACGGGTATCTTTACCAATGATCACTCTGTTCCGGCCCTTGGACTGCTTAAAGACCTGCCCACAGGCCCAACCCAGCTTCAGCATAAATTCCGGGGTAATTGCGCCTTCTCCAAGACACCCCCTGATACCATCCGTACCAAAATATTTTCGCTCACCCACGCTGCTTTCTCCCATACTCCATTGTATTCACTATTCCCCGGACGCCGGCTCACTGATCACCGCGTCCACAATCCTTATCGCCTCAACTGTTGCAAGCACATCATGCGCCCGTATGATCCAGGCACCCTGCATTGCAGCGATGACAGCAGCAGACAGACTGCCAAAAAGCCGCTGATCCACTTCATTGCCCAAAATTGCGCCAATCATCGACTTACGCGACATTCCTACCAGAACGGGAAGCCCAAACGCCTGAAAATCCCGCAAGTTTCTCAACAACAACAGATTGTGCTCAAGCGTCTTGCCAAAGCCAAAGCCCGGATCCAATATCAGCCTATCCGTGCACACTCCCGACGTCGACAAAACATCAATACGCTCAGCAAAGAAGGCCTTCAGGTCATCCACCACCGCATCATAGCGCGGCGCCTGCTGCATCGAATCCGGCTCACCCTGCATATGCATCACGCATAATGCCACATTCGCATCCCGGACGGCATCAATCGCCCCAGGGCGCGAGAATGCGCGCACATCATTTACCAGCGAACAGCCCAGGCGGATCGCTTCACGCATCACTTCGGGAGTACTGGTATCTACCGACACCAGGGCATCAAATTCAGAAACCAGCCGTTCGACGACGGGGCAGACACGATCCAGCTCTTCCTGAACAGATACCGGAGCAGCACCGGGCCGCGTAGATTCACCGCCGATATCAATAAGACTGGCGCCCTCGGAAATCATTTGCCCGGCATGCCCGATCGCATTATCCAGATCCCGGAAACGACCACCATCCGAAAACGAATCCGGAGTCACGTTTAGCACGCCCATGACATGCTTCCGAGCAAACGAAAGCGCCTTATCTCCGCAACGCAGATGAGCCGGCATGGACTTCCTCTCTACACTTTTTAAATTTGAAACAAAAAAAGGCGCAAGCCTGTTGCGCCTTTTAGACCCGATGTAAAGCGTTAATGCTCGTTGGCAGGACCACCCACAGAGTCGGAACTGTCGTCACGGGAGTTCTGCCCGGACGCTTCGGAAACATCTTCTGATTCCGCTTTTGACTCCGCAGCAGCACCTCCCGAACCATTGCCATTTCCACCCCAACCTTTCGGCGGACGCGGCGTCTTCCCTTCCATAATGTCGTCGATCTGATGAGAATCGATTGTTTCGTATTTCATCAGAGCTTCTGCCATCGCATCCAGCTTACTTCGGTTTTCTTCCAGAATTTTCTTCGCTGTCTCATAGCAACTGTCGATAATATCCCGAATCTCTTCGTCAATCGTACTTCGCGTTGTCGCCGAAACATTTGCCGTGGAACTGGCAGCGGACTTACCCAAAAACACTTCTTCCTGGGCCTCGTCATACATCAGCGGCCCCAGACGCTCTGAGAGCCCCCATTTGGTGACCATATTTCTCGCAATCTCGGTCGCACGCTGTATATCGTTGGATGCGCCCGTTGTGACTCCATCAGGCCCCAGAGTCATTTCCTCGGCAATACGCCCCCCATACAGGGAACAGATCTGACTGATAATATGCCGGCGACTCATACTGTAACGGTCTTCTTCAGGCAGGAACATGGTTACGCCCAAAGCCCTGCCACGAGGAATTATACTCACTTTGTATACAGGGTCATGCTCTGGCATCAAGCGCCCTACAATCGCATGCCCCGCCTCGTGATAAGCGGTATTCTGCTTTTCTTTCTCGGACATCACCATGGATTTGCGTTCGGCACCCATCATGATTTTGTCTTTCGCGAGCTCAAATTCCACCATGGAAACGGCCCGCTTGTTGGCACGGGCTGCAAACAAAGAAGCCTCATTGACCAGGTTTGCCAGATCCGCTCCGGAGAATCCGGGCGTACCACGCGCAATAACACTTGGTTCAACATCCTCATCCAGAGGAACCCGCTTCATGTGTACCTTCAAAATTTGCTCACGACCCAGTATATCAGGCAAACCGACCACCACCTGACGATCAAAACGACCGGGGCGCAACAACGCCGGGTCCAGAACGTCCGGACGGTTGGTGGCTGCGATAACGATCACGCCCTCACTACCCTCAAAACCGTCCATTTCGACCAGCAATTGGTTCAGGGTTTGCTCACGCTCGTCGTGCCCGCCCCCAAGGCCCGCACCACGATGGCGACCGACCGCGTCAATTTCGTCGATAAAGATAATACAGGGTGACTGCTTCTTGGCCTGTTCGAACATGTCACGCACCCGTGATGCACCCACACCTACGAACATCTCCACAAAATCGGAACCGGATATGGAGAAAAACGGCACCTTGGCCTCACCTGCAATCGCTTTCGCAAGCAGGGTTTTACCAGTACCGGGCTGACCTACCATTAATACGCCTCGCGGAATTTTGCCGCCCAGGCGCTGGAACTTGCTCGGATCGCGCAGGAATTCCACGAGTTCCTTCACATCTTCTTTCGCCTCATCCACACCAGCAACATCTGCAAAGGTGGTTTTGATCTGATCTTCGCTCATCAGTCGGGCTTTGCTCTTGCCGAAGGACATCGGGCCTTTGCCGCCGCCACCGCCCTGCATCTGGCGCATAAAGAACATAAATACGGCAATAATGACCAGAATCGGGAATGAAGCCACCAGAAGCTGGGTCCAGATGCTTTGCTTCTCAGGCTCTTTACCCACCACCCTGACTTTGTTGCTGATCAGATCATCCATCAGACGCGGGTCTTCCACCATCGGGCGCACAGTTGAGTACCTTCGGCCATCCACAGTCTCAATGTCGAAACTCAGTCCATCGATCACGACCTGTTTCACCTGACCGCTCTGCACCAGCTCAATGAACTGCGAATAATCCATCGATTGCTTTTGCGTGTGCGCATTGAAGTTATTGAAGACCATCAACAGAACTGCTGCGATCACAAGCCAAAGTACAAGATTTTTTACCATATCATTCAAGGGAAAGCCCTCTACCTAATTCCAATTGATGATCAGCGCCTGAAGCGCTCAACCAACTATACATCCAGATATCAAAATATACTATCGCCAAGCGAAGACTGGCTTCCAACCCTGACATCAACCACGAAAACCTGAACCCACGAGGTAAATCTCGCGAGAACGCGACCGCGAGGAATCCGGTTTACGACTCACAACCCTGCTGAAGCTGCTGCGCATGTCCTTTAGCAAACCATCAAACCCCTCTCCCTGAAACACTTTTGCAACAAAACCACCTCCGGGCCGCAGGGTATTTCGTGCCATGTCCAGTGCCAACTCCACCAAATACATGGCACGCGGAATATCGGCCGCCGCGTTCCCACTCATATTGGGGGCCATATCAGAAATTACAAGATCGGCATGCCCATCGATTTGCGCCAACAAAGTTTCAAACACAGAATCTTCGGTGAAGTCTCCTTGCACAAAATGGACATCCGGCAAGGGATCCATCGGCAGAATATCACTGGCGATCACCCTTCCAGACGGTCCGACCAGTTCACTCGCAACCTGGGTCCATCCTCCTGGCGCAGCGCCAAGATCCACCACCGTCATACCCGGCTTAAACAACTGATCCTTTTCGTGCAGCTCCTTCAATTTGTAACTTGCACGGGAACGATAGCCATCCTCCTGCGACTTTTTGACATAAACATCGTCAAAATGCTCCTTTAACCAATGTTTGCTCGATTTGGATCTGGCCATAGCCTATTTGTTTTCATCCTTTACAGCTGAATGCATGTATAAATAACCGGGCAGCGTCGAACGCTTTTTGTTAAACTTGGCTCGATAAACTCACGCGTAAACCCAACAAACGGAATCCCGAACATGACGCTAACCGCGGCGCAGAAAAAACAGTATCGAGCCATCGCCCACAACCTGAACCCCATCATTATAGTCGGAGATAAGGGTCTGACCGAGCCTTTAATGGAAGAGCTTGACCGCGCGCTGAACGACCACGAACTGATCAAAATCAAGATAGCTGCCGGAGACCGGGACGATCGTGCCAAACTGATCGAGGAGATATCCGATAAATCAGACGCTGAGCTGGTTCAGTCCATTGGTAAAGTCGCCGTCATATTGCGCAAAAACAAAAAGCCCAACCCCAAGCTTTCAAATCTTTTGCGCCGATAGCCACCCACAAATTATTCAAGCGGCCTCAGAGCATCTGGAAACTCCCGATAAACGACATCGACCGGAATCGCAAAACCAAATCCATCGGACAAGGCATTCCGGGCAAACTTCAGAGTATTGACGCCAAGCACCTCACCTGTTTCCAGATCCAGCAAGGGTCCTCCGCTGTTACCAGGCAGAATCTGGGCATCCGTCACCAGATAGTCTTTTTTCAAACTCGTAATAATGCCTGACGTGACTGCATCCTTCATGCCGAGCGGACTGCCTACCGCAAACACTTCACGCCCCTGCCTCAAACCGGCCTCTCTGGAAAGTGACAACAACGGCGTTCGATAACCGTCCAGCTTGAGCAAGGCAAGGTCAAAATCTTTACTGATCTTTAGCAGCCTGGCACGAAGCCGTGTTCCATCCTTGAGTACAATCGCGAATTGCCGTGCTGCACCCGCCATACTTCCTTTCAGGGATAACTCCGAATAACGCCGCTCAAATTCCTGCATCTGCTTGTCCTGTGCCTTTTGCTGGGACAGATAATTGTCGCGTCGCTGCTGATAGCGCTCTTCAAAACCCTGGTATTCTGCCAACGCCGTATTGCGGGCACTACCCTCGGACTTGGACTCCACATCGCTACGATAGCGCGCCAGTTTGTCAGCATAGTCATCGAGCGCCCTTTTCTCCTGATCCAGCTTCCCCTGAAACGCTTGCAGCCTCCGACGCCCCTCTTCCATCTTTTGCGCGCTCTCTTGCCAGGCATCGGTAGTCGAAGGTCTGATGACGTGACGATTCGTGACAATGTGCCCTTGCCGGGACACAAAAAACCCACTGCCTTCGCCAAGATGGGTTTCGATACCCACCACGGCCAGCGTGACACGCTCGACCGTGGTGGCTGGCTTAAAGCGATCAACAAGTCGCAGCTCCAGATCATCGCCCGAAGAGGACGAGCCCGATGAGACAGGTGAATGGCCACCTTTGATAACGGCGGGCTTACCCTTAGCGCTGCGCGGAGCATCACTGAAATGCCAGTTGCCCTGTTTGTCCTGCCACTTGTATATTTCAGCCAATGCAGGCAGTGTAAACGACAGCAAACAGGCCATTAACAGAAGCCTCATAAAAACGGCCTCTACCGCCTTTAAAAATCCGCTCATGCGCATGATTTCACCCCAACCACTTCGGGTCAGCCTGTAACGGCATTCACTTCAGACATCAGGTCTTCCAGCGCCTTGCCTGGATCATCGGCTTTCGTTACAGGTCTTCCGACCACCAAATAACTGGAACCCGCGTTCAGCGCCTGCGCCGGCGTCATAATTCTTTTCTGGTCGTCAACGGCTGCAGATTGCGGCCGAATACCTGGCGTCACAAACTTAAAATCCTCTCGCAGCCTCGCCCGCAACCCGCCGACCTCTTGCGACGAACAGACAATACCATCCAGACCTGACTCATTGGCCAGATCTGCCAGCAACTCTACCTGCTGGTAGGGCGATCTGGAAATCCCCACGCCTTGCAGGTCAGCCCCCTCCATACTGGTAAGCACGGTGACGCCAATCAACAGGGGTCTCGACCTAAACCGAGCCAGCGCCTCTACACAGGCCTCCATCATTCTTACACCCCCGGACGCATGGACATTGACCATCCACACTCCCAGGTCTGCCGCAACGCTCACCGCCTTGGAGGTGGTATTCGGTATATCGTGAAACTTAAGATCGAGAAATACCTCAAAGCCCATCCCCTGCAAAGCATCGAGGATTGGCGGGCCGCATCGGGTGTACAACTCCTTGCCAACTTTGACGCGGCACAGGGCAGGATCCAGCAACCGGGCCATCGCGATAGCCGATGCCTGATCCGGATAGTCCAGCGCGATAATCAGGGGGGAATTTACCTTAGACACCTTGAATCCTCTTACTTCATAACATTTCTGTGTTGTTTACTGACCCGCGTTCAGGCCGGGGCATTATGCTCAATGAACGGTCGGACCGTCTCCCAACTTTTACAACTGGGGCACATCCAATGCAGCTGCTTACCGGTGAAACCACAATTTGCGCAACAATATGCCGGTCGCTCGGAACGAATCTTCTCAATCACTTCTGATAGCGCTTGCCAAACAGCGTCGGAAGGCAAGGCACTCTGTGCTCTCCGCGCATCCAGCAAAGCCTCCAGCAAGGTTAGACTGGGTTGAACTCTGGCCTCCTGCTCAAGATATTCATCTGCTTCAGGTATACGCCCTTGCCTGGCGTATGCATCAACCAGCGCCAGAATAATATTGACCTGCCCTGTCTGCTGATAAAGCGCTTTCAGATAGGCACAGTAACGCTCAAAGCTGCCCGTTTCCTCAGTACACTTGAGCAACAATGGCTGAGCCAGAACAAAAAATTCAGGCGCATATTCCAGCAGTGTCTTTAGTTGCAGAATGGCGTCCCTGTAGCGCTCCTGCGTGACCAGCATGCTGGCGGAATCAAGATGCGCCCGGACACAGGTTTTGTCGGCACTTAAGGCCTTATCCAACAAACGCTTTGCTTCCAGCATTTCCCCCGACTGTCGCTTTCGTTGCGACATTTCACACCAGTACTGAGCGACACGCTTGCGTATATCCGGGTGCCGCTTCAGATCTATCGCCTGTCCTGTTTCAAGCGCCTCATCCCAGTCTTTCTCAAGTTCATAAATATCAAGCAAGAGCTTCTTGCTCTTAAAGCCAAATGTTTTCGAACTGACAAGTTGTTTCAGCAAGGACTCGGCCCGGTCAAACAGGCCTGCTACCTTGTAATCCTTCGCCAACTCATAGATCACGGGGTCAAGCTGTATCTTGGGAAGTTCCGGGTGGGACATGAGATTCTGGTGCACCAGAATCGCTTTTTCCACCTCGCCTTCTGTTCTAAAATGCCGGCCAATCGAAATATGCAAAGCCAGCGTTTCAGGATTTACCTCAAGGGAGTGTATAAACCGATCCAGCGCATCGTCACTATAGGAATCAAATAGCAGTTGCAGTCGGTGCTTGACCGCAGAATCTTCTGACGCCGAGGAGTCGGCTTTTGACGCTACCAGACGGGCACGATAGCCAAGGCCCCAGCCGATTGCCAGCGCGATGACAAGCAGCAGCCAGACTGCCCAGGAATCCATCTACCCTGCCTTTGCCACTTCATTCTTGAGCCGTTCTATTTCCCGCTCTTTTCGCGCCAACACCCTGCCCTGCATTTTTGACTGCGAACGCTGCCATATGGCACTGGGCACACGCACAACAAGCCCCAAAACTCCGCCAATAACAAAGCTGGCCAGCGCCAATACGCCGACGGAAACATGCATCACGTCAAAAACAATTAAATCGATCTGCGTCGGTAAGGCATTGCGATAAAGAAATGCCAAGGCCAGTAGCACTACACAGATAAGAACGAAACAGAAGAGAAAGAAACGAAGCTTTGCCATTCATCAGATTCCGACAAGTGAATGACAATCTTAACACGCCAATATCGCATCGGCCACGCACAAAGGCCGTGCAGGCTATTTGGTACGTTGAAATCAGGTAACTCGAATCAGGGTCTGAGCTTAGTAGCCCTGCTTTAAACTTTCATTCACCTGATCCCGCAACTCCTTGCCGGGCTTGAAGTGGGGAACAGACTTGGCACCTAACTCAACGGACTCGCCTGTTTTTGGGTTTCTACCCACACGAGGCGCCCTATGGTGCAAGGAAAAGCTTCCAAAGCCTCTAATTTCGATACGCTGCCCTGTTGCCAAGGCATTTGACATCAGATCCAGTATCGTTTTTACAGCCAATTCCACATCTTTAACGGACAGTTGCGTCTGCTTGGAAGCGATAATCTCTACTAATTCAGATTTCGTCATTTATGTTCCCGAAAACACTGAGTTTTTTTTAGTGTAGACAAAGAAAAATAAAAGACCAAAAAAAACGGGCACTTGGCCCGTTTTTTTAATTAATTAACAACTAGTTATAGATACTTACATCTACTTAGTTGTTTTGCATTTGCTCTTTGATCAGATCACCGATAGTGGTGGGACCTGCAGATTCAACCTGCTTCTCACGCACCTCTTTCATCGCTTGCTTCTCATCATCGATATCTTTCGACTTCACAGAAAGATTGATAACACGATTCTTGCGATCAACGTTGATAATCTTCGCTTCTACTTCATCGCCGACTTTCAACTGCGTGGTCAGATCTTCAATGCGATCCTGACTCATCTCTGAGGCCTTGAGTACCGCATCAACATCTGCGTTCAACTCGATCACCGCCGCCTTCGCATCCACTTCCTTCACGGAACCGGTCACGATAGTGCCCTTGTCGTTTACTTGTACGTATTCGGCAAAAGGATCACGCTCCAGCTGCTTGATACCCAGTGAAATACGCTCACGCTCAGGATCTACAGAAAGGATAACTGTTTCAATCTCATCACCCTTCTTGTACTGACGTACAGCTTCTTCACCCGGCTCATGCCACGAGATGTCAGACAAGTGAACCAGACCATCAATACCACCTTCAAGACCGATAAAGATCCCGAAATCAGTAATGGATTTGATCTTGCCACTGATTTTGTCTTCTTTGTTGTAGTTGGAAGAGAACTGCTCCCATGGATTCGGGTGACACTGCTTGACACCCAGGGAGATACGACGACGCTCTTCATCGATATCCAGCACCATGACTTCGATTTCATCGCCCAACTGGACGACTTTTGAAGGATGGATGTTCTTGTTGGTCCAATCCATTTCAGAAACGTGTACCAGACCCTCAACACCTTCTTCGATCTCGGCAAAACAGCCGTAATCGGTCAGGTTGGTAACACGCGCCATTACACGTGTGTTCTCCGGGTAACGCTCTTTGATAGATACCCATGGATCTTCACCCAGCTGCTTCAGGCCAAGTGATACACGATTACGTTCGCGATCAAACTTCAGTACTTTGACATTGATCTCGTCGCCAACGTTTACAATTTCACTTGGGTGCTTGATTCGCTTCCACGCCATGTCAGTAATGTGCAACAGGCCGTCAACACCACCCAGATCAACAAAGGCACCGTAGTCAGTCAGGTTCTTCACGATACCCTTGACTTCCATACCTTCAGCCATGCTTTCCAGCAGTGCATCGCGCTCTGCGCTGTTTTCTGCTTCCAGAACCGAACGACGCGAAACAACAACGTTATTACGCTTTTGGTCCAGCTTGATGACTTTAAACTCTAACTCTTTGCCTTCGAGATGCAAGGTATCGCGAACCGGACGTACATCGACCAGAGAGCCCGGCAGAAACGCTCGGATTGACTTAAGGTCGACAGTAAAACCGCCCTTGACCTTGCCATTGATCACACCGGTCACAATCTCTTCAGCTTCAAAAGCTTTTTCCAGCTCTTTCCATGCTTCAGCGCGCTTTGCCTTCTCGCGAGACAATCGAGTCTCACCAAAGCCATCTTCAACCGCATCCAGGGCTACATCAACTTCGTCACCGATGGAAAGTTGCACTTCACCATTTTCAGCAACAAATTGCGAAAGAGGGATTACGCCCTCTGATTTCAAGCCTGCATTTACGGTTACCCAGTCGCTGTCGATGTCGATAACGACACCTTTAACGATCGCGCCAGGCGTCATATCGATTTCTTTTAGGCTTTCTTCAAATAATTCAGCAAAGCTCTCGCTCATCCTAATTCCTGTAAAATTTAGTCTCCGTATTACCAGTCAATACGGTCTGTTTTAATTCATCGAATGCTGCGTCACTGGCCGACTTATCCAGCACCCGATACTCTGAAACACAGGCAACTTATTGAACCCAATACGCTGCCGAAATTTATTTATGCGGGAATCGTTCAATCGATCAAAGAAAGGACTTTTTCAAGTACTAGCTCAATAGAAAGGTCAGTCGTATCAATCGTGACAGCGTCTTCTGCCGCCTTGAGTGGCGCGGCTTTTCGACCCATATCACGCGCATCACGCGCTTCGATCTCTCGCAAAAGGGTCGCGATTCTAACATCTTCACCCTGCGCCTTCAACTGTGCATGGCGACGCTCGGCCCTTGCCTGGGCCGAGGCGATCATGAAAACCTTATAGGGTGCATCAGGGAACACGACCGTTCCCATATCCCGACCGTCAGCTACCAGGCCAGGCGCCTGCCTGAAATCCCGCTGGCGCTGCAACAAAGCTGCGCGCACTTCTTCGAGTACCGCGACTTTGGACGCATTATTTCCTGTTGTTTCGCGGCGGATCGCTTCGGTGACATCCTCACCCTCCAACAGGACCTTTACAGGCTCCCCGGGCGAAGAAGGCAGGAACTCGATACTCAGGTTACGAGCAATTCCGGCCAGCGAAGGCCCATCATCGAAGGACACTTGCGCGCGCTCTGCCGCCAGTGCTGTCAAGCGGTATAAGGCACCACTATCCAGAATGTGCCAACCCAGACGCCCTGCCACCAGTTGCGTGACCGAACCTTTACCGGAGCCACTTGGCCCATCTATGGTCAGCACTGGAATATCATTGCCAAGCTCTGTGTCAGTCACGAACCCTGCTGCTCCTCTGTCTCAATACACATACCCACATGCCTTGCCAATTGCACAAAGTTGGGAAAGGATGTCGCCACATTGGCACAGTCATTGATTACGATCTCGCCCTGGCTACGCAGCGCCGCAATCGTAAATGCCATGGCAATTCGGTGATCACCGTGACTATGGACGCTTCCGCCCTGAATACTGGAACCACGAATCACAATACCATCAGGTTTGACTTCGCTGCGCACACCCAGCTGAGCCAGCCCATCTGCCATCACCTGAATACGGTCACTCTCCTTGACACGCAGCTCCTCCGCCCCCGTAAGCACAGTTTCGCCTTCGGCACAGGTTGCAGCGATAAACAGCACGGGAAACTCGTCAATTGCCAAAGGCACCTGATCTTCCGGAATATGAATACCTTTCAATGGAGCATATTTCACCCGAATATCACCCACCGGCTCACCACCGACTTCGCGTTCATTCTGTATGGTCAGATCTGCTCCCATTTCACGCAGAATATTCACCACACCAATACGCGTAGGATTCAGGCCAACATGCTGAATTTCCAGATCAGCACCGGGCGTAATGGCAGCCGCGACCATAAAAAAAGCCGCTGAAGAAATATCACTGGGCACATCAATCTTGCCCCCTTTCAAAGAACCACCTCCGCTCAGTGAAGCGATGGCCCCCTCTTTTTGCACCTTGTACCCAAACCCATTCAGCATGCGCTCGGTATGATCACGCGTCGGCGCGGGCTCCGTCACTCTGGTTTCACCCTCGGCATACATGCCCGCCAGCAACAGACAGGATTTGACCTGTGCACTGGCCATCGGCATGTCATAATCGATACCCTTGAGCTGACAACCCCCCTTTATCCTGAGCGGCGGCCGGCCTTCTTCGCCGGACTCTATCTGCGCTCCCATCAAACGTAGCGGCTTTGCAACGCGCTCCATCGGGCGCTTGGACAGTGATGCATCTCCCGTCAGCTCACTATCAAACGACTGCCCGGCCAACAAACCGGCAAACAAGCGCATCCCCGTTCCGGAATTGCCAAGATAAATCGGTCCCGGTGGCGCCTGAAGGCCGTGCAAACCAACGCCATGGATACGCACCCGACCATTATGCGGCCCTTCAATCACAACACCCATATCCCTGAAAGCCTGCAATGTCGCGAGACTGTCCTCACCCTCAAGAAAGCCTTCAACTTCGGTCACACCTTCGGCCAGCGCGCCAAGCATAATGGAACGATGGGAGATGGATTTGTCGCCTGCAACCCTGATCGAACCTGAAACGGCTCCACCCGGCTGCACTTTAAACACCACATTTTTACTAGTCATATTGGTATACGATTGTCCGGAAAGTAACTTTGTAAAGTGCTCACGCGCAGCGCGGGCGCGCGTGAAAACACCCAGTAATTGATTGCTATCCTGATTCTGGATAGCCGCTTTCAACATGGCAAGGTCAGCCACAAAGCGATCGAGCACGTCGATGGTGGCCTCGCTGTTTGCGAGAAAGATATCGTGCCACATCACCGGATCACTCGCAGCAATCCGGGTAAAATCCCTGAACCCTCCAGCGGCATATCGAAAGATATCCTGACTGTCTTCATCACCAGCCAGCGTATCGACCAACGAAAATGCGATCAGATGCGGAAGATGACTGGTTGCCGCCAAGACCTCATCATGATGAGACACTGACATCTCCAACACCATCGCACCGCAAGATTCCCACATGTCCCTGACCAGCGCCAATGCGGCCACCGAAGTCTGCTCTGTCGGTGTCAGAATCACCTTATGGTGATCAAACAAACTTTCATTGGCTGCCGTTACTCCGCTTTTTTCAGATCCGGCGATTGGATGACCGGGAACCACAAACCCGGGCATCTCCCCAAACACTTTTTTTACCGCAGAAACAAAATAGCCTTTGACACTACCGACATCCGTCAGCACCGCACCGGCTTTAAGATATGGCTTAATCTGAGCCAGCGTGGACTCAAAACTTTTGACCGGTACCGCCACAACGACGATATCCGCGTCTTCCACCGCTTCCTCAATTGACGCCGCCGCCGTATCAGTCACCCCCAACTCAACACCAAGCTTGGCATTATTGTAGTTACGCGTATAACCAATCGTTTCAGCTGCGAAGCCGTTCTTGCGCACACGCTTGGTCAACGATCCACCAATCAAACCCAAACCAATTACTGCAAGCTTGTGAATACGCGGCACCCTAGATCACCTCGGCCAGAGCATCGAGAAAACGCTGATTTTCCTCAGCCAAACCCACAGATACGCGCAGATGAGCCGGCATGCCATAATTGGCAACGGGCCTGACGATAACGCCCTGACGCAACAGTGCTTCATAAACATCCCCGCCTTCTCTTCCCGTATCGAAACAGATGAAATTTCCAACGGAGGGAATATATGCCAGCCCCAGGTTTTCCAGGCCTCGCTCCAATTGCGCCAGACCTTCACGATTCACCCGACATCCTTTGGCCAGATACGCGTCGTCGTCCAACGCTGCACACGCCGCAACCAGAGCAGCAGAATTGACATTAAAGGGATGACGCACACGGTTGAGCATATTGGCAATCGGCTCGCAGGAGACGGAATAACCGACCCTCAGTCCTGCCAGCCCCCAGGCTTTTGAAAAAGTACGCGTGACAATCAGGTTCGGGAACTCCGAAAGCAGAGCAATGCCATCCGGATATTCATCCGCTTCCAGATATTCGGCGTAGGCCTCGTCCAGAACCACGATTACATGCTCGGGCACACTGCACAGGAACGCACGAATTTGCGCATCGGTCAGCCAGGTTCCCGTCGGATTATTGGGGTTGGCAATAAACACGAGCGCAGTATTCTCCGTAATCGCCGCCGCCATCGCGTCCAGATCATGCCCCCAGTCCTGCGCAGGCGTTACGACCGCTCGCGCTCCCGCGGCTTGCGTAGACAGCGCATAAACTGCAAAAGCATATTGCGAAAAAACAACTTCCGAATGCGTCCCCGCATAAGCACGCACAATGAGATCCAACACATCATTGGACCCGTTCCCCAGCGTAATCAAGGACGGAGATATACCATAGCGCTGGCTTAACTTCTGCTTCAGGGCAAAACCGTTACCATCGGGATATCTGGCCCATTCGCTCATACTGGCCTGAACCGCCTGTAACGCAAGCGAACTGGGACCAAGCGGGTTTTCGTTGCTGGCAAGCTTAACGATACCCGAAATACCCAACTCTCGCTCCAGCTCTTCTATCGGTTTGCCTGGCATATAAGGGTGAAGGGCACGCACCCCTGGATTCGCCAGCGCGGCATAATCACATTGAATTTTGCTCAAGTCTCCCAAGACTGTCTCCTCTTTATATACCGATAGTTTGCCATCAAAGCTGCAAGCCGTTCAGTCGAACGCACACCCTGCTATAAAACACCTATCGGATAGGAACCCAGATGCTTGATTTCCACGGCATCCGGTGAAATTTCACTGATCACAGCCTTCACGCTGGCGTCATCGATATGTCCTTCAAAATCGATATAGAACACATAGGCCCAGGTACCGGAATGTGAAGGGCGCGTCTCAAGACGCGTCAGACTGATCTTGTGTCGATGAAAGGGCTCCAACACATGATACAAAGCGCCTGGCTTATTCTTGACCGACACCAGCAACGAGGTTTTGTCGCGACCGCTGGGTGGCACAAATTCAGAACCGATAACCAGAAATCGTGTGGTATTGTCGGGATGGTCTTCGATATTTTCACTCAGGCGAATCAATTCATATCGCTCTGCCGCCATATCACCCGCAATGGCAACCACATGTTCATCCACAGAGGCCATTCTGGCGGCCTCACCATTGCTGGAAACAGCAATCCGTTCAATCTGTGGGCAGTGCGCATCCAGCCACTTGCGACATTGCGCAAGCGCTTGCTGATGGGCAACCACACGCTTGAGCCGGTCAAGCGGCTGCGGTTTTTTCGATAACAGATGGTGGTGTATGCGCAGCTGTACCTCGCCTGAGATATAGAGAGATGAATCGACAAAACTGTCGAGCGTGTGATTCACCATCCCTTCGGTAGAGTTTTCGACCGGCACGACGCCATAGTTGGCCTGCCCGGACTCAACCTCCCGGAACACTTCATCTATCGCCGCCAATGGCTGGGTCTGGACAAAATGACCAAAATGCTTCAACGCCGCAGCATGCGTAAAGGTGCCCTCCGGCCCGAGATAGGCGACTCCCATTGGCTTTTCCAACGCCAAACAACAGGACATGATTTCCCGAAACAACTTGCCGATATCTTCATTCGGCAAAGGCCCTTCATTGCGCTCCATCACATGCCGGAGCACCTGCGCTTCACGCTCAGGGCGGTAGTATTGAACAGCCTCGCCCTTTGCTTCAGCCTGCTTGACCCTGGCAACTTCCTGAGCGCACTGGGCACGCTGGTTCAGCAAGACCTGAAGCTGCTCATCGATCGCATCGATCTTTGTTCTCAAATCTGCGAGTTGATTATTTTCGCTGCCCATCTGACCTTCCAAACCTGACTTTGATCATAGTGACTATTGGCATGGTCACACCTAATGCACGGAATCATCGGCACTGGGCGCTTCCGGAGTCTGACCATTATTGGATTCCTCCACCTCGTCATCGAGCACCTCATCGTCTACCGCCGACTCCTCAATCCGCTCAACACTCACCAAGCGTTCACCTTCCTGGGACAGTTTGATTAACCTGACCCCTTGAGTATTCCGGCCCAACACCGAGACTTCTTCGGTACGGGTTCTAACCAGCGTCCCCTTATCCGAAATCAACATCAGCTCGTCACCTTCAAACACCTGAACGGCGGATACCAGGTTGCCATTGCGATCAGAGCACTGCATGGCGATCACGCCCTGCCCGCCACGACCGATCACTGAAAACTCCGATATCTGAGTGCGCTTACCATATCCATTTTCACTGGCAACCAGCAGCAAACCACCTTCCTCCGGCAGAATCAGGGAAACCACTCTGTGCCCCTCAGCCAGCTTAATTCCGCGGACACCTCTCGCCGTGCGCCCCATCGCACGCACATCGGCCTCCTTGAATCGAATCATCTTGCCGGAACTACTCATCAACATGACATCACGCTGCCCGTCAGTGATGGCCGCTCCGATCAGGGTATCTCCATCGTCCAAAGCCAAAGCGATCAACCCTGATGTTCGGGGGCGAGAGAAGTTCACCAGTGGCGTCTTCTTAACGGTTCCCAAAGACGTCGCCATAAAGACAAAATGGTCTTCGGCATACTCGTGCACCGGCAGGAAGGTTGTAATCCGCTCGCCTTCTTCCAGTGGCAGAATATTGACCATCGGACGGCCCCTGGAACCACGGCTTGCCTGCGGAATATCAAACACACGCAACCAGTACACCTTGCCCCGGTTACTGAAACACAAAATGGTATCGTGCGAACTGGCGACCAGCAGTTTCTCTACAAAGTCCTCATCCTTCATTGAGGTTGCAGATTTTCCGCGACCACCCCTGCGCTGTGCCTGATAATCTGCCAGCGGCTGCGTTTTGGCATAGCCCGCATGCGAAATGGTGACCACCAGATCTTCTTCAGTAATCAGATCCGCAATGGTCAGATCACGACGGGAAGACATAATTTCGGTGCGACGTTCATCGCCGTACTCATCTCTGATTTCTTCAAGCTCTTCCCGAATAACCTGCATCAGTTTTTCCGGATTGCTCAAAATATTCAGCAACTCGAAAATCTTTTCCAGTATTTCCTTGTATTCTTCAATCAGCTTCTCGGTTTCCAGGCCGGTTAGCCTGTGCAGACGCATGTTCAGGATCTCCTGAGCCTGCACCGGAGACAGATGATACTTACCATCATGCAAACCATACTGAGGTTCCAGATCATCGGGCCGACTGGCGTTTTGGTCCCCCGCACGCTCCAGCATACCGACCACGGCTCCCGGCTCCCAGGACTGAGCCAGCAACTTCTCTTTTGCCTCAGCAGAAGTTGGAGAGCTCTTGATCAGTTCGATCACCGGGTCAATGTTGGCCAGCGCTACGGTCAAACCTTCCAGAATATGTCCACGCTCACGTGCTTTGCGCAACTCAAATACAGTTCGTCGGGTGACCACTTCGCGCCGGTGCTTGATGAAGATTTCCAGCGCCTGCTTGAGATTGATCGTTTTCGGCTCGCCATCTACCAGCGCCACCATGTTGATGCCAAACACATTTTCCAGCTGCGTCTGCGCGTACAAATTATTCATGATGACATCAGGCACTTCACCACGACGTAACTCAATCACAATCCGCATGCCTTCCTTGTTGGATTCATCACGCAGCTCGGTAATCCCTTCCAGCTTCTTGTCTTTTACCAGCTCGGCAATTTTTTCGATCAAGCGTGCCTTATTCACCTGATAAGGAATTTCGGTAACGACAATCCGCTCTTTGCCATTCTTCTCCTGCTCTACCTCATAACGCGCACGCAAATAGATTTTGCCGCGCCCGGTACGATAAGCCTGAACGATCCCAGCCCGGCCATTGATAATGGCCGAGGTTGGAAAGTCCGGGCCTGGTATCAACTCCATCAGCTCATCGACTTCTGTTTCTGGACGATCCATCAGGGTCAAACAACCGGAAATCACTTCATTCAGGTTGTGCGGAGGAATATTGGTGGCCATACCCACAGCAATGCCGGAGGATCCATTGACCAACAAGTTCGGAACGCGCGTCGGGAGCACTTCTGGAATCTGTTCCGTACCATCGTAGTTGGGCACGAAATCGACCGTCTCTTTCTCCAGATCTGCCAACAGGGAGTGCGAAAGTTTTTGCATGCGGATTTCGGTGTAACGCATGGCGGCCGGATTATCGCCGTCGATGGAACCGAAATTCCCCTGACCATCCACCAGCATGTAACGCAGCGAGAACGGCTGGGCCATGCGCACAATGGTGTCATAGACGGCTGAATCCCCATGCGGGTGGTATTTACCGATGACGTCACCGACAACACGTGCAGATTTCTTGTAGGCCTTGTTCCAGTCGTTATTCAACTCGCTCATCGCAAACAGCACACGCCGGTGCACTGGCTTCAGGCCATCACGTGCATCCGGTAACGCTCGACCTACGATGACACTCATGGCGTAATCGAGATATGACTGCTTTAACTCTTCTTCGATATTGACGGGAAGGATTTCTTTCGCTTGCTCACCCATATGGATCGCGTTCCTTTTAGAATTCTACTTTTCGATTTCTGGTTTTCGTCTCGATTCTACGGGTGCCGCTGCCCCGACGCCTGTTTTCACCGATCTCGGCAAGGTAGACTCAGGGACGGGACGCTGCCATCGAGGCGTCTATTATTCTACTTTTCAGAGGCCTTCACCCGAGCGATTCCGAAGCGAAGAAAAAGTCCCTCGCGCCGCACGCTCAAGCCGAAACAAAGCGGCGAATTCTAACACATACTGCTGCCAAACGGGCAGCTATTTGCGCATTTTATAGACTAAAAATTGCCACAAAAACTGGAGCCCATGAAAAGTCTGACTAAGCTAATACAAGTAGAGTACCTGCTCAGGCCAATCAGGCGCTTTCTGCCCAGGTGAAACAGACCCGGACTCCGGTTTGATTTTCATCTTCCCGGAGACCAATGGCCGGCACTTTCAATACAAACCGGATACTAAAAACTATTAGCCCGCTGATTCAGGCCAGAACAATGAAAAAATTTCTTTTAGTCGAAGACAGTCCGATTATCGTGAAGATCCTAAAGCATATCTGCAAATCGGATCCGGACCTCGCCTGCGACGTGGCAGAAACTTTCGACGAAGCCCGCTCCCTGATTTCCAAATATGGCCCAACACACTACCGGTGCGCAGTCGTTGACCTGAATTTGCCAGATGCCCCGCATGGGGAGGTGGTTGACTTTACCATTGAGCAAAAGATCCCCACGATCGTGATGACAGGGAACTTCGACGAAGGCGTCCGCAAACAGATGCAGGACAAGAAAATTGTCGATTACGTGACCAAGGAAAGCCGTTTTTCCTACGAGTATGTTATCAAGCTGATCAAGCGCCTGGAACAGAACAAAAACATCAAGATTCTGGTGACTGACGACTCCAAAATGCAGCGCAAATTTCTGAGCAATCTGCTGGCCGCACAACAATTTGAAGTGGTAACCGCCGATGACGGCGATACCGCTCTGGATATGCTCAACGCCGACCCCGAGATCAAGCTTTTGATCACTGACTACAACATGCCACGTATGAACGGCTTTGAACTGGTCAAGAACATTCGCAAAGAAGTCAGCAAAAACGACTTGGTGGTGATTGGCCTTTCTGGCGAGGGCGACAGCGATCTCTCGGCCAAATTTATCAAGAATGGCGCCAACGATTTCCTGACCAAACCTTTCGGACAGGAAGAATTCAACTGCCGCATACTGCACAATATCGAAAACATGGAACACACGCAGGCACTGCGCCACATGGCCTACCATGATTATATTTCAGGTCTGCCAAACAAGCGTAAGTTCTTTGAAGAGGGCGAACCTTTGCTACTGGAAAGCCGCAGCAAGAACCTGCCCACCTGCATCGCCTTGGTATCGATAGATCACCTTAACGCGCTGCATGATAAATATGGCATTGATGCACCCGATGCCGTCATCACAAACCTAGCAAAACTACTTCCAAAAGCCTTCGATCGCTTCCATTACGGAAGGATCAACGATTCTGACGTTGCCATTCTGATGCCCGGACTAGACACCGGAAAAGCGGGAAAACTGCTGGAAAGCTTTCGGAACCTGGTAGAGGACAGTATTGTCTTTCTGGATGAAATGAACTTTAACTTTACAGTGTCAGCCGGACTCGTTGAAGCGGAACAGCAGAATCTTCTGGAATTATTGCAGCTGGCTGACAATCGCACCCACATTGCACGTGAAGAAGGTGGCAATCAGGTCGTCCACTCGGACAGCCTCCAATAACGGTTCGAACTGAACAATAAGGCTGCCAGAAATCTAGGCAAATACCACGGTTTTGTTTTCGTGGATGATCACGCGGTCTTCAAGATGCAGACGCAAACCTCTGGCCAGCACAGTCTTCTCGGCATCCTTGCCCAGACGAACCATGTCTTCAATGGTATCGCTATGACTGATCCGGATCACATCCTGATCAATAATCGGCCCTTCGTCCAGATCCTGCGTCACGTAATGGCAGGTTGCCCCGATAAGTTTGACGCCACGATCATAGGCCTGATGATAAGGTTTGGCGCCCGCAAAGGATGGCAAAAAGCTGTGATGAATATTGATGATCCGACCATTGTAGCGCTCACACAGGGCCGCGGGGAGAATTTGCATGTAGCGCGCCAGCACAATCAGTTCAACACCCAAACCATCAATGAGCTGTTCGACCTCAGCGAACCCCGGAGCTTTGTCCCGAGGATCAATATTGACACAGTGATAAGGGATTTCATGCCACTCAACCATGCGCCGCAGGTCTTCGTGATTCGCAATAACGGCAACGATCTCCGCATTCAACTCGCCGCTGTGCCAACGATGCAGGATATCCGCAAGGCAATGCGATTCACGTGAGGCCATCAGGACAACTCTGGGCTTGACCCCGGAATCGGAAATACTCCAGGACATGGAAAATTCGTCGGCAATCGGTGCAAATACCGTTTTAAAGTCAGCCAGATCAAATGGCAGAGAACTGGCCTTGATCTCATTACGCATAAAGAACCAGCCGGTCTGCGGATCTGCATGATAACTGGCCTCAGTGATCCAGCCGTTATAGGTAGTGAGAAAATTACTGACTTTGGCGACAATTCCCGTTCGGTCAGGACAAGAGACAGTCAGCCGATAAGTTCTTTCCATAGTATTACTACTTTTTATTGGTTTTCTTTATGAAATCTAGACACCGAGGGCATCTGTTTTCGCTGCAGCAATAAAGTCATTGCGATGCAGCCCTTTGATCTTGTGCGTCCACCAGGAAACTTCCACCCGACCCCACTCAATCACGATTTTGGGGTGATGGTTCAGTGATTCAGCCAGCTCGCCCACGCGATTAGCAAATGCGAGCGCCGACACAAAATCCTTAAAACTGAATTCACGGACCAGCCGGGGCACTCCGTCTACCTGCACCTCATTCCAATCTGCGATCTGTGGCGAGAGCTCCGCTCTTTCCTGATCTGTCACTTTCGGCGCATCGGCACGGCATGCTGAACACGCCTCGTTTTTCAGCTCACTCATCACAGACTCCCCCGCTTATTCAAACGGTTAAACCGCCTTGGCGGCAATAATCTTGTCATGCCAGATCGCAGGCGCAGTCTGATGCACAGAACTACCGCGAGCATCCACCGCCACCGATACCGGCATATCCTCAACTTCAAACTCGTAAATGGCTTCCATCCCCAATTCAGGAAAGGCCACCACTTCGGCCTTTTTAACCGCTTTGGACACCAGGTAAGCCGCGCCACCGACCGCCATCAAGTAAACAGCGCCAAACTTCTGGATGGCATCGATGGCTACCTGACCACGCTCCGCCTTGCCAATCATGCCCAGCAAACCGGTTTCGGCCAGCATGGTGTGGGTAAATTTGTCCATACGGGTTGCCGTCGTTGGTCCAGCCGGGCCAACCACCTCATCTCGTACCGGATCAACAGGCCCGACGTAATAGATAAATCGACCGGCAAGATCCACTGGCAGTTGTTCGCCATTCGCCAGCATTTCGACCATTTTCTTGTGCGCAGCATCCCGGCCGGTCAGCATTTTCCCGGATAACAACACGGTATCGCCCGGCTGCAATGCAGCGACCTCTTCCTTGGTCACGGTATCCAGATTCACCCGCTTGACGTTGTCCCCCGCTTCCCAGGTAATTTCAGGCCAATCGCTCAAGCTCGGTGGTGTCTGTAAGGAAGGACCAGTGCCATCGAGTACAAAATGGGCATGGCGTGTGGCCGCGCAATTGGGAATCATCGCGACCGGCAATGAGGCTGCATGGGTCGGATAATCCCGGATTTTGACATCCAAAACAGTCGTTAAACCGCCCAGACCCTGTGCACCAATACCCAGCTCATTCACCTTATCCATGATTTCAAGGCGCAGCTCTTCAATTCGACTCTGCGGCCCACGTGCACGCAACTCATGAATATCAATCGGATCCATCAGGGATTCTTTGGCCAGCATCGCGGCTTTTTCCGCCGTACCGCCAATACCTATCCCTAGCATTCCCGGCGGACACCAGCCGGCCCCCATGGTAGGCACTGTTTTCACCACCCAATCGACAATACTGTCGCTCGGGTTCAGCATCACCATTTTGGATTTGTTTTCCGAGCCACCACCTTTGGCCGCGACGTCCACCTCAACTTTGTTGCCGGGCACTACCTCATAGTGAATCACGGCAGGTGTATTGTCTTTGGTATTTTTACGGGCTCCCGCCGGATCAGCCAGAATTGACGCACGCAAAACGTTGTCAGGATGCGTATATGCACGGCGGACACCTTCGTTAACCATCTCGCTCAGCGACAGGTCCGCGTCCCATTGCACATCCATCCCCACCTTGACGAACACCGTCACAATACCGGTGTCCTGACATATCGGGCGCTTGCCTTCGGCGCACATTCTGGAATTTATAAGGATCTGGGCCATCGCGTCCTTCGCCGCCTGCGACTCTTCACGCTGATAGGCCTCATGGACTGCCTTGATAAAGTCAGCAGGATGATAATAAGAAATAAATTGCAGGGCATCTGCAACACTTTCGATCACGTCGTCTTGGCGAATGGTTGTCATGGCGTCTCTCGATACTTCTCAACTGGTACGAATAATAGGTTTGGACAAGGCCGCGAATTGTACTCCTTAATCCGGACAGAGTGTAGTCGACGCAAACGGTTTTGGCCCTGAAAAAGCGAGTCTGCAGCTCCTATACAGGGGACTAAAAAAATTCGACAAAACCGGGTTTCATGTCTACGTTTAATCTAATGTCAAATAAAAGCGCAAGATGCGTCCGCAGTGCATATGTGGAGAGCTCTGCGGTTAGGGAAGAAGCTGTCTTTTGCGCAACCTTCCAAGACAGTCACAACAAATAATCCGGGTCAACTTAGGTAAAGGTCCTATCTATGTACAAAAAAAGAATTTTAGGTCTAGCGATAGCATCCACGCTCACGCTGAGCGGTTGTCTTGACAACCAGAAAGTCGTTGATACATCCAATGCAGGTGCACAAACCATTCCCGAGTCTGACCCTCCGCGGCTAGAATCTGAAATTGGCGTGTATCCTATTTTTGACCCAGCAACATCATCATTACCCATTCCCAATGACCTGATTTTTGACAGTGTTGCAGGGGATGGTACATTTTCAGTCACGGACTCCAGCCCTCCGGTTACAACAGCACTAAATAGCTTGAGTGGGGCGTCTACAGTCGCTCCGATTGACATCGCCATGAGCGGACTAATTGATGAAGCCACTGTCGATGCAGCACCATTCACATTAGACGCGAGTGGAAACCCGGTAGCAAACCCGACACAGAATGTGTTTTTGTTAGAACTAGCCTACGCCAGTGGAAGCCCGGTTCAAGGACTACAGATAAGCGAACCGCCCACCATCGTGACGCCTACTTCGGTGACTTACACGGCAGAAGTAAAGACCTTAGACGGCACATCATTCATACGCATTAACCCAACAACACCACTGAACCCCTTAACACGCTATGTCGTCGCGATTACGGATGGCATCAAGGATCTGGAAGGCAACCCCATTCACGGCAACCCTGGCGTTACGGGTTACGAAACGCTCACCGACGAAGAAGCGGAACTGGCCAGCTCTGCACTGGCTCCGGTCAAGAGCCTGATCAATGACTTATGGGAACCTTTGGCCCTTAGTTACTTTGCTGTCGCAACAAACCCTTCGCGCGCAGACGACACTCTTCCAGTGCTTACGGAAGCGTTGCCGGCCCTGGATGACTCGAATATTGCTCTGACTTATTCGTTTACCACGTCCGGGGATGAAAAAGTCTTAAACTACATTGCTGACCCGGCGCAGTGGTTTAATGATCAATTGACAACCTTCTTGAGATTGTCAGCCGCAGAAGCTGCCATTGAAGCCGGTGCAAGTGATTACGCTACCGTTAATGCTGCTGCAAACGGCGCGGTCACCGCCTTTCCTAGCGCAGAAATTCAGGCCGCTCTCAACCCATTATTCGCCGCTGCTCCACCAGCAGGCTGCCAAGGTCTGACCGGAAGTACGGCAATCGGATGCGTCGCGGTTGCATTGAGCTCTGCACCAAGCTCTTCAGGCGGTTTTGCTGATTTACTACCCACGCCGGCTAGTGCTACAGACATCTCATTCGATACAGCCAATACGACGGACATCAACCTTGTTTCTTCACTGATCAGCAACTTAAGCATCCCTTTTGGCGAAGTATCGGTTACACAGGGCGAAATGACGATTCCTTACTATCTAAGTTCAGATGACTCAAACACCGATTTAGCCTCTGCTGCGTTGGTTGTAGACAGCTGGGAAGCCGATGACACCCTCGCGGGAGCAATCAATACTGCCTTCTCTGCTCTTGGACTCGAAATACCGCAGGCAGACCCAACGGTATCGACTAAAGTTAACTACATTTTCCCTTTCCCCAAGAAACAGGCAGACGTAACGATTCCTGTGCTTGCAATTCACCCTACAAACCCAGCAGGCACACTTAAAACCGTTATATACCAGCATGGTTTATCAGGTGATCGCAGCGTGGCACTGACATTCGGAGGATCGATGGTAGCGGCCTCTTTGGCTAACAATCCTGGCACAACAGCAGATGACCTTGCTGTTATTGCAATTGACCATCCTCTCCATGGAATAGGAGGCTATTCAAGCTCAGACCAAGAAACTCTTGCAACTTCTCTTTTAGACGCAGCAGGAACGATTGATGCTAGTGACGGCATCAGCAGCAGCGAGCAAGACACAATTGATGCGGTCGTAGCTGGTCTGTTTTCCGCAGGTCTAGTTCAAACAATAGACACCGTTACCAATGGGTTTGGTGCCGCCTGTGTAGACCTCGGGACAAATGGTTTAGCAACGACTACCACCCAGATACTTGGCGGAGCCTGTGATGGCGATGGAGCAGTTACAGGAGCCTTGGGCCAAACTGCATCCACCGCAGTGCTTGGCGCTCAAGTACTAGAACGAACCGTTGCTTTTGGCGGATCAACCATACCTGGCCTAGCAGTCGGTTCAGCGGATGAACGCCACTTTGGCTTCGTCAGAAGGGACCCATCTGGCGCTCCAGTTGCGATGGAGTTCGATGGAGATAAAGCTGATAATAGTTCGGGCTCTATGTTCATTAACCTCACTAGTTTCCTGACAACTCGCGACAATTTAAGACAGCATACACTTGATCTATTAGCACTTCGAAAATCATTTGGTGACGCAAATTTTGACTTGAATGGCGCAGCTGCCAACGGAGATATCAGCACTTCGGATGTATACTACTTTGGCCACTCACTAGGGACCTTAACCGGCATTCCGTTTGTCGCCGTGGCGAACGATGGAAATGCGCTTAGCCCAACAGCAGCCACAGATGATATTGTCGCAGCAAACTACCTGGCCCCTGGTGGAGGGATAATTCGGTTTATTGAAAACTCTCCAACAATTGCACCAACTATCCTAGCGGGATTGGAAGTTAGCAGCGGCCTAACGCAGGATACCTCCTCCCTGCAAGCATACCTGAATGTATTTCAGGCCACACTGGACTCTGCAGACCCAATCAATTTCGTACAGTCATTTTCATCTGTAAACGATGATATTCCCGTCCTGTTTAGCGAAGTGATTGGAGACACCGTGATCCCCAATTCGGTTGACGAAGATTCTGAGCTCTATACAAGCATTTTGCCAACCGGAACCGTAGCCGACGGCTCACGATCCTTCCTGTCAGGAACGGACCCTCTAATAGTTGAGGCCGGTGCCGAAACAATCAGTTCAGGCGGAGGTTCTGGTGGAAGCCAGCTGCACGTAGAATACTTGGCAAATGGTGGAGTCGTGAACCACGGAACACCCGCGTTCCCAAGCACTGGTACCACGGCCGAAGCTAATGCCTTTACCGAAATGGTGACCCAAGGTTATCTGCTAACAACAGGTGGGTTTACTGTAGTTAATGGCACGGTCCTAGATTAATACTTAGTATTAATTACGCACAGGAGCCCCGCTTAGCGGGGCTTTTTTTTCGCTTTCGAAATGTCATTCCCGAAGAGTATTGACGCTCAAAGGCAAATGCGTATAATCCCGTCCTGCTGTGCCAGTGTGATGAAATTGGTAGACATGAGGGATTCAAAATCCCTTGCTCGCAAGAGCGTGGCGGTTCGAGTCCGCCCACTGGTACCACTCTCCCCCTTTTCCTGCTTACGCGCCTTCCCTACTGAAAGATGCCGGTCTCTGTGGCACTTGCAATAAACAGCCAGGAACCTCAAGAACCATTTTTTAGAAGCATAGAACATGCGCGATACAAGACTTTCTGTATCGGAATCAGAGCATATCCGGGCGATTCGTTAGCGGGGTAGCACTAGGGGGGACAATGGCTTACAGAGAGGTTCGAGGATGCTAAGGCTGAATTAATTCCGAGGCATCAACTGCTTTGACACCCAGCTCTCCGTATTTCATGTGCTGGATGACAATGCGTCCCTCATCATAGTCGTATTGCGAGAGTTTGTTGAGCGCATCTTTGGTGGTATTCAACAACACATACTCTTCTTCTCGGTCTTCTGTTCGGTCCACCTCAAAAACCCCTTGAAGGAAGCCATAGTTTGACCAGGATTCGGGCGTAAATTCCAGGACCGGATTGGCAATAATGCGCAAGGGTTGCAGATTGATATCCAGCATCACGATCTGCGGATAGAATACGCCGTGCGCAATATCCTGACTGCCAAATTCTTTAATAAAGGCGCGCAGCTGTATTGCAAAGTTTTCTTTTGAGTCCGGCAGCTTGAAGATGAGGTAACGACTGTCTCCCTCGTTAAAACGATATGGCATCGATTCTTCCAGAACACGAAGATGCTCTGAGCGCCCAAAGCCGATGGTTTTCACGCCGGTTTTCGGCAAGTCGGAACAACATCGCTTGGAGAAGGAATCAAAATAGTTTTCAAAGCGACCCTTCCCTGCCGTCAGAATCTGTACGGCGATCGGATCGGCACCTTCCGGAAGATCACCAATATAGACACCGTCAGTATCCCCAGGCTTGTAAACAGTCGCTTTGGAGTATTCGAGTTTTAATTCACGCTCTGCTTTGGCCTGCTTCGCCAGACTGGGACTGTAAAATGTGACGTTTTCATTGCCGTCCGGATCCCGCGTAATAAAAAATGGCTGAGTGGAAGGACTGTCTGCCCTCCCTTCCAGCAAGGCATCAGCATCGACAAAATCTTCACTTTCAACCGTTGTTGCGTCGTAGGGATTGCGCCCTTCATTCTCGAGAAAGATACGCTCAAACTTGCCCAGTTTTCTGGAATGTGGCTCGCCTTCATCCTCCATGACCGCCATGTCTGGAGAAATACTTCCCCTATCATCGACATCACCAACGGGAGCTGGCTTCAACGTCAACACTTCTGTTTGTTCTGTCTGCTCTGTCTGCTCTGTCTGCTGCGCCGGGATGGTAGGGGAATCTGGAGATACCTCCACAGTTGTCGAGTCGGCGTCGGAGGGAATTGGGCGCACTGCCGGTGATATTTCGCTATGACTCGCTGGCGGCTCAATGCCGCTTTGCTCACTTGAATCCGCTTTCTGCGCTGGCGCCGGTTCCGATGAGATTTCAGCATCAAGATTACCAAAGCGATCTTCCACCACCTGGTAACGTTCAGCAAAGGCTGAACTTATCTGAAGCAACCCTGCGGCTGACACCAAGACCCACGTTTTCATCATCAGAATTGTCGCCTGAAGCTCACTCCCAAGCCAAATATCCTGGTAGAGAATTTTACATCAAGCCCGGCATAAGGGTTATAGATAACGTTGGTGAGATTGGTACAGTTCAAGTTACAACTTGTATTGCTGGGAATGTAGTCCGTTGACTGCATGTAAAAGATGCTGGAACTCACTTGCGTTTGTTTATCCCACTTGTAACCGAAGCCAATACCCCAGGTTTTCATGTCACCGATAGGAACAGGACCAAACACATCACGATCGGCCGGAGATTTACGCAGCTCGAGCCCATAGCGTATATCCAGACGCGAATTGATATGGTGCGTTAGACCAAAGCCGTAATGCCAGGTATCTTTCAGACCGACCGGCAATCGGAGCGAAGTATCTGTTACGAACGTAGAAAGCAGTCTGGCGGTTGAAAGCATCTCGAGTCTGCGGTCAAAGTTGAACTCAAACTCCTCCCAAACACTCCAGTCTGTCCAGGTAGCGTCCATGCTAAGTGTAAAGCTGGGCGTCAAACCAATACTCATACCGGTTTTAAACATTTGCGGCGTTTCAAAGTCCATCGTGATATGGCCCGACTCTCTTGGCACCCCTCTTGGAAGACCCAAAATAGCGGCGGTAATCGCTCCAATGATGGATGCATTGAAACCCTGCCAGAATGCTGTCCACTCATCGGTATAGTCCATCAAAAAGGTGCCCTTAAGCTCCATCTCGGAACCACTCATATAGGAAGCCCCCCAGGAAAACCATTCCGATGGCGTCCACAGCACACCAAAATTATAGGTAGGAGAAAGGGTTTCCTGCATATCGATATCGATACGCCCGATATCGTCCCAAGGGCCGATGTTCCCCTGGCACATGGACAGGAATGGCTGCAGGGGATCTCGCCGCTTGCCGATGGGCTTATCAAACTCACAGGCAAAGGCATCCTGCAGGATCTCGATAACCGCGATAAGGAGGTTGGGCGCCCGGTTGTTCTGGGCAATATAGAAGCCCTGATGCGATAACTGAACACCCATCCCGACAGACCATTCGTCACTGATCTCGTAACCCACTGCCGGGGAAAAATAGGTGTAACGCTGAAGCGCTGCTTCTTTTGCCAGAAACCGACCATCATCTCGGGCATTCTTGAAGAAGTTACCCGCAGAATGCATGTAGTTTTTGTTGCCGAAGGTAAACTTGGAGCCCGGTGGATTCACCGAGAATCCGATTTGGAAGGGCAATGGTGTAGGACCACTCCAGGGCATCTGCTGCAGACCAAAACCGGGGATATACACTGAGGCTTTCCCGGTATGGCTCTGACCAATACCATCACCACCAATGACCGGATCACGCGGTACGCTCGGGTCATAGGTGTTGAAACCGTTTCCTTCCAGCCCGAATAAACGATAATCGTCATCGGCATAATAGGTCGCATCCAAATCCAGTCCGATAATCATCTGATCGACTTCGAACTGCATCTCCTTAAGTTTGGCCAGACCAGCGGGGTTATGATAGACAGCTGCCAGGTGAGGATCGGTATCAGAGACAACCGCCCCCCCAAGTGACATCGCCTTGGTATCAATGGTGATACCGTTAGCCACCTGCGCGAGTATGTGCGCCGGAAAAGCCAGCGTCAGAACGACAACCCAGGTGATTGTTCGTCTCAGCATGTGCGTAGTGCTAGCCACGTTAGTTCACTCCCCCAATCGTAGCCACAACTACCAAGTAAATGCACCAATATTGATCGGATAGGACACACCCACGTTAAAGTCAGATGCATCTTCAGTTAAACCAAAGCCGAAACTGGTGTTGATGATCGTCTTGGGGTCAATCCTGATACCAAGAGAAAAGTTCATGGATCCGTTCATGGAATCGTTGGTTGAGACACTGGTGCCATCACTGAAATAAAGCGTGGTGCCTGTGCCGTAACCCACCTGCGTAGAAATACTCAGTGACGTATCATAGGACAGCGAGTAAGAAAAGCCGCCGGATAAGGAGAAACTCTGCCCCTGCTGAACTGTTTTCAGAATACGTCCACCCCGAGCCTGGTTCAGGCCGGTTTCCTCAAAGGTGTAGGTAGAACCTATCGAGCCAAACACCACCACCGGGTCGAGCACCTTTGAAACACTCATCGTTGTCGACAAAGAGTAGGTTCCGCTGCCTGTCGGCAGACGTCTTTGCGTATCAATCTCGTATGGACTGACGCCAGTCTTGGTACTGATGGATGAACTCAGATTTACCGTAGGCTTGCCCGGTATATACTCGAAAGGCTGCCAGCGCACGCCCAGACTGACATCGCCCCAATCCGTCACAGACAGATCCTGTCCTGTATTGTATCGACTCGACAGCGGAATACGGGTATTCAAGGTAAGGTTATTCAGGATTCCGTAGCTGAACGCAAAGCTATTAGTAAATGAGTGGGTAGAACTGGGGTTTACGTCCGCATTCCGGACCACGTTGTTCACAACCTCAAGATCGATACGGCTGTCAGAAGTGTAAGAATAATCAAGAGAATAGCTCAACGATTTGCCGCCGGATTTCAACAGCGAATAGTTTTTCTCAGTCGCCTGAAAAACTTCCTCGAGCTGTTTGGTGGTACTTTCATCTCCATCCTGTTGTGCCAGGGCCTCACGCGCCTTGTCAACATTAGACTCTTCGGCAGAGACTCTGGTCGACCAGGCGAATGTCAGTAGCAGCAAAAGTGCAGCGGTAAGTAGCTGTTTCAATTTATGTGTATTATCCATGAATTCATCACTTCGATTTTTCATTCTAGTTTCGTCTGTAATGCAATCTTTTCGTTGTATTGTTTACCCGGAACCTGGAATCTTCCGGATTGTTACGCTGCCTCTCCATCTCATTCTGCAAACGAAATTGCCGCATATCGTAGTAGTCCGGTATCACCTGGAATGCCTGTAGCGATAGCGTTTGGTCATCAATGAAACGCAGATCTTCTTCCTTCAGTTCCAGACCGTCGATCGGCTTGGTATCACCCGGAAAAATGACAAACAGTACATTCTGATCCCAGGCCTCCTCAAATCGACTCAGTGTAAACGTGAGATTTCCTTTGGAAGGATCCGCAATAAATACCCTGCCGTCTTTGATCGTTTTTACAACGACGAAGTGTTTAAAACCTGAATACTGAATTGGTACAATGGCCGGGTGATCCAACTCAATCAAATCCTGAATTTCTGCCTTGAAGCCACCTGCTGGAAAGCCCAAGGCCGTCACCAGGCGCTTCATATCCAGCATCGAAAAGCCGCGCCGCTCGACAATTCGTTCGTTTTCCCCGTAATGAAGCAAACCCTCCATTACCTGTCTTTCCTGAAAGTTACGCCCCAGATAATGCTGCAGAACAGTTGTCAAAGCCGCAGAGCCACAACTGTAGTCATAAGCCTGCCGTACGATGTTCCTGTACTTGACGATTGATAGCGGTTCGAGAACAGCCTCCTGATCAATCAGATAGTCTCCGGCTTCATTCTGGACCTCTATATGTACGACACCTTGTGGCTGAGGCTCAATTTCCTTGAATTGATGAACAAGATTAATAAGCAGTATTGAGGCTGTAGTAACTAGTATCATTTAAAGGTGCGCCAGATTTTCGGGTTAATCCAATCGGCCGATATAACCTGAGTTTGAAGGTTACGCAAAGATACATTAATTAGAAAATAGGGAAAGATAACCAGTACTCAAAAAAGTTTTGCCTGTGTGTCATGGTCCCTCAAAGGCAAAAAAAAGGGGCCGCTGGCCCCTTTGCATTATCAAAGTTTTTCTATCACTGCCTTGCGCTGTGCAATTGACTTATAGGCCCGGTAGTCAACACCACCATTACTATCGGCCAACACGCGCTTGATCGAAGAGCTCTCTTCGTCAGACAACTCGTCACCAGCGCCGGGAATAACGTCAAGCAAGTGAACAACCTTATAGTCCCCGCCATCCGCCTCATAGCCCACAACAGTATCTTTCAGCTCATCCGATTTCTTGATTGCAAACGCTTTTTGCAGCAAATCAGGGGTATGAGTCTGACTATTGCGCTCCACGCCTTCACTGATTTCCCAGTCAAAGCCCATGTCTTCGGCAACAATTTCCGGAGCCTCTCCTGACACAACGCGCACGACAAAGGCCTGACCAACAGATTTTGCAAACTCTGCCGCTTTCCGGTTCATCAGCAACTCCCGAATCTCACCCTTTACCTGTGCAAAAGCCTTGGTTCCTGCCTCATGGTAGGCATCTACATGAAATACCACGCCGACGCCCTCTTCCGGCTCTATTAGCACACTGTTGATTTCGTCTTTAAGCAGTTCTTCTGAAAACAGAACGCGCTGAATTTTTGGGCTTGAAAACAAGGGGTCCGCTGTTTCACTGGAGACGCCTGCCAATTGATATATTTCGAGACCCAGTTCGTCCGAGGGTTCTGCCAGATGTGCCGAGGCATAACTGATGTCCGCCAGCTGTTCCGCCATCTCCGCATAAGCTTCGTCCAGTTTTTGATCCATCAGACGCTGCTCCAGAGAATCCCGAACGTCATCCAGAGACGGAGCACCGGATTCAACAACACGGTCAAGCTTGATCAGATGATAGCCAAACTCGGTTTTAACCGGCTCAGACAATGCACCTTCTTCCAAAGCAAATAAGGCATCTTCAAATTCGGAAACATAGACGCCTCGCTCAGCCGCACCCAGACTACCCCCCGCCTTGGCGGAGCCATCATCTTCAGACAACTCTGAAGCCAGCGTTGCAAAGTCTTCACCAGCGGCCAGTCGGGACTGTATGTCCGTGATCAGTGCCAGAGCCTCTTCCTGCGATCTGTCATCATCAATTTTAATCAGAATATGAGAAGCATCCCGTTGCTCACTCGACTCAAACGCCTCTACTTCACTCTCATATAACTTCTCTATTTCCTGTTCGGATATTTCCACATTCGACGCGAGGGCCGATCGCTCTATCTTCAGATAAGAAACATCGACACTCTCAGGCTTGATGAATTCCGACTTGTGCTCATCGTAATATTGCTGCACCTCATCATCGCTCACTACAACCGAATCCAGATAATCTTCACTTTTTACGACAAGCGACCCGAACGATCTCTTCTGTCGGTCCAGCGCCACAATTTCATTAGTTTCCTCTTCGAGGATAAAGGATGATGCAACCAGAGCAGACCGGGGTTGCGCAATCATGAACTCCTTGCGCAGACTATCGCGATAGCCTTTCAGAGTAAGACCTGCGTTTCGCAACAGCATCTGCAAACGCTCGTTACTGAAGACACCGTTTTCCTTGAGCTGCGGTATGCCCGCGATATATCGATCAATTGCCATGTCGGAGACATACAGGGACTTCCCGCTGGCATCCTGAACTAACACTTCCTGCTCGATCATGCCTTCGAGCACAGACGCACCCAACAATGCATCATCAATCAGATCGGGATCAGCAAACTCACCCATTTGCTCCATCATCTGGCGCTTCTTGATGTTTACTGCCCTTTGAAAACCGGATTCAGGGATGCCTTCACCATTCACTTCTGCCACTTCCGGCTCGCCACCAATACTGCCGACGATTGACTCGACTCCAAATAGGGCAAAGGTGACAATAATCAAACCGACAATGATCTTGGCAGCCGTACCCTGGGAACTTTTTCTTATATCTTGAAGCATGATGCCTTCTGCACTCCCATGCGAATTTTCTTTAAGGTCGCTTTTTACTGAAACCCCGTTATCAGGGTGGAGTAAAATACAAAAAGGCGCGTTCGGTTGGAGCGCGCCTTTTTGCCTTATACAAGCCCGTTGACGTACTACGAGCTGAACCCTTCGGGTTTAGTTCACGGCGTCTTTCAACGCTTTACCAGCTTTGAAACTGGGGATTTTCGCAGCAGCGATTTGAATTTCAGCGCCAGTTTGCGGATTACGACCAGTTCTGGCTGCACGCTCTTTAACAGAGAATGTGCCAAAGCCGATCAAAGTCACCTGATCTCCCTTTTTCAGAGCACCTGTTACTGATTCTACAACGGCATCGACTGCTCGACCTGCTGCTGCTTTAGAAATATCTGCTGAATCTGCGATTGCATCTATTAGTTCAGATTTATTCACACTAAACCCCTTACGTGATTGCTATATTAGGATTGGATTTTCGATTTTTTTGTTCTCGCATCACACAGCTACTCATCCAAACTGTAACCTGCCCATCCAGAAATTCAAACAGGCCGGAAAAATATTACGAAGAAGCCGACAAAAATCAGTTTGCAAGTTCGAATACAATCTTTCGATTACAGCATAACGAACCGTATGTGCGAAATTTCTATTTTTCTTGATAGAAACCTTATGAGGTCGGAGCCCCCTGAAGCTGCTGCCTGACGTCAGGTTGTTTTTATACCAACACACCAAAAGACCTGTCAAGCTGCGCTTCAAGCTAATGCGTATTTATTCGCTCAGCCGCATCATCATTGGGCTTTTTACCCGATTGTGATTGATTTTTCGACTTTCCTCTGACCGGAATCTGGGCAAGCGCAAGATCCAGCACTTCATCAATCCAGCGTACAGGCATAATCTTTAGATCATCTTTGATGTTCGAAGGAATCTCTTTCAGGTCTTTTTCATTCTCTTCCGGAATAATCACCGTCTTGATTCCACCTCTGTGGGCCGCCAGTAATTTCTCTTTCAATCCGCCAATGGCCAATACCTGCCCACGCAGGGTAATCTCCCCTGTCATGGCGACATCAGCCTTCACCGGCGTTCCGGTAAAGGCGGATACCATTGCAGTGCACATCGCGATGCCGGCACTGGGCCCGTCTTTTGGCGTAGCGCCTTCAGGCACGTGAATGTGTATATCATGCGCCTCATGAAAATCCACCGGAATATCCATCGCCTCTGAACGGCTACGAACGACTGTCATTGCCGCCTGAATAGACTCCAGCATGACATCCCCCAGAGAACCGGTTCTGACCACCTTTCCTTTACCTGGAACCGAAGTACACTCAATCGTAAGCAGTTCACCTCCTACCTGGGTCCAGGCAAGACCGGTGACCTGGCCCACCTGGTCTTTTTCATCTGCCACGCCGAAGCGGAATTTTTTAACGCCCAGGTAGTGTTCCAGCTGATCCTCAGTGACGGATACCTGACCAGTCTGCACGCCAAGGGAAAATTCCTTCACGATCTTGCGGCAGACTTTGGAGATCTCACGCTCGAGCCCCCGTACACCTGCTTCCCGCGTATAGACGCGAATCATACTTCGAATCGCATCCTCGTCGAATTGCGCCTCTTCCGGCGTCAAACCATTGTCTTTTAACTGTTTCGGAATCAGGTATTTCTGAGCAATATTTACCTTTTCATCTTCCGTATACCCAGGAATTCGAATCACTTCCATTCGATCGATCAACGCCGGCGGAATATTCATCGAATTAGAAGTACAGACAAACATAACATCCGACAGATCGTAATCCACTTCCAGATAATGATCATTGAAGGTGTGATTCTGCTCTGGATCCAGCACTTCCAGTAATGCTGAAGCAGGATCACCACGATGATCCATCCCCAACTTGTCGACCTCATCCAGGAGAAACAAAGGGTTTTTCACGCCCACTTTGGACATTTTCTGGACCAGTTTACCCGGCATGGAACCTATATAGGTTCTTCTGTGGCCACGAATTTCAGCCTCATCCCGCAAACCACCCAAGGCAACACGGGTATATTTCCGATTGGTTGCTTTCGCAATGGACTGCCCCAAAGAAGTCTTCCCTACCCCGGGAGGCCCTACCAGACACAGCACGGGCCCTTTTAGCTTTTTAACCCGACCCTGCACCGCCAGGTACTCCAGAATCCGGTCTTTCACCTCTTCGAGCCCGTAATGATCCGCATCCAGAATTTCCTTTGCCTTGGCAAGGTCATGACGGACCTTGCTGCGCTTTTTCCAGGGCAGACCAACCAGCCAGTCGATATAGCTTCTCACTACCGAGGCTTCCGAAGACATCGGCGACATCATTTTCAGTTTCTTCAGTTCGGACTGGGCCTTTTCCCGCGCCTCTTTGGACATACCTGAAGAACCGATCCGGCTCTCCAGCTCGTCAAATTCATTGCCACCATCTCCAAGACTGCCCATTTCTTTCTGAATAGCCTTCATCTGCTCATTCAGATAGTACTCGCGCTGGCTCTTTTCCATCTGCTTTTTGACGCGACCACGAATTCTTTTTTCGACCTGAATCAGATCCACTTCACCCTCGATAACCGCCAGCAGCATCTCAACACGCTGAGCCAGATCCATCTCTTCGAGGATTTCCTGCTTGTCGGAAATCTTTAACTCCAGATGGGCCGCCACCGTGTCGATCAAGCGTTCGGGCTCCTCAATACTGGAAAGTGAGCTAATAATTTCAGCGGGAACTTTTTTGCTCAGCTGGCTGAATTTTTCGAACTGCGACATCAGCGTTTTGACGAGGCCCTGCAACTCGGCGTCGGAGGGTGATACCTCCTCTACCGCAGACACATCGGCCGACATAAAAGCGTCCGCACGAATATCATCGACATTGACCCGGTATTCACCTTCAATCAACACCTTTACCGTTCCGTCAGGCAGTTTAAGCATCTGCAGGATCGTTGCGACGGTACCAACCCGGTACAACTCTTCAACACCCGGATCGTCATGCACCGCCTCTTTCTGAGTCACCAGAAGCAGTTTCTTGTCCTGCTCCATCGCAGCCTCGAGAGCAAGAATCGACTTCTCACGCCCAACAAACAGCGGAATCACCATATGCGGAAATACCACAACATCCCTCAAGGGCAGCAAAGGGATCGCAACTTCTTTTGGCTTCATAGACGTTTCAGTTTCGCTCATAGTGACTTCCAGATTATTGAATTCAACAAGCTCTTAGATAAGGACAGAGTCAACGATTGCAAGCCAAAGCGCAAACATTAATTTATGCTCCGGCCTGGTTTAGGACAAAAAAAAGCCATGAAAATTCATGGCTTTTTTCAGAGTCAATACATCAGACCTGTCAATCGTCCGGAACAGCTTTTTGCTGCTCCACATTGTCGTATATTTTGATCGGGTCAGAATCGCCGTTAATGACGCTTTCGTCAATGACAACCTTGCTGACCTCATTCTCTGAGGGGATGTGATACATCGTATCAAGCAGGACATTTTCAAGAATAGATCTTAGCCCCCGCGCACCTGTCTTACGCTCCATCGACTTACGCGCAACGGCACGCAGCGCATCTTCGCGGAAATCGATATCCACGCCTTCCATCTCAAACAGTTTCTGATACTGCTTGGTCAGAGAGTTTTTTGGCTCCGTCAGGATCTGCATCAAAGCATCTTCATCCAGCTCGTTGAGCGTTGCCACAACCGGCAGTCGACCAACAAACTCGGGAATCAGGCCGTACTTAACCAAATCCTCGGTTTCTACGTTCTTAAGGGTGTCTCCAACCGCCTTCTGGGCCTCTTTGCTTTTGACGTTTGCGCCAAAACCAATACTACTCTTCTCGGATCGATCCAGAATCACCTTATCCAGACCGGCAAAGGCACCGCCACAAATAAACAGTATCTTGGACGTATCGACCTGCAGAAATTCCTGTTGCGGATGCTTTCTGCCACCCTGAGGAGGGACAGATGCGACAGTACCTTCAATCAGCTTCAGCAAGGCCTGCTGTACACCCTCACCGGACACATCTCGCGTGATCGAGGGATTGTCCGATTTACGGGAGATTTTGTCGATTTCGTCGATATAAACGATACCACGCTGCGCTTTTTCGACGTCGTAGTCACATTTCTGAAGCAACTTCTGGATAATATTTTCCACATCTTCGCCGACGTAGCCAGCTTCTGTCAGCGTTGTTGCATCAGCGATCGTAAACGGCACATTCAACATTCTAGCCAGAGTCTCAGCCAGTAATGTTTTACCGCTACCCGTTGGCCCGATCAACAGAATATTGCTTTTGCCAAGCTCGACATCCGTTTTCGGGCTTTCGTATTTGAGGCGCTTGTAATGATTATAGACCGCCACCGAAAGTACAATTTTCGCGCGATCCTGACCAATGACATAGTCATCCAGGGTTGCCTTGATCTCATGCGGAACCGGCAGCTTGTCACTGCTTTCTTCGGAAGCGCTTTCCTGAATTTCTTCCCTGATGATGTCATTGCACAAATCAACACATTCGTCACAGATAAAGACAGAAGGGCCCGCAATCAGCTTGCGAACCTCATGTTGACTTTTTCCACAAAACGAACAGTAAAGCAATTTACCGTTATCTTCGCCTTTACCGTTTTTGTCGTCAGCCATTTGAATTCCTATTGCTTCTTTTCTAGTATCTTTGCGCCTCACTTCTTATAACGGACGCAAACTTCAATTTCTCAGAGATTTTTCTCAGTTTTTCGGATCTCACTCCGTCGCTGTACGTTTTTCGAGCACTGTGTCAATTAAACCATATTCCACAGCCTCAGAACCATCCATAAAATTGTCACGATCTGTATCTTTCGCGATTGTCTCCAGGTCCTGACCGGTATGACCCGCCATGATTCTGTTCAGCTTTTCCCGAATGGTCAGTATCTCCTTGGTATGGATCTCAATATCTGTTGCCTGCCCCTGATAGCCTCCAAGCGGCTGGTGAATCATCATCCGTGAATGCGGCAGACAGAAACGCTTGCCTTTCGCGCCACCCGTTAACAACAACGCACCCATGCTGCACGCCTGACCAATACAAAGCGTAGAAACATCAGGCTTAATGAACTGCATCGTATCGTAAATCGACATCCCGGCAGTCACTGAACCGCCTGGCGAATTAATGTATAGATGAATATCCTTGTCCGGGTTCTCGGATTCGAGGAACAAGAGCTGTGCCACAACCAGGTTTGCCATGTGATCTTCAACCTGACCGACCAGAAAAATAACGCGCTCCTTGAGCAAGCGAGAATAAATATCAAAAGATCGCTCACCTCTGGCGGTTTGCTCAATTACGACAGGTACCAAACCGGTGTTCTGGATCACTTCAGAAGTTCCGCTATTAATCTTTTGATCGTACATAAATTCCAAATTCCTTAGTCTAATTACTTATCCGGCGGGAGATGGTCGGCCGCTAAAACTGAAAACAGCCGGAGCATGCCGGCTGTCTTTAAGTGTAGCTGAAAAAAAGCATCTAAACAGAGTTTTAAGATGCTTTTTGCCTTCGCAGAACTATCCGGCCTGAGAGGCCGACTGCACTGCGTCCTCGTAGGACATTTTCTTCTTCTTGACTTTGACGTTAGAGATCACGAAGTCAACCACTTGTTCTTCCAAAACGAAGGCTTCGATCTGGCCTCGGTGCTCGGGCTTCTGATACAAAGCAACAACTTCTTCCGGCGACTCATAAGTGGAGGCAATTTCCTGAATCTTCTCTTCAACCTTGTCCTGATCCGCTTTCAGCTCATTGTTTTTGATGATTGAGGCAAACAATAAACCAGTTTTCACTCTGGATTCCGCCTGATCCTGAAACATCTCAGAAGGCAATTGTGAAAGATCCATCTGCTGGCCGCCACCATATTGCTGGATGGCTTCCTGCTTCATTTTGTTGATTTCCTGCTCCAACATGGACGCCGGAACTTCAACTTCATTCTGCTCAGACAGCTGTTTCACAATTTGCTGCTTCACATTGTTATTGACCGCTGTTTTCAGCTCGCGTTCCATGTTTTTGGTCACTTCAGTCACGAACTCTTCTTCCGTGGTCACGGACACGCCGTACTTGCTGAAAAACTCCTCATCCATCTCGGGAAGGACAACTTCTTCGACCTGCTTCACTTCTACTTCGAACTTCGCTTCTTTTCCGGCCAGCGCTTCGTTGCCATAGTCTTCCGGGAAGGTGACGTCCAACTCAACGGACTCACCGGCCTTCGAACCGATCAGGCCTTCTTCAAAACCCGGAATCATCTTGCCGGAACCCAGAACAAGCCTGTGGTCGGAAGCTTCACCACCCTCAAAGGCTTCACCATCCACAAAGCCTTTGAAATCGATCGTAAGCACATCTTTCTTCTTGGACTTGCGTTTCACTGACTTGGGCGTACCGTGCTGACGACGCAACACCTCTATCATGTTCTTGACGTCTTTATCCTTGATTTCTGCTGCTGGCTGCTCAAGCTTGAGGCCTGAAATATCGACTTCTTCAATCTCGGGAGATACTTCAACGATCGCAACGAACTCTAGATCCTGACCTTCTTCCATCGTTTTTGGCTCAAACTTCGGATAGCCGATGGGGTTGATACCTTCCTGACCAATCGCTTCAACGAAGGAATTACGCATCACTTCGCCAACCACTTCCTCACGGACACTCTGGCCATAACGTTTCTTAACTACTTTTGCAGGAACCTTTCCTGGTCGGAAACCGTTAATCCTGACCGTTTTTGCAGCCTGTTGCAGGCGCTGCTCCACTTCCTTTTCGATCTCGTCCGCAGGGACACCGATCGTCATTCTGCGCTCAATGGAAGACGTGGATTCAACAGAAACTTGCATGGAAATTCCTCAACTTGTTCTTGACGGTTGGTACTGCTCAAAAAGCCCGGCCTGCTTTGTGGTCAAAGGCTTGCTGATCGCGATTGATGAAAATTTTGGGGTTCGAATAGTAAGAGTGTGCTTAAGAGATAGCAAGCACTTTATTCACATTACGGGGAATGATTTACAAAGATATTGAATTGTGCCGAATTGACTTGGTGCGAAAGGAGAGACTCGAACTCTCACGCCGTAAGACACTGGAACCTAAATCCAGCGCGTCTACCAATTCCGCCACTTTCGCAAAGCCAATACTCGGTATCATTTTCCTTCGCATGCTGGAACAGGCTTTGAGAGGAAAATGGGGTGGGCGAAGGGGATCGAACCCTCGACCGCAGGAATCACAATCCTGAGCTCTACCGACTGAGCTACGCCCACCATTACTCGGGTCAGACCCCATCAACGATGGCGCGCCCGGTAGGATTCGAACCTACGACCCACGGCTTAGAAGGCCGTTGCTCTATCCAACTGAGCTACGGGCGCTCGAACCCTGACGCCAATCAATAGCAACTCCCAAACAGGCAAGCAAGCAATATTCTGACGTAAAATTGGTCGGGGTAGAGAGATTCGAACTCCCGACATCCTGCTCCCAAAGCAGGCGCGCTACCAGACTGCGCTATACCCCGACAATCTTTCAAAACGTTTTGTGAACCGCCTCAAAAAGATGGCGCGAATAATACAGTCGGATTTTTCAAGCGTCAACCACTATCGCATGCTTTAAAAAATTTCTTCAACCAGGCGATTTACTTTGGTTCCCGACGCGGTAAACAGCATAAAAGCCTTTTTATTCGATACATTGCATGCGAAAATGCCGCCGCTTTTTTAACCAGCGAAGATCGAGAATGAGTGCAGAGTTAATTGATGGCAAATCGATTGCCGAGAGGATCAAATCGGAAATAGCAGCGGGCGTTGCCTCACGCCTTGAAAAGGGACTGCGCGCGCCTGGACTGGCCGTTATTCTGGTAGGGCAAGACCCTGCTTCCGAAGTTTACGTTCGCAACAAGGCAAACGCCTGCGAACGCGTGGGCTTTAAATCCGAAACGATCAAACTGGCCTCCGACACAACTCAGGAAGAGCTCGAAGCGCTGATCGACAAATTCAATGCCGAAGAAAGCATCGACGGCATCCTGCTGCAATTACCACTGCCAGAGCACCTGAAAAGCGACCCGCTGCTCGAACGCATCAGACCAGACAAAGACGTCGATGGCTTCCATCCTTTTAACCTCGGCAGACTCGCACAGCGCTTGCCCCTGCTCAGACCCTGCACCCCAAAAGGTATTATCACGCTACTGGAAAGCACTGGACAGACCCTGAGAGGTAAAGACGCGGTCATTGTAGGTGCCTCCAATATTGTCGGACGCCCCATGGGTCTGGAATTACTGCTTGCCGGATGTACCGTCACGACAACACACAGGTTTACCAAGAATCTTCCGGAAAAGGTTTCTCAGGCTGACATCGTCATCGTTGCCGCGGGCAAACCCGGGCTTGTGAAAGGCGAATGGATCAAGAAAGGTGCCACCGTTGTAGACGTCGGCATCAACCGGCTCGACTGCGGCCGACTGGTCGGCGATGTTGAGTTTGAAGTTGCCCGGGAAAGAGCCGCGTGGATCACGCCAGTCCCCGGCGGTGTTGGCCCCATGACCGTCGCGACGCTCATGGAAAATACGCTGTATGCAGCCGACCACCTGCACACCTGATAAGTGCAAAGGTGGTCCGCTGACACACCTAAACGTGCAGCACCTCATCAATCTCGTATTCCACGATACCGCTGGGTACCTGAACACCGACGACATCACCCTCCTCCTTACCAATCAGGGCGCGTGCAATTGGCGATGACACCGAGATTTTTCCGGCTTTGATATCCGCTTCGTCATCACCCACGATGTGATAACGAACCTCTTCCTCATCATCCACTTTTATCAGTGATACCGTGGTTCCGAATATCACCTTGCCACTTGGCTCTATCTTGCTGACATCAATCACCTGAGCATTTGAAAGCTTGGCCTCTATTTCCTGAATCCGGCCCTCTATAAAGCTTTGCTGCTCTCTTGCTGCGTGATATTCGGCATTTTCCTTAAGATCACCATGCTCTCGGGCATCAGCGATAGCTTCGATTACCCGAGGCCGATCTTCGGTTTTAAGCTTGTTCAATTCCTCGCGCAAGGCCTTCTCGCCTTGCACTGTCATTGGGATCCTGTTCATTCAAATTCTCTTTGCGTGTCTCGTATATTTCAGATTCAGTGTAAATCCTGCAGTCGCCTGACCTTATCATCCGAACCATATTTTATAGCCCTCAGAATAGCCTCACCGCCTGCCAAAGTCGTGCTGTAGGCTATCTTCTTCTGCAATGCAGATTGCCTGATCATCGCGGAGTCCTCTATGGCGCGCCGCCCTTCCGTCGTATTCACGATCAACGATATGTCACCATTTTTTATCGCATCTACAATATGCGGGCGACCTTCCATCACTTTATTGACCCTTTCAACCTCGAGACCCGCCTCTTCAATTGCAGCTGCAGTACCCGAGGTAGCCGTTACGGTAAATCCGGCCTTGATCAAATTACCCGCCAACTCGACAGCGGCTGGCTTATCCACCGTTCTGACACTTAAAAATGCCTTGCCGGTTTTAGGCAACACCTCACCAGCACCAATGAAACCCTTGGCAAAGGCTTCATCGAAGGTATCTCCGATCCCCATGACTTCACCGGTCGACTTCATTTCAGGCCCCAGAATAGGATCTACAGCCGGAAATTTCTTGAACGGAAAGACCGACTCTTTGACACTGAAGTGACTTGGCACCACCTCTTCGGTAAAGCCTAACTCTTCCAGAGACTTGCCCGCCATACATCGCGCGGCAATCTTGGCGAGGGACACACCAATCGCTTTCGACACAAACGGTACGGTGCGGGATGCTCGCGGATTCACCTCGATCACATAGACCTTACCATCCTGATAGGCCAACTGGACATTCATCAGGCCAACGACCCCTAACTCCAGCGCCATGACTCGCACCATCTCCTTCATCTCTTCCTGCACTTCCGCAGACAGCGTGTAGGGAGGCAAGGAGCAAGCCGAGTCACCTGAATGGACACCAGCCTGCTCAATGTGCTGCATGATGGCGCCAATAACGACTTGCTTACCATCGCTGATGGCATCTACATCTACCTCAATCGCCGCATTCAGAAAGTGATCAAGCAGGACCGGACTGTCATTGGAGACACTCACGGCTTCTTTCATATAGCGCGTCAGCTCACTTTCCTTGTACACTATTTCCATTGCACGCCCACCCAACACATAGGAAGGACGCACGACCAACGGGTATCCTATCTCCTTCGCTTGCGCCAAACCCTCTTCCAGACTTCTCACGGTCGCGTTTGGCGGTTGCAACAGATTCAAACGCTCAATCATCTGTTGAAAACGCTCACGATCCTCGGCCCGGTCAATCGCATCCGGACTGGTTCCAATGATCGGAACACCCGCCTCTTCAAGCCCGCGCGCCAACTTCAGCGGTGTTTGGCCACCATAGTGCACAATGACACCTTTGGGTTTTTCAAGCTGTATGATTTCGAGCACATCTTCAAGAGTAATCGATTCAAAATACAGCCGGTCAGACGTGTCATAATCCGTAGAAACGGTTTCAGGGTTACAGTTGATCATGATTGTCTCGTAACCGTCTTCGCGCATGGCCAGCGCTGCGTGAACACAGCAATAGTCAAACTCGATGCCTTGCCCGATGCGGTTCGGACCACCGCCGATCACTACAATTTTTTCTCGCTCACTCACATCGGCCTCGCACTCCTCTTCATAGGTGGAGTACATATAAGCCGTAGAGGAAGCAAACTCGGCAGCACAGGTATCGACCCGCTTATAAACCGGACGAATACCATATTCATGTCGCAAGGCACGTACTTCTTTCTCGGTCATACCGAGCAAAGCGGCCAATCTGCGATCCGCAAAACCTTTACGTTTGAGTCTGCGCATCGCTTCTGCCGTCATATCTGAGCGCGTCATATTCGATATCACGCACTCTTCTTCGATCAGGTCCTCGATCTGCACCAAAAACCAGGGATCAATACCACTGAGCTGGTAAACCTTTTCGACAGACATGCCTGCCCGAAACGCATCACCCACGATCCAGATCCTATCTGCACCCGGATTCTGCAACTCACGCATGAGCTTGGCCTTCAAATCATCCCGTGTCAGATCGATTTTCGGTTCAAATCCGGAAGACCCCACTTCCAGCCCTCTCAGGGCCTTCTGTACAGACTCCTGAAAGGTCCGACCAATGGCCATGACCTCACCCACCGACTTCATCTGCGTTGTCAGTCCGGCATCTGCCTGAGGGAACTTTTCAAAAGTAAACCGGGGAATTTTGGTGACCACGTAATCAATTGCGGGCTCAAATGAAGCCGGTGTGGCGCCCCCGGTAATATCGTTCTGCAACTCATCCAGCGTGTAACCAACCGCGAGCTTGGCCGCGACCTTGGCGATTGGAAATCCGGTGGCTTTTGACGCCAATGCCGACGAACGCGATACACGCGGATTCATCTCGATCACCACCATACGACCATCTTTCGGGTTCATGCCAAACTGCACATTGGAGCCACCGGTTTCAACTCCGATTTCCCGCAATACTGCCAGCGATGCATTCCGCATCAGCTGATATTCCTTGTCGGTCAAGGTTTGCGCAGGCGCTACGGTAATCGAATCACCAGTGTGCACCCCCATTGCATCGAAGTTCTCAATCGCACAAATAATGATGCAGTTGTCATTCCGGTCTCGGACAACCTCCATTTCGTATTCTTTCCAGCCAATCAGCGACTCATCTATTAACAGCTCATTGGTTGGCGACAAGTCGAGTCCGCGCTCGCAAATTTCTACAAATTCTTCGCGGTTGTAGGCAATACCGCCACCGCTGCCGCCCATCGTAAAGGAAGGTCGAATAATGCAAGGAAAGCCCAATTGATCCAGAACCTGAAGCGCTTCTTCCATGCTGTGCGCAATGGCTGATCGAGGCGTTTCCAGACCGATCGATTTCATCGCTTTGTCGAAGCGCTCACGGTCTTCGGCTTTGTCGATAGTATCCGCATTGGCACCAACCATCTCCACGCCGTATTTTTCAAGCACTCCCTCACGCTCCAGATCCAGCGCACAATTCAGTGCTGTCTGACCGCCCATTGTAGGCAGCAAGGCATCGGGCTTTTCCTCGGCAATGATTTTCTCAACGGTCTGCCAGGTGATCGGCTCAATATAAGTGGCATCTGCCATGGCAGGGTCAGTCATAATGGTCGCCGGATTCGAATTCACCAGAATGACCCGGTAACCCTCTTCACGCAGCGCTTTACACGCTTGCGCTCCGGAATAGTCAAACTCACATGCTTGCCCGATTACGATGGGGCCTGCCCCGAGTATAAGAATACTTTTTATGTCAGTACGCTTTGGCATTTAGTACATTCCGTCCCAAATAATCCGAAGGCCCGGAGGGCCTTCAAAACAAACTTAAGAAGCGCTCTTTGCAGCTCGCATCATCTCTATAAACTGGTCAAACAAAGGCGCGACATCGTGCGGCCCCGGACTGGCTTCAGGGTGTCCCTGAAAACTGAATGCAGGGACATCAGTCCGTTCAATACCCTGCAGGGAGCCATCAAACAGGGACTTGTGAGTCGCCACCAGATTCGCGGGCAACGTTGTTTCCTCAACGGCAAATCCGTGATTCTGACTGGTAATCATGACCGTGCCATCTTTCAGACATTGCACCGGGTGATTGGCACCATGATGGCCAAACTTCATTTTTTCGGTCCGCGCTCCACTGGCGAGTGCCAGCAATTGATGCCCCAGGCAAATACCAAACATTGGCTTGCCCGACTCAAGCAACTCCCTGATTGACGCAATGGCATACTCGCAAGGTTCCGGGTCCCCCGGGCCATTGGAGAGAAACACGCCATCAGGAGACATTGCCAGCACATCCGCAGCGGGCGTTTGGGCAGGAACAACAGTCAGTTTGCAGCCTCTGTCAGCCAGCATTCGGAGAATGTTGTTTTTAACGCCAAAGTCGTAGGCAACGACATGGTAATCTGCATCCGCCGGACGCTCACCATAACCATCTGCCAAATCCCAGCTGGTCTGCGCCCAATCCGCCACTTCGCTACGGGTAACTTCTTTGGCCAGGTCCATCCCCTTAAGACCGGGAAATGAGCGTGCCAGCTCAAGCGCTCTCGCCTCTGTTGCCCCTTCTCCTGCCAGAATACAACCGCTCTGCGCACCTTTCTCGCGTAGAATGCGCGTCAATCGGCGCGTATCGATCTCGGCAATTGCCACTTTGTTGTTTTCACAAAGATAATCCTGCAAAGATTGTTCGCTGCGCCAACTGCTGGCCAGCAAGGGAAGATTGCGTATTACCAAGCCTGCCGCCCAGATCTGATCGGACTCCACATCCTCATTATTGACACCGGTATTCCCGATATGAGGATAGGTAAGCGTTACAATCTGTTTGGCATAAGATGGGTCAGTGAGGATTTCCTGATAGCCTGTCATGGCCGTATTAAAAACTACTTCTCCGATGGTTTCTCCGTCTGCGCCGATAGAGATACCTTTAAAGATGGAGCCGTCCTCGAGAGCTAATATTGCGGGTGTCGTCAACGCCTGTTCCTCGTGATTGGCAAAAGGCTAAAATTCAGATGAGCGAAGGAAACCGTCTTCAGGCGGGTTTAAGGATGGGGCGACGAGCCAGCTTTAACTTGCAAAAAAGCGAGACAGAGAGCACTCCACCTCGCTTTTTAAAATCCGATTTTTTGATGCGGCTGAGACGCCGATATCCTCAAACGGCGGCATTGTACACATTTGCTTGGTCAGTGTCTAATGTACAACCGGCTTGCGGTGCAGACTCTGACCGGACAAGCCAATGGCACTCAGCCATCTGATGCCGCCTGCACCATGTTACGGAAAGCCTGATCCATCTCGGTCACCATACGCTTGCCGTCCAGCAAGGGACTCTGGCGCATCCGATTTCTTAAGCCCTCTCTCAGCATGGTAAGCGCATTCAGGTCACGCGTTTTATCGACAGCAAGCGCGATGTATTCCTCGACACTGGATGCAACCCAGCCCTGCAAGCCTATCTGATTCAGAATGCTACAGCCTACTCGTGCCCGATGCCCTTCACCTGCCAGCGTCAATGTTGGCACACCTTGCCATAGCGCTTCACAAGTCGTTGTCGTGCCGTTGTAAGGATAAGTATCCAGATTAATATCAACTTCGTTGTATAAGGCCAGATGCTCTGCCTTTCCCGCAGTATGGCCGAGCAAACGCAGTCTTGAGCGATCAATACCTCGCGCTTCGAACCGCTCCAGCAACACGTCGCAAAAACGCGGTTCCGCCAAGGGGCGAGACTTGAGCAGCATATGCGAGCCTGGCACCGCTTTCAGCACCTCAGCCCAACAATCGAAAATTTCCGAAGAGATTTTGTGGTGCACATTAAATGACCCAAAGACCACACTTCCATTGGACACATGCTTTCTCGGCGCCACCGCTGGCGCTTCGGCATGCGGCTCAAAGCACAAAAAACCTCCTGGCAATCGCACCAGATCTTCCGTGTAATAGGCATCTGTCATACCTTCCGGATCGGACCACTCATCCGTTAAACGATAATCCATCTGCGCCAAGCCCGTGGTGTTTGGATAGCCGAGATACGTCACCTGGACAGGACTCACCCTGTGCGCGAAGACTGAAAGCCTTGCATCACCGGCGTAACCGACCAGGTCAATCAATACATCGATCCGGTCTGATCTGATTTGTTCGGAAAGTGGAGCGTTTGACACCGATGCAACATCCCTCCAGGAATCACAAAGCGTCTTCAACTCTGCTGTCACGCCGTCCTTTTTCTGACCAGTGGAATAACAGGTCAAATGCCAGTCACATGCTTCTCTGTTACGCATCATTGGCTTGATAAACCAGGCAACCGAATGTGAGCAAAAATCTTTTGAGATCAGCCCGATACGCAAAGACCTTCCGGCCGGTGGCGACGCTTTGATGGCGGCTGGCTCTGCAGACGACTCAATCGTTTGTGCAAATCGCCGGTGCGCCTCGAATATTTCCTGTTCACTGACACCCGACAAATAATTCAGGCACCAATGCTCTGCTGCTTCTGGTGTACCATTTGCGTCAGAGAATCGCTTGAAATAAGCAATCGCTTCTCTGACCTCGCCCAGATTCAGACAGACATCTGCCAGCCTGAAAAGCGCCAGCGCCGAATTGCCATCCAGCGATACAGCCCGAAGCAAATACTCCTTGGCTTCCATCAAATGATCAATTGCCAGCAGGCATAGCGCCATTTGGAATTGTGCCCGAGCAGATTGATCGTTTGCCCGTGCCAAATGACGCGCGGGTTCTAGCGCAAGCTTTTCGTAACCATGCGCCAGGCATAAATCCACCAGACGCCCCAGAGCCTGACGAATCACCGGAGAAGGCCGGGATACGACGCGCATATAGGACTGTAGCGCCGGTTCGACCATGCCCTTCTGCTCCTGCAACTGGGCCAAAGCGTAGCCAAGCTCCATATCTTCCGGTGCCCGGGCGGATAATTGTTCCGCCAATTCCAATGCGGCCTCTATCTGGCCGGAAGCTCCCAACTGCATAAGTCGTTGCTTCTGTTGCAGAAGTTCTTTTGAATCCATCGATTACGGCTCTGAGTTTGCACCACCGGCATTGTCTGAAGCCTGCAGCGCTGTATTAAAAAAATCATCAAGAGCATTGACCATTCCGACACCATTAGTAAGCGGGCTAGCCTTCATTACTGTTCGCAAACCCTTGCGCAATTCCGCCAGCTCATCCAGTTTTTCTGCCTGTTGGACGGCCTTGTCCACATACTCATCGACCGTCTCCGCAACCCAAGCTTCCAGCCCGACCTGTTGCAGGAGACTGCAACCCACTCTCGATCGATGGGTACTTCCGGCAAGCGTCACTGTTGGAACACCCTGCCAAAGCGCTTCGCAGGTTGTCGTCGTGCCGTTATACGGATGTGTGTCGAGATGAATATCAACCTTTCCATATAAGGCCAGATGCTCAGCAAGCGACGGAATCAGCCCAAGAACTTCAATACGATGCCGCTCGACACCCTGTTTCTCAAAGCGTGCATACATCTGCTCTGCCAGCGCTGCCTCGCCGAGCGGGACGGATTTTATAATCAGACGGGCACTCTTTACCTTTAAAAGAATAGTGGCCCAGGCATCCAGCATCTGTTCACTGAATTTCTGCATCGAATTGAATGAAGCAAAGGTAATATAACCGTTATTGATTGCGGGCAATGCATTGACTTCCGGTGCCTCCGGTGGGGGCTCATAACACAAAAAGCTCTCCGGGAGTCGATATAAGGACTCGGTAAAATACTGATCACCATCGGGGTCACTAGAACGGTCAACCAGACGATAATCCATGGCGCTCAATCCAGACGTATGAGGATACCCCAGATAATTGACCTGAATCGGTGCCGCCCTGGCAGCAAAGACTCCCAACCGGGCCTGTCCAAAATACCCCATCAAATCAAACAGCACATCAATATTGTCATCTCTAATTTTGTGATACAGCGCCCCGTCGTCCAGCGTCTTTGCATCGCACCAACCATGACATAGAGACTTAAACTCCTGAGTCACGGCGTCTTCATTGGCAACATCGGAATAACAATAGATCTCCCAGTTTTTTGTTCCTGCCTGCCTGAAAATGGGCAACAGAAAACTGGCGACGGAATGACGCCTAAAATCTTCCGAGCAAAATCCTACTCTGACTGTCTCTCTGTTTTTTTCGGTAACCGGCTGCTCATATCCCGCCGCCAGAACTGCATCTTCAACTGCTGAGGCAGCAGCCTTATGCGCATCAAATACCTCAGACTCATCGAGCCCACAAAGATAAAGAAAACTGGAAGTCCTCAGGCGTAAAGCCCGATTTGACGTGCCCGCTACAGCCAAACTACGTTCATAAAGCTGTCGCGACTTTTCGCCTTGCCCGATATAGCCATAACTCATGCCACAGCGGTTTAATGCATCACGATGCCCCGCATCCAGGGACAGAGCTCTCTCGAAAGCCAGAATTGCCGCAAGATGCTGCTGCATAAAGAAATGCGCCAGTCCAAGTTTGAACCAGGCGTCGGCATTATCTGACTGAATTTTTGCCAGTTCCCTCGCCGGAGCCAATGCCAAATCCCAACATTGATGAGACATTGCAATATCAACACTTTTTTCAATGGCCTGCTGATAAACCGGGGATGGCCTATCACACACTCTGGACAGGCAGTACAGGGCCGGCCTGATTTCACCCATACGCTGATGCAACTGTGCCAGCACCCACCAGACCTCTATTTCGTCAGGATGAGCCTCTACCAGCTGTTTGGCTAAAACGGCAGCCTCGGAATACAAACCCTCACCGGCCAGAACTGAAATTTTTTGCTTTATTTTTAGTATTGGGTTCATCAACACTCAAAGACAGGCGTTGGACAAGTGTCAGGGGACAGCAGGCCTTATACAAAATAAAAAACGCAGCTCCTCCCATCCGGGTCTGGAGAGACCCTAAACAGAAGTGTCTGCGCTTTGCGTGTTTGGCAATGCTAGCAGCCTTGAATTGTGGCAACCATGAATTACTTCAGGTTTAGTACATCCCGCATGTCATAAAGCCCTTCTCGTTGCCCGATCAACCATTGTGCCGCCCGAACTGCACCATTGGCAAAGGACATACGATTGGAGGCTTTATGGGTAATCTCGACCCGCTCGCCTTCACCGAGAAACATCACCGTATGGTCACCGACCACATCGCCACCGCGCACGGTAGCAAAACCAATCGTTTCGCTGTTGCGTGCACCAGTTTGCCCTTCCCGGCCATAAATTGCGACCTTCTTCAGATCGCGCTGGAGTCCGCGCGCAACCGACTCTCCCATCGCCAGAGCAGTGCCTGACGGGGCATCGACCTTATGACGATGATGCGCTTCATACACCTCAACATCGTAATCGTCACCGAGAGTTTGAGCGGCCTTTTCCAAGAGGTTCAGACAGACATTGACGCCAGTGCTGAAATTGGCCGCCTTGCACATCGCCAACTGGTGTGAATACGCGAGCAACTGCGTTTCCTGATCTTCGCTGAATCCTGTTGTACCAACCACAATGCCTTTCCCATGCTGAGCACACAGGTTTGCATTCGCCAGGGTCGCGTCAGGTGAGGTGAAATCAATCAACACATCGAAGTCGTTGATTACGTCTTCCAGATGACCCGCAATACACACCCCGTTTTTTCCGATACCGGCTATTTCGCCTGCATCGGCGCCAATCACGGAACTATCAGGCAAGACGATAGCGGCGCCTAACTCGACCCCCTCAGCCTGTTGCACAGCGGCAATCAGCATTTTTCCCATCCGGCCAATTGCGCCTGTTACCGCAATTCGGGCCGGAATGCTTTCATTCGCTTGCATCTGACTCTCCCTTCACTTTGGTCACCTGCACCTTCAAAAACTTAAAGTTTCATATCGTCAAAAAAGCTCTTCACGCCCTCAAACCAGGAGTGTTTCTGGGGCGCGTGCTTGTGCGTGCCGTCCTTATCGAGCGTTGCCTGAAATTCTCGCAACAGATCTTTCTGTTTTTTATTGAGATTCACAGGTGTTTCCACCATGACGCGGCACATCAAATCTCCGGCAGGGCCGCCACGCACCGGCTCAACACCTTTACCGCGCAAGCGGAACATCTTTCCGGTCTGCGTTTCGGCTGGAATCTTGAGTTTCACGCGCCCATCCAGCGTCGGTACTTCCAGCTCACCACCCAGCGCCGCATCTACCAGAGAGATCGGAACGTCACAGTAGAGGTTGCGCCCATCACGCACGAAAATCGGGTGATCCTTAACGGTAACCTGCACATACAGATCCCCCGCAGGCCCGCCCTGCATGCCTGCTTCTCCTTCTCCGGAAAGGCGAATGCGGTCACCCGTGTCAACGCCGGGCGGCACCTTAACCGAAAGCGTTTTCTGCTCTTCCTGCACGCCAGAACCATGACATGACGAACATGGATTCTTAATGATCTTGCCCTGACCACGGCAATGCGGGCAGGTCTGCTGCACCGAGAAAAAGCCCTGCTGCATACGGACCTGTCCAGCCCCCTGACAGGTGCCGCAGGTTTCAGGCTTTGACCCCTTCGCGGCGCCGGTGCCACCACAAGGGTTACATTTGACTTGAGAAGGCACTCGGATCTTGACGCTTTTGCCTCTTACGGCATCCTCAAGGTCGAGCTCCAAGTTGTAGCGTAAGTCGGCACCCCGGGCACTTCTGCTGCGGCCACCGCCACCTCCGCCACCGAAAATATCGCCGAAGACATCACCAAAAATGTCGCTGAAACCACCACTACCGAAACCGGCGCCACCACCTGAATTCGGGTCCACACCTGCATGGCCATACTGGTCATAGGCCGCGCGCTTTTGCGGATCGGCCAATACTTCGTAGGCTTCGGTCGCCTCTTTGAATTTTTCTTCCGCTTCATGGTCGTCGGGATTACGATCCGGATGGTACTTCATCGCCAGACGACGATAAGCTTTCTTGATTTCTTTATCATCCGCCGAACGATCCACGCTCAGAATTTCGTAATAATCTCTTTTCGACATAGTCTTCACATCGCTTTCAAAAAACCGCCAGGGTCAATTACCCGGCAGAATATATGGCCAATTTAGCAATCAGTGATACAGAAACGCGGAAGACGATGCTTCCGCGCTGCTGCAATTATGGACTTCTCGGAGAAGCCCCCTTTATTTCTTGTCGTCCTTCACTTCTTCAAACTCGGCATCGACAACATCATCTTCCTGCTTGCCTTCGCCAGCTCCTGCAGACTCAGCAGCATCGGCCGCTTCTCCCGCTGCCGCTTGCTCGGCGTACATCTTCTGCGCCAAACCTGAAGACGCTTCGGTCAAGGCTTGTGTCTTCGCCTCAATGTCTTCCTTGTCATCGCCTTTCAGAGCTTCTTCCAGTGCCGCGATGGCAGATTCGATCGAAGATTTCTCTTCATCTGTTGCCTTGTCACCAGCTTCTTCCAGTGTTTTCTTTGTCGCATGAACAATCGCATCGCCCTGGTTACGAGCGGTGATCAGCTCTTCGAACTTGCGATCCTCATCGGCATTCGCCTCGGCATCACTGACCATACGTTCGACTTCATCATCCGACAGACCTGAAGAGGCCTTGATCACAATGGACTGTTCCTTGCCAGTGGCCTTGTCTTTCGCCGACACGTTCAGAATACCATTGGCATCGATGTCGAAAGTAACTTCAATCTGCGGCATACCACGTGGCGCAGGAGGAATATCTGCCAGATCAAAACGGCCCAGCGACTTGTTGGACGAGGCTTGCTTGCGCTCACCCTGAACCACATGAATCGTCACTGCTGTCTGGTTATCTTCAGCCGTCGAGAAAGTCTGCGATTTCTTGGTCGGAATCGTCGTATTCTTCTCGATCAGAGGTGTCGCAACACCACCCATTGTTTCGATACCCAGTGTCAGAGGCGTGACATCCAGTAACAGAACATCCTTCACATCACCCGACAATACAGCTGCCTGGATTGCTGCACCAATCGCGACCGCTTCATCCGGGTTGACATCCCTGCGCGGCTCTTTGCCGAAGAACTCTTCAACTTTCTTCTGCACCAGAGGCATACGGGTCTGACCACCCACCAGAATCACATCATCAATCTCTGAAGCACTCAGACCAGCGTCATTCAATGCTGTTTTGCAAGGTGCCAGACTGCGCTCGACCAGATCTTCTACAAGAGATTCAAGCTTGGAGCGTGTCAGCTTCACATTCAAATGCTTCGGCCCGGAGGCATCGGCAGTGATGTATGGCAAGTTCACATCTGTTTGCTGCGCACTGGAAAGCTCGACTTTTGCCTTTTCCGCAGCTTCCTTCAAACGCTGCATCGCCAGAGCATCTCCTTTCAGGTCCATGCCGCTGTCTTTCTTGAACTGCTCTGCCAGATAGTCGATCAGTGCCATATCAAAGTCTTCGCCACCGAGGAAGGTGTCACCATTGGTAGCCAAAACTTCAAACTGCTTCTCACCATCAACATCGGCAATTTCGATGATTGAAATATCGAAAGTACCACCACCCAGGTCGTAAACAGCGACAGTCGAATCACCCTTTGACTTGTCCAGACCATAGGCCAATGCAGCCGCAGTCGGCTCATTGATAATTCGCTTCACTTCCAGACCTGCGATTTTGCCTGCGTCTTTCGTTGCCTGACGCTGCGAGTCATTAAAGTACGCAGGTACAGTGATGACTGCCTCGGTGACTTTCTCACCAAGGAAGTCTTCGGCCGTTTTCTTCATTTTCTTCAGAATTTCAGCCGATACCTGTGGCGGTGCTTTTTTGTCACCAGCCACTTCAACCCAGGCATCACCATTGTCCGCTTTCACGATCTTGTAGGGCACCATCGCAATGTCTTTCTGAACGACATCGTCTTCGAATCGACGGCCAATCAAACGCTTGATCGCAAACAGCGTGTTATTCGGATTGGTCACTGCCTGCCGCTTGGCTGGCTGACCTACCAGTGTCTCACCGTCTGCATATGCCACAATGGATGGCGTGGTACGATCACCCTCAGCATTCTCGATGACTTTTGCCTTGTCTCCATCAAGAACCGCCACACAGGAGTTTGTGGTTCCCAAATCTATTCCAATAATTTTGCCCATGTTCAGCTCCGCTTATTCGTCTTTGCTCGCCAACTATCGTCGGCTTTATTTCAATTTAGTCACTATGTTAGGTCGCTTTCTGCGAATTCAAGGCCCGCGGTGACACATTATTTGCCAGTCAGGGCCCGGTCTACTTGGCCACCATGACCATCGCCGGGCGAATCAACCGACCACTCAATGTGTAGCCCTTTTGCATGGCAGCGATCACCGTGTTCGACTCTGCATCAGGGGAGTCAACCATTGACATAGCCTCATGCAACGCAGGATCAAAGGGCTGGCCAACCGGGTCGACTTGTTCCAGTTGGAACTTCTTAATGCCACCCAGCAGCATGGACAAGGTCATTTCAACGCCCTCGCGCAGTGGCCCCGTTTCATTGCCACTTTCCTTCTCCGCCTCTATCGTTTTTTCCAGGCTATCGATCACCGGGAGCAACTCTTTGGCAAATTTCTCAACGCCAAACTTATGTGCTTTTTCCACATCCATTTCGGCGCGCCGCCGGAGGTTCTGCATTTCGGCCTGAATACGCACAGCCTGATCTTTCAGTGTTGCCACCTCATCAGCCAGGGCCTCGGCTTTCGCTTGCCAGTTAATGTCCCCCGTCTCCCCGGAAGCCGCTTCGCCATCCTGTGCCGGCGCTTCAACCGACTCCGTCACTTCTGCCTGCTGCTCCGCCAAGTTTTCGTTCTCCGCAGAGTCTGCATCTGTATTCAGGTTCTGGTCTTCGACACCCACTAGCGCCCCCTTATCAGTCATTTAAACCGTTAGTCATTCATGTCGTTTTCTGCCCGCCCGGGCCGAAAAATCAGCTGCTGCCTATATGGGGCTGGTCAAAAAACTTTCAAGGATATTGCACCGATAATTTTTTACTTGGCATTCTTGCCATTAAGGATCTAGAATACTGTTTATCAATCCAGTAGTTTGATGTTTTCCGGAACAATTCAGGTAAGCCCGCCATGCTAACTCAACTGACCGTAAAGAATTTTGCCATCGCCGAGCATGTGGATGTCGTGTTTCAGGAAGGCATGTCCGTCCTGAGCGGCGAAACCGGCGCCGGCAAGTCCATTATTCTGGATGCCCTCGGCCTGACGCTGGGCGATCGCGCAGATACTACGATGGTCCGCCACAACTGCAGCAAGGCAGAAGTATCCGCTGTGTTTCAGACCGCAGCGCACGAAGAGGCCGAACTCTGGTTGCGAGAACACGATCTTGATGATGATGGTGAATGTATTCTGCGACGGGTTATTACCTCCGAGGGCAGATCACGGGCCTACATCAATGGGCAACCATGCCCACTTCAGGCATTGAAAACCATTGGCGAATTGCTCATTGACGTGCATAGTCAGCATGAGCATCAATCCCTGCTGAACAAAGATAACCACCGGCATATTCTCGACAGTTTTGGTCAACTTGAACCTCTGAGCCGGGAAGTATCAGAGCAATATGTTCTTTGGCATAAAAAAGAGCGCCATCTGACAGCGCTGCAAAGTAACCAGTCCGAAACCCAGGCTCGTATGCAGCTGCTGCAGTTTCAGGTTGAAGAGCTGGATAAACTAGCGCTGCAGAAAGACGAAACTGCCACATTGGAAAAAGAGCAGAATGAGCTTTCAAACGCTGAATTATTTCTTCGGCAGGCGCATCAGGCGCTTGCTATCAGCGCAGAAGGCGAAGACAACTTACTCTCCATGCTGCATGGAGCCATGAATACCCTGAGCCACCTGCCAAGTGAGAACGACAAACTGAGCGAAGCCCTATCGCTGTTCAAGGAAGCCGAAATCCAAATAGAAGAAGCCGGTTCCAGCCTGCGCGCTTTTGTGGAGCAGTTTGAGGTAGACCCGGAACGGCTCAACAACGTCGAAGAACGTCTTAGTGCCATTTATCAGATCGCGCGCAAGCATCATTGTCGACCTGAAGAGCTCGAAGACCTCCACTCCCGCCTGCAGGAAGAACTGAGTACCCTGAATGCCGAACAGGATCTGGACGCCCTAAACGAGGAAGTTGAATCACTCAAAGCCAGATTTATAGCAACAGCGGAGCAATTAAGACAAGAGCGGCGTACATCTGCCGAACAGCTGATACAAAATATTTCCGGCCAGCTGGCATTGCTGGAGATGAAGGGCGTCAAGTTTGACGTGGCGATGCAGCCTTTGGAAGAACACCAGATAAATCAGCATGGTCTGGATAACATCGAATTTCTGGTGAGCACCAATGCGGGTCAACCCGCAAAAGCCCTGCGAAAAGTAGCTTCTGGCGGCGAACTTTCTCGTATCAGCCTGGCGATTCAGGTGGTAATCGCTGAGCGATCAGCAATTCCGACGCTGGTATTCGACGAAGTTGACGTTGGCATCGGAGGCGGTACCGCACAAATCGTTGGCAAGCTACTGCGCGAGCTGGGTGAAAAGGGGCAAATCATCTGTGTGACTCACCAGCCCCAAGTGGCCTCGCAGGGACACCATCATTACTACATCAGCAAACAGGAAGAAAACGGTGAGGTGAAGTCTTCAATTGCGCTGCTGAACAGTGACAGCCGAGCGGAAGAAATAGCGCGAATGTTGGGCGGTATTCGGATGACAGAACAGACCATGGCGCATGCAAGAGAAATGCTTGAGTCCAGCCTGGCTGACTAATGACAATTCTGGCACTTTGGCCAGAACCGTTCAGGATTTGGGTTTAACGTAAAGCGTCAGGCTGTGATCCACAAGCTCATAGCCATGCTCTTCCGCGATCTCTTTCTGGCGCTGCTCTATCAGCGGGTCACAGAATTCGATCACTCGACCCGAAGCTGTATCGACCATATGGTCATGATGCTCGTCCTTGGCCAGCTCAAATACAGCATGACCGCCTTCAAAATTGTGTCGCAACACAAGACCAGCCGCTTCAAACTGCGTCAGCACCCTATAGACGGTTGCCAGTCCGACATCATCACCTGATTCAAGGAGCGCTTTGTATACATCTTCCGCGCTCAAATGGTGGTCTTCAGCACTTTCAAGCAAGCCCAATACCTTAAGCCGGGGCAAGGTTACTTTCAGTCCTGCTTTCTTGAGTTCGGTATTGTCTGCCATAGAAGCGCGTATTCCTGTTATGAGTCCCGGCCCGAATCGGTTATGATGCGCGCCCTAGCCAAATTTTCGACCAAAGATAGTGGAATTCAACCCCAGATGCAAAACAAGCTTTTTCCTGCCCGCATTCGCTTTCACCTGCACATACCCGCATGGATCTTGAGCGCTGTCCTGATAAGCGCCTGCTCTTTTCCTGGCGTCTACAAAATCAATGTACAGCAAGGCAATATCATCACTCAGGAAATGCTGGATAAACTCAAGCCCGGCATGAACAAGCGCCAGGTGCACTTCGTACTGGGAAACCCTGTCCTTACCAACGTGTTTGACCGAGATCACGAAACCTATTTATACACCTATCAGCTGGCGGGTGGTGAGACACAGCAACAGAAAATCATGGTGTATTACAAAGACCAGCTATTTGAACGCTATGAAGGCACGGTTCTGGAGGAACATCCAGCTTATTAGTCAAGCTGGAACATCAGGCTAGCTTCCCGTTTTTTTGGCCGCGCGGTTCAGTCGTGCCTGCTTGGGGTCAATGATCAATGGCCGGTAGATCTCAATACGGTCGCCGTCTCTGAGTGTTTCTGTTTTCGGCGCTTTGACGACTTTTCCGAAGAGCCCCATATCCACCGTTTCGAAATCTATCTCCGGAAAGACATTTTCTATTCCTGACTGGCAGGCGCCGTCAAAAACAGAGGTTCCTTCCGGTACTTCCAATGCAATGATTTTCTGGAGGTCAGGACGCGCGTAGGCGACCTCTATGTGTATTTTCTTTGACATTGTCCGCTACTTCCCTGAACCATACACAGATTTCGCGCGCATGCAGAATGCGTCGACCATGGAATTGGCTGCCTGATTAAAAATCGGACCGAAAGCCATTTTGGAGATGCTCTTCTTCAAATCAAACTCCAATAACAACTCCACCTTGGAGGCACTCTCATCGAGAGCGATAAACCGCCACTCTCCATTTAAACGACTAAAAGGGCCTTCTACCAGACGCATCGCAATCTTACCCGGTTCTGCATAGTGATTGCGTGTCGTGAAGGACTGACGCACTGCGCCTTTGCTGACATCAAGCCTCGCAACCATCGATCGGCCATCGTCCTCCAGCAGGGTCGCACTGGCACACCAGGGCAGAAACTCCGGATAGGAAACAACATCATTTACCAGCGTAAACATCTGTTCCGATGAGTGCATCACCAAAGCACTGCGGTGAATCGATAAGGACATAAACGAAAGTGTATTCCAAAAACCGCGCTATTCTAACCATTGAACCCCAATTCGCCTAGAGCGCGAACCATAATTTACGCGCTTCAGCTCTCCGGCATGCATCGCGCTACACGGAAATAAAACATCCAATAGGTTCTTGGTGTAGAATACAGCGCTTTTCGAACAGACAGATGTAGCATCAGGTTCCATGACCCAGAAAAAGAGCAAGCAACCAAGCAATACGATCGCCAGCAACAAGCGAGCGCGACATGATTACCACATTCAGGATACCTTTGAAGCTGGCCTTGCGCTGACCGGCTGGGAAGTAAAAAGTCTGCGGGCAGGCAAGGCCCAGCTTACCGACGCCCATGTATTCCTCAAAAACGGCGAAGCCTGGTTGCTGAATGCGCACATTACTCCTCTGAATACCGCTAGCACCCATGTCGTTGCAGAACCGACCCGCATGCGCAAGCTTCTGCTTCATAAAAAAGAAATCGGTAAAATCCATGGCAAAATGAATCAGGCTGGCCAGACTTGCGTGGCACTCAGACTTTACTGGAAAGACAATCTGGTGAAATGTGAAATTGCCCTGGTAAAAGGCAAAAAAGAATATGACAAACGCGCTACTGAAAAAGAGCGCGACTGGACCAGGCAGAAAGCGCGGGTTGTACGAGATCATGTGAAATGATGCCTGTATCATTGGCTTTTCGACTATCGAACGCCAGCCAGTAAGCATATCAACTAATGGTTGCTCGTTACTCCCTGCACAATAGGGGTCGAGCTCTAGACAGAATATAGAATAGTGGGGCTATGAAAGAGAAAGAATCCGTATTTGCACTGGATGACAAGGCTACATCGATGAGCGGCTTTCAAGTCTATATGCGCCTGCTCAGCTACCTTAAAACCCTGAAACTGCCGTTTGCACTCAGCATAATCGGTTTTGCCATATTTGCAGCCTCGCAACCGGCTTTGGCAAAGCTGATGGAACTCATCATACATGCCATCGAATCCAAAGATTCCGAAGCAAGATGGACCCTTCCTTTGCTGGCAATGGGAGTGTTTGCGGTGCGAGGTGTCGGACACTTTCTCGGTACTTACTACAATGGCTATGTCGGTGCCATGTTCGTCAAGACGCTGAAGAAGGAAACCTTCGAGCACATCTCAAAATTACCAGCCGAGTTTTTTGACCAGAACCTTCAAGGCAAGATTCTGCATCGCATCAACAATGGTGTGAACAAAGTCACTACGGCGGTCACGGGCGCACTAAAAACAGTGATACGAGAAGGCCTAACCATTATCTTTCTGCTCATCTATGTGTTTTATCTGGATTGGCAGCTTTCATTGACCTTCGTCGCTGTCGCGCCCATTGTTGCCGGTCTTGTGGCATATACGACCAGACAGCTAAAGAAAATTTCCCGCAAAATCGAAGCCTCTCTTGGCATCGCAATGCAAGTCACCAAAGAGATGGTATCCAATTACAGTCTGGTCAGGGGATTTGGTGCGGAAAAATATGAACAAGGACGCTACAGCAATGCGGTTGAAGACATTTTCGAGAAGCAACTGAAAGTCAGAAGACTGGAGTCCCTGACGACACCAATACTGCAATTTGTCGTCGCCATGGCTGTCGCACTGATTGTGTTCCTGCTGTTAACACCGGGTAACCTTGAAAACCAGACCACAGGGCAGCTCATCAGTTACTTGACCGCAGTCGCCCTGATTCCCAAATCGCTGCGGCAACTCAGCGGCGTGCACATCACCATCCAGAAAGGCATCGTTGGCGCCGAGCTGGTTTTCTATATTCTCGACACACCTGTAGAGGAAGACAGCGGCACGATTGAGAAAGATTCCGTTCAGGGTGACATCAAGATCGAGCACGTTAATTTCAAGTATTTTTCGAGTAAGGACTGGGTACTGAAAGACTTCAATCTGCATATAAAGCCCGGCGAGATGATCGCGCTGGTAGGAAAGTCCGGAAGCGGGAAAAGTACGCTGACCAATCTGATTACCCGAACTTACAACCTGGATAGTGGCTCCATCCAGCTTGATGACATCAATATCAAGGACTTTAAACTGGCGAACCTCCGGCGGCATATCTCTATCGTCAGTCAAAATGTCACGCTGTTCGATGATACCATTCGCAGTAACATTGCCTATGGCGCGGAATATACAGACGAGCAGATAAAGGAAGCGGCCATCAAAGCCCATGCCTGGGAGTTTATTTCCGAGCAACCCAAACTGCTCGACACACCCGTCGGTGACAATGGCCTGAAACTTTCCGGTGGCCAGCGCCAGCGTATCGCAATTGCGCGCGCATTTCTCAAGAATGCGCCTATTTTAATTCTGGATGAAGCGACGTCCGCACTGGATAACGAGTCTGAAAAAATTATCAAAGACGCGGTAGAAACCGTTATGGAAGGCCGGACTACCATTGTCATTGCGCACCGCTTGTCTACCATCAAAAAAGCTAATCGCCTGATAGTCATGGCGGATGGTCAGATACAGGAACAAGGCACACATGACGAGCTTCTAGCCTTAAATGGGATATACAACAGCCTGTATCTGGCCGATTTTGAAGGCGGCGATACTTGATTTCAACGACGCACCCAGTTTGCATTGCTGATTAAAGGCGCCTTTTTGACAGATGTACTGTTCGGGCTCTGCTAAGCGGGAATTCGCTGAAACTCATTCAGATAATTCGCGGCATTCCTGTCTACATTGAAAGCCTCTTCCGCATAGGCTTTGGCCTGCTCTCCCAAAGCACTTAAGCTGCTTCTTTCGTTATAGGCTTGCGTTAGCTGTCGACACCACGCTTCAGGAGTATTTTCGACCAGATAGCCGGTTTCACCATCGACGACATAATCACTTAATGGCAGCACATCTGAAACCATCACAGGCAAACCCAGCAACATGCTCTCTACAATAATTTTGCTCAAACCCTCGTATTCGCAGGGGTGGCAGAGCAAATCGCTCTGGCATAATTGCTGCCAGAGGTCCGGTTGGGGCATAAAAGGAATAATGTTTATTTGATCAGACACGCCCAGGTCCTCAATCATGGATTCAATTTTCCCGAGTTCTGAACCGGAACCAATCATGGTCACCTTGATTTTGACACTGCGATCAAGCAAGGCGACAGCCTTCACCAGTATGTCCTGTCGCTTTTGATAGCCTGAGAATCTGGTTGCGACCGTAACGGATAACACATCCTCATTCTGTTCTTGGGTCTCATGCTGTACTGGCACTGCTCTGGCACCAATATCTGCAACAAATTCGTGCCTTGGAGACAAGTCAAAGGAAATCTCCCCTGCTCGCTGATGGCACAGTGTTTTCAAGCCTGGTGTATTGTAATTAATGGCATCCACGTTCCGAAAAATAGCTTCGTAATCTGCCTTGATTTGATCCGAATCCTGACTTTCCTCATACCACTTCAAACCAGCCATTCGCATCACAAGCTTGAAATCATGCGCTTCACGGACCTTCAGAAATGCACCCAAAGCCTCGCGATCATAATGGCTGTACAAAATCTCTATATTCTCGCGATCCATAAGTTCCGCAACGCATTTTTCGAAGTGCGATCGTCGTTCTTTACGGCCGGGCTTTACCTTGAACAGGAGCTTTCGCACACGACGAGGGACGCTATAGGGAATGATCTGCACGGGCTTGAACTGTTCAAGGCTTGACTGGTCAATCAATTCATCCTTTTCCACATAGGTCAGGTAAAAGACCTTATGACCCAACTCTGCCATCTTCTCAGCCATTAAAGCCATCGAAGTCTCGGCCCCGCCGATGCGCCCCGGGAAAAAAGTTGAAACCCTGGAGAAAAAAAGAATATTCATTCGCACGACCTCAGGACAAAAACGCTTCCGGGATATAGAGGGAATTGGCTTAACTGAACGTCAAGCAATCGACTGCAGAATCTCAAGTTTTCACCTCAAGCAACGAATTGAAATCCAGATACAGTTTTTCCGCACACACCGCCGGATCAAACTCCTCCAAGACTTTCGCGCGCGCCCTCTCTGCAATGCGCTTCCAATCGGGACGCTGCGAAACTGCGTGCATGATGATACGGAATAAATCATCCGCGGAATCTTCTTCACAAAGAAAGCCGGTCACACCATCCGCAACAAGTTCCGGAATTCCGGCATGCCGTGATGACACCACTGGAACACCCGCAACCATCGCTTCCTTGAGCACATTCGGAATGCCTTCAGAGTCGCCATTGGACGCAGTTTTGCTGGGTGCCAACAGGAGATCAACCTGATCATAGAATGCGATAACGCGTTCGCTTTCCCATGCACCGTGAAAAAACACGCTAGCAGCAAGATCCAACTCATCTTTCAATTTGGATAGCATTTCCTGTGCTTCCCCACCACCAATCACGTGGTACTCAAATTTGATACCGGCATCCAGCAAGCGACGACACGCGCGAAGCGCCAGGTCGATGCCTTTTTTCTCAGTCAATCTGCCCACCGAAACCATGCAAACAGGTTCTTCAGAGCGGGTAATCTGAGCGCGCTCTGCCAGCTGCTGCGTATTCACCGGAGAGGGACAAATCGCGATGGGGCGCTCGCACCCCATGGCACGCAATTTCCCGGCAAAGAAATGGCACACCGGCAAAAAAAGCGAGATATGTTCAAACATGTCCTGCCAATTAATCGCACTAACCATATCCTTCCGGGAGATGTCATAGCCCCTGACTGCACAGGAGTATTTGACACTGGAAGGTAAAAAGCCGTGTTTTTTGTAGGCCACGATATTGTTTCCTATTGTCGCAAATTGGCTATGCACAATATCGAAACGAGACATATCCCCCAGTAACATCAGATCGTTCACCAGCGACTTCAATCGCACTGGTTTGTTACGCATGATCAGGTACTTGAAAAACGCAATAGGGTATTTTTTGATGACTGACAGATAGCGCAACAGTTTTGGCTGTCGTTTCACTTCCTGATCGAAAGAATGGAGCCTGACGCTTTGCAGTTCCGCCTCCGTTCCCTTTGGCAGCCAACTGGACTCTCCACGGGACCCCAGACTGAATATCTCAATCTCACAATCAGTTTTCTGACTAAGCGCCGAGATCTGCAATGCAATAAAGGTTTCTGACAAGCTCGGAAAGCGGTGCACGAGCATCGCTATTTTCATAGAAATCCCTGTTCAAAGTATCCTGAGGGGACAGGTAAAAATTGACAATATATCTCACAAATTCTGGACTGAACTATAGCAAGATATACAAGTGATGAATAAGAAAAAGCAGTCTCATTCAACTCATGGTAAACTTTCGCGCCTTTTTACCGGACAGCCCAAAGGTTTCGAGAATGATTTATATTGTACTAGGCATGCACAAATCCGGAACTACCTTGACCGCACAACTATTGCATGGCTCTGGTATCAATATGGGCTTTGACCTGAATGACGGCGAAGAGGACTACGGCGCCGAAAAATGTGAAGGCCGATTGCTGAGGGAAATCAACAACAGTCTGCTCGGAAGTAAGGGCGTATTCAGTCTGGATGTGGACGTACCACAACACTTTCTCGAACAAAGCCTGAATGCCGAAAGAATCGGAAAGCTCATCGAAGCCCAATCCTCCTACCCTGACTGGGGAATGAAAAACCCGATTCAAACACTCACCTATTCCTTTTGGGAAAGTCGATTGCCCGAGCATAAGCTGATTCTTGTGTTTCGCTCCCCGGAATCTGTCGCAAAACACTACATCAGATCCAGACCGGGCTACAAAGTGTATTGGCGGGCGCTTGCGACATGGAAGCAATACAATCAGCAAATCCTAAAACTACTGAGTGAAGTTCCTGCGCAAGAAAGAATCCTGATCAATTATGATCAAATGCTGAAAGACGATTCAGAATTCAAACGGCTGGAAAAATTTGTCGGCAAACCTTTGGTTGATCAAAGAAGAAAAAACAAAAGCAAGCCAGCCAAATTCAAAGCACGTTTCAAGCCGCTGCTTCTTTCGCTATCAGGCAGCCAAAAACTCATGCGCGAGTTACAGGATGCGCATGCCAAAGACGCCGTCATCCATACCCCATAATCCACCCCCCCAGTTAAAACCACGTCCTGAACCAAAACCTTTAAAGAGCAGTGCTGCACTTGTAATTACCCTGCGCAACCTCAATATAAACAACAGGCGCGGTTGCGGTGTCGAATGCGAATACCTATACTGAACGGCCGCATTGGATCCAGCGAGAATACCGGATCGGTGCCAACGAATTTAAAGCCAATAGTTTGGCTTTAAAAGGACTGAAGCGACAGCGGGCTCTGCCCACTGGCCGGGACTCGACGCAGTCGAAGAC
>PZPK01000039.1 GCA_006212045.1 Oleiphilus sp. | reverse complement strand
ACGGAGGGAAGTGCGCAGCACCCAGCTGTGGGTGCTTGATTTTTGGTTCGTTTGCATCAAGGCAAATGAACAAGCGCTCGCCAGCAAGGTGGGGGCTAATGCCCAAGTTCGATAATGCGTAAAACAATGGGCTCCCGCCTGCGCGGGAGCGACGAGTGGTTTGGAAACCAGCTTCGTCGCAAGATTGCTAAAGGATAGTTAAGAGGCCAGCTGTGGGCGCTTGATCTTTGGTTCGTTTGCATCAAGGCAAATGAACAAGCGCTTGCCGCCAATGAATTTTATGAGGAGTTATTCAAGGCTATTGAGGCATCCTTAAGCCGCTTGATCCTGATGGATCAAAATTCTATCCACGTTAATTTGACCTACTTGGCAGAAACGAACCTTCCGCCTGTTTAAGATCCCAAGTCTGTTCTGGGCCAGAAGTATCCCCGAGAACAACATCAAGTTGTTGGCAAATGAATAATTCCTTACTTCGAGTGAGGATCTTTCCAACCAGCTGATAATAAGAATGACATCAAGGGATCCCATGATACTTCGCCGAAAAATTCTTTCTCTGTTGTTCTTTACCCTCATTTCATTGTCAACATCAAAAGCGTATGCGGTCGTTATTTACGACTTTTTCGGGGCTTGCGACGCGGGCTGTGATTACCTTGCACGAGGCGTTCTGACTTTAAATGACAGCTACACTCCAGGTAATCAAGTTGCACGAGACGATTACGTATCCTGGCGCTTTTATTCGAGTGCGGGAGCGTATGACCTGAATTCACCTTCGGTCTCTGGGATCAGCGGTTTCTTCGGCATGCTACCAAAGTATGCAGGAACCTCTAATTTTATGATCGATTTTGGCGGAGACAATACATTTTTTCTCACCGGCACTCGCGATTTCGGCGAGCCAGCCAGCGAAGGAGATTGGCTGAACACCGGCCCTGAACCTTCTGCTTGCGCCATCTACGACTGTGAAAATTTTAATTTTGTTGTCGCGCAAGGTTTGAAGCATGCCTGGATTAGAAGGGTAGAAGAGCCAACAATGGCGTTAATGCTGTTGGCTTTCGTGGGACTCAACTTCTGGATTCGAAAATTACGTTTTAGACAAGAAGAGACTGCCTGATAAACATCGAGTACCTTCGAATACAATCTTCACTACGCATGTCCCAACTAGCCAGGCATTGCCAGTAACTCGGCGTTGCCTCCGGCGGCCGTAGTATCAATACAGATATGGCGCTCCAGATGACATCGACTGGCCATCTCCTTTTCGATAAACAGAGGCAAAATGGCTCCCTCTCTTCGCGCCAGCGCCTTGCGAATGGCCCGCTGGTCGGCTTCGTCACTCCATACCACCACCGCATCGAAACCTTGCAGTCTTGTGAGCGCATCACGTTCAAGAAAGCCATCCAGACAGTCTTCACCTTGCGCGCCGGGCACAACGACCAAAGCCCTGCAGCCATTCTCACGTGCGATATTGGCCTGTCGCATGGCCGTCTCCAGCGTCGGCCCGAGACACAGAATCAAACCTCGGGAGAAGGTCGAAAGCACATTACTTTCTCCTGTTGGCCCGGGCATTTCTTGTGAAGCGAGCTTCTGGTGTTCAACCGGAGCCATGGCTTGAATGGCGTTTTGCACCTCTGTGAAAGAGATACCTGGGGCCGTCTCCACCGGATAGCACTCCAAAGCCACATCCCTGGTAAAACGTTTCACATAATGCGGGCCGCCGGCCTTGGGGCCGGTGCCCGACAAGCCTTCTCCACCAAAGGGCTGTGATCCAACAATTGCGCCGATCTGGTTGCGATTGACATACATATTGCCGACATTGAGTCGCGAAGTGATGCTTTTAACCCGCTCGTCGATACGCGTATGCAAGCCAAAAGTGAGCCCGAATCCGGAGGCATTGATCTCATCTACGACGCGATCAAGTTGTGGCCCCTCGTAGGTGGCCACGTGCAACACCGGCCCGAATATTTCTTCTGCAAGGTCGGCAATGCCATTCACCCTGATGACCGCCGGCGCAACAAATGCACCCGTTTCGGGGCAATCCAGCTGCTTTAGCAACCTGCCGTCGGCTTTCGCAGTTTGAATATGGGCATTGATTTTTGTCTGAGCGGCCTGATCTATCACCGGCCCGATATCCGTGGACAGCAACCAGGGGGCCGCCAACACCTGTTCGTCCATCGCGCCAAACAGCATCTCCAGAAAAGTCTCTGCGATATCAGCTTGCAGATATAACACACGCAAGGCCGAACAACGCTGCCCGGCCGACTGAAATGCCGAGGTGATAATGTCCCTGACGGCCTGCTCAGGCAGCGCCGTGGAATCAACAATCATGGCATTCAGGCCACCGGTTTCGGCAATCAATGGCGCAGTGACGGGAGCCTTCTCAGCCATACCTTGATGAATACGCTGGGCGGTGAGGGTCGAACCGGTAAAGCAAACGCCGTTAATCGCGGCACTGGCTGTCAGCGCCGCCCCCACCACCGCACCCTCACCCGGCAACAGTTGCAGCACGGCCTTTGGTACGCCTGCCTGGTGCAAGAGGCTCACAGCCAGATGCGCGCACAGAGAGGTCGATTCGGCAGGTTTCGCCAACACAGCGTTGCCAACCGACAGCGCGGCGGCTATCTGCCCCGTGAAGATCGCAAGCGGAAAGTTCCAGGGAGAAATACAGGTAAAGATGCCGCGGGGCTGAGCGCCTTCCAGGGCCTCGGCCTGATCCGCATAGTAGCGCAGAAAATCCACAGCTTCGCGCAGTTCAGCGATCGCATCCGCCGTGACCTTACCCGCTTCACGCGTCAACAATGCGAAAATCTCTCCAAAGTGTTGCTCATAGAGATCTGCGGCTTTGCGCAGCACTTCCGAACGGTGCGCCTGTGCAATGTCGTCCCAGGTCCGCGCGCTTTCAATCGCTGCTGCCACATCTTTGGCATTGGCATACAACACCGACCCCACTACATCCGAGGGGTCGGCCGGGTTGGTAACGGTGATGTTCTCGTCCCCCTGTACCGCATTCACAATCAAAGGAGCGCCCGTCCACTGATGCTGTTTATAGGGGCCTCTGGCCGACTCAATTTCCTCAAGGTCGGCCTCATTGTGCAGATCCCAGCCGCGCGAGTTCTTCCGCTTGCTCCCGAAAAGTTCCTCCGCTTTCAGCACCTGGCGCGGCTTGGCAAGGTCGGCTTTGCAGGCCACCAAAGGGTCTACGGCAATTTCAGCAGCCGGAAGCGAGGTATCGACGATCTGGTTCACGAAAGAGGAATTAGCGCCATTTTCCAGCAAGCGTCTGACCAGATAGGCCAATAACTCACGATGCGGCCCGACCGGGGCATAGATGCGGCAGCGCACGTTTTCCCGCTGGCGCACAATGCGGTGCAGCACCTCGCCCATGCCATGCAGACGCTGGAATTCGAACGGGGTATCCTTGCCTGCCAGCTGCAGGATCGTCGCCACACTAATCGCATTATGCGTGGCGAACTGCGGATAGATCCGGTCGGTCATCCCGAGCAGCTTTTCGGCACAGTAAACATAGCAGCTGTCAGTTGCACTCTTGTGCGTGAACACCGGAAAATCCGACAAACCTTCCACTTGCACGCGCTTGATCTCCGTGTCCCAGTAGGCCCCTTTGACCAGACGCACCATCACTTTCCGGTCGAGACTTTCAGCCAAGGTGTAAAGCCAGTCAATCACCCGGGGCGCGCGCTTGCTGTAGGCCTGCACCACCACGCCAAAACCATCCCAGCCCGCCAGCCGCTCGTCGCGCAGGACCGCCTCGATGACGTCCAGCGACAGATCCAGACGATCCATTTCTTCGGCATCGATGTTCAGCCCCATGTTGGCCTCTTTCGCCATGAGTGCCAGCGCCAGACAACGTTCAACCAACTCCGTTGTGACACGCTGCCACTGGCGATGCTCATAACGCGGGTGCAATGCAGACAGCTTGATCGAAATACCCGGATTGGCCGCCACTGAATCCTGATGGGCATGATTCGCCAGCGCCTGTATGGACGATTGGTAGGCATTGAAATACTTACTGGCATCGGCCGCGGTGATCGCAGCCTCTCCCAGCATGTCATAGGAATAGGTGTATCCCTTTCGGGCCAAAACATCACCGCGCTTAATGGCACTTTCGATGGTTTCGCCCAACACAAACTGGCTTCCCAGCACCTGCATGGCGCGTTTCACGGCGGTGCGAATCACCGGCACGCCCAAACGCTTGAGCATGCTTTTGAATGCGCGATTCAACCCCGAAGCCGAGGTTTCTTCGAGTACTTTACCGGTCAGGCGCAGCGCCTGAGTGGCCACATTCACAAAGGCCGAGTCGGCCTTCCCCTGATGATCCGCCCATGCAGCTCCGGCGATTTTGTCTTCGATCAGGGCGTCGAGTGTATCGGCATCGGGCACACGCATCAGGGCTTCGGCCAGACACATCAGTGCGACACCTTCATCCGTTGAAAGGCCATATTCGGCAAGGAAAATATCCAACAGTGCGGGCTTGTCGTCGCGACGAATATCCTCGATCAAGGCAATTGCCCGATTCCGGATCGCCTGGCGATCCTGCAGGGAGATGCCGGAGCTTTGCTCCAAACTGGACAGCACCTCGTGTTCGCTCTTCAGGTGCGCAGCACGGATACTTTTTCTGACAGCTTCGATTGACGACATACGGTAAGCACCTCTGGTAAATTCCACTGCTCACACTGTACACAAACACGAAAGGTCATTTCGTATTATTATTGCGCCTTCGCAACCCTTATAGGCTTATTTGAAACACTCCAGCAAACCAAATAGCTCTTCAAATTCTGTATTTTCAGGCATTATGCCTTTTGCCCGCTGTTCTGATAGAGAATGCTCGCCACAATCATGACCAGGCCAGCCAGCGTTGCCACTTCGATCGTCTCGCCCAGAAAATAACTGATCAGCACCAGCGACATAAACGGCGACAGGAAGATCAGACTGCTGATCTGTGCGGTGCTGTTGGTCAGCTTCATCGCCTTGAGCCACAGCACAAAGCAGATGCCCATCTCGAATGCGCCGATATAGGCCGCACCCAGAATGCCTTCCAGCGGCAGCGGTCGGTATTCTCCCGTCCACAGGTAGTATAGGAAAATAAACGGCAGACTGAAGCAGAAATTCACAAACAAACCCACCACTGGATCGCGGCTCTCGCGCGTATTGAAGATCCAGTACAGCGCCCAGATCACCGTGCTTAAAAGCGCCAGAAACACTCCGAACGGACTGGTGAACTCCAATTGTGTCAGTTCACCTTTAGTGGCAATGACCACCACGCCCAAATAGCCGCCAAACAAAGCGACACCCTGGCGGGCGGAAATCTTCTGCTTCAAAAAGGGCACCGATAGAATCGACAGCATTATCGCCCAGGTGTAATTGATCGGCTGTGCCTGCTGGGCCGGCAGCAAATCATAGGCCTTAAACAGAATCAGGTAATACAGAAAGGGATTGAGCATGCCGAGCATCAGAGACAGTCGATATTCCTGCCCGGTACAGGCAAACACCTGCCGAAACTTCGACTGCGCCAACAGAATTACCGCCAGTACAAGCGTCGAAACAAGCGTCGAGAGCAGGAGCAATTCAATGACCGAGAGATAACGCAGCGATAATTTAAACGCGACCGCCACGGTGGACCAAAAACACACCGCGGTAAAAGCCAGCAGAACTGCGCGACGCTGATCCGTCATCAGAGCTAATTCCTTAGTCAATTCAGTAGAAAGGCCGCCAGGAACCGGCAGCCCATTTTTTTAAGAGAGCACTTTACTCAGGAACGATTGGGTCGTTTCTTTCTGCGGATTGGAGATCACCTGCTCGGGCGGGCCAATTTCTTCAATCACGCCCTGATGGAAAAACGCGACCTGGTCCGAGACTTCGCGGGCAAAGGCTATCTCATGGGTGACACAAATCATGGTCATGCCTTCTTCGCGCAGCACGCGCAGGGTATCGAGTACCTCGCCGACCAGCTCCGGGTCCAGTGCCGAGGTCACCTCATCAAACAGCATGTAATCCGGGCGCATGGCCAGAGCACGTGCGATGGCCAGACGCTGCTGCTGCCCGCCCGACATTTTAGTGGGATAGACATCAAACTTGTCTCCCAGACCCACATGCTCAAGCTCTTTTTTGGCTATCTCGATGGCCTCGGCCTTGGACATTTTTTTCACCACCTGGGGCGCGAGCGCGACATTTTCCAGCACGGTCATATGCGGGAAGGAGTTCCATTGCTGAAACACCATCCCCAGTTTCTGCCGCAACTGGTCTTTGTTGGTGGCTTTGTCATGCACATCAATATTGTCGACCAGGATCTTGCCGCCCTGAATTTTTTCGATAGCGTTGATGCAATAGAGCAGGGTCGACTTGCCACTGCCGGAGCCGCCGATCACGCTCAGCACTTCCCCTTTTTGCACCTCAACATCGATGCCTTTGAGCACTTCGAGATCGCCAAAGGACTTACGTACATTTTGCACCTGAATCATAAAGCGTTTTTCCTTTCGACACGTCTGCCATACATGGACAAGGGGTAAGAGATGATAAAATAGAAGATGCCCACACCGATCAATATCTCCAGCGGTTGCTGCGTCCGCGAAATCAATTGCTCGGAGGTGCGCAACAATTCCATATAGCCGATCACCGATACCAGCGCAGAATCCTTGATCACACTGAGCGCCACGCCCAGCCAGGCCGGAAACACCGAGCGCAAACCAATCGGAAAGCGCACATAACGCAGCGCCTGCCAGTAGGTCATGCCCAGCGAGCGGGCCGCAACGATCATGGAATTCTGCACACTCTCAAAGCCGCCCCTGAACACCTCGCCCATAAAGGCCATGGTATAGAGCGAGAGCACGATCGTACCCGCGAAAAACGGCGGTAGCGGCGAGCCCATCACGCCCATAAAGGTAGAGAACAGAATCAGCTGAATAATAAGCGGCACACTGCGCAGTACATCGAGCACACTGCCCAGCAAAAAGTTCACGGTCTTGTTGCTCTCGGCACGCGCAAAACCGATCAGCACGCCCAGCACAGTACCAATCAGGATCGACACACCGGAAATCAGAATCGTGTTCCAGATACCGGTGAGAATAAATCCTGCGTCGTTCCAGGATAAAGGAGTAAAGAGTCCGCCCATCAGATTTCCCCCCGGAACAGCCGTTTGGAAATCAGCGCCGAACTCAACAACACGAATTTAGTGATGATGTAATACAGCACCGCGGTGACGATAAAGAACTCCAGGGTTCTGAACGACAGCGATTGCAGCCGTTGCGTTTCACCGGACAACTCGTTCATGCCCACCAGAATCCCGAGTGAACTCATCAGAATCGCCCACACAAACTGGTTCGTCATCGGGTGATAAATACGCCGGAACATCTGCGGCAGAATGATATAACGGTAGGTTTGCACATTGGTCATGCCCAGCGACTTGGAAGCGTTGTATTGGGCATCGGGAATGGATTGAAAGCCGCCCCGAAAAGTTTCGGCCAGATAACCCGCGTTAATGAATACCAGCGCACTCAATACGGCCATGTAGGGGCTCAGGTGAATGCCGAAAGCGCCAAGTCCGAAGTAGGCCATGTAAATCTGGAACAGGGCGGGGGTGTTACGTGCGATCTCAATCCAGGTAATCGCCACATAATTGAAGGGTTTCACCTGATTCATTTTGGCAATGGCGAGAAAAACGGCAATTACAATGCCGAGCACCATGGACAACACAGAGACATGCAAGGTGACAAATGCCCCGTGCAAGAGCTCGGGCATTTTTTGCAGAACGATATTCCAGTGAAATTCGTAATTCATTCCTATCCTTCTCGTGTCAGTGCCCTCTTGCGCCGATAAACAAACCGGGCAAGAGAGGTGAGAAATTTTTAACAGGAAAGACTGGCGGTAACGAACATACGCCCCGCCAGTTTACGTGTCTACTTGTTATCGCGTAAAGACTGGATCAGATCCGCCGGTGCGTCCGAACCAAAGTGTGTGTTGTAGTGCTTGTTCATATTGCCACCACGAATCTGATGGACCAGAAACAGGTTCAGGTAGTTGATCCAGGCCACTTCACTTCGCTTGGCAATCAGACCCACAACATCGTCGTAGTTCGGCACATAAGGGCCAGCGACATAGTCTTTGAACTCTTCTGTCTGCAGCTTGGTGGCAATATTGGTGTTAGTGGAAATGATCGCATCCACCTTGCCCTGATAGAGGCCCAGGTAAGCGTCATTCTCGGATTTAAACGAGGTATAGTTGGACTTGCCCCAGCCATTTTTCTCGGCATACGCCAGATATTCCGTCTCATAGGTAGTACCCAACGCGGCACCAACCTTGAGGTTTTTCAGATCGTCAAAAGACTTGAGAGGCGTGCCTTTTTTGGAGATGGTTTGAAACTTGAAAACGAAGTAGGGATAGGTGAAGCCGACAGATTTGGCGCGCTCCAGGGTATCGGACGTCGAACCAATAACCACATCTGTCTTACCGGAGATCAGCGAGGGAATGCGATCGCCCCAGGTCAGGTTCAGGACATTGGACTCAACCCCCAGCACCCCGGCAAGATCATTACAGTAATCCACATCGAAGCCGGCCGGCTTGTTGTCTTTGTCAAAATACCCCATCGGAGGGAAGTCCAGCACCACGCCACAATTGAGTGTGCCGCGTTTGATCACATCATCAAGTTGGTCTGCCTGAGCCGTCACACTGGCCATAACCGTTAATGCGCCTGCGAGGATGCCCGCTAGTTTGAGTAGCTTCATAGTTATCCTTCCTTTTATTGTTTGATTGGTGTTTTGAACGCCTTGTACCAAATCCGAACTTCAAACCTAACCTGTTTCAAGTTGACATACAAATTCAGCAAAACTCATACTAAGCGAATCAGCTTAGTCTTTTGACCTAATAATCAACTTTTGGCAGTGCATATGGTACAAAATAACAAAAACACCAGTTCACAAGAAGTACGCAACCTCGATAGCTACGACCATGCCATCCTGCAGATCCTGTCTTCGGACGGCCGGATCAGCATCAGCGAGCTTGCACGTAAAATCAATCTGTCCAAAACCCCGACCCAGGTGCGCGTCAAGCGTCTGGAGGCAGAAGGCTACATTGTCGGCTACCGCGCCATGATGGACCCGATCCGCCTGAACATGGATCACATCGTGTTCATAGAGGTCACGCTCGAAGACACCCGCGAAGGTGCATTGAATGCTTTCAATCAGGCGGTCGCGAAAATCGGCGACGTCGAACAGTGCCACATGATCGCCGGAAATTTTGACTATCTGCTCAAGGTCCGCACGCACAGCATGCCCGACTACCGGAAAGTACTCGCCGAAAAAATCTCAACCCTGCCCCATGTCTCCCACACAAAAACCTTTGTCGCGATGGAGTCGGTAAAAGAGAGCGTGTTCGATTACAAGAAAGGAAGAGAGTGAAGCGAGCCATGTGTCAGCTCCGCTTCGGTGACCTTTTCAATAGTCCTCTATAAATACCGGCGTTTCTTGCGGTCTTTGACTATTCTTTTTAAGTGGAGACTTTTTACAGGCTTAACTTACCTTGACGAATAACAGGGGCTTTGGCACGCGATTCCCTATTGCAGCCGCAAACGGCAGATACTGGCTGTTGTTTTCGCTTGTCATTGTATTAATCGGCTTTGTGCAAACCGGAGTCCACGCGCCCCGTTCCGTGGGCGCGATCCAGATTGATGTCGACTACCTGGTCGCGACCGCTGAAGCTACAGATTTCAATGCAACACGATTGCAACAAAGCCAATGGACCCAGGCGACCCGGACGACCAATCTCGGTTTCCAGAACCATGGCGTCTGGTACAAGTTGTCCCTTCCTGCAATCCCGGAAACGGCGGACGATACCCGCTGGCTACTGGTGATACGCCAACCCTATATCGACAAACTGGATCTCTATATCGAGGAGGACGAGGGACAATACAAGCACCTTCGCTACGGGGACCTGTTACCCTTCCATACCCGGGATATCAAACACCCCTTTTTCCTCATCGCTTTGCAGGGTAAGCCCGAGCCTCAATCCCTGTATGCCTATGTCAATCATCCCGGCCCGGTGCAACCATCTTTTGAGCTTTGGCCCGAACGCGATTTTTTTATTAGCGATCGCGCCGAGGCTGCGTTGAAAGGGCTATTTTTCGGAATACTGGTGTTTGCGATCGTGTTGAATGGCATGCTCTACAGGGCCTATCGGCACAAACAATATTTGTGGTATCAGGCCAGTCTGATTGCGGGCACGCTGTTGCAGCTCATTCTGCATGGGGCCAGCACACAACTATTGTGGCCCAACGTCCCGATCCTGAACTCCATGGTGCCTTTACTGCTTGCCGCCAACGTCGGCACGGCTTCCATGTTCACCTATCACTTTCTAAACATAAGCGGTCTTGCTCGCAAACTGATTCTCGGTTTAGCCAGTGCCACCCTGGTTGTACCGGTACTGTTTGTGTTTGACAACCAGGTTGCCATGCGCGCGGCATTCCTGATGATATTTGTCGTTTTGATCGTATTGCCCTTGGTATCCATTCACGCCTGTTTTATCGGGCGCCCCTATTCCCGTTTTTTCCTGTTTGCATTGCTGCCTATGCTCATTGGCGTATCCACTTCACTTGCCCAGGGTTTTGGACTGCTAAACCCCAACCCTTTCTGGACCAGCGGGCCATTGTGGGGCTTAGCGATCAATGCCTTGCTTCTCACCTATATTCTGGGGCGGCGCCTGCATCTGGAGAACGTTTCGCAAATTGAAACGCAGCAAAAACTCATCGAAGAAAAAAACCTGCTCATTGAAACCGAATCGCGCTTGCTTTCGGTATTACGAACACACCCTGTCACAGCCTTGCCCAATCGTTCGGCATTTGCCAATGCGCTGGAGATTGCAATTGAAAAACGCACACCGGAACAGAATGCAACAGAAGCATTACACGTATGGGCTGTCGAATTGCGACGCTTTCGGTTTATTGAGTGCACACTCGGGAGCAGCGCAGTCGAGCAGCTTTTGCAATCATTCAGTGCGCACCTTGCCACGATCATCGAATCTGTTTTTCCTGACGAATTGGTTGAATTGGATACGGATAACAAACCTGACAAATTGAGCCCTGGTGCTTCTTCTCACACACTTGCCTCGAATATTCTGGCGTCAATCGATACACCGGTTTTAGCCTTTTCGGTATTAACCGACGCTGCACAGCAGAACGAGGTAGCAGACGTTATATTAAGGGAGCTTGGCAAGCCCTTCGAGTTTCAGGGAATCTACTGGGCCTTACAGCCCTGTCTGGCAAGTGCCCGCGAACGCTGTGACACGCTGGATTCGAATGGCATTAATTCCCTGATAGCGAATGCGTGTGTCGGGCTTGCGGAGTGTTCCGCCTACCACCCCTGGGTGGATTTCAATGAATTGCAAGCACAAAGCTACCTGGAGTCGCGGCGATTTTCGTGGGACATTTCAGGCGCCATGCAACGCAAGGAAATGACCTTGGTGTTTCAACCCAAAGTCTGGCTTCAGTCGCGAAGCATTCTGGGCTTTGAAACGCTTTTGCGCTGGCAACACCCGGAACAGGGAAATATCCCGCCTTTCGATATTGTGCAACACGCCGAACGCACCGGGATGATCAATAGTCTGACGCTTTTTGTCTGCGACGAGGCGGCAAAGTTTGTAAAAACATTACTTGATCAAGGCCACCAAAACCTGTGTGTTGCGATCAATATTTCTCCTTTTGATCTGATATCCCCGCGCTTTGTTGGCGATGTTACCCGTATGTTTGAAACCCATGGGCTGGACCCGGCGCGCATCATATTTGAAGTGACCGAAGCCAGTGCCATTGAGGGTGTCGATATCATTATCGAGCATATGAATGCACTGAAGGCGCTTGGTATCCGCTTTTCCATGGATGATTTCGGGACCGGCTTTTCTTCGCTGAATCTGCTCAACGAACTGCCCCTCGACGAGCTCAAAATTGACCGAAGCCTTTTAACGGATATTCTGGAGTCGGACAAGGCCAAAAATACCATGGCGAGTGTCGTGGGCCTCGGTCTGGGCCTGCATTTGAATACGGTCGCCGAAGGTATCGAGGATAAGGACACCTATCAATGGCTTGCCAGTGTCGGCGACATTATCGGCCAGGGCTACTTTATTGGCAGGCCGATGACCGCAAGCGCTTGCCTGCATTGGATCGATACATGGCAGTCAGAACACAGCTCAGCAAACTCTGCTTAAAGGAATCTCTATGACAAATCGAGCAAAATCCATCCTGAACGAAGCCTCGAGCGAAGAGTTGGCGAGCTGTGTCAGGCTTTTAGCACTCAGTGTGGCGCATCATCGTCAAAAATCAGCGTTTATCCCATTGCGTGATTCGGCTGAATTTCTTAAGCCCACAAACACCAGCAAAGAGAAAATGTCCCTGTTTTTGCAAAGTAGAGATCTAGTCGCCGAAGCGCTGGAACTTGTGCGAATGCTTGCGGCCGAGGCCCCCCCAAAAACTGAAACAGAGACAGAAGAGAAAACCGAAGACAAACGCAAACAGCTGCGTCTTAACGTGTCGGTCCCGATCAAAATCGTATGGCCGGATAACGACGAAGCTGTCAGTGCGCGTGTTCAGAATATATCGTGGGGTGGTGCGTCTATCGTTACAAACGAAGCACAGACGCATTCCGGCGATACCGTACAAATACTGCTGCCGGGAGTAAGCACCCCCTCCATCCAACTGGAGGCAAAGGTGCTGAGAACCTGGGCATTAACGTCCCAAACCGGGGAAGGGATCGCACTGCGCTTTTCAAGTATTGCCACCAAAGATCAGGATGCCTTCGAAGAACTTCTCAAGAAGTTGGCAAAATCGGGCGACAATGAGGGGCTCAGGCAACACGCCAGACTGACACAGCATCTGGATATTCAGTTCGACGGGCCCGACGAGCTGCATGCCACCTTAGACGACATCTCTGCGGGCGGCATGGGTGTAACGGTCCCCGACCCTTTACAGATCGGGCAATCCCTGGAGTCCGTTATCAGCACCACAGATGGCGGATTTACCCTCAAACTGCGCGCCCGCGTCGTCCGGCTGGAACCGGTAAAAATGGGCAATGTTGTCCTCTACCACGCCGGACTCAAATTCGAACACCCTTCCAGAGAACTTAACGCCCTCACGCGAGAGTTGATTGCACAAATGGCGGGTACCAAGAAGTAAGTTGCCGCTGAGGGGTTTGTGAGCTTTGGCGAGGTGGCATAGGAATAACTCAATGAACAGATACCGTTGGAATTTACTGAGGCGAGAACCCAATACCCGTTTTAATGTGGCAGCATGGCGCGATACTCGCTAAGGCTCAGCTTAGTTCCCTTGATAAATTGTTTTCCGATTCTCATTTTTTTGCCAAAGAGTCGGATAACATTCGAAATTGGCTTATTCGCTCGTTAGCAATTCAATCTTTATTTGAAGAAACAGGTAAAAAATGGACAAGATGTATCCAGGGAGTTGGTTTGTATTTTTAGTGCTACTGATAAGCACCGGCGCATGTCATGCGGAAGAACAACGCCCTTGGGAAGTGGAGATCGACGAAGATGGCATTAAGGTTGAGTGCCGCGTTCGCCAAAAAAGCACACAGAGCAAAGAGGCGTCCCGATATGAATCTAATCTGGTCGAGATCGAAGCAACTCTCGCCAGACTCCAAAAAGAAAACGCTTCGCGGGAGGAAGTACAAAGCGCCGAACAAGAAGCGAAAGATCTGAAAAAGGCGCTGGCAAGAAGCAATAAAGAAGAAACCGGTTTTAAATACTGCAAAGCCACGTTTATCGCGCCCTTCCCGATGCACGAGTTAATCGCCATCAATCTTGATGCCGATGGCCTGAAAGACTGGATGGACAGCGTCAAGACTTCATATCAAGCCAAGAAATTCTCGGAAACAAACTACATCAACTGCATGCAATACAAGATTCCGGTTTTTAACGACCGTGAAGCCTGTGCAGAAACAGTCATCGAGGTGGATTTGGCAACAGGCGAGTTTATGCTGGAGTTTGGTCTGGCGGAGCGATTGATCAACACCATTGGCCATGAGCCGATGAAAATCATCAAAGGCTTCTGGAAATACCTGCCGACCGATCAGCCTGACAGGACCTATGTGGAATATGGCACCTATGTCGAACCCGGCGGCGCGATCATCCCCTTCCTCTACAATCCAAGAGCCGCGCAGGTTCCGTTTAAATCAATCAAGCGCATGCTGAAGGTGCTCGACTCAGGAAAGTATAAAGACTTTGAAGTCCCTTTCCCTTATCAGGCCGATCAAAACCTAGCAAAAGGTATTGCCGGAGCGCACGAGTCCTAAAGTGCACTGATACTAGAGGGTGAGTACAGATAAAGCAGTTTTATAATCATAAGAACCTTCGAAGTCGATAATTAGAGGGTACTTCGACATGAGATGTCACCTAGACCGAGCGTCCAACAACATCAGATCATGGTGTTGAAATCATTGTATGGCCGCATGATGTAAGCATGAAGTGGCCAAGATAGGACCGATTTCAAGGTACACCTTTCGTTGCGCTAGTTCAGCTAGCTAAAATGTATCCGGTAGATCAGGGGCGATTCACACTTCATGACCAAAGTGAAGGGAGATAAACTCATGGATACTCATTATCGCAAGCTTATAAGTATCGAATAAACTGGGAACGAACTATGGAATCTAACGAGCCAAATCCATGCCCTTTTTGCGACCTTTTAGTGCATGATTCTGAAGGAAGGGTTATAGATGGTAATGAGCATGGATTCGTGATCAGGGATGGTTTTCCAGTCACTGAGGGTCACACTCTTATCATATCTAGAAAACATGCGGGATCCTTTTTCGAATTTGATCAAACGGAGCAATTTGGTTTGCTTAGTCTCGTGAATGTTCAGAAAAAAGTTCTAGATAATCTATACACTCCTCTGGGGTTTAACGTAGGAATTAATGATGGTGCGGCGGCAGGGCAAACGGTGCCGCATTTGCATATCCATTTGATTCCGCGATATGAAGAAGAGGGTATTGATCCCCGAGGCGGTGTGCGCTGGATCATTCCAGAGAAAGCTAACTACTGGAGCTAGCGATGAGCCTACTCGATTACGAGCGACGTTTCTCCCAGTTAAGAATGAATACCTATGGGGGTGGTGAAAAGAGCCCTCATAAGGTGGCTATGTTGCTGTCAGTTATTCACCTCATTCAGGAAGATAAAATCACCGATAATGTGATTCGCTTCGATTCTGTTTTGTTGGATCGGTACCGCATTGAGTTTATAAAAATCGCAGCAGAAGCTGACCGCGAAAACCCGCACCTCCCCTTTTTTCACCTTCGAAGCGGCGGGTTCTGGCATCACAAGATTCGTATGGGACAGCGACAAAGCTACACAACCCTCAAGACGGTTTCGGGTCCAGGCACCGTTAAACAGCACATAGAGTATGTTTTTCTGGATGAGGAACTATTCGAGCTCTTGCATAATGAAGTTGCCAGAAATCTACTGATTGCGGCTTTACACAATAACTTATCGACAACGCAGAGAGAAGCGCTGCTGGCACAGGGTAATGGTTGGAATTGGATAGAATGCGAATGTATTGTTCAAGACTACTTTGTGATGCTTCAGAAAGAACTTGCGGGCCAACCATTCAATAAGAGTCGCCACCGGCGAGAGCTCCTGAATAAGGTTTCTGAGCGTTCTGAAGGCGCAATTGAGTTTAAGCACCAAAACATCAGCGCAATTCTCGTTGAGCTCGGGCAGCCCTATATTCAAGGATATAGGCCTGCGTTCAATTACCAGTCTCAGCTAAGAGACGTGGTCTTAGCCTATATCGCAGGGCATCAACCAGCGTTCGTAACGCTTGCTGAAGTGGGTGATGAGCCCGCTAAAGAGCCCCAGACGGTAATAGACTGGGAGAAGGTTTACGATCCTGAGGTTCCAGAGCGTATCGCTCCAATTCAAGTGCCCGACAGGAATTTTACTGGCCGTCACATTAATTTTTCAGAGCGTGAAATGCGCAATCGCTCTTTAGGGGAACAAGGGGAAAAGTTTATTCTGGCTTTCGAACAATCCCGCATGCAGCGACTAGGGCGCGAGGACTTAGTCGATGAAGTTGAGTGGGTAAGCAAAACGCGGGGCGATGGGCTTGGCTACGATATTCGCTCTTTTGATCCTCGGCGAGATGAAGAGTTATTCATTGAAGTCAAAACAACTCGCAGTGGAAAGTATCAACCATTTTACTTGTCAGATAACGAGCTCGCGTTTTCAAAGCTTTATTGCGAACAGTATTCTTTGTATCGCGTGTACGATTTCCGGTCTTCCGCGCGTGTCTTCGAACTTTCGGGAGCGGTCGACCAACATGTCGCTCTCCGGCCAAGTAGTTACAGAGCAACATTCTCCAACTAGTTTGCATGATTGGGTATACGTATAACTCTAAATAGGTAAACCTGTTTGGGAAGGGTTGAATTGCCAACCGCCAATGACTGCGCCAGCAGCCGCATCAAACCAAAGCCTGCTTAATATTTGATCTAACTGGCAGACAGCGAAGCAGTGCCTTTTTAATGCCTCTAAAGCCTGACGCTCGGCAAGAAGGCGAAAAGCCCTATACCGACCACTTGGAAGATGCGAACCTGATTGACCATCACAAATTCAGTACGCTGATTAGCGTGGTTCTTTTTTGAACTTGTCGGCATTAAGCCAAATCTAGAAAATATTATACGGGTTCTACCCTAACTTCCTCTGCACTATGGAAAGTTCTCACAGCATAAGTAGGTCTACCTGCATTGTCGCCTTTCTTGGCCTCAAGCATAACCACGCCTAAATCATACTCAGGACGGGCGATAGCGATCTCTCTTTATCGGCAACCAGTTACTTGACGTATATTACGTGCCCACGATTAGTCTTGAACGATTGCGTCAGGCGACCTGACTGAATTTGATCAAACACAGATAAACCTAGGAGCCATCCCTATTCAGGCAGTTTGCTTTTTATTTGCCGGATTTAGATTTGCTTGAGCCCTTATCGGTGTCTATCCAAGCTGGCGGTGGCAAATAGGAACAGACCTCATGCGTTGAATTGGATTCACTTGAGTTGGATGAAGCCATGGGTTCGCTAGCTACCTCATCTATCAACTTCAATTCACCACTCTGTATTAATGGGGTGCCACAAATCGTTTGAACGAGCGGACGTTCTGAATTCCTAGAGAAAAGTTTAAGTAATCGATTCAACATGCAGGGCTCCTTTTGACATGGCTGATTATAGTTTGAAATCCTGTTCAACGGATATCGATACCATTTTATATCTGGGCTCAACAGGGCAATCGAGTCGACAAATCAGCCCCCATTTAAAGAAAATTAGCTGTTGGCTTTTTCAATTTACTTGAGACCAGTCATAATCAACTCTCCAACACAATCACCGTCAAGATTAATGTCTAAATATGTCGACCTATTGGACATCATGTAAGCTGCATCTATAGTCCAGCTCCCGGAAGTAAAGTCCGATTTCTGATAGCTACCACCGGCATTTAATGTGCTTTCGGTTCCGCTGATTGTCCCATTAAATTGAATGACGATATCTGGAAATATATCTGCTTCTATAAAGATTGTTGTGCCTGCGACTGTAATTGTCAGGTCTACTGGCGCACTGCCAAACGAATTAATAAAATCATTGTTTATACATGCAGACCCTGTCGCCTGCCCATCATATATACCATTTAGTTCGCTAAAAGTTGGCCCCATTATTTCAGGGACAACATAGAGGTCGGTAGCAATTAATTGTACCGAGGCAGTGAAGGTCGTATTGGTCTGACTCAGAGTGAAAATACTTGATCCACTGGCAATTTCTGTACCTCCGAGTTCAACGTTCGTTGTGATTAGATAGTCTCCTACCGGTAAATCTTCGAAGCTTTCACCGTTAACTATATCTGATACTTGAATTGTTTTATCAATGCCTTGCCCGGTTACTGTCACATAGATTTGGGCGCCGCTTGGAAGTTGACTGGCTTCAGCAGAATCGATCAAAAAGTTCAGAGCGTATTTAGCAATTTCCTCAATCGGTTTTGAGTCTTCATCCGACTTTACTTGAGAGCCCGAGCCACCACTCCCACATCCCGCGAGTAGCAGAAATGAACATAGTAGAGGGCCCATTATTTTGATCATTGTTATCTCCTTACTTTGATTTATGAGGAGGCAACTCACTTCGGGCCTCATTGTTCGCTGATGATTCTGGCATTGTTTGATTTGAGTGTTGTTGACCTTAATCACAACAATCTTCTTAGTGATTGCCATAATAAAACTATAGAAAAGGCGGTTTCTGTAGTCCCTCATGGGAGCCAATGAAAGTATTGCCCTCTCAAGATTCAGCATAAATAAAGAAACCAAGTTAAAACGATGATCCGACTGGCCTTCTCTAATCACTTCGAAAACAGCCGCCATTAAGGTTTAGCAATGAGAAAAAATCTCGGTACAGTAAGAAAAGAGAACCTGCAGTACTTGATTGATCATGAATATGGCACCCAGTCTCAGTTAGCAAGGTCGCTCCGCTATGAAGGCATTACTCAAGCAACCCTCAGCGATATTCTACGATCCAAACGTTCTTTTCATGATTTCGAAGCGAGAGCATTCGAAAAATATCTCGAATTGCCTGACCTTTGGATGGATAAAGACGGCTGGCTAGAGTCAGGTTGGCATTTTGTCGCGTCATTCCGAACGCTAACAGAAGAGGAGCGTAAACTATTTAATGAGCTAGCATTGTTTATTGAAGGTAAAGTCCTTTAACTTGGTGTTCAACATGAGGAGCCTGCCGGCTACTACTTTTGAGCGGTTATCCTAGCCTCCTAAATTACTCACAATACTCAAACCCTGCTTACTCGCGGCTAAGCTCGTATTGCCGGCCGCTGCCTGCTCTATACGCTCGCTCCACCAACACATAATTTTTCTTCGGCGCTCGATATATTCAGCCCTGTTGTAGGCAGCACGCACTTCATTTTTGTCTACATGCGCAAGACACGCCTCAATCAAGTAAGGGTCAAAACCTTGCTCGTTCAGGGTGGTGCTCGCTAATGACCTGAGACCATGAGAAACCAACTCACCCGCGAAACCCATGCGCTTCAAAGCCATATTTGCACTTTGGCTACTGGCATGAGATCTGGGATCTCGATGGTTAGGGAATAGAAACTCTCTATGACCACTCATCGCTCGGATTACGCCCAGCAAAGCTAACACCTGTGGGCTCAACGGTATGGTATGGGGCTTGTTCATTTTCATGCGCTCAGCAGGTATCACCCAAACCTGTTTTTCAATATCAAGATCTGACCATCTCGCAGTTGCGGCTTCAATGGGTCTTGTCATGGTATGGAGCTGCCACTCAACCAGGCAGCGGGTATTCTTGCTGATGCTGGCATTTGCCAAAGCCTGCATTAACTCTGGCAATCGTTCTGGTTTGATCGTTGCCATGTGCCGTTTTTGCGGGGCAGGGAATAGCTTCGTGATATCTGCTAGGTAATTGGTCTCTAGATGACCTGCCGCGACGGCAAGGCGCATAACCTCATTGATATTTCTGCACAGTCTTTTTACGGTTTCCAGAGCGCCTCTATTGGCAATAGGCCGAATCACATCAATCACCATTTTCGGCTTCACTTCATGTATCGGTACATTTTTTAAAGAGGGCAGAATGTGCTTCTCCATCGTGAGCCATGCTTTATCGGCCGTGGTCGCTTTAACCTGCGTTCTTTTGAGCTCTATCCAGCTATCGGCTAGTTTTCCAAATGTCGTTTCCAACGCCAACTTGCTGGTGAGGTTCAGCTCATCACGATACTTCTGGGGGTCAATATTGCGGGCCAAAAGTTCTCGGGCCTCTTTTCGTTTTTCTCGGGCATTGGCAATGGATAAATCAGGAAAACTGCCAAAGGACATATTGGCGCGTTTTTTCGTGAAGGGACGGTAGTAATTGAACAACCATGTTTTAGTGCCGCTGGGCTTAACACGAAGCATTAAACCATCACCGTCAGACAGGTTATATTCCTTGTCCTTGGGCTTCGCTTGGCTAACTTGAGTGTTCGTAAGAGGAGCGATTCTTCGAGCCATGGTAACACCAGACCTTGCAACATTGGGTTGATGTTACTACAGGTGTTACTAAGAATCATGGATGTTACTAAACTACAAAAAACTCTAATGGACGCCATTTACTTATAGGCATATGTTTTCAATAGTTTTTTTGGATTTATCTGGACATACCTGGAAGAAGAAATGGTGCCCCCTCCCTGACTTGAACAGGGGACCTACCGATTATGAGTCGGGTGCTCTAACCAACTGAGCTAAGGGGGCACTATTGTCGGCTTACGTTTATAGTCCCTACCAACTGGGACTTGCCAGCCTTGCAGGCTGGGCGGGTGCTCTCCCCGGCCACAAATCACAGATTTGTGTCGTTCGTATGGCGCAAAGCGATGCT
>PZPK01000017.1 GCA_006212045.1 Oleiphilus sp. | reverse complement strand
TTTCGCTTTTTTAGTTTGGCAGTTCATTTTAAGCCTGCATCTGTTTTTCCAATTCCATCTCTTCAAGTAAACGCATATTGAGGTATTTTTTCTGCCCCCATTGCGTACCGGCAATGTGCCTCAGCCGTGCCGCGCACAACATGACCGCGGAGTTACCATCGGGGAACGCACCGACTACGCGTGTTCGCCGTCTAATCTCTTTCATAATCCTTTCCAGCGGATTGTTGGTACGAATTCGACTATATTCTCCATCGGTAGGAGGGTGTGATGAGAATGGCGTATGTTCCTCTGATAACCCACCTGTTTCAGGTCAATGCCCAGCACCTTAAATGTATAGGATTCTTGCTTAGTGCCTAATCAAATCAATTATTCAAACAATTATATTGCGGGAGTATGTTTAATCCCGACTTATCTAGTAATGGCAATTGTTCTCGCTAGAACATCTTTACTAATCTGGATTGTAGGGATGATCGCGATATTGCTAGTCGCAGGAAAGTTATACAATTCCGTAGTATTGCAGGGGAGTCCAGACTTAGGAAAAGGTAAACGCTGGTTATTCCTTTTTATTGGTCAGTGCTTCTTTTGGGCAATTGCCATAATGATTCTAGCGTACATGGAAAAATAGGTTTCTGGTCTATTCTATCAGGTGACATTCACCCTGAGAGTGTTTCTTGAACTCCAGGTACAAAACTAGCTTTTTCTATTTGCAATTGTTCCAGCGGCATATGCCGACCTAACCGGTCCCACTGTAAAAGTTTGAGCATCGTGGTTTACATTTATGGCCGGTGTCCAGAGTCATCCGAATGTCCGCTTCGATGAGATAGCCAATGCGTATAAGGCAGACCCAAAAAGGTCCGCTTTCGGTCAATAGGCAAAACACGCTAAGCCATTGCCCGATCAGCAAGCTAAAGCAATGCGCATTGGAGTATCCACCAGCTCTCGATAATCTTCGACCCCCATAGATTGCCGCCTGCGCGGCAATGACGAGGAGTTGGGTAAGAAAAGGGGGGCGTAAGAAAAGGGGACGCATCTATTTTTTGCTCGCGTTCATTGGAGATTCCAGAAGTCCGCTATCGGTCAAGAGCAAATGTGCTAGCTAATAAATGTGTGATCAGGTGACCCAAAAAATGCGCGCAACACAGCTGCGAAGGGGGTAAGCGGAATTTGCGCGCGAAGCAGGACAGACGAAGTGTTACTCGAGCCAGCTTATAGGGGGTCGGATAGACGTCTATCCGACCTTTACCAAGCTTTTAGCAGGGCTCGGGCGTTGTTTGAAATTGCTTAGACTTCCAGTGCCAGTTCTTCTGGTTTGCCGGAGTCTTTCGCTTCAATCTTGGGCATGAACTTCTCTCTGATCTTGCCTTCGATCTCGTTGGCAATTTCCGGATTCTGTTCCAGAAACGCTGCGGCATTCGCTTTGCCCTGACCGATCTTGTCACCCTGATAGCTATACCAGGCACCGGCTTTCTCGACCAGTCCTTCCTTGACACCCAGATCAATCACCTCACCCATGTGATAGATGCCTTTGCCATACATAATCTGGAACTCGGCCTGTTTGAATGGTGGCGATACCTTGTTTTTAACTACTTTAACGCGTGTTTCATTACCCACCACTTCGTCACCACTTTTCACGGCGCCGGTACGACGAATATCCAGACGCACGGAAGAATAAAACTTCAGGGCATTACCACCGGTCGTCGTTTCGGGGTTTCCGAACATCACACCAATTTTCATCCTGATCTGGTTGATAAAAATGCACAGACAGTTGGCGTTTTTGATATTGCCGGTGATTTTACGCAGTGCCTGTGACATCAGGCGTGCCTGCAGACCAACATGGTGATCTCCCATGTCACCCTCGATCTCTGCCTTGGGCGTTAGTGCTGCGACGGAATCGACAATGATCACATCGACTGCACCTGAACGTACCAGCATATCGGCGATTTCCAGAGCCTGCTCACCCGTATCAGGTTGCGATACCAACAGCTCATCGACATTCACACCCAGCTTCTCTGCGTAAATCGGATCCAGCGCGTGCTCGGCATCGATAAAGGCACAGGTTTTGTTTTGCTTTTGAGCTTCCGCAATCACCTGCAGTGTCAGCGTTGTTTTACCGGAGCTTTCCGGCCCGTAGATTTCAACAATACGACCATAAGGCAGGCCGCCTATCCCCAAGGCAATATCGAGCCCCAGAGAACCGGTCGACACGGAAGGGATCGCTTCACGTGGCTGATCCCCCATTTTCATCACAGCGCCCTTGCCAAACTGGCGTTCAATCTGTGATAACGCGGCATTTAGTGCCTTTTTCTTGTTGTCATCCATTCCCCTGACCCCTTGCTCGTTGATGTTGATTTGTCATGGCTTTGCTGTTGGTGGACATCATAGGACTTGATTCATCCAACCAGCAAAGTACTGTATGCTTGATCAGTATTATTGCAGATACTGTTTATATGTCCACTATTTTTAGCAAATGTTTTTCAACTATTTTTCCCTTTTGTTCCATTACAAACAACAGTCAGTCCCGAAATAAATAATGTGACCAGCAGTCACAAAGAGTACAATGCCGCACAGGATAGACTCAAACAACAATATTTCAGGAGCACCCGATGAGCACAGCCTCGATCACTTACAGCAACAATCATCAGCCCATCCCTGTTGATAAAGGCGTTCCTGTCCTCGGTTGCCTACCCGAGATGGCGAAAGATCCTCTCTCGTTTTTCCGGCGTCTGACAAACCAGTACAACGATTGTGTCGAATTCAAATTCCCTTTCTTGAATATGGCTTTAGTCACGGCTCCAGAACTCTGCCACCAGATTCTGGTGAAGGAGAATGGCCGCTTTCGAAAGGCCGACCGCGATATGAAAATCATGAGCGCCCTGCTCGGCAATGGTCTGGTGACCAACAACCAGCATGCCTCTCACAAGGCCCACCGGAAGCTGGTTCAACCCGGCTTTCATTTTCGCCGCATTGAGGGCTATGCACAGACCATGATCGAGTACACCGACCAGTATCTGGCAGACTGGCCCGAGCAAGGCGAGCGCAATGTGGCCGATGATATGTTCAGGCTGACCATGTATATCGTTTCAAAAACACTTTTTGATATTGATATGAATCACCTAAGCCCTGAGTCAAAGGAAGTGGGTGAAGCCATGCATGCCTTTCAGGTGATCGCAGACAAACGTTTTGACCAGATGTTCCAACATCCTGACTGGCTGCCCACGCCCAATAATCTGAAGATGAAGCAGATCCGTAAAACCCTGGATAATACCATCCGGCAGATGATCGAAACCCGCCGCTCCGAAGAAGGTGACATGGCTGACAAGGGTGACCTGATGTCCTTGCTGCTGGAAGCCCGTTATGAAGACGGCAGCAGCATGAGTTCGCAACAGGTGATGGATGAGCTGCTCACACTGTTTGTTGCCGGGCATGAAACCACATCCAATGCCCTGACCTGGACGCTGTATTTACTGGCGACACATCCGGAGATACAGACCCGGCTGCAGCAGGAACTCGACCTTGCGCTGGCAGGCGATACGCCAGCCTTTGAAGATCTGGAAGCACTGAAGTATACGGAAATGGTTGTGAAGGAGTCGATGCGCATCCTGCCGCCGGTCTGGACGATTAATTGTCGCCAGGCGAACGAGGATATTGACCTCGGTGATTACGTGATTCCAAAAGATAAGGTCGTATTCATTTCGCCCTACGCCAACCATTTCAATGAGCGCTACTTTCCGGACCCGGACCGCTTTGACCCGGAACGTTTTACTGAGGAAAACGAGAAAAAACTACCGCGCTTTGCCTACATCCCTTTTGGCGGCGGGCCACGCGTCTGTATTGGTAATTCATTTGCGATGATGGAAGCGAAACTTATTCTGGCCACGCTCGTGAAACGCTACCGCTTTGAATTGGCACCGGGACAGAAGATCGAACCCCAATCTCAGGTCACCCTGTCCAACAAGGGCGGCATGCGCCTGCGTTTTCAAAGGCGCTAAAGATAGTCCACTATTGCTTTCAGGCTCGTAGGCCGGTGTCAGCGTAACACGCGCACCGGCCGGCTTTTTCAGGACTCAAGGGCCAATACGCCAAGCTTGCGTGCCTTGTGCACCGCATTCCGGCGAATCTTGTCCTGCGAAATCAGCCAGGACAAAGAGGCACTCAGGCTTTCACGCGCTGAATGGGGTTTAATGTCAAACGTACGATAGGTTTCGCTGCAGTCGTAATAGCCATAGCGCCCAACCACTTCAAATACCAGATCCCGGGTAAACAGCGGTTTAACGCCTATCAGGCGTGACACTTTTTCCACAATACTCGCGAACACCAGCGTCAGCGATCTCGGCGTTGGCAGATGCAGGGGTTTGACGCCACAGATGGATTTCAGCAGCTTTCCGACCGCTTTCACATCGATGTTTTCACCGCCAATAATGTAACGTTTGCGGTTTTCACCCTTGGTCAACGCTGCCACATGTGCCGCGGCAACATCGCGCACATCCACAAGATTGAGACCACCAACATAGGTCTGGCCGATACCGTTCACCCAGTCCATCACCAATTGGTTGGAAGGCGTCACGCGATAATCGTGCGCCCCCAGAACGATCGCCGGGCACAGTACAATCAGCTCAATGTTGTAATCGAGCGACAGCTGCTGAGCGACTTTCTCACTCTGCGTTTTGGCAACATAGTAGGGATTTTGCGCGTCGTCGTTCCAGTCCTCACCATTGCGCATTTGCGTCGGGCTGTCAGAGAACCCGATAGAGGCGATCGAACTGGTATAGACGATACGATCGATACCGGCAGACTTTGCCGCTTCAAAAATATTGCGGCTGCCCTGCACCGCGGGCTCCACAATCTCTTCGGCGGTTTCAGCAATGGTTTTGTAGACAGCGGCCAGGTGAATCACCTTGTCGCAGCCTTGTGCCGCCGGGGTCAGTGTATCCAATTGCATCACATCGCCATGCACAATCTCGACATCCAGACCATCCAGCCCACGCACATCGGCCTGGGCACGCACAAACGCGCGCACCTCATGCCCTTGCGCCAGCAATTCTCGACAGACATTCGCGCCGATATGACCATTTGCGCCAGTAACCAGAACTTTCATACGCGTTTCTCCTCAGTATCAGTCAATTACGCAGCACCGGATACCGCTTTGGTGACCCGAACCGGCACGCCATTCAGTGCGGCATTTCCGGTCGAGTGGTCGTAATATTCATCGTCGGTCAGATCATTGACGCTTTGCCCTTGCTGTTGGGAAGCGATCTGAAGACGCACACCCTCGCGCCCATGGCCCCAGCCATGTGGAATGCTAATCACACCGGGCATCATTTCATCGCTCGCGACGACTTGCGTTTCGATCTCGGCAACACGAGAGGCAATCGTGATCTGGTCACCATCATTGATGGCGCGTTTCTTCAGATCCTCCGGGTGCATTAAACACTGCCAGCGAGGCTTGCCCTTTACCAAACGATGAAAGTTATGCATCCATGAGTTATTGCTGCGCACATGCCGGCGGCCGATCAGATACAGCGTGTCTTCCGGCATGCTTTCAGTCGCTGATTCAAGTAAGCGCGCGGCTTCACTTTCGATTAATTCATTCAGCAGGTTGATCTTCTTGTCCGCAGTACAGATTCGCGACATCAGTGAAGGCCGCAACGGCCCGAGATCAATGCCATGCGGCAGCGCTTTGAGTTTTGCCAGATTGAGCTGATGCTCCGACTGCTGACCATATGGACCCTTTTGCAAGCCCATATCGATCAGGAGAGCGGGCTCCGGCAGGACGGAACACTTCATATCCTTGCGCTGGCTAATCTCCTGCCCCAGCCGGTTCAGAATTTCCCAGTCATGCAGCGAGCCCTCGGGTTTGCCGAAGACAGGGTCATTGAATCGTGCGGTGTTGCGAACCGCCAGTCGGTGAAAGGCGATATCATAATGGTCGTGCTCTAGAGGACTCGTGCTTGGCAGAATATAATCAGCATGCCGCGTCGTCTCGTTCACATAGATATCAACGGCAACCAGCAGCTCGAGCTGTTCCAGTGCCTGATCCATTTTCTTCCCGTTCGGCGAAGATAGCACCGGATTGCCCGCAAGGGTTATCAAACCACGCATTTGCCCCTCGCCGGACGTCAATATCTCCTCGGCCATCACCGTCGCGGGGAACTCACCACCAAATTCGGGCAACTGGCTAACCCGGCTATGATACAAACCAATATGCCCCGCACCGGGCTCACCCGGCTGGACATGGCCGACAGCGGAATTAGGCACCAGCGCACCGCCAACACTATCGAGATTACCGGTCAGGATATTAATGACATGAATGGCCCATTGGCAGAGTGAGCCGAATTGCTGGACAGAAACACCCATGCGCCCATAACACACGGCCGAAGAAGCCTGCGCAAACTGCCGCGTCAGATCGCGAATCGCCTGTTCGGAAACACCGGTTTTTTCGGCAGCCAATGGCAGTGTGAAAGGATCAACCAGCGATCGTACCAGATCAACGCCCAGTAAAGCGTCATCAAGGTGCCCCGGATGCACAAGTGACTGTTCGAACAACTCGCGAATCATCGCCATCAGCAAAAACGCGTCCGTTCCCGGGCGCACAAACAAGTGCTGGTCAGCCAGTTCTGCCGTTTCGCTGCGACGCGGGTCAATCACCACTACCTTGCCGCCTCGTTGCTGAATGGCTTTCAGCCGTTTTTTGACATCGGGCACGGTCATCATACTGCCATTGGAGGCAATCGGGTTGCCGCCGATAATCAGCATGAAATCGGTATGATCAATATCCGGAACCGGCACCATGAACTGATGCCCGAACAGCTGCAGAGCGATCAGGTGATGCGGCAACTGATCAAGCGAAGTTGCAGAGAAATTATTGCGCGTACCGAGGGATTTACGAAGGACGCGACCATGCGTCAGATTGCCGTAGTTGTGAACATTCGGGTTGCCGGCATAGACACCAAGCGTATCGTCTCCATGCTGTGATTGCAGTGCGACAATGCGCTCAGCCACTTCAGAGATCGCCTGATCCCAGGAAATCTCCTGCCAGCCGCCCTCGACTTTTTTCAGGGGCCGGCGAAGGCGGTCAGGATCTTCCTGCAAATCCTTCAGTGCGATCGCTTTTGGGCAAATATGGCCGCGGCTGAAGGGGTCCTTGTCATCACCTTTAATGGAAACGATCTCCCGGCCCTCGGTGACAATTTCCAGCCCGCAGATCGCTTCGCACAAATGGCAAGCCCGATAGTGTGTTTGTTGCGACATCATGGTTCCCGCTGTTGTTATTCTGTGATGCCCACCTTAAGGCTTAAGAGTGAGACTGACAAGGCATCTGATTTTCTTGAATCAGTGCCTGCGCCTCCTTTTGATACTTTTCTTCAACCGGTACGAAGCGCTTTGCTTCCTCGTCGTAGGCTTTTACCTCACCGGAGCCGATATCATAGACCCAGGCATGCAACTGGACTTTATTGGTCGCACACTTGGCAGCCACCTGCGGATGCGTCTGGATATGGCGCAACTGCAACAGCACATTTTCTTCAATCAACATCCCGAGCTGCTCTTCATAGCTGGCTTCCGGCGCTTTTTCCAGCACAATCTGGTGAGCGGCACTGGCATAACTCAGCCATTGTGAAACATGCGGCAAGGGTTTGACTGAATCCGGTTTCATCACGCCTTCCATTGCTCCACAGGAGGAATGGCCACAGATAATAATGTGTTTTACTTCCAACGCCGCGACGGCATATTCGATTGAGGCAGTCACTCCCCCGGTAAAATTATTATGTGGTGGAACAATATTTCCCGCATTGCGAATAATAAACAGCTCACCCGGCTCGGTCTGAACCAGCAGATTCGGATCGATACGGGAATCGGAACAGGTAATAAACAGGGCTTCCGGATGCTGCCCTTTGGCCAATTGATCAAACAATTCTTTTTTGGCCGGATACACTTCTGTTTTGAAGCGCACAATACCCTGAGTGATTTTTGGCATAACAGTCCTCTGCAGTATCGATTTTTTTAAAGACGAGGAATCATAGCCAAGCTGGCGAAACGATGGAAGTAAAACCGAAGTTCTCCAGGTCTGGATTTTAAGGTTGGCATAAATCAGGTTTAGGCTGCTAAACTGGAAACAGTTCAGGCGACATTCGGTTGTATTCAGGGAATCGTCTGGCTTTTAACCGGTTTAAATAATGAAGGAATATCTTATGAAAAAACTTTTGATTGGTGCAGTAATCGCTTCCGCTCCCATGTTCGCTTCTGCACACCCTGCAGGGTGTGGTTTGGGAACGCATGTTATTTTCAAACAGGCCTCGTCATGGGTAGAGCATGTCCTGGCAGCGACCACAAATGGTACTTCAGGTAACCAGACATTCGGCATGACATCCGGCACGCTTGGTTGTGAATCTGCAAACGGCCCTTTGGCTTCCAGAGTCGATAGTTTTCTCGATAAGAACCTTGAGCAACTGGCTCTGGATTCCGCGAGTGGCGAAGGCGAGACCCTGGCTGCGCTGATTGAACTGATCGGTATCGAAGAAGCAGATGAAAGTGTTTTCAAACACGAAGTCAAAACAAACTTCGACGCCATTTTTGCATCGACCGAAACAGACAGCGGTCAAGTATATGATGCTTTGGTTAACATGATGAGCCATGACATTCGTCTGGCAAAATATCTGGGCTAATCATTTAACCCAGCTTCGATAAACCTTCACCAATCCATTGGCGAAGGTTTAATAGGGCCGAACTTCGTGCGTGAATACACACTTCGCGAATGAGTTCGGCTCCATTAGTTTTCACGCCAGATTTCCCTTATACTTTGCCGGGGTGACCAGAAAGGAATATCGATTGTCAGCGCCTTCGAACAAACAACACCTTCTTTGCATTCTTGTTCTCACTCTGCTCTCGGTCAGTTTCCCACTCCAGTCAGAACAGATTCAGACGCCAGAAATCAACAAACTGGCACAAGACTCCCAATGGCTTCACTTGCTGCACTATCATCGGGTGGGCCTGCTGAGCACTTTTCAAAGTCAGGTCGATGATCCGGATTTTTTCTTTTCCGACCATGGCCATGTTGATCCACAGGCCGAACTTGAAGCGACCCTTGCCGCCCTGAAACAAAACGCCGATGGCGCCCGCTGTCGTTTCCCTGCACGCTATCACTGGTTGAAGCAAAAGCTTCCGGATGTGTTTGGTGTCGAAACGGATTCAGAAAGCGCTTGTGAGGATTACCGGGCATTTCGCGACGAGATTGCGCCAGAGGGTTTAACCCTGATATTTCCAGCCGCCTACCTAAACAGCCCGTCTTCCATGTTCGGACACACCCTGATGCGCGTCGATAGTCACCGGCATGATAATCCGCTGCTCGATTACAGCATTAATTATGCAGCCAATGCAGACCCGAATGACAACGAGCTGGTATTCAGCTACAAGGGCCTGACCGGCGGCTATCCGGGAGTGTTTTCCGTCCTGCCCTATTACGAAAAAGTGAAGGAATACAGCCATCTGGAAGCACGTGATGTCTGGGAATACACACTGGATATTGACCAGGACGAACTCGAACAATTTGTACGTCATGTCTGGGAAATCAAAGATGTATACTTCGATTACTACTTTTTCACCGAGAACTGTTCCTATCACCTGCTCACCCTTCTGGATGCTGCAAGTGAACGTTTTGACCTGTCTGACGAGTTTTACTCTGACGTCATTCCGGCCGATACCGTCAGGGTACTGAATCGCGCGGGCCTTATTCGGGAAGCGACGTTTCGGCCATCCTCATTGACGATAATGAAGTCGATGCAGACGCAGATGACGGAGCCTCAGATCAAAACCGCGCGCACATTGGTTGAGCGCGTCAAAACTGGCGCGGCTGGCGACGAACTGCTTGCCCCGCTGGAACCCCTGGCTGCAGCGCAGGTGCTCGATTTGTCCTATCGCTATACCCGTTATCTGGCCAATAAAGACAGAAATGACAAAAGCCTGCCGGGCACCTCGTTAAAGCTGTTATCGAAACGTGCCCGAAACCCTGTCACAGATGCTTTTTCTCCGGTAGAAACGCCAGAGTTGCGCGATGATCAGGGCCACCGTTCACATCGTCAGGCACTCTCCTTTGGCAGGGCATTGCAGCAAAACTATCTGCAATGGGGCTTGCGTATGGCCTATCACGACTGGCTGGATACGCTTGAAGGCTATATTCCGGGTGCCCGGCTGGAAATCGCGCATTTACAGGTGAAACACTGGTTGGGTGATGATTCGCGCACACAGCTGGAAACGCTGCGTCTCATCGACATCGCGTCAATGACGCCCAGGGATACTTTCTTCAAACCACTTTCCTGGATGGTATCCACAGGTTTGAAACGACCGGACAGCCAGCCTGACGAACTCATGCCCTACCTCAGCGGTGGTGCCGGCTTCAGTTATTCATCTAACAGCCTCGACCGCAACGCGCCCCTGTTCAGTTTTTTAGTCCATTCGGAATGGATGATAGACAACGACATAGAGAAAGATCACCGTTTTGGAGTGGGCCCAAAGTTCGTTTGGCTCTATCAGCAAGAGCATTGGAGCGCAAATCTGCAATGGTATAAAACCTATGATGTGTCCGGCGCCGAATTTCGCGCCAGTGGCGTTTCCCTGGGACTGTCCCGTAAACTCTCACAGGATTGGCAGGTGCGTATCGAGAGCGGTTATGCTGAATTCTCCAGCGAACAGGACAACAGCGACAGAGACCACTCTGCGCAGCTTTCACTGAATCACTATTTCTGATGACGCGACGATGACCAACTTAACCCGGCTCTTTCGCCTCCTGATGTTCGGGCTCCTTCTTGCCTCTCTTTCTGCCTGCAACAGCCTCTCCGGTTTTCTGTTTTATCCCGACAAACAGATCTACCGTTTGCCGTCGGATCTGGGCATCGACTACGACATTGTCGAGCTTTCCACATCAGATGATCAGGTGCTGCACAACTGGTTGTTAAAGCCAAAAGGCGAAATTCGTCAAATCGTGCTGTTTCTGCACGGCAATGGTGAGAACATCAGCACGCATATGGGGAGTGTTGCCTGGTTAACGCAGTTCGAAACGGCGGTGTTTTTGCTTGAATACCAGGGCTATGGCGAATCGACCGGTCACTCGACGCTGGCATCTGCGCTGGAAGATGTTTCGCGCGCTCATCGGTGGCTGGATACCCACCATCACGACAAGCGCCTGATTCTTTTTGGCCAGAGCCTGGGTGGCGCACTGGCCATTTATTATGCCGCACATGCTGATCCGGCTCTCAAACCCTTTGCGGCCCTGATTGCGGAATCAGCACCCGCCAGTTGGCCACAGATTGCCCGTGAAGTCATGTCTCGCTTTTGGCTTACCTGGCCTCTACAGGCTCCGGCCAGCCTGATGACCGGCCAGTATGACGCAGAGGACGCGATTCAAAAACTCGAAAATACCCCGCTAATGCTGATACACAGCACCGAAGACCCGGTGGTCCCCTTTCATCATCTGGAACAACTGAAAGAAAATGCCCCGCCCCATGCTTTGATTCTCGAAACCACCGGCCGGCACATTGCAGCACTCGGACTGAAGGAAAATCGGGATCGACTTTTGTCTTTTATTCAAGGGCAATAAGGCTGCCGCTACTTCGGGAGACGAGAATTCCAGCGTCGCAACCGCAGGTGATCAGCTTGCGCAGTGCGCTTGCTTATCCTTCCCAATCACGCATGGCTGGCAGCTTGAACAGGGTATTCCCTTTTCTGAACACGATATTGGCCTCGCCAATCTGAACAACATCCAGACCTGACAGGCTCTGCCCCTCGCGCAGATAGATATTGTTGATCATGACGCGCCTGGCATCCGGTTGGTCAGAGTAGATGTGACTGTTGAACTTCAGCTTCGGAACGCGCGGTTGTTGCCTGGCATCCATTTCATAAAGAAACTGGACCTGAGAGTAATCTGTCTCCGGCACAGGCTCGACCACACCGGAAGAGTCTTGACTTGTCGAGGTCACCGCAGGAAAAGGCAAAGCCCCGCCCACCGGAACCGCTTTTGGCTTGATGACCTCATAGGACCGGGTATCTGGTGCTTGCGCTTCCGGTGATTGCCGAGGGTCAATGCGAAGCGCCTGAGTCTGAACGGACTCGCCATCCGAGCCATGCGCTACGGACGCTTCAATCAGGCGTTTAGCCTCCCTTTCCCTGGCAGCCCAGTCAATTTGATCTTTTTGCTGCAAAGCCTGCGCTTCGGTTTCCAGCTGACCCACAGCACTTACGGCCGGCCTAACTGAAACCGGATTGGCTGGCATTTCCGGTGCCGGACCAAGCAACGCCGCACTTGCCAACCCTGTCGCTTGCGAACCATCTGGCTGATGCGTCTGTGCCGTATCAGCGCGTGAATCGTCTATTGCATGCTCATCCTCAGCACGATAGATATTTTTAGAGGTCGCGGAATTGGTCGCTGCTTCTGAAGGCAACACGGCCTCGCTTTTCTCACTCCAGTGCAGATAAAGGAACACCGCCGCGTTTAGCGCCAGCACTACAATCAACACCACAGGCCAGAGCGGCCTTTCCGCTTTAGACAGATGCAGGAGAGCCCCCTGATCGTTGAAACTGGGCACCTGCCCCTGCTTTCGATCCTGCTCAGAACGCTTCAAGGCGTCAAGTACATAAGACATCCGCGCCTCCTAGCCCTTGCCCAATAAACTGGGGCTACCGACATTCAGCACCGTGTTCATGTGGATAATCGTCATACTGCCGGCAATACCATCCGGGACAAGGCCAACGGCTCTTTGAAATTTCTCTATCACTTCTGGCAAGGGTGTCAGACGCGGATCGGCATCAAAGCCGTTAATCACCTTGTTATCGCGAATTGCAACCAGACGGTCACGCAACCATTGCTCTTCGCTCATTTCGCCCGGCATCACCTTGCTGGAGCGATAGGGTGGTAGACGATAGATCACGGAATATTCGCCAAGCCAATGCCGGTCCACCTCGTCCATCGTTACCCAGAAAACATCCCCTTCATGCGACACTTTGGCCCGGTCACCATCAATTTTCAATAAGCCAATCACCAGCTTTTCGCCCTCGGTATTGAGCAGCGTTAAGACCGCAGGCCTGTCCAGGCGCAACAGGCTGCGCCAATTCCCCTGCTTGTGCAGACACTTGAGATCATTCAATTGGGCGAACTGGCAAGCCAGCATAAAGGGTTCTTCCGGATAGAATACGCCCCACTGTTTGAACAGTGCCTGGTAGGCTTTGAATACGCCCTGCTCCGAATTCGCCTTGTCACCCAAAGATTCGAGAAACGGAAATCCCGGGGTTTCGGTGACAGGTGCTCGTGAATTTTCCGGGCTGGTCATCACCTCCTGCGAGGTATCCGGCGTCACGGCCTGCTGATAAGCGATGATTTTATCGCCCGAGCTGGACAATGCTTCTTCGAAACCTTCAATATAATCATTGGCAGGAGCAGACGCTTGTTCGGCCTTAGCCACTAACTGCGTCTGTTCATGCAGTGGGTTCGATGATTCTGCGACTTCTGCATAGCGCCCTTTGCCTTCAACCGTCGACACAATATGCTCGAAAGGCGCAGAGCGATAAAACGTTTGATAGGCAACAAAACTGATCCCGGCCAAACTCGCCAGAGCGGTCAGCCATGCCGCACCCATCAAACGTCGGCGCAATTTGGCATTTAAACCCTTGCCGGTTTCGCCCTGAATTTCGAGAAAGGCCTGTTTGACATGCTGTGGCTCCACGATCTCGGAATGACCGGCGTAAGCGCCAAGCAAAGAACGATCTGCAATCAGATTGATTAAACGCGGTATACCGCCGCTCAGTCGAAAGATCTTGTTTACAGCGGCCTTGCTGAACAAGGGCGCCGCCCGGCCTGCGACAGAGAGTCGACACTTGAGGTAGGCAGATACTTCCATGCTGCTCAAGGCATCCAGGTGGTAGCGCGCTGTCACGCGCTGAGCCAACTGCCGTAACTCATTCTTTGCCAAAATGTCCCGTAATTCCGGTTGCCCCAGTAAAATGATTTGCAGAAGCTTTTTCTCCGAGGTTTCCAGGTTGGTCAGCAGTCGCAATTGTTCAAGCACATCCACGCGCAGGTTTTGTGCTTCATCAACAATCAGGACCGTATGCCGTCCATTGGCATGTGCATTCAGTAAATACTCGTTGATGGCATCGTTGAGAACTTTGATCGAGGCAGACTCTGCGTAGCTAATAGCCAACTCATCGCAGATCGCGGCAAGCAATTCACGAGCGGAAAGCTTGGGGTTAACGATAAACGCCACATCTGTATTGTCAGGTACCTGATTCAGGAAACAACGACAAATGGTGGTTTTACCGGTGCCGACTTCGCCCGTCAGCACCACAAACCCGCCCTGCCCGTTAACGCCAAACAATAGATGCGCCAAGGCTTCACGATGGCGCTCGCTCATATAGAGGTAACGAGGATCAGGCGCAATTGAAAAAGGTAGTTCTTTCAGGCCAAAAAATTCGAGATACATTTAATTCCGTACGCTTCGCACGTCACTCAGAGTAGAATCGTTACGCGGGCCGACTTTGACAAACCCGCGCAGCAATCAAGGAGTACGAAGCTTAATTAAATTTTGTTCATCAAGCAATAACACTTAGCTTCGCTCGATGAGATCTAACATCGCTTTTCAGTTTTGCGATGCAGGATTCGAGCGTTTGAGAAATCTTGGCGTGGGTACGAATCATTGAGATGCGTGGCCATGTGGCACGTTCGCCCTGCAACATCAGCTCTTCCACAAAATCCGGGGTCGGATTACTCAGCACCTTGGCATAGTGCTTCAGTCGGTAGTTCGGTGCGATGGTGACATCGCCATTGTAACGCTGATCCATCATCGAATACGCCTGACCGGATACCTGCCGCAGGATTTCCGAGTCCGCATTTCGGCGCAGGTAATCGCTGACCGCCTTGCCATGAAACTTGAGTTCCGCCTTGGTCCAGCGCCATGGGAGAGACAGCAAGCCACCCTTCTCCTCCTGGTGTCGGGTATCGAGGAATGGAACGATATGCGGATTGGTCTGACTGACAATGGTGTAATTGACGTCATACAGGTGCATCAGACGCTCGACCGGCAAGTCACTGACGACACTGCCATCAACCCAACGTAATCTTGGCATGTAGGGCACATTTCGGCCTTCGCCATCTTTTTTAAGCAACTTGACCGGCGGAAAAATACCCGGAACGGCACTGGATGCCAATGCGGCACTCCACATCAACAGGTAGGGCGAGGTGTAGCCACTGAGTAAACGCGGTTTCTGGTGATGCTGAACAGGCGAGACACTGATATTGATACTGCGCCCTGTGCGTTCATAGGCTTCCTGCATCGTGTACTCACCGACAAAGCTGCGGATATAATCCTGCAGCTGCTTCTGATCCATCAATCCCTGACCTTTGAAACCGCTCCATAAACCCTGCCAGCGCCAGGCTTTTTTGGTGTGGGTATGTGGATCGAACAACGAAGGTAATTCATCATCCGTATGGGTTCCAAGGGTCGCGGCCACAATGGCCCCAGAGCTTGAACCGTTGATCACCTGTGGCAACAGATCCTGTTCCCACAGCGCTTTTACCACACCGATATGAAAAGCCCCCAGACTGGCACCACCACTCAAGAGCAAAGCCGGCCGTCCGAAGCTCAGCAGAATATCTTTGAAAAAATCCAGTTTGCGTGCCGAAGTCAGGCCTTCGATATGCTCGTGCGCCAGGAAATTCAGACTTTCCGACACCACGGAAACATAGTCTTCAATCAGTGTTTTGGTGCCATAGTAGGATTGCTGATAAAGGCGAATATCACCCATATTGCCCAGATCGTGATGCAGGCCTTCTCTCAGGGCGCGTGCCAACGATTTGGTGTCTTGCTGTTGACGATAGTTTTTCAGTTCCTGCAGCCGATCGGAGAGCAGTTCGTAGTTGTAGATGTCGGAAGCGATATTGTTTTTCCAGACATTACGCAAGGTCAGTTCATCCAGTTCTTCCGCGATGGCTTTCCATTCTTCGTAGTATTTTGCTTTGCCAAGCTGGGACTGGAGCTTCTTGATGCGTCTGGTCGGTTTTTTTATCAAAGGAATCAACCTTATAGATTTTCACTTGAAGTGAATTCACTATAGGCGATCAGGGAGCAGGATTGAATTTCAGCGGGTGGGTTTCCTGTGAAATTATGTAATAGCCCGGCAGGGCTGTGACGGGGTTCCCGTACATGCAAGAAAGACAAAACCTACAGACATTTAGCCTGGCCCGGTTTAAAAGCCTTCGAGCTGTTCGAATTCATCATCCGCAAAACTGTCTTCCACCTCGCCATCCTTGATCATAAAGTTCCGGTTCTGCAAATAGGCATTTCTCAGAAAGACATAGGGGTCTTGCCCCACCATCAGGTGCTCGGCCGCTAGCAGATCTGCACGTTTGTCGATAATCTTGAGCACCATCAATGCCAATCGCTCGCGGTCTTCGATTTCATCCCATTCATCGAGCGGGTCATAGATCACACTGTCGACCACAAAACCGCCAAAATCCCTGACCGTAGAGGGGCCCAGAAAAGGCAGCACCAGATAGCTGCTGTCTTCGTAGCCCCATACCGCCAGAGTCTGCCCGAAATCTTCTTCCTCATTAATGAGACCGAAACTGGTGGCCACATCAAAAAAGCCGCCAAGACCGAAGACTGTGTTATAAATGATCCTGTTTAAAGTCACCGTGGCGTTGTGAAACTTGCCCTGAAACAGCGAGTTGATAAAGGTTTCTACATCATCGAGGTTATCAAAAATATTGGTAATGCCCTCATCCAGAAAGCTCGGCGTAACATAACGATAGGCTTCGGCCACGGGTTTCAGAACATAGCGGTCTGCCTTGTCATTGAAGGTGTACATACTGCGATTAAATGACTCAAATGGGTCATCCACGGCAGGTGCCTGTGGCGCCTGATAAGGGTCGGCATAGTCATCGGCAAAGGGGTCGCCATCGTTTTCTGCCTGCACCTGCAGACTCAAGCCGAAGGTTAGAAATAATAAGCACACGCGGCGAAACAGGGGGCGTCCTTTTGGCAGGCAGTTCACAGTCTTCAATGTCACATTCCTTTCTATCGTGTTTACTCGGTACTTGGCCCTGTTTTTCGTTGCCGGGCAGAGTTTTACGGATTTATTTACACTTTCGCAGCACGACACTGCCCACTGAATAACCGGCACCAAAAGAGCAGATAACGCCAATATCGCCTTCGTTCAGATCACGGCGGTGCTTGTGAAAGGCGATAATGGATCCGGCAGAACTGGTATTGGCATATTCATCCAGGATAACCGGCGCTTCTTCGGGACTTGCCTCCCTACCCAGAACCCGTTTCGCAATTAACTGGTTCATGTTGAGGTTGGCCTGGTGCAGCCACATCCGTTTCAGCGCATCCACTTCAATATCGAGACTCTTCAATTGCTCAACAATCATCGAAGCGACCATTGGTGAGACTTCCTTGAAGACCTTTCGGCCCTGCTGCACAAAAAGCTTGTCTGGCGTATCTTCCGTACCCGGTGCACAACGGTTCAGAAAGCCAAAGTTATTCCGGATATTGTTGGAAAACTGTGTTTTCAGCTTGGCATCTACCACCTCATAGTGCTCATCGCTCGTCACAGTTTCTTTTCGCTCGACAACAATGGCCGTGCAAACATCACCGAAAATAAAGTGACTGTCCCGATCCCTGAAATTCAGGTGTGCGGAACAGATTTCCGGGCTGACGACAAGAACCGCCCGCGCAGTTCCCGTCTCCACCAGATTAAGTGCGGCCTGCAGGCCAAAAGTTGCCGAGGAGCATGCGACATTCATATCGTAGGCGAAGCCATCAATTCCGAGTGCCGACTGCACTTCAATCGCGACAGCCGGATAGGCGCGCTGGAGATTTGAGCAAGCGACGATGACGGCATCCACGTCTGCGACTGTTTTGCCGGCATTCGTCAGCGCATCGCGACAGGCATGTACTCCCATTTCACTGAGAATGGCGAGTTCATCGTCGCCTCGCTCCGGCAACATGGGGTGCATCACATCGGTATCGAGAATTCCCGCCTTGTCCATGACAAAACGACTTTTGATGCCGGATGCTTTTTCAATAAAGGCAGCGGAGGATGGCTGCAGGGCTTCCAGTTGACCCGCTTCGATCTGGTCCCTGTGGTCCCGATTATATTGCTCAACATAAGCGTTGAAGCTTTCGACCAATTCCTCATTGGAAATCGCCTGTTCGGGCGTGAACAAACCCGTACCGCTAATTGCTGCCTGAAACCCCATACACCCTCCTCATCACCGCGGGAACTGCAAATTGCCAAGACCCGCTAAAGTAATGGACGCGCCGTTAATCCTCAAGCGATTTTTACAGCCCGGCTACCGGGCTTCACTTGCAGACTGGCAGATCTGCTGGTAGAACAATAGACTCGCGCCTTTTCCAAACGATGCTCTGGCCTTTGTTCAGGCGCGCGGCAACGCCTCCCAAACCCGATTCAGACGCTTCTCGGATACTGTCTCATCGGTTCCCAACTGCTGTGCATACCAGGAGACTCGCTGCTCTTCGATCAACCAGCGAAAATGCTCCAGTTCTTCGTTCCAGATACCCTGTCGCTCAAACTGCAATTTACGATCTGCATACTGCTGCCACCATTGTTTAAGCTGTGGGATATACTGTCTCTCTTTGGCCATTTCGCGCGGCATTTTCTCAAGACGCAAAGCACAGGCTTCCAGATAGCGAGGATAATGCTGCAACCTGGAAAGTGGCAGCGATTTCAGGAAGCCCGGATGCAGCAGCTGTTCCAGCTGTGCTTGCAGGTCCGCCATAGGCAGTGCCATTGCAAGCGTCACTTTACCCTTAAGCATTTTCATCAATTGATGGTATTGCTTGAGAATAGCGAGCACCAGCTGGCACATCTGCCCGGCATGCTCCACGTAATCACCACGCCCTTCCTGAAAACACTGCTCAAACAGAGTCCGTGTCCTGATTGGCCGCGCCGTATCAAAATGCTCGGCCAGAGTAAACAGGATGAAATCGTCATACAGGTCTCTGGCCTTACCCACTGGAGCGTACAGAAGCCCCATCTGCTTATACTCGGGAAACATTCTGTCAAAACTGCGAATCTGTGATTGAAGCCGGTTCGCCAACAAGCGCGCCAAACCGAGTCGGGTCATCCGGGCTGCCTGATGCGCATCGTTACACTGCACCTGCACAACGCCATCCCCACGGTCCTGCAACGCAGGAAAAACGCGCATCCCGATTCCCGCCTGCTGCACTTCAAGCGCTTCAGCCAGGTCTCCGAAGGTCCAGTCGGAGTATTGTGTTTCATCCTGATTCTCCCTGGACTCAAGCGCTGGCGCCTGGTCAATCAGATGCCCCACCTTTTCCACCAGACCGGAGATGTCCTGCCCTTTTTCCAAAACCTTGCCCTGATCATCCAGCACTTCGATGTGCATACGCAAATGCTTATCGAGCAGTGTCGGATCCCAGGCCTGATAGGGCACTTCCACTCCGGTATGAAATTTGAGTGCCTGGGTAAGTGCTTCGAGTAAAGGTTCCTCCGAACTTTCAACTTTGGGATAAATGGCGTTAATCACATCGGGTACAGGCACGAAATTCTTGCGCAGGGTACGCGGCAGATTCTTAACCAGTGCCATGCATTTTTCTTTCAATAATCCCGGCACCAGGCGCTCAAGACGGTGACTGCTAATCTGCTTCGCCGCACGCAGCGGAACCGAGACGGTAACACCATCCTGTTCGGATGCCGGGTCAAAATGATAGCTTAGCGGCAATCGAATCCCGTTGTTTTCCAGGGTGTCCGGATAGAGCGAAGGGTCATAGTTTTCCAGCGGCTGCTGCGCCAGATCATCCCGGCTGAACACAAGCTTTTCCTGTCCGGTTTCGTCCAGCGATTTGAGCCACTTTTCGAGACTGGCAGCACTCATGATGTGTGACGGGATCCGGGCGTCATAAAGCGCATAAATACGATCATCATCAATGACAATATCGCGCCTTCGGGTTCGATCCTCCAGCGTTTCCAACTCTTTGATCAGTGCCTGATTGCGGCGGATGATTTCCGATTTTGCTTCATATCCACCTTCGACCAGCGCCGACCGGATGAAAATCTGCCGCGCCTGATCCGCATCAATTTTTGCGAAATTGACCAGTCTCCGGGACACAATTTCCAGACCATACAAACTGACTTTTTCATAGGCCAGCACCTGCCCCCTTTTTTTCTGCCAATGCGGCTCACTCCAGCTCTGCTTAACCAGATGAGCTGCCAGCGGCTCGATCCACTGCGGGTCGATACGTGCATTCATACGCGCATAGACCTGAGCGGTTTCAACAATCTCTGCGGAGACCAGCCACTTTGGTTTTTTCTTAACCAGGGCCGAGCCCGGGAATATCTGGAACCTGCGATTGCGACATGCCCGATATTCTCTTTTTTCCTCAAAATGTCCGATCTGACCCAAGAAACCGGACAGAATGGAACTGTGCAAGGCCTCGTAACTGGCAGGCGTGTCGTTATCTCCCGGAAGGGATTTGGCCAGCAACTTAAGCTGGCGATGCAAATCGCGCCATTCACGCATTCTCAGGTAAGAAATGTAGTGTTTCTGGCAGAACTTTTTAAGCTGATTACCGCTGAGTGATTGCCTCTGTGCCTCATAGGCATTCCAGAGATTAAGCAAGGAAACGAAATCCGACTCCTGATCCCTGAACTCGGCATGCGCCTGATCGGCCGCCTGCTTTTTGTCTGCGGGCCTTTCTCGGGGATCCTGAATGCTGAGAGCGCTGGCAATCACCAGCATCTCGCGCAGAACCCTGTTCTCCGCAGCCGCCAATAGCATTCTGCCAAGCCGTGGGTCGATCGGAAAAACCGCAAGCTGTTTACCGATTTTGCTCAGCTTTTGATGCCGGTCGACGGCACCCAGCTCGAACAACAGTTTATAGCCGTCATTCCAGAGTTTCCTGTCCGGTGGTTCGATAAAAGGGAAGGCCTGTACATCACCCAGCCCGGCATCCTTCATTTTAAGAATGACGGAGGCCAGATTGGTACGCAGTATTTCCGGATCTGTGAATTCCGGTCGTGCCAGAAAGTCTTCTTCACTATAAAGCCGGTAACAAATACCCTCAGCGACACGGCCACAGCGCCCCATCCGCTGATTGGCACTGGCCTGTGATACCGCTTCTATTGGCAGCCTTTGAATTTTGGAGCGCACGCTGTAACGCGACATGCGCACCAGTCCGGAATCAATGACATAACGAATACCTGGCACGGTAATCGAAGTTTCCGCGACATTCGTCGACAGCACGATACGGCGACCCGGATGGGACTTGAAAATACGGTTCTGCTCGGCACTGCTAAGTCTCGCATACAAAGGCGAGACTTCGGTATGCTGCAAGTCCTGATGACGCAAATACTGTGACACCTCGCGAATCTCGCGTTCTCCCGGCAAGAACACCAGTACGTCCCCGACGCGCCAACCACGCTCACGCTCCGTGCGTTCGATTTCTTCAATGACCTCAGCGATCTGCTCAGCCAGCGTCGCAAACTCCTGATCGCCAGAAACCGGTGGCCGATAGACCAGATCAACAGGGAAGGTGCGCCCCGACACGGAAATAATGGGCGCGTCACCGAAGTGCCGGGCAAACCGCTCAACATCAATCGTTGCTGAGGTGATGATCAGTTTCAGTTCAGGACGACGGGGTAACAGCTGCTTGAGATAGCCCAGAAGAAAGTCGATATTCAAACTGCGCTCGTGCGCCTCATCGACAATGATCGCTTCATAGCGCAACAGATCGCGGTCATGTTTGATTTCGGACAGCAGAATCCCGTCAGTCATGACCTTCACGAAACTGTGCTCCGAGACCTGATCGGTAAAACGCACCTGATAACCAATCAGGTCACCCACTTCAGTGTTGGTCTCTTCCGCAATACGCGCGGAAACCGTGCGTGCCGCCAATCTCCTTGGCTGGGTATGGCCAATCATTCCGCGACGTCCCAAGCCACTTTCAAGACAGACCTTGGGCAATTGCGTTGTCTTACCGGAACCGGTTTCACCGGCAACAATCACAACCTGATGCCCCGCAAGCGCTTCACGGATGTCCCCGACTCGCTTTGAAACCGGCAGCGATTCAGGATATTGCACGCTCACCTGCCGCGCCAGTCGGGATTCGAGTCGGGACTCAGCCTCTGCAATCGCCGCTTCAAGCGCTTCGATCTTTCGTTCCCGACTGTCCTGCGTCAGTTCCTTTAACGACTTGTTAAGACGTGAAATTCTTGACTTTAAGCGACGCTGGTCAAGCCATGAGCACTTATTCAGATCATAATACAGGCCGTTTGTTTGCTTACTGGACACTTCACACTACACTTTATTTTAAGACAACATTCGATGCACAAGCCCCGCCCTTTCGGACCAACGCTTGTAATGACCCGAGTGCAACACCCGGCCTGCTCGCAGGCGGGCAAACCGTATTAACAGCAACAGACGAGAACCCTATGCACGCGCTGGAAAACATTACCTATGACGAGCTGCAAATCGGCGATTATGCCACATTCACCAAGAGTTTGACCGAAGAAGAACTGGTTTTATTTGCCGCAGCTTCTGGCGACGTTAACCCGGTATCACTGGACCCCGAGTTTGCCAGCCACTCAACTTACAAAGAACGCATTGGACATGGCATGTGGTCGGGATCACTGATTTCAGCAGCCTTGTCTACCGTCATTCCCGGTCCCGGAACCATGCACCTGGAGCAGAAACTCAAGTTTGACCTTCCTGTCAAAATAGGAGACACCCTGACCGTTAAACTCACGGTGGTCGAAAAGGGCGAGCGCAACCGGGTTACCTTCCGGTGTGAAGTGACCAACCAGAACAACGAACTGGTGGTTGAAGGAGAATCTGTTGTTGTAGCACCAACCGACAAGGTGACGCTGGAAAAACCAACCCTTCCCAGAATTCAGATTGAAGACTAGGTAGTCTGCTACCTGATAAACAACACATTGGCCGTTTAAGCATTCCATGTCTATTCGACAAGAACAAAAAAACAGAACCCGACGTGCAATTCTCGATGGCGCGCTCAGACAGTTAAGCCAAAATCGCAGTTTCAGTAACCTGAGCCTGAGAGAAGTCACACGTGAAGCCGGCATCGCTGCCAACTCCTTCTATCGTCATTTTGACAATATGGATGAGCTTGGACTGACCCTGGTGGATGAGGCAGGTATGTCACTGCGACAATTGCTGCGTAAAGCGCGTGAACGCATAGCAGAACCGGGAACGGCTATCGAGACCTCTGTAAATACATTTATGGAATTTCTGCTCGCCCACCCCAATCACTTTCGCTTGTTGCTCAAGGAAAGAGCCGGCAACACCGAAGCATTCAGGCAGGCGATTCAGAAAGAACTCGATTATTTCAGTGAAGAGCTGAGGGACTATCTGGAGCAACGCGCCAAAAATGCGGGACGCCAGCACGTCAATTGGGAAATCGTCGCGGATGCGATGGTAAACCTGGTATTCGCCATGGGCAGCAAGGCATTGGATGCCAATAAAACCGAACGATCAAAACTCTCAGAAAACTGCAAACAGCAGCTGGAAATGATCATGACCGGCGCCATTCATTTGCAGGCACCTTAAAACCTTGTGTTCCAGCAGCCAATCAAATCAGATTGCCCTTCTCTAGGACTTTATTCGCTACTCGCTAAGCCCAACCATTCCGACATCACTTTCGTATGACAGCACCTCAAGCGTATTCGGATCCAGAACCGGAAACGAAGCACCTTGAGCGCCCGCTGCAAACGCGCCCGGAGTAATGGATAGGGAACGGAATGCATTCTCCAGTGCGGTGCTTTCATTATCATCATAAAATCGCAGCATGAACCAGTGCCTCGTTTCCAAGGGCGTTTCTTCCAGCACATACAGTCGCCCCTGGGCTTCACCCGGGACGGTGATTTCTTTTGGCGCACCCACTAGTATCACGCCGTAATCGGAGTCAATACTTCGTCCGAACAAGGCCCCGGCCATTGCTGGGGCGCCTTTGATATAGTTACTGAAGGTCCAGTTCCCGAATTCGGAGAAAAGAAAAAACTGATAAACCGCTCCGGAATTTGACAGGTTGTTGGACCCAAGATTCTTGTTAAAACCGCTTGCAGAACCGTCTTCTCGAGGAGCGCCCACGTAAAGAGTCGTGCCTGATAATGACACCGCGCTGCCGAAGCGATCCCCGGCGTCTGCATTGCTTGCTTTCATGTACGCTTGTTGGGCCCAGCTGTCATTGTTTTTTTCGAAGATATGCACGGCTCCGGAATCTATCGTCAAAAACGGGCTTTCATCCTCGAACAGAGTCACCAGCTCGCCGATACCATCAGCATTTGTTAAAACCTTCAAGTCGCTGTCATCTCCGGGCGCACCTACGGCGATCAGATCCTCATGAATCGCAATCGCGGAACCAAAGTTATCTCCTGACTGCGCCAGCGAGGATGATAAGCTGGTCGCGTACTGCCAGGCACTTCCGTCCATCTCATAAAGATGCACCGAGCCATCGTCTGCCGCATTGATATCGTCAAATGGTGCACTGACCAATAGCTGATCCCCATCGAGCCTTAACTGGTCACCGAATGCATCATGATACCCATCGTTACCGAGCGCATTTGACTGAGCTTTGATGTAGGCTTCCTGCATCCAGTCGGAGCCCTGTCGTCTGAATACATAAACCGCCCCCGAATCCGGAGCCAGTTCGTTGTCTTCTATACCATTGATCCCGGTTGACGCACTGTCTTCGTAGAATGCCGATACGGCTATCACATCCTCATACACAGCGACAGCATGGCCAAATCGATCTCCGGCGTCCGGATAACCAGGTTTGAGAACATGCGTCAACTGCCAGTCGCCCACCGCCTGGCGCTGAAAAACATAGGCAGCACCGCTATCCGTCAGGATATTGTCATCATCCGCCAGTGACTGCAGAAATGCCAGACGGTTACTGTCAGTGATCGTGGTCGCGCCCGTGTACAGTGGGTCGCCGTTGTCATCGCCGGGCACACCGATCACCAGCGTATCTCCATAGATAGCGACAGAACGCCCAAACTGGTCCAGGGCATCGAGTGGTTTTTCGCCATCTATAAAAGCATTCAGGCTTGTGCCCTCTACCAAGTTGTCCGGTCCAACTGTCGTATGGCTCAAACTGCTCAAAGGGGCGCGATCAATATTGATCAGATAAGTACGACTTTGTGTAATGACACTCGCCTGCTGCTCCAGGGTGGGTTCGCAATCAACAAAAACACTTCGGTTGTTTAGTATCGCTTCAACCTCCAACTGTATCTGGGTTTCACCTGGGGGCAGATAAATCCAAGGGCTTTCCTGAAGGTAGGCCAAATTGGTGTCGAGGGTCTGCTCCGTGGTGTCGACTTTTACATTAACTGTAAGTGACTGAATAAGGCCATCGGAATCAGTCAACACCTGATTGGGAAACAGGCGGACCACGTTGGTCAGAGCTCCAACAGACGCATTGTATTGAAAAACATCGATATCAAATGGCTGATCCAGTGCAATCCCGGCCACACTTGTGTGTCGTGAAGGCTTTCTCAAACTCAGACCATTCAGCAAGGTCTCGTTGGGCACAAGCTCGCTGCAGGAGTTAACTTGCTTTGCCGGTACATCTTCGGGAAAGATGACGTCATTGTCGCGGCTACATCCGGAAAGTAGTGCCAGTGAGATACCTGTCAGGCCAATGGCTTGAAACAGCTTTGAAAGCATTAAGAGCGCCTTATTCGTTGGTCCGAGTCAACACGAACCGCGATTATACGGGGAGAATGCATTTTTCGAAGAGATATTGAACACACTTTGACGCGCCAAAACAGAACGCTCGGGGGTTCCAGCACAAGCACCTGGCCGGGGCTGTCATCCAAGACCGCAAGATCTGCGCGCAAAGCCCTTCGCGCAGCAGAAAAAACGCTGATGAGCAGCACGATGAAAACCCGAAACTTGAAGGCCTGCCGATTGCAGGCCCAAACATTTGCGGACCAGGCCCAGGGGCCTTAGCCCCTCTTGACCATTCCCTGAAATCCGGCCTTTATCCTGAACGAGCGCTACGCCTTGGAGGCAGCCTTCTTTTTAGTCGTTTTCTTCGCCGCTGTTTCGACCCACTTACCATTCTGGTAATGCGCAGACCAGCCGGTCGCTTTGCCCTTTTCTTCAGACATCACATATTGCTCTTTGGTCTTTCGACTAAATCGAACCACCGAAGGATTGCCTTTCGGGTCGGCAACCGGAGCCTCGAAAAGAAACCCATACTTGGGATCGATTTCATCTTTATGCGCCAGCAGCTCTTTCACCAATGGCGGCCGCGTTTCGCGGTTTTTGGGAAACTTGCTTGCCGCCAGAAACAGTCCTGCCGCACCATCGCGCAAAATGTAGGTGTCATCGACTTTCTCACACGCCAATTCGGGCATCGGAACAGGATCCATTTTCGGGGGTGCCGGTTCGCCACTTTTCAGCAGCTTGCGCGTATTCTTACAGGACTCGTTGGTACAGCCAAAATACTTGCCGAAGCGACCGGTTTTCAGCTGCATCTCAGCACTGCATTTATCACACTCAAGCGTAGGCCCGTCATAGCCCTTGATTTTGAACTCTCCCTGCTCCACCTCAAACCCGGGGCAGTCCGGATTATTGCCACACACATGCAGCTTTCTCTTCTCGTCTATGAGATAGCTTTCCATGGCCGTTGAGCATATCCCGCAGCGATGCTTTTTACGCAATACCTTGGATTCACCCTCGTCATCATCGGCATTGGCTGCCTCGTCTCCGGGGATCAGGTTAATAGTGGATTTGCAACGTTCCTTCGGTGGCAGGGCATAACCGGAACAGCCGAGAAACACACCGGTACTGGCGGTGCGAATCTGCATATTCCGGCCACAACTCGGACATGGCAAGTCGGTTTCGGTTGGATTATTTGAGCGCATGCCATCGTTGGCGGCCTCTGCTCTATCCAGCTGAGTAACAAAGCCACCATAGAATTTGTTCAAGACGTCTTTCCAGTCTTTCTCGCCATTGGCGACCTGATCCAGCTGCTCTTCCATCTGCGCGGTAAAACCGTAGTCCATCAGGTCGTTGAAGGATTCCACCAGGCGGTCTGTCACGATATCGCCCATTTTCTCCGCATAGAACCGGCGATTCTCTAGGCGCACGTAGCCCCTTTCCTGAATGGTTGAGATAATGGCAGCATAAGTGGAGGGACGACCGATGCCGCGCTTCTCCAATTCTTTTACCAAAGCCGCTTCGGAGTAACGAGGAGAAGGCTTGGTGAAGTGCTGTTTCGGATCGAGCTGATTCAATTTCAGCTGATCACCAACCGAAAAGTCGGGCAACAGCACATCATCATCTTTTTTGCTGGAACTTGGCTGAACCTTGAGAAAACCTTCGAACTTTACGACGCGACCGCGCGTTCTGAGGATGTAGTCCCCGGCACTTGCCTCGACAGACGAGCTCAGGAACTCGGCATCCGTCATCTGACACGCGACAAAGTTGCGCCAGATCAGCTCATATAGCCGCTCAGCGTCTTTTTCCAGGTTCTGGATGCCAGAGGCCAGGACGCGAACATCCGAAGGCCTGATCGCCTCGTGCGCTTCCTGAGCCCCTTCCTTGCTGCTATAACGTCTCGGCTCGTCCGGCAGATAGCGTGAACCAAAGTTCTCTTCAATATATTCGCGGCAACTGGCGACTGCATCGACACTCAGGTTGGTGGAGTCGGTACGCATATAGGTAATGTACCCGGCCTCGTACAAGCGCTGAGCCAGCATCATGGTCTTCTTGACACTGAAGCCCATACGGGTGCTCGCCGCTTGCTGCAAGGTAGAGGTAATAAATGGCGCATTGGGTTTCGAACGTGTCGGCTTGTCCTCACGCTTGCTGATTTTGTAGGGTAGATTCCTGAGCTGTTCCAGATGCTTCTGTGTGTCGGATTCGCTCAGTGGTCTAAAATTCTGCCCAGACACTTTTGCAACCTGAAAACGCGTATGCTCTTTCGCATCGCGCGCCAGATCAGCAAATACTTCCCAGTATTCTTCCGGAACAAAAGCCCTAATTTCGCGCTCACGCTCAACAATCAGACGCACCGCCACGGATTGCACACGTCCGGCGGAAAGACCACGAGCAATTTTGGCCCAAAGCAAAGGCGAGACCATAAAACCGACCACGCGATCCAGAAAGCGTCTTGCCTGCTGTGCATTAACGCGTGACTGGTCCAATTCGTCGGGCGATTTAAAGGCTTCCTGAATGGCTTTTTTGGTGATTTCATTAAACACGACGCGACGATAACGACTTTCGTCACCACCAATCGCTTCTTTCAAATGCCAGGCAATCGCTTCCCCTTCTCTATCCAAATCCGTCGCGAGATAGATTTCATCAGCATCTTTTGCCAGTTTTTTGAGCTCAGAGACCACCTTCTCCTTACCCGGCAAAATTTCGTATTTGGCCTTCCAGCCATGCTCAGGGTCTACGCCCATGCGGGCAATCAGCTGCGACTTGGCCTTATGCTTTTTATATACGGCTTTTTCTTCGGGGCTCATTTTACGCGTGGCCGCCGCCTGTTTGGCGCGCTCCGCGGGCGTTGTGGTAGAACCGGAACCCGAAGTTGGCAAGTCTCGAATATGCCCAACGCTCGACTTCACGATGTAATTCGAACCAAGATACTTGTTAATGGTTTTGGCTTTGGCCGGCGACTCAACAATTACCAGGGACTTACCCATAAATCTCCAAACTGTTTGATAAAATAAACAACACAGGCAAACATAAATGTGACAGGACAAGCGTTCCTGAGAACAAAAATCACGCTATCGGGGTGCCTTGTAAGCATAAATCAGGCGACATATATATTGATTTGTAGCTAGGCGGTCAAGTCATTGTCGATTTTTTTTCAGCCCTTCTCTTTCGATATCCGGCACAACTCGCTACTCGAATGATGCCAAAAAACACTAAAACCGTTTTTCTTTTTTCCCTGCTAGACTTACATTTTTAACCTTCATTCATCTAACACTGCCCTTCGGATATCTATGTCCATCACCCTGATTTCCAGCATCATTATTTTTATTATTCTGGCGGCGCTGATTGTGAGTTCGATTAGCTACAACCGGCAAAAAGCGATCGCCCAGCAGCGCAAGGAAATAGCACGCCACAAAAAACAGGCAGCAGAAATATTGCCGCTCAGGGATTTTATTGCCACTGTTGACCCAGAGTATGAACTACTCATGGTATTGCAAAAGCAACTGGTGCTGGCAATGGAAAACGTACTGGAAATAGTACCGATGGATGCGCAAACGCGCGCACTCGCTTCCTCCGAGAACCAAAGACTCAAACAATTCAAAGAAGGAAAACGCCAAACTGAGATTGATCAGGTCATGACCACCGAAGAAGACCTGAAAATCTCAAAGCAGACGCTGGCGAGAATTTCGAAACATCTCGATATCAGTCGCAACGCCGGCCACCTCAGCGCGTCGGTTCATCAGAGACTGCATAGGCATACCTTGGCGCTGTCACTCCTGATCGAGGTCGCAAGCCACGAGCACCAGGCGGCACAGTGCGCAGACAAGGGCGATATTGTGTTATATCAGACCCACCTGAAGCAGGCGCGGGAGGCCCTCAAGAAAGCACCAATAGATGAGGAAGAGAAAAACACACGCATCAGGGTGCTGACCGAAACGCTGAACGAAATCAAACGCACCAACAGAATCGTTGCATTACCTGAATACGAGGCGAGAGAAGAAGTCCCGCTCAGCCAGGAAAACGAAAGCCCGGAACAACCCCCTGCCCAATAAAAAAGGCAGCCAGAGGCTGCCTTTTGGTTTTAACATCCAGAAGCCTAAATGCGTTCCCAAACAGTAGAGATACCCTGCCCTAAACCAATACACATGGTAGAAACACCGTATTTACCGTTGTTTTCTTCCATCACATTGAGCAGTGTCGTAGAAATACGCGCACCTGAACAGCCCAGAGGATGCCCAAGAGCAATTGCACCACCCTTCAGGTTCACTTTCTCGTCCGCCACATCCAGAAGCTTCAGATCTTTCATGACAGGCAATGACTGACCCGCAAAGGCTTCGTTCAGCTCCCAGTAATCGATATCTTCGACTTTCAGACCTGCACGCTTCAGCGCTTTCTTGGTCGCCGGAACCGGACCATATCCCATAATCGCGGGATCACAGCCTGAAACAGCCATGGAAACGATGCGTGCGCGAGGCTTGAGGCCCAACTCTTCCGCTTTTTCAGCGGACATCAACACCATGGCAGCAGCGCCATCGGTCAGCTGAGAGGACGTACCGGCAGTTACCGTACCGCCTTTAGGGTTAAAGGCAGGGCGCAGCTTGCTCAGCGACTCAACCGTCGTTTCCGGACGGATGGTTTCGTCGTCTTCGATCAGGGTTTTAAAGCCGTTTTCGTCATGGCCTTCAATAGGTACGATTTCATTCTTGAACTTGCCATCAACCGTAGCCTGATGCGCCAGACGGTGTGACCGTGCGCCAAACTCATCCTGCATTTCACGCGAAATGCCATGCATTTTCGCCAGCATCTCGGCAGTCAGCCCCATCATATTGGACGCTTTTGCAGAGTATTTGGACGCCGCAGGGTTATGATCGAAACCTTCGGTCATTGGCACATGACCCATGTGCTCGACACCACCCACGATAAACGCATCACCATTGCCCGTCATAATAGCCTGGGCAGCAGTATGAATGGCCGACATCGCCGAACCACACAAACGGTTCACCGTTTGAGCTGACGAAGTATGCGGCAGTCGCGTCAAAAGCGAGATTTGACGTGCAACATTAAAGCCCTGCTCTTTGGTTTGGTTGACACAACCCCAGATCACATCTTCGATGACATTGGGATTCAGATTTTCATTGCGATCGAAGAGTGCTTCGATCAAAGTCGCCGAAAGCGTTTCCGCACGTACATTGCGGAAACAGCCATTTTTGGCACGTCCCATTGGAGTACGTACCGCATCGATGACGACGACATCTTTTGGATTAAGACTCATAGATATTCTCCGTTCGATTCTGTTTCAGCAATTAGCCGAAAAATTTCTTGCCGGCTTTCGCCATTTCTCTCATGCCTTCAGTAGGCGTATAGAGAGGACCAAGGTCAGCATATTTGTCCGCAATCTTGTTAAACTCTTCAATACCGATGGAATCGATATAACGCAGAGCACCACCACGGAATGGAGGGAAACCGATACCGAAGATTAGACCCATATCCACTTCTGCCGCTTCATCGACAATGCCGTCTTCCAGACAACGTACAGCTTCAATGCACAGCGGAACCATCATACGTTCGATGATTGCTTCGTCTGTAAACTCCTGGCTACCTGAAACAACAGGCTTGATCAGCTCATAGACAGACTCGTCTGCGACCTTCTTCTGCTTGCCCTTGCGATCCAGTTCGTAAAGATAGAAACCCTTGTCTGTCTTCTGGCCATAGCGGCCTTCGTCAAACATGACTTCCATTGCTGTACGAAATTCATTCTTCATGCGATCAGGGAAGCCTTCAGCCATCACTTCACCGGCATGCTTACCGGTATCGATACCGACCACATCCAGCAAATAGGCAGGACCCATCGGCCAGCCAAACTTCTCCATGATTTTGTCAATACGCTGGAAGTCTGCGCCATCGCGCACCAGCGCCGCAAAACCACCAAAGTATGGGAACAGAATACGGTTAACCAGGAAGCCCGGACAGTCATTGACCACAACTGGCGTTTTACCCATGGCTTTTGCATAAGCAACCGTTGTAGCAATCGCTCTTTCATTTGTTTTCGCGCCACGGATAACCTCAACCAGAGGCATCATGTGTACGGGATTGAAAAAGTGCATGCCGCAGAAGTTTTCAGGGCGCTTCAGGTTTTTGGCCAGAAGGTCAATCGAGATGGTTGAAGTGTTGGAAGTGATGATCGTATCTTCAGACACAACATCTTCCACTTCACACAGAACAATATCTTTTACCTTCGGGTTCTCAACGACCGCTTCAACAATGATGTCAACGTCCTGGAAGTCGCCGTAGCTCAGCGCAGGATCGATGGCATTCAGTACGTCTGCCATTTTTTCTGCGGTCATGCGGCCTTTCTCAACACGCTTGGCCAGCAGTTTCTTGGCTTCATTCAATCCAAGATCCAGACCCGCTTGTGCGATATCTTTCATAATGATTGGGGTGCCTTTCAGCGCGGACTGATAGGCAATACCGCCACCCATGATACCGGCACCCAATACCGCTGCTTTCTTGACTTCTGAAGCAGAAGGCTCAAGTTTCTTGGCTGCGGCTTTCAAGGCCTGGTCATTCAGGAACAATCCGATCAGTGAAGACGCTACCGGCGTTTTGGCCATTTTGGCAAAACCCTTGGCTTCGACTTCAATCGCCTTGTCACGGGACATGCCTGAATGCTTCTGCATGGCTTTGATCGCCTCAACAGGCGCCGGGTAATGTGGACCGGCCTGGCCCGCTACGAAACCCTTGGCGGTTTCGAAGGTCATCATGCTTTCCATTGGGTTCAGCTTAAGCTTGCCGGTTTTTTCTTCGCGGCGGGCTTTGTAATCCAGCTTGCCTTCAACAGCCTGGTTCAGCAGCGCGACGGCCGCAGCCATCAATTGATCCGGACCCACGACGGCGTCGACGGCACCAAATTTCAGTGCCGCATCGGCTTTGTATTCTTTGGTACCCGCAATCCATTCGATAGCATTATCTGCACCGATCAGACGCGGCAAACGTACGGTGCCACCAAAACCGGGAAAGATACCCAGTTTAACTTCGGGCAAACCAACCTTCGCCTTGGTCGACATGACACGGTAGTCGGTAGCCAGACACATTTCGAAACCACCGCCCAATGCTATGCCGTTGATTGCAGTAACAGTTGGAAACGGAAGGTCTTCGATGGCATTGAATACCGAGTTGGCTCTCAGGTTGTTCGCAATCAGTTCTTCTTCAGGTCCCGCGAACAGGTCTGTAAATTCCGTAATATCTGCGCCCACGATGAAGCAGTCTTTAGTACTGCTGACCACCAGACCTTTAATTCCGCCGGCATTGCCCAGCGCTTCCGCCGCAGCACCAAGTTCTTCTATAGTCAGTCGATTAAACTTGTTAACTGACTCGCCTTCTAGATCAAAGTTCAGCTGTGCGAAGCCACCTTCAATCTCTTTAACCGTGATGGCTTTACCTTCGTAAATCATCAACTGTTCTCCAAGTTGTTTGTTCGTGCTGATACTGTAGCTCGAATTTAGAAAAATTCTGTATCAGCAGAGTAATTGTTCCCGACATTATGACCGGGAGTTTCCGAAATTCATACGATCGTTTGAATCGCGAGGTGCGAACCATGAAAAAAATTTGCCCGTTTGTCAACGAATATCGTAAAAAAACACCGTACCAATATTGGGACCAAACAAACAACAAATACTCTATCCTATTGTTATTCATAGCTTTTTATTTTTTCAAGAGATTTTATCCGAACCCGCACCAGGTTCTGACAGTCTTAATCTGTAAGGTTATATACAGTTTGCCTTTAGAAGGATATTTTCTATTCGGAATACCACAAAGCTAGCCCTCCCGGCTGCGCTTCCCTTGAGTTGTAAGTTGGCAAATCACTACTACAATCAAAGAAATAGAATCCAAATACCACTTGGTCATAACAACAACGCAGTCATGCTGGAGACGACGGAGACACCTTAATGACATTTTTCCATGCCTTCGGGAATCAAATTCAGAAAAAACTTACACTGATACTTCTCAGCACGACACTGTTGGCCGGGATTTGCCACGCGGATGAAAACCAGGCCCTCGAAGACGTCTATCACGTGATTGTCCACTCCTACTATTCGGTGAATGGTTTTTACAATTTCAGTGCCAATCAGGCAGACAAAACGCAGAATGAGGTAATACAGGTATCGATCAACACCATCGATGGACTGATGCGCTCACTGGAAGAAAACGTCGGTGATTCAGCCTTTTCGGAACAATTGGATAATGCCCAGGAACAATGGAGCAATTACCGAAAAAGCCTGCAACAGAACATCAAGGAGGTTGTCCGTACCGGCTACCCGGATCTTCGTCTGGCAGGCGATATGGCCAACAATAACATAGCCTTTAACGAATCGATCACAACGCTTTATGACACCATCAGTTCTTCCGTCAAGCCGTCTGAACTGACACAAACCGCCAGAGATGCCACTACCATACTGGCCCTGATGATGACCAAGTATTCGGCACGGTCAACCTCTACCGTGAGCCAGGTATATTCCGGGGGTGACGCTGAAATCACGATTGACGCCTTGGCGGCACAGTTTGATCAGAAAATCAACAAACTGACAAATATGCCAAATGAGAATGCGGATGCAGCTCGCCTGCTCGATTCCGCCAAAACACAGTGGGAGTTCATCAAGGATTCTTACATTAACTACAATGAAAATCGGGTCAATTTCATCGTCAATCTGTACTCCAAGAAAATCATCAGCAATATTGAAGAGAGCATTAAAAGCTAACATTCAAATTCAGGTAGCTGTCAGGAATGCCGTGTAATCCATTTCCAGACAGCGCCTGAGTGTATCTGACAACTGTCGAACCCCCTCGATCTCTCCTTTCTCTTGCCAGACAATCGACACGCCACCAGCGCTGACAACCAGGCTCTCACACGATGCCGGTAGGACCTCAAACAGCCCACTGGCCAACAGATTTTGTCGCAGAGGCTCCTGTCTATCCAGTTCATGCAGACTGTCATCGTCAGACAGACGAACAACCCTGTACCCTTTGACAGGCAGAGCACGACCGCTTTTACAGGACAGTTCATACAGCACGTAGCCGCGATGATCCTTGATCCAGGGAATAAACCTGGCAGCCATCGATGTGTCCAAAAGCCGAACCCGAATCCCCTCTGCCATCGCCAGTTTCCGGAATGCATCCAGCTTTTTTTCATGGGGGGACGGCATTACCCATAATACCGAGCCGGCAATGGCCAGAGTCAACAGCAACGCGATGGCCAGCTCCACTTAGTTGCCACCCGCCATTTCTTCCAGCTCTACCCAACGGTCCATCGAAGACGCGAGTCTTTCTTCCAGATCAGCCAGGCTTTGCGTTTTTCCGTCTACAACATCTCTCGCCTGGTTAAAAAACGCCGGATCGGCCATTTCTTCATGTATAGCGGCCAATTCTGCCTCAAGCTGTTCTATCAATTTTGGCAGCTGATCCAACTCCCTTTGAAGCTTGTAACTCAGTTTTTTTCTGGGATTGCTGTCGGTCTTTGTTGGCGCGGATTTACTTTCCGTGATTGCTTCCGGTGGTTTGGCTGAGGCCTGTTCCACAACCGGCACCAGAAAACTCTGCTCGTCGGCCAACACGCCACCGGTCTGCCGAACCCAGTCAACATAACCTCCGACGTATTCCTGCAAGCGACCCCGGCCTTCGAAAACGATGGTACTGGTCACGACCTGATCCAGAAAATCCCGGTCGTGACTGGTCACCAAAAGCGTGCCATCATAATCACCGAGCTTTTCTTCCAGCAGCTCCAGGGTTTCCACATCCAAATCATTGGTCGGTTCATCCATCACGATCAGGTTGGAAGGCTTGGCAAACAATCGCGCTAACAGCAAGCGGTTGGTCTCCCCGCCGGAAAGTGCTTTCACAGGCGTTCGGGCCCGCTCCGAGGTAAACAGAAAATCGTTCAGATAGGACATGACATGCTTCTGCTGCCCCCCCAGTTGCACAAACTCATGCCCGTCCGCGACATTGTCAAAAACAGCCTTTTCCGGATCCAAACCGGCCCGTAACTGATCGAAGTAGGCAATTTCTAGCTTGCTGCCTAGCTTGATGCTGCCCTCTGTCGGTTCCAACTGGCCCAGCAAAATACGCAACAAAGTGGTTTTACCTGCACCATTGGCTCCGATCAGACCAATACGGTCACCACGCAAAATACGGGTTGAAAAATCTTCTATGACGGGACGACCGTCAGAAAATACATGACGGATACCCTGCGCCTCCACGACCAGTTTTCCGGAAGGTGCGGATGATTCTATTTTAAGCCGTGTGGTACCCTGGCGCTCCAAACGTGCCTTGCGCTCTTCACGCATCGCCTTGAGTGCTCGAACGCGGCCTTCGTTGCGAGTTCGCCTTGCCTTGATACCCTGACGAATCCAGGTTTCTTCTTCAGACAGGCGCTTATCGAAAAGCTGATTCTGTTTCGCCTCGTCTTCAAGCTGCTTCTTTTTATCCTCCAGGTAGTCTTCGTAACTACCCCGAAAGGAACTCAGGCGCCCCCGGTCCAGCTCGACAATACTGGACGCCAGGCGTTTGACAAAGGCCCGGTCGTGACTGATAAACAGCAAGGCCCCGCTGAATTCGGATAAACGCGATTCCAGCCATTGAATGGTATTGATATCGAGATGGTTGGTGGGCTCATCCAGCAGCAACAGATCCGGCTCATTGACCAGCGCCCTGGCCAGCATGACCCTTCGTCGCCACCCGCCCGACAACGATTTCATCTTGGCGTCTTCATCGATACCAAAACGCTTCAGCATATGGGTGATGCGACTGTTGAAGGTCCAGCCATCATTCTGCTCGATCCGATCCTGCAATACATGCATCTGCTCAAGTACCGCTTCGGTTTGTTTCTCCGGGTCCATGGAAACCAATGCATGGTACTCGCGCAACCAAACGCCCAGATCTCCCAAACCTTCCGCCACCACTTCAAAGGCTGAACGCGCATCAGCCGCTGGCAGATTCTGCGGTAGAAACCCGATTTTACTGGCACGATCAAACACCAGTTCACCCGAGTCAGGCAGCGCCTCTTTGGTCAGCAGGCTGATCAGCGTTGATTTACCCTCACCGTTGCGGCCCAACAGGCAGATCTTTTCCCCGGGCTCAATTGAGAAATCCACATTTTCCAACAGCGGTCGGTGGCCATAAGCCAATGAAACTTTATCCAGTCTTACTAAACTCATTTAAACATCAACAAATGCTGGCAAGTCCTCTTTGAATCCTGCGCTTCCGCAAATCCCACGAAGAATGGGAACGAAGCACCGAAATAAAGGACACTTGCGGGTTAGTTTAATCGAGCCGCATTATGCAATACCCGGTCATGACTGCCCTAAGTATTTTTTGATTTTTTAGATATACGGTGCGAGGTGCCGGGCTCCCGGCATCAATCTTCTGGTTGCGAGTCGCATCTGTAATGCAAGAGCAAGCTTAGGCCTCGATGGAGTTGAACCAAAAGATTTAACCTGAAAAGCAGCGCTGCGCCGGATTTTTCAATCTAGCGTTATAGTCGAATTTTGCACCCATAACTGCCTTCAAAGTGATATAGCCGATCTGAGCCAAGCTTTAGGCGTCTCCCAAAGCATCAAACCCAAAAGACTCAATGCCTCTCCAACACTTCCAGCGTATCATCAATACCAATGACTCCCTCATTCAGCGCCACCATATTCTGCCCAAAGCAAATACCAAAGTCGTTTTTACGATAGGTCGAAAGTGTTCTAAGCGGCTCCCTGCCTTTTTTGCCGGTTTCATCGATGGTGGTCATCACGCAGCGGCTACATGGCTTGACCAGCACGAATTCTACCGGCCCGATACGTATGCGCCTCCATTCGTCTTCCTGAAAAGCCCTGTTTCCTGACACCACGATATTGGGTCGGAATCTCGGCATCCCGACAGATTCTGTCAGCCGCGCATTCAAATCCGACAAAGAGGCCGTATTGGTGAGTAGAAAAGGAAAGCCATCGGCGAAGCTGACGCGCTTTGGCTCCGAAAAAAAGTCCCGATCAACCTGACGAAATGTTTTCGCCGGCATATGCACCAACTGCACCTCTTCTTGCAGTAAATGGCTGAGCTGACGGTCATTGTCCGGATGCTCATTTATTTCAGCAGAGACCGCATCATCCCAGACTGTGACATCCTTCGTGCCATTAAAATCGCTATACACCAACGTCAACTGGCCTGGCCCGGTGATCTGAAGTTGCTTGCCATCATAGTTGGCATTGAGCTGACGCATCATCGGATATTTGCGCTGGGTGACAAATCTGCCCTGGCGGTCCACAAGCATAAAACGCCGATCCCACTGCGGCCCGAAATCGTCCAGTTGAAGACACTCAGTCGCAGCCCCCATCATTGACTTGACCGGATACACATGTAGCTCCGCGAGTCTGAATTTATCTTGCATCCACCCTTTCCTGCCTGATAGTTAAAATAGCCGTTAAGCTTGCCGCAGTCCCAGGCAGTTCTCAAGAATCTTTATCAAATGATGGTGGTACTGGATGTGTCTGATTTTTCCGGCACCAAACTCATACATCGTTCAGCCATTGCCGTAATGGTCAGACTGGGATTCACACCTACATTGGCAGGGATCACCGAGGCGTCCACGACAAGGATATCGGGGTAGCCAAATAGTCGATGTCGCGAGTCTACGACGCCGCTTTGTGCATCTTTTCCGATAATGCATCCGCCAAGAATATGCGCCGTCAACGACAGGTTGGCGACACTTTCACCCAGTATATTGAGCGGCGTTCCATGACTGACCTTCGCCAATTCACGCGCGGCCTGATTGGCTTTCGCCAGATAAGTCGGACTGCGCTCCGATTTTGATACCTGGGACACCAGGCCTTTGCGCCATGGCGCCCACCACAATCTTCGCCAGCGCATCTTCAGGGCATTATCCACGACCTGCATGACCGTTAGCACGGTGGCACGTTTACCCCAGTCTTTTGCGCGCCAGGCAACGCTCGACGCTAGCAGGTGCCGGATAAATCTGCCAAGCACTCTCACTGCTCTCCTCAGAGGCCGTGGATCATCCACCAAAGGCCCCATGTAAAAGCGCATAAAGGCCTGACTTGGCGGTATACGATTTTGGGTGATGTGCGTGTCTTCGCCAAAGTAAAAGTCAGAGGAGATCGTTGTGCCTTTGGACAGATCCGTATCCTCATCCTGCGTCAGAGACGCCACCAGCGCTTCGCTGTTGGTGCGCACGACATCGCCCAAGCAGCGAGAAATACCGGGCAGGGTCCATAGTGATCACGGCACTTGAACAATAGTTCCAGCGTACCAACAACGCCACCGGCGATCACCAGCTGACGGCTTGTGTAGCTTGTTTTCCCTCCGCTGGCCATATCACTGCAATTGACGCGATACCCGCCACCTGCCAAAGGCACAATAGCGTCCACACACTGCTGTGCATGGATCTCTGCGCCCAGCTGTTCTGCCAGATAGAGATAATTCTTGTCGAGGGAGTTTTTGGCTCCAATGTCACAGCCACTGATACAGTGCCCGCAGAACGTGCAGCCCTTGCGCTCCGGACCTTTCCCCTGAAAATAGGGGTCATCTGCTGTTTTCCCTGCCTCTCCGAAAAAAATCCCCTGCGGGACCGGGCGCCAGGAATCCCCAAAGCCAAGGTTTTCAGCCGTTGTTCTGAGCTGCCAGTCCATCTCTCCCTGATAAGGATTCACGTCTACCCCCAGCATTTTCATGGCAGTGTGATAACGCGGCGCCAGCGAACTTTCCCAATCGGCAAGATGCCGCCAAATCTTACTCTCATAGAAGGCTTTCTTCGGTTTCAGCAGCACTGCTGCATAAACCAGACTACCACCGCCGACACCAATGCCCCGTATCAGCCCGAGATGCCGGAAAAAGCGCTGACTGAAGAACCCTTTTAGCCCGAGCCTGGGTAACCAGGTTAATTGGCGAACATCGGTGGCGGCTGCACGCATCTGTTCGGGCGAAATACGTCGTCCCTGCTCCAGGACTTTGACGCGATAGCCTTTTTCGGCCAGACGCAGGGCCGATACACTGCCGCCAAAGCCACTTCCGATGACCAGATAATCGGCGTCCATCAGCGGTCCCGTAGCAGCAGAAAAGGCAGGGGTAGCAACCTCAGAACGGGCACATCGACAATTGTAAGACCCAGCAGGGTATCGGCGTCCAATGCACGAAACTCATCTCTCAAACCTCTCAGAAGCAAGGGCGCAGCCTTGCCGTAAGTCAGCACAAAAGCATTCTGATCATCAAACCTGGAACGGCAAACGGTCCGATTCATAGGAACAGATTCAACAAGCTGATCGCCGGAGCGTAAGACATTGATCGCAGTATCAGGTGCAGCAAAGGATTTGCCATACCATCCCGCAAGCCCACCAATCGGCAGCAAACGCGGCGCCAACCAGACCAGCCACGAAGAGCCGATAAATTGCGCCTTGAAACGCCCCTCGAGAAGCGATGGTTCAGGCACAGTAAGCGCTCTGAATCTGTTCAGGTAAAACGAAATAGACTGCGTGTAGAAATCTGCGTCTGGCCAGGATGACATGGAAAGCCTCTGAGTGGATAGCAAGCACAACCACTGGCAGTGTATACGACAGCCAAGATACCAAGCAAGCGCTTGGTTTGATTTGATGCTTGGGCGAGGGCACACATAAACTGGACCAATAAAGTACTCTAATCAGGGTTTGGCAGACACAAGACCTCATCACCAAGTGCAACAGGTCCCGCTTGTATTACGCGAGCGCAGTATCCACCTCGGCCGTACATGCTGACAAACCCACCCGCACCGAGGGCCTTTTCCATGCGCTGGCAGGGATGACAGTGCGCACCAATTTCCAGGACGGCACCACCAATCCTTAATAGCTGGTAGCGCATGGCATGCAGGTTAATGCCAGACACGACGATATTCCGTCTCAACACAGATGGATCAATAACATCACTATCGAGAATATGCTGAAGTGCTTTGATATCTTCCAGATTAATCAGGGTAACCTGCCTGGCAGAATCATTATCGCGGGCTGCCCGGTGGTCTCCGCTCAAGCCACGATTCTTGATTGCCTCTGTCCTTTCAACAACCGCCATTTCGGCTTTTCGTGCCGTACGCAAGCCAATCCATTCTACCCTGCCCGCCTTTGCAGACGGCATATAGCGCGACAATAGCTTCACCTGGGTTTTCATATTTCCTCTCCAATCTGTAACGCCGGGAAGGCTTATTTGCCTGGCGAAGCGCTATCTCAATGGCTCAGTCAGTGAGAATACAGAAATAGGAAGAAAATACGACATCAAGAAGGCGTTTTTGGAGCGGGAAACAAAATGATTCGGGCTTTGCCCTCACCCTTCGGGTGGTCGTCGTTCCGCCGACCATGTCTCGCGTGAAACGCTCGGCTCGAACGCGCGACCCCAACCTTGGCAAGCTTGTGCCCGGCTCTGGCTTGTATCGTACAGAGAATGCGTTACGGCAAGGAGAAAATTTGGAGCGGGAAACGAGATTCGAACTCGCGACCCCAACCTTGGCAAGGTTGTGCTCTACCAACTGAGCTATTCCCGCTTTAGGAGGTATACGATATTTATGCTGTTCTCACAGATGGCATCCCTGTCTTCGGTAGAGCACGCTCTTTACCTTGCGCTCTTCCGGCCAGCAATCACAGATTGCTGTCGCTCCGCTGCACGCAAAACGCTGTTTTGCTAACGTTTGCTTCGCCCAACTGAGCTATTCCCGCTTTAGGAGGTATACGATATTTATACTGCTCTCACAGATGGCATCCCTGTCATTGGTAACGTACAAGAATATCGCACGTTTACCCTTCAAAAAACTTAATGAAATCAATCATCAAGCTTCCTCTCACCCACCATGGCAATCGAAGTGGGGCGTATTATAGGGAGTGCATTTGGGGCATGCAAGCATTTATTTGCCAACAGTGTCTCGTTTCAAATGCTGCTTTTGCATACCCGGCAAAAGTCCTGATTCCAGAACTTTTGCCTTGCTCTTTGACTAGTCCTTCTTGTCTGTATCGTCTTCCGGCAAGTCATCCGTATCACCGATATCGAAGTCTTCCAGATTGAATTCTTCATCATCAAAGTCCGAAACACTGATATCGAGCGCTTCTTCAACCTCTTTATCGAGCTCGGTATCGGCTTCGTCAGCCGCTTCTTCTATCGCTTCGGCAATATTGGCGGCAGCCTCTTCTTCATCTTCGTCTGATGGCAACTCCGCTTCAGGCTCTTCTTCGAGCATCTCTTCGAGGCCTTCGGACAAATCAATCTCCGGATCGGACTCCGCTTCCGGCTCTGGCTCTGGCTCTGGCTCTGGCTCCGGCTCTGGCTCTGGCTCCGGCTCTGGCTCCGGCTCTGGCTCCGGCTCTGGTTCTGGCTCTGGTTCTGGCTCTGGTTCTGGTTCTGGTTCCGGTTTTGGTTCCGGTTCCGGATCCGGTTCCGGCTCTTCTACGAAATCCAGTTCCTCTCCGACTTCAGGTTCTTCTTCCATGATTTCTTCGACAGTTTCGTCACTCAGAACTTCCTCTTCTGCCGCATCGGATTTTTTCTTTTTCATCCAAAAGAATGTACCCAACCCCAAGGCTATAGCACCCAGAATGCCTCCACCAATAGCAAGCCAAAGCATCAGGTTGGACTCTTCCGGTACTTCCGGCACTTCGTCCGCCTTAGGCAATTCGATCGGAGGCTCGATGACAGCGGGTGGTTGTTCCGGAGCCGTTTCGACCACTTCCTCTTCAGGAGCAGGCTCTGCTAACGTCTCTTCTTCCTGCAAAGGATTGTCGGGTGTTGCCTCTTCCTCTGCCGGTTTGTTCAGAGAGACAATTTTATTCGCGGCACCGAGAGGAATGGGGTACTCGGCTTCAAACATCTCGGGCTGAAAGTTGAATTCCTGCCCTTCATTATTGGTGCCTTTTACCTTTGCGGCAATCTGATACACACCATCCCCCTTATCAGGAGGAATGGGCAGATGCCAGCGCTGATTATCTCCATCCAGAGTAAAAGCCTTGATCAAACTGCTGCCATCAGGCGCCTTGACCTTTGCAAACACTGAGGTATCAGGCACTGAAACCCGGTCCGATAGTGGCGAGACCATCAGCTCGTAACGCGCCTCACTCCCTTCGCCCTTAACGGATAGTTCGAAGTCAAACGGCGAGCGCAAGTGCACAATCTGGCGGTTCTTGCGTTTGAACGTCTTACCGTCTACCAGCACACTCACTTCATACTGACCCACGGAACGCAGTTTGGTGACATCACGACGAAACACGCCGTCTTCGGGCGGCTGATCCGGGTCAGAGATGGTTTTTGTGCCTTCCTTTCCGTCTTCGGTTTTGATGTTCAGATCAACGGTCATCAACTTCAGGAAATCCGGATCGGTAATGGTCTTGCCATCCTCCAGAAAACTGGCCTTCACATTTAAGACATCACCGGCGTAAAAGTTTGTTGGTAACCGGGCAACCTGCAGCTGCAAATTACTGACCACCGTGACCCGTGAATCAGGGGACATATTGGTGTTGATACGCCACGTCCCCTCAAGCGGCCGGGACACCGTAATCAAATCGTAGCCGGTATCCTGATACCAATTTACATCCTCGCCATGATCGTTGGAGGTATACAACCTCTCATCCGGGCCCTGTATTTCGGTAGCCACATTGCCATCACCACGAAAAATAAGTGCGGTAAATTCTTCGATACTGGAATCAATGACAAACTCATTGCCTTCAATAGGCACCTGTTCGCTCGGCACTGCCTGTTCCAAAGCCTGCAAAAAGATACGCGTCAGATCTTCGGATGTCTCGGCAACTGCAGCCTGTCCGCCTGTTTGAATGGCCAGCTTGTCCATCAGGGGCTTGTCAGCATTTTTTGACAGCGCAACGCTGTGAATCCTGGCTCCCTTTTCCTTGAACCGGCTTACCAGCTCGGTCAGGATTCGATCCCTTTCCGCCGCATTTTTCTCGGGATCCTTATCGATATCGACCATGCCGTCGGTCAACAGAATGAAGTGTGTATTGGAATAGTCACCGTCGTTGTAGAAGTCATCAGATGACTTATCCAGCACTGCACCAATGTTGGTAAACAAGGCCACTGAATTGATTTTTTTGGCCGCCTCTTTGGCCGAACTTCGCCAGGCGTCATCGACTTCACCAAACGGAATCAGGTTGTTCACCCATTGACCAAAGGTCCAAACGCCTGCTTTGGCCCCATCCGGGACCAGTTCCGTCAACAGATTCACTGCTGGAATACGCAGGTTGGAAGGGTCGTTCTTTTTCATGCTGCCGGAGATGTCAATCAGCAGCCTCACGTCCACATCGGTGGACCGTGCCGCTGCATTTGATTCTTCAGCCTCAAGGCGCAGGGCGCACAACAGCACACCGATGATACCAATGAAGAGCGTTGTATTAAGGGTTTTACGGAAATTCAAAGCCATAGATTAACCTGCTTGCAGTCTACTTACATCAGCCCAGCAGCTGCCATTCAGGCACCCGCAAAAGCGGTGCTGGCGATGCCAGCCACGACAGACTCTTTTACTGCCAATATTAAACTTATAGCAGGTTTTACAATAACAACAACGCTATTTTGAATGCAGGCTATTAGAAATGTTCAATTACTTGTTGTTTTTTATGATTTTTTGGGCAAGGCCAATGCGGGTTAATCGCCGGTCCGACAAAAACGCGGTACCCGCTCACCACCAACCAGCACAGACTCTTCAAACATGGCCAGCGGCCTGACCCACAGACCCCGTTCACCATAGAGCGGGCGATATACAACGAGCTGCTCTTCGGTCTCGCTATGTCGCGCGACCCCCACCACCTGATAATTGCTACCTTTGTAATGGCGGTACGTTCCTGGTGTGACCATTCAGGCTCTCTCCATACCAAGCAGACGACGCAATACCGATTCAAGAAGAATAACGAAAATAAACATGGCAAAGGTGTAGGCCATAAAACTGGCAGCCTCCAGCGCTTTATCATGAAAGCCCTGAATCCAGTCGTACAAACCGACGAGGTAGGCCGGAGCCAGCCACAAACCGTCAGTACCGATGTTGATCGGGGTAAATAACACAGCCGCAACAATGGCACGCATGGAGCGGCGTGTGCGCCGCCAGGTGATATTGCCCGTCATACGCCAAAAGACAATCACCAGCCCCGTCGCGGCCAGCAAATACACCAACCAGGCAATTACATAACCATTCACAATAACCTCCAACCTTATCTGCGCTTACCGGTCTGAATCCGGTAAGTCTTTACAGATAATCAATAATGTAAAGCGCAAGATCCTCTGCTTCAACCTGATCCTCGCTGATCACTTTATCCCGAACCGATGCATGTGCCTCATGAATTCTGTCAGCCTCTCCACAGACCAGCGGATGCCAGTCCGGGAGCCGCTTGCCTTCGTATACCAGTCGGTAGGCGCAAGTAGCCGGCATAAACGGCAATACTTCGAGTTTTTGAGGCGTCAAATCAATACATTCCGGAACATGAAGCAAGCGCTCCTGATAGACCTTGCAGCGGCAGGAGTCCAGATCCAGCTGACGGCAGGCAACCGTGGTAAAGTGCAGCTCGCCGGTTTCCTCGTCTTCCAGTTTGTGCAGACAGCACTTACCACAACCATCACAAAGCGACTCCCATTGCGCAGGCGTCATTTTCTGCAAGGGAATGCTTTCCCAGAACGCTTCACTCACAGCCTGACCCTAACCATGCAGACTGTCTTTCGGAGCGACGACCTGTTCGCCATCGTTTTCCTGCTCGGCCGGCGGCATTTGCAGATAGAAGCCCTGCTCTTCAATTTTTTCCAAGACTTTTTTGGCATCGGCACGCGCCAGATTGCGACTCTCCGTCAGCACCAGATCTAGCACATGCTGGGGCTCGCCAAACATCTTCAACAAGACTTCAGGCAAGTCATCCACCGGCTTTTTACGGTCCATGTACACATACATTTCGGCCCTGCGAGGGCTTTTGTATACCGAACAGAATCGCTTGCTTGCAGAAGTGTAATCAGTCAATGCAGACTCCTTTTTCGTTCAATACTTCTTTGAAAGGCGCCAGCAGGTAAGCTGATCGCCACCCGAGAAATACCCCGGGCATCTGCGTTTCCTGCCTGCGCTGAACCGACACCACCAATTGCTCAAGCATTTTTCGCGAACCCAGCAGTTGTGCCGAGATCCCGGACTCTTCCGCCACTCTGGCGACCACTTTTTTAAGTCGGCGATAAGTGTCCATCTCATCACCTTTGACCGGAGGCTCAATCAATGTCAGCGATGCCAGTAATTCCGGGTGCGTCTCAATCTCTTCCAGACTGGAAGCCAGCAACTCAACCACCTGTTCGCCATACTTGTGCACGGCTTTGTGACTGACGCCCTTGATACGGCCAAGGTCCTTGCCTCTGCGTGGCTGACGCGCCGCAATCTGAATCAGGATGGCATCGCTGAAAATCCAGGGCTTCGGTTTGTTTCGCGTACATGCAGTTTGGTCACGCCATTGCACCAATGCCCGTAATTGCCACTGCTGCTCCGGCGAAAGGTCCCAGGCACCACGCAACTTCAGATACGCATTTTCCGGTTGCTGCCACGACTCCATTACCTGCGAGACCACGGCCTGTGTTTCTTCCAGACAGGCCTGATACAAGCCCTTTTCCTGCAAACGCGACTTCAGCGCCTCATAGAGCTGACACAGATATTCTGCATCTTTGACTGCATAACTGACCTGACTTTCACTCAAGGGCCGTTTAAGCCAGTCCGAGCGGGTCTCGGACTTATCCAACTCCACACCCAACACGGCATTGACCAGGTTCTGATAACCCAGGGAACTGCCCAGACCAAGCAGAGAAGCGGCAATCTGGGTATCAAACACATTATCAGGCGCGACACCCGTGACATTGCGTAAAAGGTCCACGTCTTCACTCAAGGAGTGCATGACGATACAGGTCGAGGTATCCGTCAGTAAGGGACCAAAGGGAGAGAGGTCATCCACTTCCAGAGGGTCGATCAGAAATACCTGCTCGCCGTCGGCTAGTTGAATCAGCCCCGGTTTCGCGAAGTAGGTATTCGTGCGCTCAAATTCCGTATCTAGCGCAACATAGGGTAGCCCGGACCATTCTCCGACCCGGCTTTCGAGCTCTGAGCGCTGACGAATCCAATAGACCTGGTCCATATTATTCCTTATTGTCCATGGGCTTTCTGCCCGAAAAAGCATGTCCGAGCGTACCGCCATCGACATAGCCCAGCTCACCACCCAGAGGAATGCCCTGGGCCAAACGGGTTATCAACACATCATGCTGCGACAAAGATTGCGCAATATAGTGGGCTGTCGCCTCACCTTCTACCGTTGGATTGGTCGCCAGGATAATTTCCTTGATCTGGCTTTCAATCACACGGTTCAACAATGCAGGAATACCAACCTGTTCCGGCCCTCGTCCATCAATGGGTGAAAGACTGCCCGCCAGCACATGGTAATAACCATTAAAATAATGGGCCTGCTCAATCGCAAGTAAATCGGAGGGAGATTCGACAATACACAACAAAGACGCATCGCGTCGGGTATCGGAACAGATGCGGCACACCTCGGACTCAGAAAGATTGCAACAACGCTGGCAGCGCCCCACGCTTTCCATCGCGAGCGACAGCGCTTCGGACAAATGCTGCGCGCCATTGCGATTTCGCTCAAGCAGATGTAAAGCCATTCGCTGAGCACTTTTCTGCCCAACACCCGGCAACACTCTCAGCGCATCAATCAACTCATCAATGACAGGACCAAAACTCATAAACTGGAATAACTCTCTGCGCAGGCAGGGCCTGATAAATTAGTAACTGTCATTGACCGGCATCACCGGATCGGCACCCATCAACTAAATCCGAACTGATCAACATGCGCTAGAAAGGCATTTTGAATCCCGGCGGCATTCCGATGCCTGACGCAAGTCCCGACATGGCACTTTTATTCTTCTCTTCGATACGGCGCACAGCATCATTCACTGCCGCAGCCAGCAGATCCTCCAGCAGCTCCTTGTCTTCACTGAGCAGTGAGGGGTCCACATCGACCTTGCGCACGTCATGACGGCCATTCATGATGACCTTGACCATGCCGGCACCGGACTCTCCTGTGACTTCGGCCTTGGCCATTTCTTCCTGTTGCTTCTGCAACTGTTCCTGCATTTTCTGGGCTTGCTTCATCAGGTCGCCCATATTGTTACCACCAAACATTTTCAATTCTCCTGATTTGTCTGCCCAAAGGTACGCGTTTCAATTTCAGTGTCAGACCACAACTGAAAACTAAAGTTGCCCCAGGGCCTTAATACTCTCTTCAACCAGCACGGCGTCAAATTCATGCATCAGGGCCTGCACATTAGGATCCTGCTTCACCGCAACCCGCGCGTCTGCCAGCAGTTCTGCGGCGCGCCGCTCTCGCCACATCATGGGCGTCTCCTGGCCAGGTTTCAATCCATCAGCAAAGTGTAGCTGTATCTGCTCGCCGAAACAGGCTTGCATGGCCGACTCGATGCGCTTTTGATGCCCGTCATTCAGCAGTCGATAATGGCCGGATTCGACATACAGAGTCATCTTCTCGTCTTGCCGCTCCGGAACCATGTTGAATAACAGGTTCTGAGTCATTCCGGTCACGCCGACTTCCAACACTTTCCTGGGCCAGGCCATCTCCCCGTTAGCACAACTGCTTGAGCTTGCTGCCAAATCTGTCTGGTCAGAAACCGCAGGATCATTCGAATCGAACGCAACGGCATCACTTAATTCAGCGCTATGATCAGCAGCACTATCAGCAAGCTCAGCAGGCATTTTTGCTTCTGTGCTTGCAACGTTCTCCGCTTTCCCGAATGGGGGCTGCGCCTCGGAACCTAACTCAGTTTTTTTTTTGCCCGATGCGCTGTCATCAGGATGGGACTTTGCTGCAACCGCAAGCGGGGGCTCATCCAGATGATCCTGGCACGGCTCGTCCGACGCCATATCAGGCTCGTAGGCTTCCAGCGGTGGCGTCGGCATATCCGGTGCATCTCTGTCCGACTGAACCGGTTCACGATCAACCGCTTCCGGCAGCGCCTCAGACTCTGAAGCCGATACCGGGGAAGACTGCGCTTCAGCACCCAGCTCTGGCAGTCCGTCGGTTGCTGAAACCGGGCGGTCCAGCTGGAAAGCCATCATACGGATTAAGGCCATCTCAAGCCCTGCCCTTGGATCAGGATGACTTTCCATATCCTGGCGACAGGTCAACGCAATCTGATAAAACAACTGCAGATCTTCCGCACACAAGGCAGCCGCCAGAGCGACGACTTCGGATTGATCGCCCATGGCGTTATCTGTCGCACCCGGCACAGCCTGTTCAACCGCCACACGGTGCAATATGGAAATGATGCTGGCCAACACACTGCTGTAGTCCGGCGAAAACTCCGCTAAGGCTTTGACCTCCTCCAGCATCAACCGGGCATCATTGCCGATCGCGGCATGCAGGATCCTGTAGACTCTTTTCTGATCCACAGTACCCAGCATGGCACTGACATTTTCTTCGGACAGCTGATGCTGACCATAAGCGATCGCCTGATCGGTCAGACTCAGGGCATCGCGCATACTGCCGTCCGCTGCGCGGGCCAAAGCCCATAGTGCCGGCTCTTCGAAACTGACCTGCTCCTGCCCGAGAATATGCTGCAGATGCCCTACAACGCGCTCGGGCGACATGTTCTTGAGATTGAATTGCAGGCAACGGGACAGGATCGTCACCGGTAATTTTTGCGGGTCGGTGGTCGCAAACAGAAATTTGACGTGCTCGGGCGGCTCTTCCAGGGTTTTTAGCAAGGCGTTGAAACTGGACTGGGAAAGCATATGCACTTCGTCAATCAGATAAATTTTGAAGCGACCTTCGGAAGGGGCGTACTGCACGTTGTCGAGCAATTCACGCATGTCCTCAACCTTGGTGCGTGAGGCCGCATCGATCTCGATCAGGTCGACATAACGTCCTTCGGTAATGCTCGTACAGGCACCACACGTGCCACAAGGCTCCGAGGTGATACCGGTATCACAGCTCAGGCATTTGGCCAATATTCTGCCAATGGTTGTTTTGCCCACACCGCGGGTGCCGGTAAACAGATAGGCATGATGCAGTCGCTGACTGTCGAGTGCATGTATTAAGGCTTTTAATACATGCTCCTGACCAACCATCTGCTTAAAATTCTGGGGACGCCACTTGCGCGCGAGTACCTGATAACTCATAACTGCAAACTGGAAAATTCCGGACTCGTAAAATTGCCTGCTAGTCTACACGTTCCAAACTAAGCAGACCAACATTCAGAGAGAAATGATTGAAACTTGAAGGCGATTCGGGGAAGTTGGGTGATGACTTCCACCAGCTACACCCCGGCACATGAGTCGACCGCTGTGGCTGCTCCCTTCCGGGCCTGACCAGGTTCACGGTTTATCATTGCGGAGGAACCAATGAAAGTCACCATAATGCTTCAGACCAAGCCATCGCGTCACGCGGGCTTAACCTGAAAGAGCGCGAATTCTAACAGAGCCTCCCAAGCTTGGAAAGCGCAAGTCGGGAAAAATTCCCGGTGTCTGAAAAACACGCCTGGCAGGTGGATAATCACTCAATCCTGAAGGCAAAAAAGACGGGATACTCGACCTGCAGCGCACGACTGCGCTATGGTAAACATCAGCGATGCCCGCTGGCATACACGACACCTGAAACAACCTAATCGGCGCGAACACATGTCAAACGCATTTCTGTCAAAGTCTATTAAAATCCTGCCTGCCCTGTGCTTTTTGTGCCTGACGAGCTTTCAGGCGTCATCAGAAACAGAATTAACCGGAATGGCCGACGCATTGTGTCAGGCGACCCCCGGAAATTGCAGCGCGTTACGCAAGTGGTGCCATTCCGAAGAGTCAGGTTCGAAAAACCCGGGCGCATGCATTCTGATCAACTTCGTCAAAACCCTGTCCAACCAGTCTCTATGTCGAAAGGATCCGTCGCCAAAAGAGTGCCTGGCCTATCAGGCCGGTTACGATTCCGGCCTGCAGAACATCATTACACGGGTCTATGAAAATGACGCTGCGCGCAGCGTCATCGATGACTGCACCGAAGCGTTTGCCCAACCGGCAAGTGACTTGGGTCTGAATGCAGAAAAACAGGCACTGTTGGAACAGGCACTTGAACAATTCGAACAGGAATATTCAGTACCCCTGCGTATGTACGATTCGCGCCTTGTTCTGGACTGCATCAATGCACGCCTTTAAAAGCATTGCTTATTGACTATTTGCCAGGTCGAAGGCCCGCATGATGGCCTCTGCGTGCGGAAAATCACGGCGCAGCTGAAAATATACCTGAATGTTTTCAATCGGTCGCTGCAATAGATTTTCCGGCAAATCGGGACTCTCCTGTACTACCTCATCATAACTCAGAAGGTAGTCAGCCCTGCCCAATTCCAGCATCTGAAATGCGGCCTTGTTGTTAGGCGCGTCGTAAGTGGTATGGCTTTCTATCAATTCTTTACGGCGCCCGCCATAGCTCCAACCATGAATCAGAACAAGCGCCTGGTCCGGCTTTATGTCAGCAAGCGGCTTGTCAGATCGATCCGGCAAGCGATAAAGACTTAAGGCGATACTCGCCAGGGGGCGGGCACTGAACAGAAGCAAGGGTTCGATTCTGGGCACGACAATGCCGAACCAGCCATCGAGACGCCCTCTTTCAAGCTCCTGAAACAAACGTGCGGGTGGTAAAGCGCGGTACGCAGGTTGCAGTGAAATAGCTGCAAACAGACCTCGTGCCGCGTCAATGATCGAACCATCAGCCTCAGCGCGATGATTCTCAAAGGTAAACGGCGGAAAATCAGCGTATCCAAGCAATGGTGACTGCCAGTGCATATCAGCGTGCACGGCTTCTGACAACAGCAGGATAAGAAAAAGACTTCTTAGAGACGGCGCAATCATTGGCGAACAGGATCCTTTTTGGTAAAAGCATAGCCATAAATTTGCCCTATGCCCATGCCTACCTGACAAATTTGCCAGTGAGAAATTTGATATTTGCATCATCCAGGACTTAACTAGGGGGAACAAACAGCCCAAGGGGTATATGCAATGAGTTCGTCCAGCTGCACCCATGTCGAATACCGGAATATCTCTCCGCCCTCGCTCCGGAAACAAATGGGTGAGACGCTTTCCGGCCTTTACCTCGCACATTTGGCCATGCGCTGGCCCTCGATCAAGCCAAACACAGCATCCTCGGGCAGCACCGTAATGGTGATACCCGGCTTTCTGGGCGGTGAAATGTCCATCGCCGTACTGAAACAGTATCTCCGACATCAGGGACATGCAGCCTATAGCTGGGGTCAGGGTTTCAACGACGGCAAGGTTCATGACGTTATTGAACCGCTGATCAACCGCGTTAACTATCTCTGTGACAAGCATGGTCGGCGCATCAGCCTGGTTGGCTGGAGCCTTGGCGGCATCATCGCCAGGGAATTAGCCAGATCCTGTCCGGATGCAATTCAACAAATCACAACACTGGGCTCACCCGTGATCGGAGGTCCAAAATTTACGGCGCTGAAAAGTTTCAGCGCCGTCTTCGGATGGGACCCAGACAGTATCGAGCGTGAAATGCAGGCACGCTTTGAGGTTCCGATCACCAACCCCATCGTCGCCATTTATTCCAAGGCCGACGGCATTGTGTCTTGGCAGGCATGCATTGACCGATGGTCTCCGGATGTTAGCCATCATGAAGTCAGGGCCACGCATATCGGAATGGGTTTTAGCCTGGAAGTCTTTGAGCTGATCCAATCCCAATTTGATGCCTGCAACAGAGAAGCCGTCGCATAAAGCGCTTTGTACCATCAAGCGCGGCGGCTTTTTACGGTTCAGGCGAATCCCGGCCCCTATGCTCTTTGAAGCAGGATCCTGAACTTTTCGACCACTCGCGTGTCGACTGTTTCCTCCGTCCGGCAAGTTCTTTTATGCTAGGCACTCCTCAAACAGAAAATGTGGCACTGTGGTTTCTTCCAAATCCCTTCAAATCTCAGACAGGCATTATGACGTACTGATTGTCGGCGCCAGTATTGCCGGCAGTATCCTGGCGCTGGCACTGGCCCGGAAAAACTGGCGCGTGGCAATATTGGAGAAACGCGAAGACCCTCAATTTTTCAAAAAGATCTGTACCCATATCATTCACCCGGGCGGCGTCAGACAACTGCAAAAGGTCGGCATTGGCGTGAGCGATGACACCACCAGTGCCAGCGCAACAGCCATGAAACTGATGCACGAAAATCTGCATGCCTTCTTCCCACCCGGTGGCCAGCGCAAAGCGGCGAATATCGAACGCCGGGACATTGACCCGGCCCTCAAACAACGCCTTTCCGAGACCCCTAATATTGATTTCTATCAGGGCTATCATTTGAAGCACCTATTGCGTCAGGGCCAGAACATCATCGGAGGACAGTGTGTCTCAGCCACTCACACCCAATTGCTCTATGCAGGGCTGGTAGTTGCAGCAGATGGCAGACATTCAGATACCGCGCGCATGGCGGGTGGCCGCGAACATACTCAGGAAAACGGCCGGGTCGCCATGTTCAGCTACTTCGCGTATCCGGGCGATGACACAGGCAACAAAATATCCATGCCCGCAGGCAAGGCAGAAGCGGACAGTCTGATCTGGGCACTGCGGCAAGGAAATGAATATATAGGGTATTTTCCTAACCGCCAGCGGATATTGGTTAGCTGGTACCTTTCACGGGAAGCATACCAGCAACTACCCGGCGCCAAGGAACAGGCCTTCGATCAGGTAATCACGTTTCTGGAACAACAGAACGTCCGCCTGGGCCAGCGGCAGGAACACATTGCCGTTGCCAAACAGACCTCGCCCCTGCGCATGAGCTGTCGCGCCGGTAACTTCGCCATGGTAGGTGATGCCAAACTGGCGGCGGATCCGCTCACAGGCGTTGGCTGCAGCTGGGCGATCAGTTCTGCCACCCTGCTGGCGCAATGCCTGCCTTCACTGGAGACAACCGTATCCGCCCCCCCTCACAACGATGTTAAGGCAACAAGCCGGATGCTGCGCTGGCGCTTACGCGCTGGTGTTGGACTATACAACCTTCTGCATGCACTCAAGTACCGGGCGCCATCCTACTGCATGACGTTTATGTCCATGCATGGCAAGTGGATCTATCGACGGCCCGTTTTCTCTTGGGCAGCTCGCCTAAGCGCGCGAAACAAAGAAGCTCAGGGATAGACAATTTCCACGGCATAAGCGAGGGTCATCGCGGGATAATCAACACCCGTCTTAGCTGCGACATCGAGATGCGGCACCTCGTTGAGGGAAACAGTTCCGCCGATATCGAGTACGAAATGCTGTGACTGCGAGGCCGCTGCGCTTCCCGGCATCCGTCTTATTTCGGGTGCAAATGCCATGGTCGAATTATCTTCAACAACCACCTCTATCCCGACGCTCTCCATTGTCGTGCCTTCCACAACAATACGGGCGGATTGCCCGTCAGATGCATAACACGCGCCGCCATGGGTTTGGCCGGTCGAAGGATCAAGTGTACATGCCTCTCCCGGCGCCAGGCGCATGGCGCCAAAATCCAGATCACGCGATTGCGACAGCTTGAGTGGGCTGACGATGGACAGTTTGGACTGGAAGCGAACCTGTTCTGCCCAGGAGGACATTGAAAATAGCGCCGCCATTGAGAAAACCATCGCAACGATTATCGCGGCTCTTAATGCAACAGGGCGACGACGGGTTAACCGGGTGGGACATACAGGAAGGAACCCGAATTCGACATTTGAACAACACTGAGATACATATTCATGCTGCCCTAACCATCGCCCAAAAACCCGCATGGACCCTGCCCTCGTCAAAGAAGGCCTCCATTATAGACGACTTTTCAGATTTTACTGTAAGGAATTGTCGGATTGGGATCTGGTACTCATGCGTGTCTATGCAGCGATACCAATAGCCCGGCATGGCAACACAGGGCTGGCTGGCCAGCCCTCGGCAATCACTTTTTGCTCACAAACCAATGTCTCTGGACTACCCCGAACCGCCTGATGCCTGGCATGCATTGACGCCGACTCTCTGTACTCAGCCAAAATGCGCCGGAAACAATTGCGGCGCCAATCTCTGCTGGTAACGATCCAGATTAGGGTGCGCTAATACATACTGTTTTATCGGACTATCCAACTCTACCTGCACAATATTGCACAAAAAAGATGCGACCGTGATGTCGGCCAAACTTATCTGATCTCCCATGAAATAGGGCTTGTCAGCCAGAAAATCGGCCAGTGCCTGAATATCTTCTTTTGCGAAGGCATAGATAGCCTCGCATTCATGTCGGCCAAGCCCCTGCCCCTCCAGATCCCTTTTGATCTTGCCCTGTACAATGCGCGGCACCATGTCCTTCACCACCGGCGGTAATTTTCCGAACGCGCCTTTCTTGACCACTGGCCAGTTGTCATCCACCCAGCGGTTAAACACGAAGATCCAGTACAGCCTTTCCTCGATCATACGCGCAAAAGCGTGCGCCACTGCCTTTTCAGGGGCAGAGAGATGCGCATCCAGATCAATATCATAGGTGTCGGAGAGATAACGGATAATATGGTGCGAATCCGGAACCTGCACTTGCCCATCCACGATCATGGGTAATTTCCCCAGAGGTGCTTTGCGCGGGTCCGGTTGCTTGACGACGTCATACGGCAAGCCGGCAGCATTCAGGAAGGCTTCTACCTTCATACAGAAGGGACTCAGGTTCGGGACACCCATTTTGCTCGGGAACTGGTGCAATTCAATCATGGTGATTCCTGTTGTTATCTTTGGCATTTGGGAATTATCAAGCTAACGTATTGAACGATAATCCACGGCGCTGCACAATGCCCGAATTAAACACGCTGGCTGATTTCACTGTTCCCACACCATCATGAAACCCACCTCAGATTCCACATCCGCGTCGCTGCTATACCTTTGGCCCAAGCGCACACTCTTCATTGGTCAGCTGGCCGAGCAGGTTGCGCTTAAACAGGGGGCCGCGACCCTGACTGTCTCTCTAGACCATGAAATACAGCTATACCTGCCGGACTCAAACAAACACCTACGCTGCCAAAGTGTCGTAATGCCAGCGGGATATCAGGTCGTTGTGCAAACGAAGGATGCCATCGTTGCCAATTGCAATCTGGATGTCTTTGGCAGGGATTACGCACACTTGCTGTCAAGATCCGGGGCGCAGATAGACACACTGGGATACACAATTGAAAACGAGAAAGAACTGCAAAAAATGTTCAGCGAATTGCTGAAGCAGCAAACCGCTCCCGAAAAAGCCAGCCAGCTGCTGGAACAAAGACTGGCCTGCACAGGCGAAGCAATGCCAGCACACTATGTTGATCCCAGAGTGGAGAAAGTCGTGGCGATGATCCAGTCGACCGCCACAGAAAATACTTCGCTGGAAGCACTGGCTGGCGCGGTTAACATTTCCAGCCAGCGGCTAATCCAGTTGTTCAAACAACAAACCGGCATCCCCATACGACGTTACCGGCTTTGGCACCGCATGTTTCGAACAGCAAGCTATATTGCACAGGGGAGTTCCATGACCGATGCAGCCATTAATGCGGGCTTTAGCGACTCAGCCCACTTTGCGCATACTTTCAGATCCATGTTCGGCACCACGCCGTCCAACATTTTCTTTAACCGCAAAGACCTCAGAATCTATATTGGCCAGTGACACACGCGCTGATTCCTTGAACCTTAGCCCTCGGATTTGCGCTCCAGGATCAAGGGGTCGATAAAGATAATCCCATCTTCACCTGTCGCATTGACCCTAACCGGCTCGATGTTAGTCACCTTGCGTGCCTTGAGCCACAGGGGGTCTATCTGCATAAAATACTTCCCGGGCAGGATCTGCTCAAACAGGTAGACTCCGTCATATTCCGTCGTGGTTGTCGATATGATCTGACCCTGCTGATCAAGCAAGTGGACCTCTACACCGGTCGCAGGCAAAGTGCGCTCATCGAGCACAAGATCCAGTCGCCCTTCAATTTCAAGAGTCTGAACCAAAGGAATTTGAAGAAAGTAATGCGTCCCGGCATGGGTATAAATCGTTACCGGCGGTCGCGCTACGCGAAGGAACGGATCTTCTATCGACTTTTCGTCGACCTCTATGGTCTGGACTGCCAACTCTGGCAACCCGGCCAGTGTCACCAAACCATCAGCATTGGTTTCGGCATGACGCCAATGTCCGATCCCTTTAAACCGGATATGTTCTACGGCAGCCTCATCCGGCCCTTTGATGCCATCACCGTTTTCATCGATAAACGCCAGAGCCGTAACTGAGGCATTGTTTACCTGACTGCGCAGATTGAACGCATAAGCCCGGTCCGCATAGTCGTAGCCCAAGGCAGTATTCAGGGACAAACCGAGGCTGTAGTAATCCTCTGTTGTCACAGAAGCATTCACCGACACCGAGACGCCTTTCAGATCCCAGGTAAAGGTATTGTCGATACGGGCAGATGACGCTGCCCCGAACAAATACTGGGCCGAGCCGGTATAGCTGAAGTTCTCCATACCCAAATAGCTCGCACCCAGACTCAGATTATCCATGCGCCCCGTCGGCCGTGCCCGATACGCTGCAGAGCCTTTGAGTCGCCAGTCATACCACTGTGTTGTGACGCTAAGCTGACCGGACAAACTTGCCGGCTCATCTTCGTTGGAGTCTGTCCATACCGCGTTATGCGCAAACTTGATACCAGCCAGCCGACTGCTCAAATCATTGGAATAACGAACCAGTTTGCGCCCATCCGAAAATGATTGCTGCCGAACTCCGAAGATGAAGTACATTGGACTCGGCAAGCCCATTCTGACCGAGTTGCTCAGATCCACACCGACATCCCGCTCCAATAGGCCCTGCGGATTGCGGTCGCTGACAAAGTCATCAAAGACCTTCCAGTCAAGATTGAGACTGCTTGATCCCACGCGCCCCTTTACCGATTCCAGCCAGGCAATCCCGCCCTCTCCGTCGCTCGCCAGTTTGAACTGGTTCTGGAGGCCCCAGACACTGGCAAAAAGATTGAAATACCGATACAGGTAAGCGTTCTGCCCATTGGCCGGCGTCATATTGCTGAGCCCAAGTTGCGCCGTCACATACTCATTGATCCCCAGCCCAAGCTCGGCCAACTGAAAGTCGCTCGTCTCCTTGCTTGATGGCGGCTCGGATTCCAATAGCATCGAATTGCGATCAAGCGCCACTAATTGCGCTTCAACTTCGCCAGCCGGCAACATCTCTCCACCGATCGACAACTGTTTTTTGCTGACGCGAAACTGCCCTTGCGGCCCATATAGGCGGACCTCGAAATTGTTTTGCCCGAGACTGGTAACCACCTCTTCAAACAGATAACGTCCGTCCAGACCCACTTCCGAAAAAGCGATCAGCTGCCCATTACGGTACAACTCGGCCTCCCAGCCCGGAGTTGCATCGCCTTCGATATTGATGGAGCTGCCCTGCTGGTTGACTTGATCACGACCCCGCTGCAGAGCCAGGCCGCGGCCGTTTATCGCACTGAAGATCAAAGGGTCGGAATAGCTTTGAATATCCCCAAATTCATAGCGATCAAATCCGGGAAGTACCTGCTGATCCGGAGATGCGGCGGCGCGTGACATACGGATACGCGCCTCTCTCTGGCGGTCATCCTCATAATAACTGAGCTGCATGGAATGCTTGAGCAGATCCATACGCCCCTGCAACACACCGCTGTAGCTGCTTTCACTTTGGCCTTGGCTCTGGGCTGCATCCAGACTGAACCCGGCATCAAACTGGGGCTTTCCCAACCAGGAGTAACGGTTGTTAATATCAATCCCAATGCGCTGCCGGTTTGTTTCTTTGGGCAGATTCTCACGCCTCTTTTCGCGCTCCAGCCTGGCCAGCACCGGCAGGGTCAACGACGAAGAAACCCCCAAACGCAATTGCGAAACGTCCAGATCCAAGTGCAATTCAAACCACTGTTCGATGGTGCCAAGGTCCAGATAGAGATCAAAGTCATCAGCGGCATAGTGCAATCGTTCTGGCCATGCTTGTTGCATGCCGCGCAGGAACAGACGTTGCTGCAGAATATCCGCAGAAATTCGCCGCTCTTCTTCGATATACCAACCAGACAGACTCAGGGTGTCCATGTCGATACTGACCGGAAAATCCAGCGCCTCAAGCAAGGGCTGCAAGGGGATTAGAGTTTCATCGGGGGACTGATAAACGAACAGGGAATCGGAACTGACATAGTCACCAATCCTGAGCTCCAGGACCAGTAGATTTTCCTCTGCCAGATGCACGCGCGCGCGCTCGGCGCCGACACCGGTCTGGGACAGGGGAAACTCCTGCCCGGCCAGTGCCTTCGCACAGAGCAACATCAGCCAAAGGCTGAATAATCTGATAACCAACACCAGGCCTGTCAATCAGTTGTGAGGCTAACTTCGAAGGGCTGCTTCAATCCAATGTGACAGGCAGTTCCACGACATTGGTTCCCCCGTACTTGCCGCCTTCGTCGTAGCGGACAAACAGGCTATTGATGTCCTCACTGACCGGACGAACCAAAGGTACATTCACTTTGCGCTGACTGACCGTAGTATACAAGGCAATACCTCGGGCAAAACCGATGCGTTCTCCCAATTGGTCTCCGGCCATCTCATAGATTTCCACATCCCCGTACAAGGAACGTTCTCCATTGCGCTGCAGGTGGAAGGAGAGCAAAGACTGATCCTGCTCTTTCGAGAATAGTCTGACCTCGCTAATTGCGCCGCTGGCATCCAGTTCGCCTTTGCGCACAATGATCGGTATTGCCAGCTTCAAGGTGGGTCGAAAAGCCAGTTTAAGCCGCTCTTCGCTTTGACTCTCGGGTGTCCTGTCGACTTTTGATGGAATTTCCTTGAACACCAGATGCGAAATATATTCACCGGCAGGCAGATCCTTCGGGCGCCTGACGGCCAGCCTGATCGTTTGTTTTTGACCGGGTGCAATATCGACACGTCTGGGAGAATAGCGAATCATATCCTTGGCATAGACCGCATCTTCATCAAGTTCCGGCACATCCACAATCGCACCGGCTTCATTCATCATTTTCTGTTCAAAGAAAATCTGGTAACGCGCGACTTCGCTGCCTTCGTTCATCAGGTCCAGCGTAGCGCTGCGATCCCGGTCGGCAAGAACGACACGTTTCGGATTAATTAACAGACCGGCATGGGCCTGTGAGAAGAGACACACTGTCAGGAGAATGACAGACACAACTTGGGATAGAGTTTTCATGGGCTTGGTAGTATCAAAAAGAGTTATAAATAATGCGTTCATGACGCACTTGTTTCGTATTCAGTGGTTCTGAATATCTTTTTTGCTTCAGTTCTCACGCCATTGTCGATACGTGCCGCAACGATCCGGAACTGCTCTTATAAGAATGGACTATTTTTCTTTTAAATCAATTGTTTTAGAAATCTTTCTAATGCTATTTGGAATTAAATGGACACAGTTTATATGACAAAAACGAAAAAGGCGCCCGAAGGCGCCTTTGATCACTAGTCTGTCTGCTGTCGCTTATTGATACGCCACAGTCACATCGTAGTCGATCGACGTTGGGTTGTTGGCTGAAGCGGTCGCACCACTGTCAACCGTCAAAGTGCCACCCAGAGTCAATTGGTGAGAAGCCGCCAATGTAACGCCTGTCAGCGTCGTTGCACCCTGGCCATTGTCCAGCATCGAAGGTGCAAAGGTCAGGCCGTTAGCCGTCGTACCACTGATTGAGATATCAAATTGCAGACCGGTTGTACCGCTGACATCGATAACACCTGCGGTACCGTTGGTTACGGCATCAAAGCATGCGGCACCTGAACGAGCACCTGCGGCAGCGACAGTACAGACTGCGGCATCCGTTGATACATCAATCTGGCCCAGATCCATCTGAGTGTTTTCCGCCAGTGACAGAGGTTGAACGATAGACAGTAGCGCCTGGAATGTATCCGCTTGCGCGGCACCTGCACTAAGACCCGTTACGATAGTGGCTGCAATTGCTGCTTTCTTGAATGTTGCTTTCATGGATAGTATCTCCAAATATTTGGTTTGTGATGACTGTTAAACTACTCGTTTTTTAGCCCATTTCTTTGTGCCGCCTTGACGACACGCCGCTGGACCATTTTTATTCAGCCTAGGCTGTTTATTATGTATCCCTGACATCCTTTTTTATCCTGATGACATCCCTGTGTCCTTGCATACTTGCTCTGATAACGTTCGGATCATTCAGCTTTTGGCGATGAACCGGGAGTTGGTGACTCCTGTTAAGACGAAGCCTGATAACTGCAACGTCGCAACCTTTCATACATCAGAGGGCGTTTTTCAGTATTTTGCATTTCGAACGCCTTTGATTTCACTCTAGCTAAATCTGGAGAATTTCCTGCCTGATACAGGCCTTTTTTGTATCCGAGTGTTACGAAGTTATACTTGCCTGTATCACGTTAGGCGCTTATCGTAAAAGGCCGCTTAAATCCTGAACAAACCGGGTAACAAAGCGCAATAGAGTTACCCAAACTTGCAAATGGCATCGGGCCGAAAATGACGGAACGACAGCCCAGAGAGCGTAAACATTGCAGATATTTGAAACACCTTGCACCCTGCCCCAGATTCGATACCTGTCAAAAACAATGAAGATGCTGTGTTATCTGGTGCTGCTGGGCCTGCCCTGCGGAGGCAGTTATGCGCAAGTCTGGATCCAGGAAGTACAGTCGCTGAGTTTTCCGAAAGCCCTGCCCTCAGAATCGGGCAAGAAGAGAATTATCGTGACCCACAACGGCAACCTGGGCGGTGGTACCAATGCCACCATTGTCGGCACCTATTACAATGAAGCTGAATTTATCATCAGCAGTGACAGCACGAACACGATCACGGTGGATATTCAGAGCAATGAGGATATTGCCGGCGTGACCCTCAAGGGCTTCAAATTACGTTACGAGGGGGTGACTTACAAAAGCTTTCCGGCCTCTGGACTACCGTCACCCGGTTCCGGCACAAGCGCCAAGCTGGGAATGAAGGTCGTCTATCAGCGTTCTGTCGGCGAAGGCGAAATGCACCCATCATTCGTGATTAATGTCACTGAAGATCTCTGAAGCAGCGCGAAACATCATCCCGCAGGCATTACGGTTCTGTCTGAGCCAACAGGGTTTGTCGACTGATCCATAATTCAACGTTGCGCTGGGCACGAGTTACCCCTGTATACACCAGCCGTGAACTGAGCAACTCACCCGCGTAGTCAGGTGCAAATACCGTCACTTGCTCGTATTCGGAACCCTGGCTCTTGTGAATACTAATCGCGTAGGCTGTCTGCCAGGCATGAATCATTGAGAGCGCCACTCCCTCATCCTGATTATTCTTGTCGGGAAAGTGCACCAGATAGGAGGTAGCCGATTCTGCTTTGTTCTCTGTTACCTGAGATTCAATAGCTGTCAGAATGCCCAGGTCACCATTGAACAGATCCAGTGCCGGCTGATTACCGGTCACCATAATCACTTTACCGTGGTAAAACTCTCCCCGTCCAAAGCGCTTCTCCACCAAGCGGTTGATCATATTGACCCCAAGCGGACCTTCATAGGTTGCACATAAAACCTGAAAACGCAGCTTTTCTTCCATCAGTTGTGCCGGGCTGAGGCCCTGATCTACCTTGTCAAAGTAATTGCGATAGCCTTCCAGCACATTTTCCATCGCTTGCGCAAGGCGGGACGCACCCTCTTCACCGGCGCCAGCCAGACCCAAATCGACCCAGGTAAATGTCGCCGGGGAAAACAGGTCCCCTGCGACATCACTTCGACCCGCGATTGAGGTCTCGGGTAAGAGTTGAGTCAAAGGCGGCAACCGACCACGGCGCAATGCCTGTGCAAACACCTGTATCGGACCGTCAAAGCGATAGGTCTTGTGCAGCTGTGCCAGTAGACTCGGTGCCTGTGCCTCCCCGGAGCACGCCTCTGCACTGACTGGTTCAACCGCGACCTGCTCCACAACAGCCGGATAAAAAAACGACATCGCTGCCACTTGCGATTGGCTGAATGGACGATCCGCATAGCGCCGCACCCATTGCGCGAACACCTCGCCACATTCAACCGGAGGCAATTGATAGTGATCCCCCAGAAACAGTAACCTGCACCCGGAAGCTTCGGCATCCGGATTGCCAAGGGGCACTATGGCAAGCAGGTCCTGCATCAGTTTCCGGTCAATCATGGACGCCTCATCAACCAGCACGATATCCGCGTCCAGCGTTGCCTGTGTTATTTCCCCAGACAGCAACTGTCCGCTATCGATGAAAGCATCTTTGCTTAAGCCTCCATCGCGGCTCCGTTTTCCGCTCACTTCCATCAGAGCCCGATGAATGGTTTCACCCTGCCGCGGCAACGACGCTTTCAGCCGCCCTGCCAGGTCTTCGTCCAAGTTCAGCTTTGCCAACAAGGACGGGTATTGAGAGACCACCGAGGTGTGCAGGCGCACCGCCGCTTTTCCGGTCGGCGCCAATAGACGGATGCGCATGCTTTCAACACCGGAAGGCAAGTCCTGAAGCCCTTGCAACTGATAAAGGATAAGAATTCGGGCGGCTGTGGAGGTTTTTCCTGTGCCGGGACCTCCGGAAATCAGACATACATTCTGTGTCAGAGCCTGCGCGGCGGCCAGGGCCTGCCAATCAAAGTCTCCGCTTCTGACAGCCTGTTCAGGATCTGTCGCCGGGAACAGGCATTTGAAACTGTCCTGCAAAAACTCCGGCTGCGTCCGGGAATCCCGCACCTGATCAAGGTTCAACGATGTCACCTGTTCCTGCCGTTTCAACCAGCCGTTCAGGAAATCATGCTGTTCCCAGAGTCTGCGCAGAAACACGCAGGATTCCGCGAGTACCAGCGGCGAATCAGATACATGGCTCGCATCGGACTGCTCATCCTTGGCGGTTTGAAGCAAACCCGAGGATGCCAACTGCTTCAGAACCACCTCCAATTGCTCTGTATCAGGCAGCTTCAAGCCTTGTGACAACATTCTGTCGGCAAACTTGAGATAGCGTTCCCCAGCCACCGGCAATGCATCAAAGCCAAATGCAGAGGCGGCTGAACATGCCACCAGAAAATCAACGGTACTGCGCTCCAATTCCCTGTCTTGCCTGGCTTCGCAATCCGATAACCGGGTCATCATGGCTTGTGCGGCATAAAGGTCCAACCAGCGCACTCCGGTTTGCGCCTGTTCAAGCCGCTGCACATGTCTGGCAATTCTCCAATGAGTCAGACGCATGTCATCTTTCCACCGCTACTGTTGCTGGCTAACAGTCGATCCAGGGAATCAATAAGCGCCGCATCCGGTTTATGAAAGTAAACGCCTGACTTTTCCTTCTGCTCAGGCGCATGCACTTCCAGCCCACGCAGAAACAGGTATAGCACGCCGCCAAAATCGCGCGCATAAGAATAAGCATCACCCAGACGGAATTTGAGATGTCTGTGCACCGCAACGGTATACAGCAGATACTGCAAATCATAACGGTGTTCATCCATCGCTTTGCGCATCGCTACCTGATCATAATCTTCCAGCGAATTGCCCAAAAAATTCGACTTGTAATCCAACACGAAAAACTGCCCCTTGTGCTCGAATACCAGATCAATCGCCCCCTTGATATGCCCTTCAAATGCCTGAAATGCCATCCCGATTGATTGCCCGTCTTCGGCTTCGCGCTGAAGCACCTGATTCAAATCGGCCGCCGATAAGTGCGCCACAGGAAAATGAAACGTCATCTCGGCCACATAGCATTGCGCAGACACCGAACCTAACTTCAAACCAGGAATCAACGGCGTTTCCAGTGCAGCTTTCAACCACGCGTGCAGCCTTTCGGACCAATGCCCGATCTGCTCGGGTGCAACGAGGGCCGCCGACGTCAACTGTGAAGCAATAAATTCTTTAAGATCCCGATAAGCGATGCCAGGTCCCCGCTCTCCTGACCTTGCAGCCAGCAGCTCGCCGGATTCAAAATCAACACTTTCAAACAGCGTATGCAGAAAAACGCCCGCCCGGCTGCCTTTAGGAAAGTCGAGTATATGGGATGGCAATGCATCGGCATCTTCTGCGAGCGGCCAGCGCGAGGCGCCTGCGTTCGAATGGAACAAGTGCTGCAATGCACTTGATTCCATTTCACCGGCTGCGGACATACGATGAGTACCCTCCTGTACCAAACCGGTAAAGCTTTGCACTTTCCAGCTTGTCTGCAAGCGCCTGTGCATTCGTTTGACACTCGCCTCTTCGGCAGAGTGTACGTCTGTCGCTTCGCGAAGCGCTTGTCCGGAAAGCGGATCAGACTGCGCATCGACATCTACCAGCTCAATCTGAGTCGGGTCTAGCTGCCGCAAGTTCTCCAGAGCGTCTTCAATGGCACCCGGCTCTGAAGGGTTCTCCGTTTGCCCCAAAACCAGATTCCCCCAGGCGGTGCCACTCAGCCCGAGTGAAGTGCCCCGGCCCGGATAATCACTGAAACCTAAATAGCATCGATAGCGAGCCCGCGTCAGGGCCACGTAGAGCAGGCGCATATCCTCCTCCAGCCGCTCCTGCTCGGCAAGACCAAGAGTACGCTCCCGAGCCAGAAGATCCAAAGCCCGTCGCCCCTGCTGATCGTAGAACCAGGCTTCCTGCGCGCCACGGGCAGCATGCATAAAAGGCAGAAAAACCACAGGATATTCGAGCCCTTTACTCTTGTGGATGGTGACAATTTTTACCAGCTGATCGTCACTTTCGAGACGCATTCTGTTGTCATCATTGACCGCTTCCTGTTGCTGTATTTTCCTGCGCAGCCAGCGCAGCAGCGCATGGTGCCCGGTTTCCACTCTGGATGCTTCCTGCAACAGTTCTGCCAATTGATTGATATTCGACAGTCGTCTTTCCCAATCCTCGCCGTTTTTGTGATTGCCTTGTTCTTCGTGTGCACTGGTCTGCCGCCATCGCTGCAATACCCCCAGGGACACAAGTGCCTCGCGAATCATTGCCAATACGCCAGCACGCTCCCATAAGACTTGCAGATTAAGCAGCTTACTGTGCAGCTCAGCCTGAACGGCCGAGTGCCGAGACCAGTCTTCAAGGTCCCGATCTGACATGGCCAGCATCGGGTGCGCCAGACACTGCCTGAGAATGCCGGGCTGCCCGGGTTCGGCGATCGCGGCCAATAGCAGATACACCCCCAGCGCCTCTTCGCTATCATAAATGCGTGCGCGTGTTTCAAAGCTGGCACGAATACCGAAGTCCGCGAGCACAGTCCTCAGCAGCTCTGCCTCGCGCGCAGTGCGCACAAGAATGGCAATGTCGGCAGCCTTCAGAGCCATCGGACCTTCCGGGTTCAGCAAGGCCGAAATCTGCCCTGCGCAATCGCGTGCGAGGACCTGATCAATATCCGGTTTGGAACGCCCCTGAGCCGAAGCAAAGCGTAAAGACAGGGCCGGAAGCCGGCCAAATCCACCATCTTCATCCTTGCCCGCCTGAACGTGCACGAAGGGAATATCCTGATGAAAGAACGGTGCCTCGCGAAGACCGAACACGGTATTGACGGCCGCCACCATCGCCGGCGATGAACGCCAGTTAGTGTCCATCGTAAACACCGAACCTTGCGGATGGGACTGGATATCCTTTTTGGCACGCAGATAGGTAGCAATATCACCACCGCGAAACGCATAGATCGCTTGTTTTGGGTCGCCGATCAACACCAGTGCAGGTGGTTGGTCGGCCAGACCCGAAGCAAACAACTGATTGAATATCTGATACTGCGCCGGATCGGTGTCCTGAAACTCGTCAATCAATGCAATGGCATAGTGGCTGCGCACGAGGCCGACGAGCGCCTGCTTGCGTTCCGGATCAAGCCGTACATTCAAAGCCGCCGCAAGCTCCAGGATAAGGTCATCAAAACCCAGAATGGCGCCCCTTCGCTTGCGTATCTGGATGTCCTGTTTCAGGCAACAATAGGCGACATGCAGAAACTGCTCGGCAAGACCTTCAGGTTGCTCGGCTAATTGCTGTTCGAGATAGCCAAACCATGGGTGGGTGGGCGGAGTTTTGCCTTTCTTGCACTGTTCTGCCAGGTGCTCTGGCACAAATCGCGCCAACAAGCTGTTGCCTTTGCTGTCCTTTGGCAGATCCTGGACATCATCCTGTTCCGCCCAGCTCGCGATCTGCTCCAGCCAACGCAATTTGTCTTTCAGTCGTTGCAGATCTGAGGTCTGCACCCGCTCGATAACCGAAGCAATCTGCAGTCTGGTTTGATCCTTCAGCGATTGCAGCCAGGCATGCGCCTGTTCCAAGTGGCGGCACCAGCGCTGAACGCCATCCCTGGCCGACGTCTGCATGGAATCTGAACCTGAGTCCAATGCTGGCAATATCACTTCTGGCTGACGCTGCAGTAATACGCCAAGCGCCTGCAGCAACACTTCCGGATCCGCCCAACGTGCACGCACAAACTCGAGCGCCACGTCCGGCAGTGCCAGGATTTCGCTGCGCCAGAAATCCAAACACTGCTCTCGCAAAAGCGGCAGCATATCTTCATTCAATTCCTGGGAAAGAGGCGTTCCCAAAGACAAGGCATGTTGCTGCAACATACGCTGGCAGAAACCATGAATGGTATAAATCTCCGCCTCATCCATTTGGCGCTCGGCAATGCGCAGACGCAACAAGGCTGCGCGGGAATCATCAATCTTCGCACAGAAGCTGTTTAACAGTGCGTCCTCGCTAACAAACGCCGGATTCTGCTGGCAGGCTTCCAGACAACGACGCAAGTCTCCAATTCTGAGGCGTATGCGTTGTTTGAGTTCCTGTGTTGCGGCTTCGGTAAACGTCACCACCAGAATCTGTTCTACCGAATAGTTTTTCTCAATCAGGTAACGCAGGTACAGGTTGGCCAGGGTGTAGGTTTTTCCGGTGCCGGCGCTGGCTTCAATCAGCGCAAGGCCCTCGAGCGGAAATGCCATCAAGTCCAGTTTCTTCACGCATCCGCCTCCCTGATTTGATCGGCATGCGCCGCCACTTGGGTATAAACCGGAATCGCTGAAAAATCAGGGATGCCATCCTCTGCCATTTCAGGCTGATGTCCAGAGTACCTGAGCGCTCTTCTGTAATAGAAATCCTCACATTCCCCCGCCTTGGTATACCTGGGTGTTTGAACACCCAGATAAGCCGATTTCCGAGCCGACGCTGAACCAAACAGGCTGGCGTAAGCCGTGCGAGGCAGGAAATAGACGGGTGCTTCGCGCAGCGCCTTAGATTGCTGTATCAGGGCGCGCGCATAGTCCAACGCTTCGGGCGGATCGAGTCGTGGTAACGTCAGGCGCTGTTCGGCACACAAAATGCTGCTGCTGCCGGCCAGGCCGGGGTACTGCATTCGTCCTTGCGCACTGTCACGCCATACATTCAGAAAAACATGGTAAACCCAATAACCGAAGAACGGCTTTTCCGGTGTCTTCCCCAAGTGCAGAAAAACAGCACCAGACTGATCCAGCAGCACCTCCCCCGTCACCTCTATGCCATCCATCGAAAACGTCAGTTCGGCGGATTTGAGAGCCCCTAGCCCAGCCAGTTGCTCACGCAGAGTGTGCAGTTCACTTTCTGCCCAGTCGAGCTCAAGCCGATCCAGCGGCGAAGCCGGCAGCCGATCCATCAGGCGCCAACGCGCCAGCACCTCCCGCCGGGCCGTGTCCGGGTCAGCCCGCCCCAGTCGCTCCTCTGCCAACAAGGCGGTTTTCAATTGATGGCGCTGCAGTCCATCCAGTGCAAATGGTTCCTCATCGCTCAAACTGGCTGCCAGGCCGGGCTCCTGCAATTGCATGTGCTGGCGATAATAGTAACGCAGAGGTTGAACCATCATATCGGCCAGAGCACTCAGGCGAATTGTGCTGATGTCTTCCTCCGGCTCCGACGCGTAATCGTGCCCGCTCACCCCGGACTCAGGGGAAGGATTCGAGCTCGCCCTGTACAGGTCAAACCATTGCTGGGCATAGGTTGCCGGCGCATTCGGGCCCTTATAATAGTCCGGGTGAAATGACTGCAGCCGGTGCTGCGCCGTCCAGATCGTAACGATATCTTCGGCGATCTCCTGTCCCTCCTGCCGCTTCATCACGAAATGATCGCGGCACCAGGCTTGTAGTTCACTGACCAGAACGGAGGGAAAGCGCTCACTGTTATCTTGTGCACTGCGACCACAGTAACTGATATAGAGACGTTTGCGCACGCTCATCAGGGCTTCCAGAAACAGGTAGCGGTCATCCTCGCGAGCCGACCTGTCACCCGGGCGCGTCGGCGCCATCTGCATCAAATCAAATCCTGAGGGGATGCGAGGTCTGGGATAGTCGCCATCATTCATGCCCAGCAGACATACTTGCCGAAAAGGAATGCTGCGCATCGGCATCAAGGTACAGAAGTTGATTCGCCCGGCCAAAAACCGTTGACTGACCCGGTCCTGCTCAAGCGCTGAGCCAATCGCACTGGCGATCACCTGGAAGTCGACCTCATCCTGAAAACAGGAGGCACGAAACTGGGCGCGTAAATCCCGTGCAATCTTGTCAAACAGATTAGCGAAAGCCTCTGGCACGGTCTCGTGATCAAACCAGCGATGCCAAAGCTGGTAAAGCACATCAATCCATTCTGGCCCACTGCGCTGACCCTGCAGGAGCGAGTGGCTTTGTTCAATGACATCCAGGAACCGCAATAGTTTACCCAGCAATTGCTGGGCTTCCTGACCTTCAGGAGCCGCAGGAAGGACCGCTTGCCCTTGCCACTGGCGCGGCCTATCTCCCCCGGCCAGATAGCCGCTCAACATCCGCTGCGCCAGCCTCAGCCAGGTATTGCTGTCTGAGTACACTGCGCGATCGGACTGACTCAGTTTCTGCGATAATGCCAGGCTTCCGGATGCTTCTTTAAGAGCCTGCGCACGATGCTCACCGGAGAGCCCCCAACGTATATTCAGGGTGTCGAGCCAGCCATGCACAAGTTCCAGATCTTCCTTTTCGATGCCGAATCGTTGGCGTATCGCTTCAACATTCAGCCAATCCATGACCTCACTGGCAAGTACGCGCGACTGACTGACAGAGAGAATATTCAGAAGAGCATCGACCAGACTCTGGTCATAGGCAACACTTTGGTCCGAAATGGCAAAGGGTAATTCCTGCATACCTCCCGAGGCGCTCAGTACCCCCTTCGAGAAAACGGCCTGTATCAATGGAGCATAAAGCTGAACATCCGGCATCATCACCAGAATATCGCGCAGCTCCAGGTTCGGGTCCTGCTCCAGTGCATCTGCCAGATAATCCTTGAGTGCTTCCACTTCGCGCAATCGGCTATGGCAGCTGGCAAAACGCAGGCTGTTGTCAGCAGGGTCAACTTCTCGCTGCAGGCTGTTCAATTCCAGCACACCTTCCTGAACAAACTGAAGCGCGGTGCCGGTTTCGCTGTCATCGAGCCAGGACTCAAACAAACTGCTTGAAAACTCTTCGAAACCATGCGTTTCGTCATAGCAATACAAGAGACTCAGATAGTCCCGCCCCAGACGCCCCCAGGACGACAGTAAGGCATTGCCTTCCAGAAAGCTGTCGTTGTCGACCTCTGTCTGAATACCTTTGTCCAGCAGGGATTGCTGATAGCGCAGACTCTGAATCGGATTCTGAATATCGCCCCAATAATAACGACAGGGATTGGATACCAGAAAATGAATATCGGTATAGCGTCCAAGCAACAGGAACACTGGCAACCACTGTGGAGGAAGCGCCGATAGACCAAATATGAACAGCCGTTCCGGTAACAGCGTCCTGTCAAATTCACCCGATTCCAGCAGTGCTTGCAGTTTCTGCAGTTGCCGGGGGCGATGCTGCCGCTCCGGGAAGGACTGGTCAGGGTAAAGCTGGCGCCACAATTCCGACTGCCAACGTTCTTGCTCCACCAGATCTGCAGCCGATCCGGCACCCGCTTGCTGGAGCAGTAACTGATCCTGTTCCCATGCTTCGATCCAATCACCCCGGTAATTCTGGTAAGCATCGAAACTGTCGGCAATCGCTTCGCTCAGACGAAAACGCTGCACATCCTCCAGATGCGGGCTTTCATGTCCGCCCTGATGCTGCTCGCCCAGCGCGGCAACATAGGCCTGCAAAGGCGCAAACGCTTCATCCTGCATGCAATGAGGCAATGTTCTGAATATTTCCCAGCGCATGGAGGCTTTGTCAAAACGCTCACTGACACCCTGCCCGGGCATCAGGGTTTCCGATAACTTCCAGACAAATGAAGCAGGCATCTGGGTGTCGATCATCGCTGCGATCCCGATGGATTCTGACAATTGCTGTTGTAGCCAGATGCCCATGCCCTGGCTCTGAATCAGGACAAGTTCGCGAGCAAAGGGGTTCTGTAAGGGTTGAGCGCGCATCAATGCGCCCATTACCGCAGCCAGGGATTCGGTTTTATTGGAAGGATAGAGTCGAAGCATAATGACCTTTGTTGTTGTGCCTCCGAGTATACCCAGTCATGCCTTAACATGGGATACCTTGGCAGTGCTATTTAGCCGGGAAACCGTCAGCTGTTTCGGGATCAGCAGTGCTTCGGTCTTGATCTGCATCAAAGCGACCCCGCACGGCTTGGGGAATCATGTAGCGAAACAAAGATAAGGATTGAGGGCATCGGTATGAACATGAAAGAATGCATCGGCGATATGCAAAGGGACACAATAACAAGAGGCAATGACGTGGCACCGACTCCATATACCGAAGTAAGGGAATGCGCCGATCGGATCATCAGGGATCTTGATAAGAACATTACTCTGGGAATTCCCCTGGGCATAGGTAAACCTGTTCAGATCGTGAATGAGCTATACCGCCGCGCCAAAGAAGACAATTCCATCAAGCTCAAGATCATGACCGCCCTTTCTCTGGAGCGGCCCGGCACTGCCCCCGGACTGGAATCCAAATTTCTGAACCCTGTGTTTGACCGGATCTTCAAAGGTTATGTTGGCCCGGAGTACGCACGTGACGTCAGGAACCAGAGTCTGCCGCCCAATGTTGATGTGAGTGAGTTCTTCTTCAAGTCCGGCAGCATGATGCACAATGATTATGCCCAACAGCACTACATCAGCTGTAACTACACCCATGTCGCACGTGACATGATCGATGCCGGAGTCAATCTGCTGGCACAACAGGTCTCCAGGGGCGAATATCAGGGCAAGGAATATCTGTCACTCAGCAGCAATACCGATGTCACCTTTGACTTGCTGCCATTGATTCGCCAGGAGCAGGCCAGTGGACGTACGATCAAAATCGTAGGACAGGTCAATCAGAACCTGCCTTTTATGGTCAACGACGCCTTGGCCGAAGCAGGGGAATTTGATTATCTGATCGATAACCCGAATTACTACACCCGACTGTTTGCGCCACCCAACCTGCCGGTCTCCCCGACGGATTTCGCGATTGGCATGCATGCCAGCGCACTGATACGGGATGGCGGGACACTGCAGATCGGTATTGGTTCCATGGGTGATGCCATTGTCTACAGCTGCCTGCTGCGCGAATCGCAAAACGAGACATATCAAACCATCCTGAAGCAGCTGGGGCATGAGAACTATGCCGTACTGGCCGGGCGTATCGGCGGAAAGCAGCCATTTGAACGCGGCTTGTATGGCTCCAGTGAAATGTTCGTGAACGGCTTTCTGCATTTGATTCAGAACAATATCGTGAAGCGCAAGGTCTACGACAATGTGTATATCCAGAAACTCGTCAATGAAGGCCGGTTGTCTGAAAGTATCACGGCCGACAACCTGGATGATCTGGTTGACTTTGGTTTCTTCGGCGATACCTTTCATCGACAGGACATTGAAACCGCCCTGCACTTCGGAATTTTCAATGAGCGGGTACAGTGGAAAGATCACCAGCTCTATCTCGACACTGACGCTCTGGGCTATGACCCCTATCATCTGCCGACCATCACCCGACTGAAAAGCGAAGGCATGGGAACACATCTCAAACACGGCATTATCCTGCACGGCGGCTTCTTTCTTGGCCCCAACAGTTTCTACGATGCCCTGCACGCCATGAGCGAGGAAGAACGGGCGCAGATCTGCATGACCAGTGTCGGGCACGTCAATCAGTTACTGGTGAATGAGGAACTGGCCATGGCGCAGCGGCGCGATGCCCGTTTTATCAATACCGGGTTGATGGCCACACTGAACGGTGCCGTGGTCTCCGACGGCCTGGAAAACGGCAAGATTGTGAGTGGCGTCGGCGGCCAGTACAACTTTGTCTCCATGGCACATGCGCTGCCCGGAGCGCGCTCGATTCTGTTGGTACGCAGCACCCGCAGCGGAAAGGACGGGGTCAGTTCGAATATTGTCTACAACTACGGGCACATCACCATTCCCAGACATCTGCGCGATATTATTATTACTGAATACGGTGTTGCGGACCTCAGGGGTAAAACCGACAGCGAAGTGATGCAGGCCATGATCAACGTTGCCGATTCCCGCTTTCAAACATCCCTGCTCGCTGAAGCCAAAAAACACGGCAAAATACCCAAGGATTATCAAATACCGCAGGCATTCCGAAATAATACGCCGGAACGGGTGAATGATGTAATTGCGTCCTATCGGGCGCAAGGACTATTCCCTGCACTGCCATTGGGCACTGATTTCACCGAAACCGAACTCAAAATCGGTGCCTGCCTGAAACAGTTGAAAGCACTGAGTCAAGACAGGGTCAAAATGCTTACAACCCTGTTCAAAGCCTGGAGGGAGCCATTTGACGAAGACAAAGCCCGCCCTTACCTGGAACGTATGGATCTGGCCCGCACGGCGTCGGTCAAAGAAAAGATAGAGCAACGACTGTTTTTGTATCAACTCAAGCTAAACGGTAACCTCTAAGCACCTTTCCGGAATCTGCTGATAATGGTCAAGCACTTTTTTGTTCAGTGTTTGTACAGCGGCCTTTGTTGAACTATCTTTAAGCGACGGCTCAGGAGAATCCGCATGAAAAGGATCAAACATCTTCTGGTGTTGGGCATCATTGCCATGACCGGCCTGCTCGGCGCCTGCTCTGCCCCCGAAAAACCCTTGCGCGTCGCGCTGCTTGAGTGGCCCCCCTATGAACTGGCATTCTGGGCGCGAGAACAAGGTTGGATCAAGCCGGAATTGGCACGTTTACTGGAATACAAAACGCCTGCAGAAGTCACAAGGGCATTTGCCAGTGGTGCCGTTGATATCATTGCCGTTACCACAGATTTTGCGCTGACCTTGTCGGACCAATTCCCGGAAACGCGTATTTTTATCGTCATTGACGCTTCGAATGGCGGCGACGTGGTGCTGTCAAAAGCGCCGGTAGCAGGCAAGCAGGATCTGGTAGGCAAAACACTGGCTGTAGAAGCGGGTCCATTGGGCACTTACATGCTGACGCGCTTTCGGGATCATTATCAGCTTGATAAAGACGATCTCAAGGTGGAATACGTCGATCTGCCGGCACAGGTGGAAAACTGGCGAGATACTGATGTGGACCTGACCATCACTTATGAACCTTATCGCTCACGTATGTTGGCTCTGGGCGCCACGGAGATCTTTACATCACGCCAGATTCCAAACGAAATTGTAGATGTGTTTCTGGTACGCGAGAATCTGATCAAGGAACGTGAAAAAGATTTGAAGGCATTTGCCAACGCCTGGTTCCGGGCAGTGGACGACCTGAAACAGGGAAAAGAGGAGCTGTTTACTTTTATAGGCGAACGCGAGTCCATGTCTGCCGACGACATCAAATATGTCCTAAACAATGATATATCAGTACCGGATTACAAGCAGAACCTGCAATTACTCAAAGGTGAAGATCAATCCTTCTTTAATGGTTTGAAACGCAACGAGTCCATTATGCTTAAGGAAGGTATGATCACATCCAATATTAATCACAAAGCGCTCGTCACCGCTGAACTCATAGAATAGGAAGTATGCGCAAGCTGTTGCTCTCGATTAACCGTGCGGTACCGGCAATCCTTTTTATCCTCTTGTTTGCCGGTTTCAGCGGTTACACCTTCATACGTTATCAGAACGTTCAAAGCGAAGTGCTTGACAGTGCCAAGCAGCAACTTCTGTCTTCCGGTAACCTGCTTTCCGCGTCCATTGAGTCCGCTATACGCTATAACACCAAAGGCATAGTGCGTTCGGCGATCGAGCAGAGTCAGACCGTCGAGTTGATTTCACTTGCGCTGTTACTCGATCAGGAAAATCGGGTTTTCAGCGCTACCCTTCGATCCTATGAAGGCAAACAGCTCAAAGAAATTGATGACCCGAATCTCGTCAGGCACCTTGCTGATACCCCCAATGCTTTGTCGCTCGCACAACTCAAGGGGCACCCTCCCCGAATCATTTACCAGGCATCCCTGAGTCGGCAGAGCCAGGAACATGGGGCTTCACAATTAGTGGATCGCCTGGTTCTGGTCGCAGACCTCAGTGAAGCAGTCGCCCTGGCAGGGCAACGCGTGTTGATCGATGCCTCCATTTGGTTCGGGCTCAGTTTGACCACCACCCTTCTCATATGGTGGCTGCTGCGATACCTGGTGATCAATCCGTCCCAAAGGCTGGTCAGTCTTGCAAACGATTTGGCCAATCCGGACAAACCGATGCCGGCGCCACAGGATTTTCGCTCCAGAGAATTCAAAGACATGGAATTGGCACTGCGCAGTATGGCCCACCAATTGACGCAATGGCAGGACAGTTATCGGACCCTGTATGAAAACAACCCTGCCACCTTCCTGACGGTTAACCGCGACGGCATTCTGATCAACATTAATCGTTATGGCCTGGAGGTTACCGGCAAGCAAGCCGAACAGTTGATCGGGCAACCCGCCTCAATCCTGTATTGCGAAGAAGATCAGGCCAGCTTTGAACAGCATCTGAGAAGGTCCTTTTACAAACCCTACGAGCAACATCATTGGCAATTGCGCTATCAACAGCGCGACGGGCTTTATCCCTGGGTCAGGGATGTCGCGCGCTGTATCGAGATTGAAGACGAATTTGTCGTGCTGATTGTGTCCCAGGACGTCAGCGATTTGTACAAGCTGTCGAATCGCCTGAGCTATCAGGCCAGTCATGACGCCTTAACCGGCCTGATCAATCGCAATGAATTCAACACACTACTGGAAGCCGCTATCGAAAAAACGGGCGGCAGCGATGGGCAGCACTGCCTGTGTTTTCTGGATCTGGACCAGTTCAAGATCGTCAATGATACCTGTGGTCATGTGGCCGGCGATGAGTTACTCAAACAGGTTGCAGATCTGATACAACATGCCATACGCAAGGACGATATTGTGGCCCGCTTCGGTGGAGATGAATTTGCGCTGTTGTTAGAGAACTGCCTGCCGGAAAAAGCCAATGAGGTGGTGGCCAATGTTCGGGAAGCCATTATCGACAACCGCTTCAGCTGGGAGGACAAGTTTTTTGACATTGGCATCAGCGCTGGCATTACAGTGATAGATTCCAGCAACCAGACCAGTCAGCAACTACTTTCCGAGGCGGACAGTGCCTGCTACACAGCGAAAAATCTGGGTCGAAATCGCACCGTCATCTTCGACGACGAGAACACGGCGGCAAAAGACACACTAGAGGAAATGAACTGGTTTAACGAGATCAACAAAGCTCTGGAAAGTACGGATCGTTTCGTCCTGTTTCTGCAACGCATACATACCCTCAACCCCAATGACAAAGAAGTTTACAAGGGAGAAATTCTGATCAGAATGCGTGATAACGAAGGCAACATTATTCCTCCAGGGGCCTTTCTCCCTGCTGCCGAGCGCTATCATCTGGCACACAAAATTGACCTGTGGGTTGTTACGGAGTCTCTGAAAACGCTGGACGAATATCGTAGTTACCTGCCGCAGGAATGGGTGATCAGCATCAATCTGTCGGCCCAGACCGTTTCAAATTCCGTCAGCGCCAATGCAATTTTCGAGCAGCTTGGACTCTACCCACAGTTCAAGCAGCATCTGTGTTTTGAAGTCACAGAAACGGTTGCCATGGCCAACTATGCCTCCGCCACGCAGTTTATGCGCAAGCTGCAAAGCGAAGGCTACACACTGTCGCTTGATGACTTTGGCAGCGGCTTCTCTTCCTTCGGCCACCTCAAGAATATGCCGGTCGACTATGTCAAAATTGACGGTATGTTTATTCGCCAGCTGGCAAATGACAAGATTGATCAGGCACTGGTTTCGTCCATGAACAGCATCGCCCATGCGACCGGAAAAGCCACCATCGCTGAATTTGTGGAAGACCAGCGCAGTGTCGAAATTCTCAAATCTCTCGATGTTGATTATGCCCAGGGTTACCATTTCCACAAACCTGAACCCTTAACCAATATTCTGGCAGACCTCAAGGCATCGGAAGGCAATCAAAGTCTGAAAGCCTAGTTGGCTACGACGCGCCGGTGCGGACCGCTGATCAAAAATGGCAGGGCTGGGCAATAGTGTTTAAACTGCATCAAACTCAAAACAACCCGAGACAAAAACTGCCAATTACTTTCATCTGAGTGTGTGGCAGCATGGGGAAACGTTCGAATGGACACGGCGATATCGTCTAAAATTAAAGCCCTTGACCCCGATGTCGCGTATCGCGAAATTGTCCGACTGACTCTGGAAGACAGATTCATCTGGGATTTTCAGCGATCTCTGGAACTGGGACTGTTCCGAACCTTTTCCGTCCCTTCTATCGCCAGGCTTCTGCATAAAACCGGAGAGTTCGAAAAGAACGGGCAAAAACGATATGACGATACTGTCCTGTTGCTCATCAATATCCTGCAGCACGGCTACGAGGAGGCACCCGGATCACAATTCCTCAACCGCATGAACAAAACGCATGCGCATTATCAAATATCCAATGACGATTACCTGTTTACACTTTCTACCTTCGTCATCGACCCGATTGACTGGATAGAGCGCTTCGGTTGGCGGCCCTTAATGAGTAAGGAAAAGGTCGCACTGTTCAATGTCTGGCGGCAAATTGGTGTCCGCATGGGGATCCATTCCATACCGGCATCGCTGGATGACATGCGCCGCTGGAGTGAGCAATTCGTGGAAGAGCAGTTCACATATAGCCAAGCCAATGCACAGGTTGCCAAGGCCACCCTGGGCATCGTCAAGTCATGGCTGACTGACTGGCTTGCAGGCTTTGTTGAACCAGTGACGAGCACCCTACTGAATGATCGAACCCGCCGTTCGCTGGGGCTGAAACCGCCTCCTGCGTGGGCTAGAACGATGATTCCTGCCCTGTTAAGAATGCGGGGACGACTCATGCGTTTGGGCTTAATGGGCCATCAGCAAAAAGTACCGGATGGAAAGCGCAGTTATCCTGACGGGTATTCCGCAGATGAATTGGCCCCTGCCAGACTGCTGAATGCAGAAAAAAAGCCGCATACAGTTCGCGCAAACAACACTTGACCTTATCAATCATGGATTTGAATACAAGGCATCGATCACACGCTTTTGGACCACCGCATGGGCAATCGTTCATAGACTGCAAGGACGTTCTGAAAACAGCTGCCATTGTTATGCGCTGTCCCCTAGAATAAACGCTGTCACCCTTTTGGAGCGCCGGCCATGCTTGAACAAAACAACTGCGGACTGATTGTCGTCGATGTGCAGGGAAAACTTGCTCGTCTGATGCACCAAAGCGCGCAGTTCATCGCGCAAACCTCAAAGCTGATTCAGGGCTGTCGACAACTCGGGATGCCCGTCATTTATCTTGAGCACTGTGTCGACAAACTGGGGCCGACGGTCCCCGAATTGAAGGAACAACTTGAGGGTATCGCAGCGATAAACAAAACAAGTTTTGGCGCCTGCGGCACCGAAGCCTTTAATGCAGCAGTGCGGGCAAGTGGCAAAGGACAGTGGCTGGTCAGTGGCATCGAGGCTCACGTCTGCGTTTATCAAACGGCGCTTGGGCTTTCTGCCCAACACTATCAGGTAGAAGTGGTAGCCGATTGCATATCGTCCCGGGAGGCAGACAATATCGACCTTGCCTTGGGAAAACTGAATCGGACGGGTATTGAAATCACAACGCTGGAAATGTGTCTGTTTGAGCTGATGCGCGATGCCGGACACCCTCAGTTCAAGGACATCGTTCGACTATTCCGCTAAGCTTGCGATGACTTTGTCTCACGCTATTTGAATGGCGGCTGAAACACCTGGCCAAACTGTATTACACTAGGCCACATCGATAGCGCGACTTGGAACCACAGCGATGGCATTGCTACCTCATATTACGGTCGAAACAGGCGAGGCACCGTTGGGCTCGGTTATCTGGCTACATGGTCTCGGCGCGAGTGGGCATGACTTTGAGGCGATCGTGCCCCATCTTGCGCTGCCGGATGAGTTACCACTTCGATTTATATTCCCCCACGCACCTGAAATTCCGGTCACCATCAATGGCGGCTTCGTCATGCCGGCATGGTATGACATTCTGGAGCTGGGCCTCGAGCGCAAGATTGACCATGCACAAATCCGGCAGTCCAGTGACGCGATTCGTGCGCTGATCGCACAGGAAATCGAGCGGGGAATACCCAGCGAGCAGATTCTTCTGGCCGGTTTTTCCCAGGGCGGCGCCGTGGTTTACCAGTGCGGTTTAAGCTACGAGAAGCCACTGGCGGGAATACTGGCGCTTTCTACCTATTTTGCCTCGGGCGATGATCTGCGTGTGCATCCGGCCAACAGCGCCATCCCGGTCCATCTGTTTCATGGCACAGAAGACGATATGGTTCCTGAACGCATGGGCTTGGCAGCGTGCGAGCGACTGAAGGCGCTCGGACTGGAACCTGAATTTCGGCACTACCCGATCGGGCACGAAGTCAGCCTTCAGGAAATCAGGGACTTATCCGTCGTTATACAAGGCTTGTTGGGTAACGCCACAGGCACCTGAAGAAAAGCCTGTAAGCCAGGAGAAAAGCCATGTCCGATGTACTGCTTCAGATTCTGATTTTCTCAAGCTTACTGTTGCTGTTCGCCGGGGTGAAACATTACACCCGGCATTCGCGCCTACCCGCCGAAGCCTGGATTCTGCTGCTCGGTATCGCCTATGGCTTGCTAAAAAAGCATGGCGACTTTCTGTCCTGGCCAGCGCTCGATTTTGATCCTGATGTCATTCTGTTTTTCTTTCTGCCGCTGCTGATTTATGCCAGCGGCCGCCATGTTGATGCCCAAGCCATGCGCGCAAACACCGGCGCGATTCTGTTTTATGCGGTTCCGGGAGTCATTGCCACCGCGTTTTTGATCGGTTTACCGCTGGCCTGGGCGCTGGGAATTCCGGCACTGCACGGCATCTTGTTCGGCGCCGCCATCGGTGCCACCGATCCAATCGCCGTCGGCTCGGTGTTTCAGCGCTTCGGGCTGACTTCGAAACTGGAGATGCTGGTAGAAGGCGAGTCCCTGTTTAACGACGGCACTACTGTGGTGGTATTCACCCTACTGTTCGCACTCGTGATTGAGCAACAGGAGTTTGTTCCGGTTGATGCGGGTGGAAAACTACTCTATGCCGTGGGCCTCGCCATTCCGATCGGTTTGGCCGTCGGCTGGTTGACATCAAAAGTCCTTTCGGTATGGAACGAAGAACAGGTGTTTTACAGTGCTTCAATGGGACTGGCCTCTGCCCTGCTCCTGTTTATGCTGTGCGAATATGTCCTGCACTGTTCCGGCGTCATTGCCGTGCTGGCGGCGGCCCTTGTATATCAGCACCTTTCGCGCCAACCCACACAGAACAGGGAATCGATTCGTCTCGATGCCTTTTGGTCTTACATTAACGAAACACTGAACAGCTTTCTGTTCTTTCTGCTGGGGGTCGCCACTGGCCTGCATGAGTTCAATCTTCCGGCCTTTGCGCTGGCAATTGGCTTGGGCGCGATGCTGCTCGCACGACTGCTTGTCGTCTATAGTGGCGGCCTTTTATTTCTAGCGTTGCACAAACCCCTGCCGGCATCCTGGCAGCATGTCATGGTGCTTGGCGGACTGCGCGGCGCTGTATCAGCAGCGCTGATTTTGATGATTCCGGAGAGCTACCCAAACAGGGATCATTTTTTGTGTCTGGCCTTCTTCCTGACCGCATTTACCCTGATTGTTCAACCTTTACTCATGCATAGCTATCTCACCCGGCAACAAGGCAAAGAAGAGAGCCCACTGTTCCGCCGGCCGGGTACCTAGATGATTTCCGGTGATGCCGGAACGACATAGTAAAGTACCGCCAAAAAGTGCAACACACTGCCTGCCATCACAAAAACATGCCAAATCGCATGATTGTAGGGAATGCGATCACCCACATAAAAAATGACGCCTGCCGTATAAACCAGCCCCCCTGCTACCAGCAGGGTAATTCCGTCCCGGGCAAGCTTAGCTATCAACTCATCGCTTGCAAGGACAACCAACCAGCCCATCAACAGATAAGTCGCGACGCGCAGGGCATGGAAACGATGTTTGAACACCAGTTTCATCACGATACCGAATGCAGCGATCCCCCAAATTAAGGCAAACAGCGTCCAGCCCCAACCATCACGCATCGTGACCAGCAGAAACGGGGTGTAAGAACCTGCGATTAAGAGATAGATCGCGCAATGGTCCAGAGTCTTGAAAACTTCCCGGCGCCCGGGATGACGACTCGCATGATAAAGCGTCGAGCAAAAATACAGCATAAACAGGCTCGCGCCATAAATGATGACACTGAGCGTTTTCCAGCTATCTTGCTGGCCTGTCGCGCTTATCAGCAACATACAAAGCCCGACAACACTCAGCACCGCCCCGACACCATGCGTTAGAAAATTCAGGCATTCTTCAACAAATGGATATGGCGTATCACATCCTTGTTCGCCCACGCTGATACTGTGCTTCATGCAAACTCCTCTCCTATCAGGCTCAGACCTGAAAAATTGTTGTCCCGAATGCTTCACCTGTCGAAGACCAGCCGGTGACGAGCATTCTTTTTAACCGCCGATGCTTGTGAACGGAACCCAAGGCATTATAGCGTACAATTGTACGCCTAAATTATGGCACGTGGAAGTACTGTCGGGATCGGTAACAAAACAGGGCAAGTGAACGCAATGCGACACGCTAAAGTCCAGATTGGAGAGCTTGCACATGCTTGACTATACTAGTGTGTCAACCCGGCCAAACACCCGTTTAAGCCGTCTTGCCCAGTCCATTGGAGTCCTGTACATGCCCCCACAGCCAGTCCGCAGCAACGCCCCTGGACGGCGAGCCTCTCCCTATGTACTGGCAATGTTCGGCCTTGGCTTTATCGCCATACTGTTCACCACACTGGTCATACAATTACTAACCGGCATTGCGGGCTATCTGGCCGGAGAAAGTATCTGGTCACGCGCACAGGTCGAAACCGTCAGAATGGCTCGTATCTATGCTGATTCGGGCGAGCCTTACTATCTGCAGAATGCCCGCGAGTGGCACCTGGTTCCGATGGGCGATCTTCAAGCACGTCTGGCGATGGAACGGAAAGACTACAGCGCCGCACACAACTTTTTCCTGCAGGGTCGCAATCACCCGGAAGACATCCCCCGAATGATCTGGCTGTTTCGCTTGCTGGCGGACGCCCCTTACTTTGACGACGCCATCTCGGCCTGGAGGGAAAGTGACGAAGGCTTACTCGCGCTGGAGTCAATTCTGGATGAACTGGAACACAAGCGCCTTAATCAGAGCAATGCACTCGAAAACTTACCGGAGCTAAAGGAGCGTCTGGAGCAACTGGACATGCCGCTGGAACAGCACGCCGCCAAGTTTCGTCGCGCCATGACCGCAGCCAACCGTGCGGTGGTGGACATACTATCGATCGCAACCATCCTGTTCTTTCTTCTGATAGGCGCCTTAATGGTTCTTCTGATCCTGCGCTTTACCCGCGCCCTGCGCCAGTCGGAATCCACCTTTCGCCTTACTTTCGAACATGCCGGTCTTGGCATTGCCCAGCTCGATGATCAGGGACACTTCCTGGAAGTCAACGCAGCCTTGTGCAAACTGTTGCGATACAGTCGCGACGAGCTGTTGAGAATGCGTTATCAGCAGGTCATTTTCAGCGAAGACAAAGACGTCGAGTTAGAAGGCCGTTTGGCCGTCGGGCGAGGGGAAAAGCAACAAATATCACTAACCCAGCGACTTGTTTGCAGCGACGGGAGCGTCACCCATACCCGTATTACGGTCTCCCAGATCAGCAGCCCGGATGACGATGGCTTGCGCTTTATCAGTCTGGTGGAAGATATTTCGGAATCACAACGCCTGGCGGAAGAACTGAATTATCAGGCGCGGCACGATGACTTGACGGGCCTGATCAATCGCCGTGCCTTCGAAGGCTATCTTGACAACGCGCTGTTGCGCGCGCGCAGCGAAAATTTTGTACATGCCCTATGCTTCATTGATCTTGACCAGTTCAAGATTATCAACGATACCCTGGGCCATGTTGTAGGAGACCAATTGCTGAAGCAGGTGGCGCAAACACTGGCGCAATCCCTGCGCAAAAGTGACCTTCTGGCCCGCCTGGGAGGGGATGAATTCGGGGTCATCTTTGATTGTTGCGGACCGGAGACAGCACTGACATTGGCTGGAGAGTTGAGGGAAAAACTGGAAAACACCCCCTTTGTATGGGAAGACAGGAGCTTCAGTATCGGGTGCAGTATCGGCATCGTCCCCATCACCCATGCCAGTGGTGATCGCATCGACTTGTTGCGCGCCGCGGACTCGGCTTGCCATCTGGCCAAAGAACAAGGGCGCAATCGCGTTTTACTGAGTCACGAGAACGATGAAGAGCTTGCAGCCCGGCGCGCACAAATGGAGTGGCTGGCACGTATCCGGCATGCTATTGAGCACGACCGCCTGTTTCTGGAAGCACAACACATCAATGCGCTTGGCAGTGCCTCTGGCAAGCGCTTTGAAGTATTGGTGCGCATGCGCGATGAAGACGGAAACACTGTCCCCCCGGGAGCATTCCTGCCCGCCGCCGAGCGCTTCGGCATAGTGCACCTTCTGGACCGATGGGTGCTCGAAGACGTATGCCGGCATTTTTCTGAGCATCAGGATCAGCTCGAACAACTCGATGCCTGCCACATCAATATATCCGGCCGTTCTTTTGACCAGGATGACTTTGCTGATTTTGTTCTTGGCCTGCTGGAACGCTATCAGGTGCCTGCTCGATGTCTCTGTTTTGAAATTACGGAAACGGCCGCGATATCAAAAATTGGCGAGGTACGTCATTTTATCAAGGCACTCAAGGAAGCCGGAGCGGAATTCGCTCTGGACGATTTCGGGTCAGGTCTGTCGTCTTTCAGTTACCTGAAACAACTCCCCGTGGACATTCTGAAAATCGACGGCAGTTTTGTCCGTAATATTGCCGATGATGAAACTGACCGCGCCATGGTTCGCGCCATCAGTGATATTGGCAAGACACTGGGCAAACAGATCGTTGCCGAATTTGTGGAAGACGAAGCGTCTCTTGAACATTTGCGGAACATGGGCGTGCATTTTGGTCAGGGCTTCTACCTGCACCGGCCCGAACTTCTTGAAAACCTTTTACAGGCGAACAAGCGCCACAAGGCATAGTCCGCCGGCCCTGTATTCAACACAGCCAAGCACAATGAGTTGTGTCCAATACGTTCCACAACACTCCTGTACCCATAGAGTCGTGATAATAAATTGTTAATGCCCCATCTACTCTTGGCAGCGTTAACATGAACTTATATTCATACTTTTGATGGTGATGTGCATCCACTATCGGATTTAAGAACTATACTTCACTCAATAACCACTCTCATAAGACCCCCTTTTTATGAAACTCAAGCACAAGCTTCCACTCGTCTGTATTGCCATGGCAATGGTACCGGCGATTATAGTCAGCGTCACAATCGGTAACCGGTCCTATGAAAATGGTCGCAGCGCCATCGAAGATCAGGCCAAGGCCCAGCTCATTTCCATACGGGATATCAAAAAGCAGCAAATTGAAGATTATTTCAATACGATCAAGAACCAGGTACTGACCTTTTCCAATGATCGCATGATCATCGACGCCATCCGCGAGTTCAGACCGGCGTTCTCGAACTACCGGAACGAAACCGGCTTCAACAATCCCGATCGCGCGAACACCGCATTGAAAAATTATTACCAAAATGCGTTTTTAGGCGAGTACCGCCAGCGGAACAATGGCGAAACCATCAATATCAATACAACACTCAAAGCGCTGGACGCAGACTCGGTGGCGTTGCAGCATGCTTTTATCTCAGACAATCCACATCCTTTGGGCTCAAAAGAGTTGCTCAGTGAATTGGATAACGAAAGCCAATACAGTGCACTGCATGCCAGGTATCACCCCCCTATCAGGGACTATCTATACAAATTTGAATACTACGATATTTTTCTGGTGGACCCGGATTCCGGCGACATCATTTACTCCGTCTTTAAAGAACTGGATTTCACCACTTCCCTGCTCGACGGCCCCTATGCGAACTCCGGTATCGCTGAGGCCTTCAAAAAGGCTAATCGCGCCAACAAGGCCGACTTTGTCACACTGACCGATTTTGCGTCATATGGCCCATCCTACGAGGACCCCGCTGCCTTTATTGCTTCACCCATATTTGACGGCGATGAAAAACTGGGAGTACTGGTATTCCAGATGCCCATTGATCGCATTAATCGCATCATGACGCACGATCAGAACTGGGCCAGCTCCGGATTGGGCGCTTCCGGAGAAACCTATCTGGTGGGCGAAGACAAGACCATGCGCAGCATGAGTCGCTTTCTGATCGAGGACAAAGACGCCTATCTGAACATGCTCAAAGGTATCGAAGGCATCAGGCCGGAAACAACTGACAAAATTGCCGCCAAAGCGACCAGCATTGGCTTTCAGCCAGTCGACACGCTTGGTACAAAGGCTGCTCTTCAAGGGCAAACAGACTTCGCAATCTTTGCGGATTACCGGGGAGTACCGGTGTTGTCTGCCTACGCCCCCTTGAATATCCCAGACCTGAACTGGGCCATCATGAGCGAGATTGATGAAGCAGAAGCCTTCGCCCCCAGCCATACGCTGAAACGACAAATCTGGTTAATCGCGGTCGTGGTAACGCTCAGCGTTATCGCCATCGCCACGGGCATGGGCATATTGGTGGCGCGATCACTTGCCCGCCCTATTGGAGAATTTACCGAGGTATTAACACAGATCAACCAGGACTCAGACCTTAGCAAACGCGTCAGTGAAAAAGGCAATGATGAAATCGCCCAAAGTGGCAAAGCGATCAATAGTCTCCTTGGAAAATTTCAGGACACCATCCAGCACCTGATTGAAACGTCCGGAAAACTGAAGCAGGCTTCGGCCTCTATGACAACGATTACCAACCAGACACTCGACGCTTCCCAACAGCAACAAAATCAGAGCCATCAGGTGGCAGCCGCGGCCACCGAAATGACAGCGAGCTCTCAGGAAGTTGCGCAAAACGCCGAACTTACTTCAACAGAAACAGCCAAAGCCAACCGTAACGGCGAAGAAAGCACATCGATCCTGAATGACAGTATCGAGCACATTAATGCACTCGCGAAAAACGTCGCAGATATGGAAGGCATACTGAATGAGGTGGTTCAGGACAGCAATAACATTGGCAACGTGCTGCAGGTGATCAGCGATATCGCCGAACAAACCAATCTGCTGGCACTTAATGCGGCGATTGAGGCGGCGCGTGCTGGCGAACAGGGGCGCGGATTTGCAGTCGTCGCTGACGAAGTCCGAACCCTGGCTCAACGAACGCACAGTTCAACTGAGGAAATACGCAACACCATTCACCAGCTGCAAGGCAGTGTAGAGAATGCTGTCAGTTCGATCAAAAATGGCGTTAAGCAGGCCGAAGACAGTGTTTCGGATGCCGACAAAATGAATGGCGCTTTGGCATCGATCACAACGAATCTGGGAACAATCTCGGAAATGAACCTGCAGATTGCTGCCGCAGCCAGTGAACAACTAGCGGTTGCTGAGGATATTACCGGCAGCATAACCGCCGTCAGCGACCTTGCCAGTACCACCGCGACAGCGGCCGAGCAGGCTGCCCAGGAAGGACAGGCGATAGATCAACTGGCGGCGGAACTGCAACACTACGTCACACAATTCAAGACCTGAGCGCCGACACGGACAAACACCGATGGCGACTGAGTCGGGCTTCCGGTGCCATGTAATTAATTTTCGATTTTGTCCGGCTTCGGGCTTTGGAGCAGGCGCTTTGCTCCGCCGCTGAAGTGAAATCTGTCCTATACTGGTACCGACCTGATCAGTAGACTCCCTGTATGCGAAACACCTTTTCACTTTGGCAATTTTCTGCTGGATTCCTGATCACCAGTTTTCTGGCGATGGCCTCGTGTCACAATGCGCCAGAGCAGCGGAAAGCGCTTTCCGAACTTCGCATTGGTTTGCTGCCCGACCGCGACCCGGAATTACTCAAAGCCCAGCATAAGCCCTTATTTGAGTACATCAGTGCGAACGTCGGCAAGCCATATACCTTTGTGGTTCCAGACAGCTATCAGCAACTGGTAGACCTGTTCGAAAATCAGTCCATTGATCTCGCATTTTTTGGCGGCTACACCTTTGTCAAAGCACATAAAACCCATCGTGCCGTTCCCCTGGTCATGCGGGATATTGACCGAAGTTTTCTAAGTGTCATCATCGCAAGAAAAGATTCACAGCTGAGTACCCTGGAAGACCTGCGTGGCCAATCTTTTTCGTTTGGCTCCAGGCTTTCAACGTCCGGGCATTTGATGCCGCGCTATTATCTCTCCAAACTCGATATTCGTCCGGAGCGATATTTTTCCGACATCCGCTTCAGTCAGGCACATAACAAAACCCTGGATGCCGTCGTGAGTGGTCAGGTCAAGGCGGGAGTGCTCAACGCCAATGTTTTCAATCAGATACTTGAGACGAACCCGGACTTGAAAGAAACACTGCAAGTCATCTGGCAAACAGCGCCTTACCCCAACTATGTTTGGGCGGGGCAGCCCTATCTAAGCGAACAGTTCCGGATCGATTTGCGCACGGCCTTTTTGATGCTTGAGCGCGCAACCCCGGAAGGGGAAGCCATCCTTGCCCCTTTGAACGCACGGTCGTTTATTCTGGCAGAAACGGCCGACTTTGAAGAGCTGGATGCGGCTATCCAATTGTTGGAACAGGAATATGAATAACTCCCGTCAATGAACATTGATAAAGCAACGTTGAGGTCAGATACCTTTGATAAACCCTGATTGCCATTGATAAAGCATTTGTATTTAGGTGATGCGCCTATTTACTATGTACCGGATAAAAACAACAAGCCAAAACGGGCAAGGGTTTTGAACATGGTAAAAGACACGGAATCAGGCAAGGATTCAGGGCTCGTGAATGTGGACACTCGTACTGATAACCGCCAATCCTTCTGGCAGCGCAAGTTTGGCGATTACCAGCCCAATAGCCCTTTGCCTTCGGGAAAACATCAGGCCGATGTGCTGATTATCGGTGCCGGTTTTACCGGTCTGACCGCCGCCAGGGAAATCTGTCGTGACCGCCCCGGTGCCAACGTGATGGTGCTTGACGCCCATGAGGTCGGCTTTGGCGCGTCAGGCCGAAATGGCGGTTTCAACATGAGCCTGTTCGGCGTTGAACCGGAAACAACGGTTTTGCGCTGGGGCAAGCAGAAAACCAGAGAAGCGCAGCGCTACATGCAACAGGCCGTCGCGTACGTGAAGACGCTGATCGAAGACGAAAATCTGGATTCGGACTACGAACACAACGGCATGTGGCGCGTCGCCTACAGTAAGGCGCAGGAAAAAAGGCTCCGAAAAACCTTTGCCCTGCTCGAAGAACTGGCCGGACCCGGGCACTATCAATTTCTTGAGCAGGATGCCGTTCGGCAGCACTTGAATGCTCCCCAAATGCGGGCTGCCATTATGGAACCCGAAAGCGGTATTCTCGATCCCTGCAAGCATGTGCGCAATCTCAAGCGACTGGCTGAGCAGGCCGGTGCCCGACTGCATGAAAACACCCATGTGAATGCCATCGAGCGCAAGGGCCAGGAAATAGAAGTACGCACGGGGGAAGCTCGCGTACTGGCGAAAAAACTGATTCTCGCGACCAATGCCTGGACCCACACCCTGCCGGGGCCACGCAAGGTGCGCAACAGGCAGCGTCCGGTCTGGACCTACCAGATAGTCAGTGAACCTCTTACAGAGACAGAGTGGCAATCCCTCGGCTGGCAGCAACGCATGTCCATCGAAGACAACCGACAACTGGTGCACTACATGCGCATCACACGCTGCGGGCGAATTACCATGGGTGGCGGACAGATAGGCACGGAATACGGCACCGATATGGACCGCTGGCATGATGAGAACATCTGGCAGGCGCTCGAAGCACATTTTCGCTGGTTGTTCCCCACGCTCCAGCATAAGAAAATCGACTACAAATGGGGTGGCGCCGTCTCTGCGAATCTGGACATGGTGCCGGAAATCGGTTTTATCGGCGATGAAAACATCCTCTATTCCACGGGCTGTATCGGCCATGGCGTCTCACTCACCCAACTCAACGGACGTCTGCTGGCGGACCTGATTGCCGGCAAGGAGACCGAGCGAACGCGCTTTTGGATCGTCAATCGTAAAGCGATCCCACTGCCACCCGGAAACCTTCTGTCTTACATAGGCGTGAAAGCGGTCGAGGGAATTCTCAAGGGCGTCGACTGGATGGAAGAAAGAGAGCTGCGTGCGTCAAAAACGGAGCTTCGCCAGACGGCAGATCAGGATTAGACTCTAGCCGACACGAATAAGGAAACCCTACACAGAATCGAAAGGCCGCCGACCATGCATATTCGCAAAGCACAAGAACACGATTTGGATGTCTGGTCACACATGCGGACAGCCCTGTGGCCCGACACGACGGATGCGCATATCGCTGAGCTGAAGGATTACTTCTGCGGGACGTCCCACGATATTAGAGTCGCTTACTTGATCGAAGCCGACGGTGAACGCGTCGGTTTTCTGGAACTCAATGTCCGGAATTTCGCAGAAGGCAGTCGTCATTCAGCTGTACCCTATGTCGAAGCCTGGTATGTCAAACCGGCGCATCAGGGTAAGGGCTATGGCAAAGCGCTCATGCAACAGGCCGAGAACTGGGCCAGGGAATCAGGATTCAGCGAACTGGCCAGTGACACCACCCCGGACAATACGCGCAGCATTCACATGCACAAACATCTGGGCTTTAAGGAAACTGAACGCGTGGTGTGTTTCCTCAAAGACCTTTAGCGCTCTTGATCTGCTGTTTGCACTTTTTCCGACGGCCTGACAAGCTATCCAGATGTGTGTAACAGATTCCGTGGAGGTCTACCCATGAGTCACTGCCCGTTTTGCGAGATTATCCGGGGCAATCTCGAAGCAAGCGTGATTTATGAGGATCACCTGGTTCTGGCGATTGTGCCCTTGCATGCGCCCTATCCCGAGTCGGCGCTGATCTTCCCCAAAGAACATATAGACCATTTTACCGACCTGCCCAAAGACCTTGCGACACATGTAATGCGTGTCGGCTTTGATCTGGGCAAGAAAATCATGCAGGTCTATCAGCCCGACCGGATTGGCATGGGCGTGCATGGCTACGGGGTCGGGCACGCGCACTTTAACGTGTTTCCACAGCGGCATGGCATGGATGTGGTTTTTGGCAAAATGGCGTATGTGAAAGATGGCGAAGTAAAGTTCGGATTCAGAAACCTGCCTGTACCCTCGCGTGAAAAAATGGATGAAGTAGCGCGTAAACTGCGTCTCGAAGTGAATCAATGAGATTAGAACCATTGATCTCTTTTCGGGGCCAATGCGCCGCCTGCCTTTGTATGCACCAAAAGATTATTTGTGCTTTCGGTAGGTGCTGGGTGAAACGCCAGTCCACTGTTTGAATGCCCGGGAAAAAGTAGACACTTCGGTAAAGCCGACGTTTACAGCAATGTCGGCAATGGTCAGTTCACGCTGTTCAAACAGATTGATGGCATGGTCGCGACGCGCATGGTCTTTTAACTGCTGGAAACTGCTGCCCTCTCTGGTGAGTTTTCGGCGCAGTGTCCGCGATGTGATACTGAGCTGACTGGCCACACTTTCGATATCGCTTTGACTGTTCAGCAGGCCCATCACTTGCGCTGTCCAAGGGCCATAAAAGGACTGCTTTCTAAACCATTGCAGAGGAATGCTGCGCAGATAATCCTCCAGGTCACTGGCATTTCTGACGACGGATAAATCCAGATACTGCGCATCAAACTCCAGAGCATTGCAGTGGCTGTTGAATTCGCAGGTACTGGGAAACATCAAGCGGTACTCTTGATGATGATCAGGCTTGGCATACTGGAAACAGACCCGGGATAAGGGAATCACCTGCCCGACCAACCAACTACAGAAGCGATGACAAATTAATAACAACAACTCGATCAATAAGGTGTAAGTCACCGGTCTCGGCCTGTGCGCATTGAAATTCGGCTCCAGAATCACACGCATACGGGCGTCTTCCCGATCTCCCCTTACCTTCAGCTGATCACCACATAAAGAGTAAAACCGGGCCATATAGTCAATGACCTCTTCCAGCGTTTTGCAACTCACCAGGTGTTCGGCCAATAACTCAAACATGCCCAGCTTTAGCTTTTGTTCGGTAAATCCCAGCAATTCATCGCCACTGAAGCGCCAGCAGTTACTCACGATGTCGGCTAATTGGGTCGCCAAAATGCGTGCCCTGGGGTGGGCCATCTGTGCCGATGTAAGTCCGGTCTTGCGCAAGATCTGCTGCTCGCTTGCACCTAATGACAGGCCATTCTCCAGGTGTGTGCGGGCAAAGTAACTGGCAATCGTTAGTCTGCTGGCCAGTTGGTTTTCGGAAGTCATAAGCTGTCCGCTTTTAACAATTCGGTTTACTTTGATTGCGATGTCCGTAATTTTAGGGCATCACTCTAACCCAGAGTGTCCGTTTTTGCTAAGGAATTGACTGTATTTCTTATTGTTTCCCGGTGCCGGTATCGCAATAATTCAGATTCAGTATGCGATCAGACACGAGTATAAAAATGACCAATACCCAACCTGCGGACCAGGAAGAAATCCAGCTTTTCAAAGATATGGTACTGCGTTTTCTGGAGCAGGAAGTGCTGCCCCATTACGATACCTGGGAAAAGCAGCATGCCATGCCCCGTGAGATGTGGAACACTTTGGGTCAAGCCGGCATGTTGCTGGTGGATATGCCGGAGCAATACGGCGCAGCAGGTGCCAGCTTCGACGTGTGTCAGATGATCCAGGAAGAAATGTGCCGTCTGAATCTGCATGGTTTGGCCACGGGCTATAACATCCACGCAAATATTGTGGCGCCCTATCTATTCAATATTGGCACGGAGGCGCAAAAAGCGCGTTGGCTACCCGCGATGGCTTCCGGCGAGGTTCTGGGTGCCATTGCCATGACCGAGCCCGGTGCTGGCAGCGATCTGGCCGGCATGCTCACCACGGCCGTCAAGCAGGACGATCACTATATTCTCAACGGATCCAAAACCTTCATCACCAACGGTAACACGGCCGACCTGATTATTGTCTGTGCAAAAACAGACCCGAATGCAGGCGCCAAAGGAATTTCATTGTTTTTGGTGGATACAAGTCTGGCGGGTTTTTCAACCGGAAAGCCTATCGAAAAAATGGGCCAGCATGCCAGTGATACCGCTGAGCTGTTTTTCGAGAATATGAAAATCCCCTGTGACGCACTGCTCGGCCAGGAGGGTCGGGGCTTTGCCTACTTAATGCAGGAGTTGCCCAGAGAACGACTGGGCTGTGCCGTACAAGCCATTGGACATGCGCAGGGCGCACTGGATATTACCTGTGCCTATGTCAAAGAGCGTAAGGCTTTCGGCCAGACGGTGGCGCAATTTCAGAATACCCGCTTTAAGCTGGCGCAGTGCCAAACTGAACTGGAAATGTGTCGCGCTTTGCTGGAAAAACACATGCAGAAATATCATGCCGGTGAGATGAGTGTGCAAGATGCCGCCACGCTCAAGCTGGCCGCCACAGAAATGCAATTGACCGTGGTGAACGAGTGCCTCCAATTGTTCGGCGGTTATGGCTATACCGAAGAGTACCCGATTTCACGCTTTTATCGCGATGCCCGCGTCCAAACCATTTATGCGGGTAGTTCCGAGATCATGAAAGAAGTCATCGCCCGCGGCATACTGGGTCGCTAAGACAAATCTTTATTTACCCTGATTCAGGTATGGAGTGTTTATGAGTATCCCCAAGCAGCTAGCAGAGAACTTACGCCTGCCTTTGGTTGTATCACCGATGTTTATTGCCAGTGGCCTGGAGCTGGTTGTTGAAACCTGCAAGGCGGGCGCAGTCGGTACGTTTCCAGCACTTAATCAACGCACCAGCGAAGGCTTTGAAGACTGGCTGGTGGAGATCAAAAAGCGCTTGTCTGACTGGGAAGCCGGTACCGGTAAGAAGGCGGCCCCCTTTGGTGTGAATTTGATTGTGCACAAGAGCAACCCGCGCTGGCAACAGGACTTGGCGCTCTGCGTCAAACACGAAGTACCACTTGTGATCACCTCGCTGGGGGCCGTCGCCGAGTTGGTCGACGCGGTGCATGCATACGGAGGTTTGGTATTTCATGATGTGGTCAACGCACGCCATGCCAAAAAAGCCGCTACCGCGGGTGTCGACGGTTTGATTGCCGTGTGCAATGGCGCCGGAGGCCACGCCGGTACGCTCAGCCCCTTTGCCTTAATCTCCGAGATTCGGCAGTTTTTCAGCAAAACCTTACTGCTCGCCGGCAGTTTATCTCAGGGCCGGGATATCGCCGCGGCAGAAATCATGGGAGCGGATATGGCCTACATGGGAACCCGCTTCCTGACCACCATCGAAGCCAACGTGGCCGATGACTACCAACAGATGATTCTGGATAGTCAGGCCAATGATATTGTCTACACACCGAAGATATCCGGGGTTAATGCCAACTTTCTGCGCCAAAGTATCGAAGCAGCAGGCATTGACGCGAACGACCTGACGCCCAAAGCCGAGCTGGATTTTGGCAGTGAACTGGATCTCGACAATGCGCAATCAAATCAGGAAAAGAAAGCCTGGCGTGATATCTGGTCTGCCGGTCAAGGCGTAGGCTCGATTGAGAAAGTGGAAACGACGGCTGCGCTCGTCGAAGCGCTGGTCGCTGAATACCATCAGGCCATTCGTCAGCTGCAAACACGCACTATAGAGCAGTTCCCGCAAACCGACCTAAAAACACTCGATGCCTGAACCAACAAGACAAAGGTGAGCCATGAAAAACAATGCCGTAGATTACAAGACTGTGGAGTACAAGGTTGAGGATTCTATCCTGACGCTCAGCCTCAATCGCCCTGAACAGATGAATGCGTTCACCGTCGACATGGCCTCCGAGCTGGTGCATGCGTTTAATCGCGCTAGTGACGATGATGACGTGAGCGTGGTTGTGGTCACCGGAAAAGGTCGCGCGTTCTGCGCTGGCATGGACCTGAGCCGTGAAGGCAATGTATTTGGCCTGGATGAAAGCCAGCAACCAAGCCTGTCAGATATGCAGAGTAATACGCTCATCCCCGGGGTAAGCGACACCGGCGGCACGGTAAATCTGAGTATCTACGAATGTAAAAAACCGGTCATTGCTGCGATCAACGGCGCTGCAGTCGGCGTTGGCGCCACCATGCTGGCAGCCATGGACATTCGACTGGCTTCAGAAAAGGCCAAAATAGGCTTTGTATTTGAAAAAATAGGCATTACGCCTGAAGCCTGTTCCAGTTGGTTCTTACCGCGCATTGTCGGTATTAGCCAAGCGTTGGAGTGGGTCTATACCGGCGAGATCTTTGACGCTGAGGTGGCCAAGGAAACAGGATTTGTGCGCTCAGTGCATGCACCTGAAGACCTGCTCGAAGCCACCTACACACTTGCCCGAAAGATTAGTAACAAGTCTCAGGTGAGCATCACTCTGGCCAGACAAATGATGCTCAGACTATCGGCTGCGCCCCATCCGAGAGACGCACACAATGTCGACTCACTGGCCATTTTTTACACCAGCCAGGGGGATGGTAAGGAAGGCGTTAAATCCTTCCTGGAAAAACGCGAGCCTGAGTTCAAGGCAAAATCGTCCAAAGACATGCCTGAGTTTTATCCATGGTGGTGATCCATCGCAAGCCTAAGGATATAGAGCTCCAATCGTCCGCGGCTTATGTCATACCAGACTTTACTGAAATTTGATCCGGGAGATCGTAGTGACTAACCAGAATGTACTCACACTATTTACTATCAACATGTCGCATTACAGTGAGAAAGTGCGCTGGTTGCTCGATTACGAGGAGTTGCCCTATCAGGAACAGGCACTGACCCCTTTCGTGCACGCGCTCCCCATGCTGATCAAAGGTAAGCGAAAACGCACAACCGTTCCTGTCATTCAGCAAGGCAAGACCTGCGTACAGGATAGCCCACGGATCGTTGCGTGGCTGTCGAAAGAGTATGGCCCGCTGAAATCTATTCCGGAAGAGCTGGAAGTTGAGGTTCTTGAAGTACAAAAGCGTTTTGACGCGATAGGTAAATCCGTTGCGCGCTACTTATACCATACCGGCTTTGCCCACCCTGCCGAGATTAAAAATATCTGGACACAGTTTGCCAAACCCTGGGAAAACGCACTCGTACGGATGTGCTACCCCACGATCAAGGGTTTAATGAAGAGCCAGTTAAACATTAACGACAAAGCCGCGGCGAAAGCGGAACAGAAAATTGATCAAGAGATTCAGTGGCTGGAGCAGCGCCTGAGTGATGGTCGCCAGTATTTAGTCGGTGATCGTTTCACTCTGGCCGATATCACAGCGGCTTCCCTGCTGGCACCTTTGGCATGCCCTGCACAGCATCCGATATACAGCACAGAAGACTTCCGCGAGAAAATTGCCAGCTCGGCAAAAAGATGGAGCGCAAGCCCGGCAATGGAATGGGTGCGAAACATGTACGCCCAAAATCGTGGTCAAATCTGGCGGGAGAAACCACGCGCGGCGTGAGGGCCAACTGACAATGCAAGTTTGCTGCAATCTTTGACGGGCAAAGCAAAGCATTAATCCGGGCCATGTACGCGCAGTTTCTTTTGAAGCTGCGTAGCAACGAATCAATGACTGTTACCCTGTTGATGAAGCTGATCTTTGCTTCAGACCCTCAATTCGGGCCTCAGAATAGGAAAAACAGGCGCAAGCCTTCTGACTGAGTGACTGGCAAAGCCCTTTGTTTCTCAGGACGATACCGCTCCTCCCGGTGCATCTCCATTGCACCCAGCACCTCGCCATTGCACCCAGCACATCATCATCGCCCCCAACACCCAGCCATCACCCCCAATACCCAGTCATCGCCCCAACACCCAGTCTTCGCCCCCAATATCTGATCATTGCCCCCAAAACTTCTCGTCATTGCTGCGCAGGCGGCAATCCATGTGGCTCGAAGAGAATCGAGAGCTGGTGGATACCCCAATGCGTATTGCTTTAGCTTGCTGATCGGGCAATGACTTAAGGTGTTTAGCCTATCTGCGGAGACCGGTAGCGGACTTTTGGGGGTTGGTTAGGGTTGCATTGAGTTTGTGATGAATCAAGACCATTGGCTTTGAGGGAGAAGCAGACTGAAAATCCGGTGCGTCATTCCCCCAGCTGAAACGCCAAAGCAGACCTTAGAGAGTCTGTTCGATTAGCATTCATTTTGCACTTAGCGGCCCAAATTTTTTGAAGGCACGTGAACGAATTTTCTGCCCAGGGCACTGTCCGAAATGGCGAAGGGATAACGTTGTCTACCCACCAGTTTTTTAGTTTTCTGTCGTCTTGAAGGTTATTTTTGTATGCGGCCATAAAAGCAAATAATAGCTTTTAATAACAGATGTTTAAGACAGTATTCGTATTATTGGATACCCGTCATGATGACGCACTTACAAAATAGGCAGGGATAGAATATGATCCAAAATATAGCGCCGGATGGTCTCAGACGGTAAGTGAATGCCAGCAATCAAAAAAATACCCCGTCACGGAGACTGAGTCATCGTGACGGTGATTCAAATGTTATGCGCTAGTAGTGGTAGCGTAGTTGAGCGATGAGAAGCGAGTTATCATGAACTTTATAAACAATTCTGTGCTCATCGTTAATGCGTCTAGACCAGTAACCAGAAAGAGCATGTTTAAGTGGTTCAGGTTTACCAACTCCTTCAAAAGGGTCACGTTTAATTTCCTTAATAAGCGTGTTAACTCGCTTCAATATTTTTTTATCTGTTTTCTGCCAATATAGGTAATCTTCCCATGCCTTTTCTGCAAAAATAAGTTTCACTCAATCAATTCCTTTTCTTGTCCTTTCCCTGCTTCAAGTTCGGCAATAGATTCAATAAGTCGTTTAGTGTTTTTGGGGCTTCGCAACAAGTAAGCTGTTTCTTCCAATGCCTGATAGTCATCCATAGAAATCATAACTACAGCGCCTTCTCCCTTTCGGGTAATTGCAATTGGCGCATGATCATCGCAAACTTGTTCCATTGTTTTTGCAAGGTTACTTCTAGCAGCGGTGTAACTTATACTTTCCATAAGCTTAATCCTGTACATGTACGAAAATACGTACATATTGTATGCCTGCATAACAAGTTTATCAACCATCGCCCCAGCAAAAAGACGCTGGGGCTGGACCTCCGCTCCGGCGCTTCGCGCCTGCACTGCGGCCGGTTATAAATGCGTTATAAGTACTAAGTAAATGGAGGCTAAGACGATTTTAACTGCAGTAATAATCATATTAGCCGTCATTTACTTGGTTGCTGCTTTTCTTTGTTTCACAGATGATGGTTCGGGCACGCGCAGGCATCTCGCAGCTACAATATTGTTTTGGCCGTTTTTACCAATTATCAAAAGCGTCACTAATCGAGCTTTAACGGTAAGGGAAGTGTTGGGTTTCGGGTTTCTACTTTTGCTAATGCTGGTCGTAATAATTCTCAGTATTACGGGGGTCATAACTTGAGTCAGTTACAAACTTATCATCTATGTTATATGGCGCAACCATGAAAATTGCCGTTGCCATACTAATCACATCAATGCTGCTGGCACTGTCTTTTATTTCGTTGCTTTCAACATGTGCATGGGGTTGTCCTAACACAGGCATTCAACTGGTCTTCAAAGTCAGCACAATAGGTTTATCATTGGTCTTGGTTTATTGCGTCTATCGAGCAAGCCGTCAAATCAAAAACTACAGACACAAAAATAAAGGGTCATAAAAACAGCATGTGGCACGGAGCTTATAACAAGTTGCGCAATGCTCGGCCAGGAAAGAGCCCCTGGCCTGGACTCGCAGACGCTCGCCCATTCGCAGCGTTATACCAACCCAAGAAAGGGATATCATGCATAAAATTTTACTTTTACTTGTCGTCACTACTCTAGTTGGTTGTGCAGCAGCAGGGGTAATGTACACAAATGATCCTTATCAAAAGGTATCAAACTCATACGTAATGATGAGTCACGGTCGTCCCATTCCTGCAGAGCGCTTTGCCAATGAAGCTTACGAACAATTCAAACAAAACAATGATGTATTTGGGCAAGGCGAATCTCTTGTTGCGTTAGGTCTTTTGTATAAGTCTTCTTTGAAGCGCAACATTACTGAATCTGTTGCAAAGTTTGAGCAAGCAGTTGCCTTGTTTCAATCTATAAATGACTATTCAAGTTTGGCTAAAACAAAGTTTGCTTTAGGTAATGCATACGCAAATAGCGAGGAGAAAGAAAAACAATGCCCTATGTATGTCGAAAGCCTTCAAGATTATGAAAAAGCCAAAAAACTTAACCCAGAATCATCATTTAAATTTAATCCAGCTTACCCATCGTTTGACGCTATGGTTAAAGATTTTGAGTCTGGGTATTGTGGCTAAATTAGGTATAACCAGTGCATCTTGCCGGACTTGGGTAAACTGTCACCTTTTTCGCGCTACGCGGCAAAAAAGCCGCCAGTTCACCCAAGCCGCAAATGCAGGCGTTA
>PZPK01000016.1 GCA_006212045.1 Oleiphilus sp. | reverse complement strand
AGGGTGGTTCTTTTGTATTTGGCGCGGCTGGCAGGATTGATTCGCTTCGCTCTCCCCTTCGGGGCGGCCTTTGGCCGTCTTGTCGCTGCGCTCCAATCGAACAGGTTCTCATGCTTTCTACCCAACGCAAATACAAAAAAACCACCGCAAGGGTGGTTCTTTTGTATTTGGCGCGGCTGGCAGGATTCGAACCTGCGACCACCTGGTTCGAAGCCAGATACTCTATCCAGCTGAGCTACAGCCGCAGAAAACCGCTATATCGATCGACTAAAGTTGGCGCGGCTGGGAGGATTCGAACCTCCGACCGCCTGGTTCGTAGCCAGGTACTCTATCCAGCTGAGCTACAGCCGCTTGAACTTTAGATTTCGATGGCGGAGAGAGAGGGATTCGAACCCTCGATGGGCGTAAACCCATACACCCTTAGCAGGGGTGCGCCTTCAGCCTCTCGGCCATCTCTCCTGAAAACGCGGCGTATCATACCACACTAATTTTAAATGCAAAGAGCCGCGTTCATTTTATTTTTTCAGTGTTTCTTGAACGGTTATTTATTCACCAGATTGCTGTGCTTCGGACTTTTCTTTTTGGATTCTCTGGTAGATTTCTTCCCGATGGACAGAGACATCTTTGGGGGCATTTACACCAATGCGCACCTGATTTCCCTTGACTCCCAAGACTGTGACCGTGACGTCATCACCCACCATCAACGTCTCACCTACACGTCGCGTCAATATAAGCATGTTTAGCTCCTTACCCTTACAACCCTTCCAACTATGAAATACCTGAATGCAAAATGCTTACAGGCTCGATCTCACAACAGCAGTATTGTCCAAATTCCATAAAAAGAAAGGCATTTGTTTTAATTAGTTGTGAATTCATCCTTCATGATGATAACCGGCTCCGGTGATCTGCTTACTCCGGGCCATTCCCTGCTTTCTCTAACTCAAACGCGCTATGCAGGTTTCGCACAGCCAGCTCGAGATATTTCTCATCGATCACCACCGAGATTTTAATTTCCGAGGTGGAGATCATCTGTATATTGATGCCTTCTTCGGACAAGGCATCAAACATCTTGGTCGCCACTCCGGCATGGGAACGCATTCCGACCCCTACAATCGAAACCTTGGCAATATCATTGTCGCCGACACATTCCTGAGCACCCAGTTCTTCGCAGATTCTGTCCAGAATCGCCTTGGCGCGCTTGTAATCATTACGATGCACGGTAAAGGTAAAATCCGTCTTCTTATCCAGACCCACATTCTGCACAATCATATCGACTTCAATATTGTCTTCACTGATCGGACGCAAAATTTTGGAGGCAATGCCCGGAATATCCGGCACACCCAACAGGGTCAGCTTGGCCTCATCACGATTAAACGCAATACCTGAAACGAGGGGCTGTTCCATACTGTCATTATCCTCTGTCGTAATCAAAGTTCCGGGGCCGTCCTCAAAACTCGACAGCACCCGCAACGGTACATCGTACTTTCCGGCAAACTCTACAGCGCGAATCTGTAATACCTTAGACCCCAGACTCGCCATTTCGATCATTTCTTCGAAGGTCACTTTTTCCATTCGACGTGCGTCATCTACCACACGAGGGTCGGTAGTGTAGACCCCGTCAACATCGGTATAGATTTGACACTCATCTGCTTTCAGGGCAGCGGCCAGTGCCACAGCCGTGGTGTCCGAACCTCCACGGCCAAGCGTGGTGATATTGCCCTGCTCGTCCACACCCTGGAATCCCGCGACAACAATCACGCGGCCAGCTTCGATATCGGCGCGCATTTTGTTTTCATCGATTTCCAGAATACGTGCTTTCATGTGCGCGCTATCTGTCTTGATATGTACCTGAGCACCCGTATAGGAACGCGCCTCGCAACCCCGCTTGTTCAAGGCCATGCTCAGTAAGGCGATGGTGACCTGCTCTCCGGTAGATACCAGCACATCCATTTCCCTCGGCGTGGGTTCTTCCATAATGGCCTGCGCCAAACCGATCAGTCGATTGGTCTCGCCACTCATCGCGGAAACCACTACCACCACATCGTCGCCGCGCTCCCTGAAAGCCTTAACCTTGTCTGCTACCGCTTCAATGCGTTCGACTGTGCCAACTGAAGTACCACCAAATTTTTGAACCAACAGTGCCATCTAGCCTTTCCTATCACCCATAAAATGAATCTACGCTCAAAAAGGCGCGCGATTATAGCCTGTTTTCTACCCAGACTCGAACCTTTTTCAGCGCTTCGGGCAATTTCGCGGCATCCGTACCGCCACCCTGCGCCATATCCGGTCGCCCTCCACCTTTGCCACCGAGCTCACTGGCAATGGTTTTCATCAGGTCACCGGCCGGGAACCTTGAAGAGACCGGTTTACTCACACCAGCGATCAGAACAACCTTCTCATCCTCAACTGATGCCAGCAGCACAACCGCTTCCCCCAACTGGTTTTTCAGTTTATCTACCGCGTCCATCAGGGCCTTTCGATCCATCCCTTCCAGGCTGGCTGCCACCACCTTGATTCCACCAACCTCTTCTGCCTGCTGCGCCAGATCCGCTCCGGCAGAGGATGCGGCCTTGGATTTCAACTGCTCGAGCTCTTTTTCCAGGCTACGGGTTTTATCCAGCTGCGCCGTCAGCTTTTCCAGTAATTTGTCCCGATTACATTTAAGCATCTGAGCTGCCTCTTTGGTTTGCAGCACGGCAGCTCGTAACCATTCCTCAGCGCCCTGCCCGGTCAAACCTTCGATACGGCGCACCCCGGCAGAAATCCCACCCTCGGAGATCAACACGAAACTTCCGATATCCCCTGTACGCTGCACATGCGTTCCGCCACATAATTCAACCGAAAAACTGTCCTGCCCCATGGAGAGTACCCGTACATTTTCCCCGTACTTTTCTCCAAACAGCGCCATCGCGCCCATGGCTTTAGCGCTTTCCATATCTGTGAGCGTGGTTTGCACTTCGGTATTTGCCCGGATCTGCTCGTTGACCATACGCTCGATCGTTTGAAGCTGCTCAGGCGAGACCGCCTCAAAATGAGCAAAGTCGAAACGCAAGCGCTCCTCATTTACCAACGAGCCTTTTTGCACAACATGCTCACCCAGCACCTTGCGCAATGCGGCGTGCAATAGATGCGTCGCGGAATGATTCAGTGCCGTTGCCGAACGTTTGCGCGCATCGACCCGGGTGCTGACCGATTCGCCCACAGAAAGACTGCCCTCCAGCACTTCGCCCAGGTGCAGAAATTGCGCGCCCTCTTTCTGAGTATCTTTGACCAGAAAACGGCCGCCCTTCCATGAAATCACACCAGTATCACCCGCCTGTCCGCCGGACTCTGCATAAAATGGCGTGCGATCCAGCGCAATGGCACAGGACTCACCCGCTGACACGCGATCAGTTTCTTTTCCGCCAACAATCGCCACCACCTGGCTTTCAGCAGCGAGTTTTTCATAGCCCAGAAACTCGACCTCGCCCTCGACACTGGCGCCTTCGTTATAATCAACGTTAAATTTACTGGCCGAACGCGCCCGTTCTCGCTGGGCTTCCATTTCGGCCTCAAAACCCTCGTAATCCAAAGTCAGGTTACGTTCACGCGCAATATCATTGGTCAGGTCGACAGGAAACCCATAGGTGTCATAAAGGGTAAAAATGGTAGAACCTGGGATGACACTCCCATTTAAATCGGCAATGTCCTGCTCCAACAGTCGCATGCCCTTATCGAGCGTACGGGCAAACTGCTCTTCTTCCTGCAAAAGGATTTTCTCGACCTGAGGTTGCGCTGTCTTGAGCTCCGGATAAGCGTCACCCATCTCGGCGACCAAGGCACTGACCAGCTTGTAAAAGAAGGGTTCTGTGGCACCCAGCTTATTGCCATGGCGAACAGCGCGGCGAATAATACGGCGTAGCGTGTAGCCCCGACTTTCATTGGAGGGCATCACGCCATCGCTGATCAAAAACACTGCGGATCTGATGTGATCGGCAATCACCCTTAATGACTTCTCTTCAATCGAAACACCACCCAAACATTCTGACGCGGCTTTCAGCAGATTCTGGAACAGGTCGATCTCATAATTGCTATGCACCTTTTGAATCACTGCGGCGATGCGCTCCAGCCCCATGCCGGTATCGACAGAGGGTTTGGGCAAGTTATGTAATTCACCATCGGCTGTGCGGTTGTATTGCATAAAGACCAGATTCCAGATCTCTATATACCGATCACCGTCATCATTGGGACCACCGGGAGGATCACCTTCGACGTCTTCGCCATGATCGAAAAATATTTCGGTACAGGGACCGCACGGACCGGTGTCACCCATGGCCCAGAAGTTATCCTTCTCGCCCAATCTGGAAAAACGGGATTGATCAATGCCGATGTCATTGAACCAGATTTCCTCGGCTTCCTTGTCATCTTTATATACCGTCACCCAAAGCCTCTCTGCAGGAAGCCCGAGCTCGACAGTGAGGAATTCCCAGGCAAAGCGGATAGCCTCGGATTTAAAGTAATCACCAAAACTGAAGTTACCCAGCATCTCGAAAAAAGTATGGTGGCGCGCGGTGTAGCCAACATTGTCCAGGTCATTGTGCTTGCCGCCTGCCCGGACACATTTCTGCGAAGTGGTCGCGCGCACGTAGTTGCGTTGCTCCTTGCCCAGGAAGACATCCTTGAACTGGTTCATACCGGCATTGGTGAACAGCAGAGTAGGATCATCCGCAGGCACCAGCGAGCTGCTATCTACCCTTTGATGCCCGTTTCGGGCAAAATAGTCCAAAAATTTTTCACGAATTTCAGCAGTATTCATATAACGCGATCACCAGAATTAAATCACCAAGGCAGCTGTATTGGCCTTTCCCCAAAAAAAGAGAACGTACTCTACCATAAATCCCCAGCCTGAAAACCGCAGACAAGGCCGAATACCTCAATTTCTTGGCCCTTCGGCAGCTCGACAAGCAGGATTTTTTACGATAGTTTGCCCCCTCCTCAAATTGAGCAGATTCGCATTATGTTTGTTTTTCCGGAAAAAGAAGAGGCGCTGGAAAAAGCGACCCTGTTAAGAAGGCTCGCGGCCATGTTTTACGACAGCCTGCTTTGCATCGCACTGTTGATGGTGACTACCGGCGTTTACATGATGATTCAAAAAGCCGTTATTGGTTCTGAAGCCTATAAGGCGATGAATGATGCGGGCCAAACGATTCATGACCCACTGCTGTCGTCCGTGCTGTTTATCACGCTGTTTTTGTTTTTCGGCTATTTCTGGACCCGAACCGGGCAGACGCTTGGCATGCAGGTATGGCACATTCGCGTGCAGACTGAAGAAGGTACATCCATCCGCTGGATGCAGGCACTCATGCGTTTTTTTATGGCTGGCGTTTCAATCGCGTGTTTCGGGCTGGGCTATGTCTGGATGCTGTTTGACAAGCAGGACAGGACTTGGCACTGCATCTTTTCGGACACCAAAATTGTGCGTGTGCCCAAGCGAAAATAATCGTTTCCTGATGGGCGCCTGACTGCGCTCGCGATAACTTCCGGGAAGGGAAAACCGAACTCGAACCTATACTTTCAGCTGCATCAGGCCAGACGCGTAACATCCGTCGCGTCAACCAGCGCTGCAGCGTCTTCCGCTGGCTCATTGGCTGGCATAAGCGACTTGTCTTTTGTAGGCGTTTCATCGCGGTTATTCTTGTTCCAGACCAGATCGTCCAAACCGTTCATGGGCTTATAACCCAAGGGCGCGCGTAAAAGCGTATCCCTGACGCCTTCACAATCAAACTCGCCACTCAAACGGTCAATTTCATCCAGAAACACTTTGACCTCGTCCCAAACCAATGCAATCTCTCGCCCTTTCATGATTCTTGGGTGGACCGTCTGCTTGGGCTCGTTACCGATTAGCAACTCCTCATACAGTTTTTCACCCGGACGCAGCCCGGTGTACTGAATTTCTATCTCACCCTCAGGGTTATCGGGCGTTTTCACCTCAAGCCCCATCAGACGCACCAGCTTCTCGGCCAAATCCGCAATCTTGACGGCTTCGCCCATATCAAGCAAAAAGACTTCGCCACCCTCGCCCATCGATCCGGCCTGGAGCACCAGCAATGCGGCTTCCGGGATGGTCATAAAATAGCGGGTAATTTCGGGATGGGTCACCGTGACAGGCCCGCCTTCCAGAATCTGTTTTCGAAACAGGGGGACGACAGAACCGGAAGACCCCAGCACATTGCCAAAGCGCACCATGCAGAAGCGGGTGCGAGACTGACGCTGCGCCAGGCCCTGCAGCACCAGCTCAGCCATGCGTTTGGACGCCCCCATCACATTGGTTGGGCGCACGGCCTTATCGGTCGAGATCAATACAAAGGTTTCAACATTCGCCTTGATGGCCGCTTCCGCACAATACCAGGTGCCAAAGACATTGTTACGCACCCCTTCAATGACGTTGTGTTCCACTAAAGGGACATGCTTGTACGCAGCCGCATGGTAAACCGTATCGACAGCATATGAAGACATGATCACTTCCATGCGATGCTGCTTTTGGATAGAACCCATCAAGGCATGCAGCTCAATACTCAACTCCTTGCGGTGAATGGTGCGCCGCAACTCCTGCTCTATCTCGTAAAGCGCAAACTCTGACAAATCAAACAGAATGAGCTTACTTGGCTTCAGACGCACAATCTGGCGACATAACTCGGAACCGATCGACCCGCCGGCACCGGTCACCATAACGACCTTTTTGTTGATACATTCTGCCAACAAGGACTTGTCCGGCGCGACCTCGTCCCGCCCAAGCAAGTCTTCAATATCCACATCGCGGATTTCTTCGATTTTAGCCCTTCCGGACACGACATCATTGATGTCAGGCATGGTCTGCACCTGCACCGGATAGGTTTCCAGAAAGCGAATCACCAAAGCGCGCTGTGAACGCGGCGCATGACCCAGGGCCAGCAACACACGCTTGGCACTGTAACGAGCGATGACACGCGGAAACTCTTCAGGGGCGTAGACTCGAACACCATTCAGCACCGTGCCCTGCAAGGCAGGATTGTCATCAATAAAAGCGGCAGGCTGAAGTTCCTTACCATGGAACAGGATAGAACTCAGCTGCAGACCGGACTTACCCGCCCCATAAATCACCACCCGTTCCTTCTGACGTACGACGCGCTTGTGCACCATAGAGCGTGCCAACATGCGGGAACCACCGACAAACACCATTGCCAAGCACCAGTAAATGACCGGAACAGAACGCGGCACCGGTGCCTGTAATAGAAAACTGGAGATCACCAACACCAAGGTGGATATTGAAACGCCCGCAAATACGGCCACCATGGCATGATTGCTCATGTAGCGAATCACCGCCCGGTATAAGCCCAATTTCGCAAACGTGAACAGGCTTGCCAGAATTGTGATCGTCAGGACGGCCAAAACCAGATTGTCCGCCGGAATGTACATCTCATCCAGACGCAAACTGAAGGCCAGCCAGAGAGCCAAGGGGATAAAAGTAGCGTCAGACAACAGGGATACGAGGCGTTTTTGATAACGAGGAAGGCGCAGCAAACTGTTTAATAGCACGTCGTAAAGGTCCTTGAAGCGATGAATTTGTTCTAATTTCCGTGCATGTTGGCCATGGTCGCCAACTAGATAGATATTCTAGTGCCTCCATAATATATTGCCAGCTAAAGTTATCCTTACCACTACTGCCCATCAACAAAAATCCGATTAGAATCCTAGTACGATACCCTCAACGATGGCAGAATAGAATTGATTTTAACTACGAGTTCTATTCAGTTTTTAATCGCAAAAAACCCCGACAACGGACTCAAAAAAATCATAGAATCTATTGAAACCAGCCCCCCTACAAACATCATCTTTTAAGGGAATACTTTGGATATGGATTGCAGCACGAAAAGTATATGCGTCATAGGACTTGGATATATTGGTCTTCCCACAGCGTCATTACTTGGCACTAAAGGCTATCAAGTAACTGGCGTTGATGTCTCCAAAGACATAGTCGACACAATTAATCAAGGCAAGATTCATATTGTTGAACCTGATTTGGACCTACTTGTTAAATCTGCAGTTAATGCAGGCAATCTGAAAGCGAGCTTAGAACCCTGTAAAGCGGATATTTTTATTATTGCGGTGCCAACCCCATTTAAAGAGAATCATGTTCCCGATCTATCATACGTCGAACACGCCACTCGAACAATTGCGCCATACGTGCAAAAAGGCAACCTAGTTATCCTCGAATCAACCAGTCCAGTTGGTACAACAGATTTAGTCACCGACATACTTCAGGAATACGGCCACAATACCGCACAAGATATTTTTGTTGCGCATTGTCCAGAGCGTGTGTTACCTGGCCGCATTCTTATCGAGTTGGTACAGAATGACCGCATCGTAGGTGGAATTAACAATGCGTCGACAAAGGTCGCATCTAGGTTTTATAAGGAGTTTGTTAGCGGACAGGTTTTCGAGACAACCGCCAAAACTGCAGAGCTATCAAAACTTACGGAAAACTCGTTTCGAGATGTGAACATCGCCTTTGCGAACGAACTTTCATTGATTTGCGACAGAGAAAATATCGATGTTTGGGAGCTTATTTCGCTTGCAAACCGCCATCCGCGTGTAAATATTCTTCAGCCTGGTCCTGGTGTTGGCGGTCACTGCATCGCCGTCGACCCTTGGTTTATAATCCACCGCAATGTGGAACAGTCTAAGCTAATTCGAGCGGCACGAGAAGTAAACGATGCAAAGCCCCAATGGGTCATCAGTAAAGTAAAAGAAAAAGCAGAACGATTTAAACACCCGGTTATCGCATGTTTAGGCTTGGCGTTTAAAGCCAATGTTGATGACCTTAGAGAGTCACCCGCACTAGCGATCACTAAACAGTTAGCTGAAGAAAATATCGGAGAGATCATCGTATGCGAACCAAACATCAAGGCGCATAAGGAATTTAATCTTTATAGCTTTGATGAAGCCATTGAAAGAGCCGACATTCTTCTCGTGTTGGTTGATCACGAACCATTTAAATCACTTTCGGCAGCAAAACTTAGTGAGAAAATCGTGATTGACACAAGAGGTATTGTTAAGTAATGCCTAACGTTAAAAAACGCGTTATGACAGTTTTTGGTACACGTCCTGAAGCCATTAAAATGGCGCCCGTCGTGAAAGCTTTGGAGCTAGAAAAAAGCCTTGAGAGCTTAGTGTGTGTCACAGCGCAGCATCGAGAGATGCTCGACCAGGTGCTCGAGCTGTTTGAGATCAAGCCCGACTTTGACTTGAATATAATGAAAGCAGGGCAAGATCTTTTCGATATCACAAGCAAAGTACTACTTGGCATCCGTGAAGTATTGCGCGAGAGCAAACCGGACCTTGTGCTCGTGCACGGTGATACGACAACCTGTTTTGCTGCGGCACTTGGCGCTTTCTACGAAAATATTCCAGTCGGGCATGTTGAGGCGGGTTTACGCACATGCGATTTAAAAGCCCCGTTTCCTGAGGAAGCAAATCGCTCGCTTGTTGGGAGAATTGCTCAATACCACTTTGCGCCAACAACAACTGCAAAACAAAACCTTTTAAACGAAGGAATTGATGAAAACTCGATTCATGTGACAGGCAACACCGTTATCGACGCGCTTTTAAGTGTTAGAGACAAAGTGAACCAAATCGCGCCTACAACCTGGTCACCCAAACTTCCTAAACAGTGCATTCGCAAAATTGAGGACAAACCGGAACGCTTTATTCTGATAACAGGCCATCGTCGAGAGAACTTTGGTCAGGGATTCATTGATTTCTGCGAAGCGCTCAAAACGATCGCACAACAACATCCATACTGGCTTCTAGTTTACCCCGTGCACCTCAACCCCAATGTACAGAAACCAGTCAATGACGCACTCGGTAAATGTACGAATATCATGCTCATAGAACCGCAAGATTATCTTCCTTTTGTTTGGCTACTTGATAAATGCGATATGGTCATTACAGACTCAGGTGGCATTCAAGAAGAAGCACCGTCTTTTGGAAAACCGGTACTCGTCACACGCGAAGTGACCGAGAGGCCAGAGGCCGTTGAGGCAGGAACCGTGAGATTAGTTGGTACATCCTCTCAAAAGATTGTGGAAAACACCTTTGATATTCTGCTAAACGAAAACACCTACAAAGCCATGTCAGAGGCTCATAATCCTTATGGGGATGGAAAGGCGGCAAGCAGAATCGTGAGTGCGTTATTAAAACGCTAGTTGCTCGGCCATACTGATAGAAACGCGACTCTTAAAGATGCAGCGAGCTTTGTCGCGAACAGTATTCTAGTATGATTTCGTTCTTGCACGGCAGGATGCCGCGCCTACAAAATTCCTTCGAAAACTCCCTCCAACACTTTACAAACATCTCGAATTTGCTCTTCGCCAATCGTCGGGTGCACCAAAAACATCAAGCTGGTTTCGCCCTTCTCTTTGGCAACTGGCAAGCGCTCTTTGGGTTTGGACGGGTGATTGTCGAATGCCTTCTCAAGGTACACCTCTGAGCAGGAGCCTTGCATACAGGGTATGCCAGCCTGTTTTATTTGCTCAATCAAACTGTCGCGCGTGATGCCTTTCGGTAACTTGTCTGACTCAACAAACACATAAAATTTGTAATGGGCATGTGTGATATGTGCAGGAATCACTGGCACACGAAGAAAGTCGAATTTACGACACACATCTGCAAGCGCATTCGCATTACGCGTTCGCGCTGTAATCCATTCAGGCATACATTGTAATTGAATACGCCCGATAGCCGATTGCATTTCAGTTAAGCGCCAGTTAGTACCAAACGATTCGTGTAACCAACGAAAACCAGGAGGGTGCTCCCGGTGATATACCGCATCATAACTTTTACCGTGGTCCTTGAATGACCACATCTTCTCCCAAAGGGCTTTATCATTGGTCGTGACCATACCGCCTTCACCACCAGTGGTCATAATTTTGTCCTGACAAAACGACCATGCGCCTATATGCCCTATTGAGCCAACAGAACGAGTAACCCCATCTTTACCTGTGTATTTAGCGCCATGCGCCTGGGCGCAATCTTCAATAATTTTTAAGTCATGCTCTTTAGCAAGCGCCATAAAGCCATCCATATCACATGGCCAACCGGCAAGGTGCACGCAAACGATGGCTTTGGTTTTTTGCGAGATAAGTTCGCGAACAGATTCAGGAGTGATGTTTTGCGACTCTCTATCAACATCGGCAAAGATCGGGATTGCCCCCGTATTCACAATAGCACTGATCGAAGCAATAAACGTACGCGGCGTAACGATAACCTCATCACCCTCACCAATGCCAAGTGCATACAGTGCCAAGTCTAAAGCAACGGTACCGTTTGCAACGGCAATAGCATACTCGCTATCGGCAAACGCAGCGAACTCTATTTCAAACGCACGGCCTTCTGTACCCGTCCAGTAATTTACTTTATTAGATAAAAGAACTGCAGAGACTTTGTCAGCTTCTTCTTTCGTAAACGAGGGCCAAGGAGGAAATGCTTGAAAACTCAAAAGGAATCTCTTCTGCTAAATAATATTAACTGTCGCTTATACTTACTATATTATTCAAATCGCTTCGCGGGGACACCAGCATATTTACCGGGTTCTACGCAGTCATGCACTACCGCTGCACCAACGCCAATCACTACGTTACTGCCTATGCTTAAAACCTGCTTGGTAGAGACACCCGTACCGAGCCAAGAGTAGTCACCCACCGTCACTTCGCCGGCTAAATTCGCGCCCGGCGATATATGAACAGCATTTCCAACCAAACAATCATGATCAACCGTCGCACCGGTATTTATGATACAGCAATCGCCAATCTTCGCCCCGATATTAACTACCGCGCCTGCACACACAACTGTTCCAATACCTATCTGAGTGTCGTTTGCAACGACTGCGTTGGGGTGCATAAGGGTTACTGGTTCATATCCTAATTCTGTTAAAGCGGCATGAACCTTATCGCGAATATGATTGTCTCCGATAGCAACGAAAAACGAAGAGCCAGGATCGCCTGAATTCTTCAGATCCTCTAAACTTGCCGCAATCACCGGCCAGGCTCCGCAGCTATTAATCTCCGGGTATTTCTGGTCAACAAAAACAATCTCATCCCAGTTACCCATCAACGTAGCCACATCGGCACAGACCTTTCCATGCCCACCCGCACCAACAATAACAAGCCTACTCATGAACCCGGCCCTTTAAAACGTTCCATCGTAACCTGCCCTTGTTGCGAGACCCCGTCACGCTTGAACACTTTAAAGACTGTCAGAAACAAGATTTTTATATCTAGCCAAAAGCTTTGATTATCGACATACCAAACATCGAGCTTGAACTTTTCGTCCCAAGATATCGCATTCCGACCGTTCACTTGCGCCCAACCAGTCACACCCGGACGCACTTCATGCCGTCGCCGCTGCTCGTCACTATAAAGCGGCAAATATTCCATTAACAAAGGGCGCGGGCCAACCAAGCTCATCTCACCTTTTAATACATTCCAAAGCTCTGGCAATTCATCCAGACTGGCTGCACGAAGAAACTGCCCGAGTTTAGTCAGGCGCTGTTCATCAGGCAGCTGATTGCCATTTTTATCTTCCGCGTCACGCATTGTTCGGAATTTAATCATCTCAAAGGGCTGGCCTTTTAAACCCGGCCGGGTTTGGCGGAAGAGAACAGGCCGGCCCAAACCAATACTTACTAATAAAGCTGTCACCAGAATCACCGGGCATAAAATCACCAGTGCAAATGCAGCGAGGAAAACATCAAAAGATCGCTTCATGCATTTTCACCAAAGGAAAAGGAGCCTCCATGCTTCAACGTAGTGCTCTCCGCATACAAGACCCATTTTACCCACTCATCCGCCAGCTCATCACGTGCGAATCGCTCTTTGGCAAGCTTAAGGGCATTCTGCCCCATTTCTTCAAGCAGGGTTCGGTTGTCCCTCGCTTCAATAAGGGCAGCCGCAAATGCTTTAGCGTCATCAGGTATAACGGCAAAACCACATTTGTTTTCAGTCACCAACTCCGCCACCCAGCCAGGGTAATTATTCAATACAGGCAAGCCTGCAGCCAAGTAGTCAAAAAACTTGTTAGGCGATGTGCCGAAATAAAATGCTTTAACATTCGCCAATAACTGCATTCCAAGGTCTGCACTTAGCATCAAACCCGCTAAGCGCTGCTTATCGACGGGATCATGGAATACAACATTATTAAGCCCGAGATCCTGCACACGTTTTTGAAGCTGAGGTTTCATCTGGCCCTGCCCAATCAAAACAATTTTGATCCGCGCTTCTTTTCGTGAATCAAGTTCTATTGCCGCATCAATAGCCGAATCCAAACCATTTGCCCGCCCGTGTGTTCCTGTAAAAACGGCCATAAGGTCAGCCTTTTCAACACCATCCGGGCGCCAAGGGTTAAGCTCGCCACTAAAAATATCAAGATCACAGCCATTTGGAACCATACAGACTTTATCTGGCGACACGCCGCGCTTCGTGATGCCTGCAACAATCCCGGGAGACAAGCCGACACACCGAGTTGCCGAACGATATGACAGCCACTCAAGACAAGACATTAAAGCCAGAAAAACCGGGTTTTTAATCACGCCCATTTCACGTGGCAGTTCTGGCCACAGATCACGCACTTCAAAAACAAAGGTTTTTCGCCGTAACCAACGAGCAAATATCCCCGGTATGCCAGCCGTTAGAGGCGTTGTGGTTGCAAAAACGACATCGTAATCCATGCGCAGGGCCAGGCCGATACTCTTGACGGCAAACAATAAAAAGGTCAATGCTCGCTTTAAAAAGCCGTCAGCATTCGAATAAGCGAGGTTAAACTCGATGATATCAATGCCATCCACCTTTCCACTTCGGCGCTCCTTCACAAATTCACTTTCGAGACCAGTTTGGCCCCCACTGTAACTGCCACAAACCATCGTTACCTTATGGCCATCGCTCACCAATCGGCGTGCCATCTGGTATGAACGTATGCCCGCAGCGCCTTTAGGCGTCGAGAAATGTTGATGAAAGTAAAGTACGTGCATTAGTGAAGGCTTATCTCTGTCATTATTGTTAACACTGAATTATCACAAGGGCCAAAATCAAGTTCGAGCACTGGCAATTCTGTTTTCTGCAAGTAATAGCGCGACTCATATCCGGTCACAAGCTCCAACCGCAAAGGTGTTTGATCTGAGCTAATAGTAATCGAGGCAGCATCTGACGCAATTGAACTATCGTTAACCTGCCAATCTGCGTTTATCAAACGCCAGCGCAGAACCGCGTTTTTAGTAAAACCCGCACAAGTGTCCACAACCGTTAAGGTTCGTCCCTTCAAACTAAGCCTGCGTTGATGACTCACTCCCTGCCAATCCTTGTAGCCTGCTTCACAGGATATAATGTTGGTTTCATCAGATACACGAACACTCTTAGGCTTAAGCCATTCACCGTATAAAAAACGGCTTAGCTTTGGCATAGCGGCACGGCGATCAAACTCAATCGTGTTGTGCCCTGCAGGCCCATTAAAGTAGTCCAACATCTCCGCCGAAGCATTGTAAGAATATGAACCCGCATCGCGCAGGATATTTTCACCTCCACACCAGACGTCAACATGCAAAGCATCGCATTGCCCCGGGCGAAACTGGAAGCGAGGGTAACGGAAGAAGACGCTCAGATCATCCTGTTTTATCTTTATAAAACCGCCGCCAGAAAAATGCGTAAGAGCTTTTTCCTTTTTGTGAAGACCTTTATGAGCGCCTTCAGTGCTAGCAATATCACAAGCAAGTTCTTTGGAATCAAACCCAAACCATTCAAGCTGTTCTAGCGCAGTCGCATTTTTATATGGTGCATGTGAGCAGAATAAAAAAGATCCAAGATTAACCGCTGGGCGAAAATCTCGATAGCCGGCCTTCGTTAGCGGGAGTAAATGTGCCCCATCATTTGCTCCCATGTTTGGTGCATCACCCGTCTCTTCGTTCACCATACTGGCTAACCAACGCGTTGCGAGTGCGATGCGAGCGCGGCTTTGTTCGGAGAACACAGGTGCGTCAAATATTCGCGCCCAAACTTCACATAGGCTCATGGTTTCAAGCATCAAGCGATGATAAGTCACTGAGTATTGACTAAAACTCCCGTCGTCCATAATGAGCGCTCTTACGCGCTCATTAAGAAAGCGCGCGCCCAGTTTTTGGTACCTTTTACCTTTCGCTTGATCTTTCTCTTTATCTAGCTGATCGCCCCCAATGAGCGCTAGAAAGCTTCCACCCAGCCATAATGCGGCAGCCTCAGAGGTTCCATGATTATTGTCTTGAGCAAGCGCGTACATCAAAGTCGGACGTATGCGCTTAAGATGCATTTCAATCAAAGAGGTAAGCGATTGCAAAGCACCATTATGCTGCTGAATAAAAAGAGCTGCGATGATCAAATGCATCACGCGAATAGACGCTTCTTGGCCACACTTCCAATTCGGGCCAAAGTACGGAGGATTTTGCCTAACCCAGTCAGCCAACCAACTATTTAACTGATCCAACGCTCCAAGTTCTCCTCGCGCTGCTCGCTGCGACAGAGGAATCAAACAGTCAAACCGTGATAGCTCCCATACGCTCTTAATATCAGAGCCAGGCTCGACAAAATCGGGAATCAGCCACCAAGGCTTAGCGGTGTGCTCAAACGAAGTTTTATTAAAAGGGTCATAAAACCAATTAGGAGGCTGCGCTGCATCATGGGGCAGGGCAAACCAGCCAAAGTAACTTAAGGCGTCATTCTTAGTGTTGTCCTTGCCCCTATCGCTCTCTCGATACAAACCCCACTGTGTATTCCCTTCAAGGTTCGCAGCGCTTGTTGAGCTCGAGTTTGTAGCATTAAAAAATGGCGCTTCAGGCAAGGGGTGTTTTATTCGTTTTACCGGATTCAAACCCGATAACAAACTGACTCGATATAACAGCGCACGGGCAACGCTAACAAAGCCTAAAGCCTGTACTGCTTTAAGCTTCATCAACAACAAGCGAATTCTCGAGTTCACTCGGAAGCTCTAACTTGCTCTGCTGCCTCAAGCGTTACTTCAGCAACTTGAATAATTTCGTCGTAAGGAATAGGTGAAGGTGCTCCCCTCTTAATCGCATCAAGAAATGCGGCAACACAAGCTTCTTGCCCTTTATCCTGCCTCCAGATGTTTAACTTTTTAAAACCCGGCCAACCGAAACCTTTTAACTTCCTAAAATTATCCAACTGCAAGACGCTCCCTGCTGCGAACACCTCGATACGCTCCTTCGGAAAGGATGAGTGACCATTCGCCAGATAATGGATAGTGCCGAAAGAGCCATCTTCAAAACTTAGGTTAATCACAGCCTTATCTTCAGTGATATCCACCCCTGCAGCTGCACCCATACACTGTGCCTGCACCGATTTGATTTTCGCACCACATAGAAAACGCATCAAATCAATAAAATGGCAAGCCTCACCGATAATTCTTCCACCACCAATGCTAGCATCCTGCGTCCAGTGGTCCGCAGGTATCGGACCCGCATTCATGGTCATCAAAAACGTTTTCGGTTCTTTTACCGGTTCGAGCAGCGCCTTCATTTTTTGCACATGCGGCGAAAAACGACGATTAAAGCCGAGCATTAATTTTGGTGGCTGCTCGTTGTCTAATGCGGAAGATTGATACGCACTTTTAACTTCTTCGAGCTGCGCTCGCGTTATTGCCAACGGCTTCTCCACAAACACGTGTTTACCCGCCTCAAGCGCTTTAGCCACAAAGGCTGCATGAGTATTATGCTGCGTCACAATAACGACCGTATTATTATCAGCGCTTGCGATTAAACCGTTTGTATCCGTCGTAGCCTCTGCAAAACCATGTTTTTTACCATGAACGACACCACTCACGCCGCCTGAGGAGGCGATGCTTACGAGCTGTGCGTCCGCTTTGGTAAACGCTGGCACCAGCATTCGAGAGGCATAATTACCCGCACCAATAAATGCAACCTTCGGCTGAACACCCTCACCTAATTGAGCGGCGTCAGTACTGTCAGAATGTTCAGAGAGCTCACAACCATCTTTCAATTTGACCCTTGAAACATGCCGACTCTCGGCAGCACTCGAATACTCCAAAAGAATACCCAGCGCTGACTTATCCGATGTTAAGACGTCATACGCATCGGTTGCTGCACCAAAATCAAAGCGGTGGCTAATCAAGGGTTTTACATTAAGTTTACCTACGGCCATCATATCGAGAATAGCTTCGAAGTTGCGTTGCTCAGTCCAACGCACAAAACCTATGGGGTAATCCTGCCCCAGCACTTCATAAGCGGGGTCATATCGTCCAGGGCCGTAAGAACAAGACACCTGAAAACTAAGCTCTTTCTCGTAAAACTCTGCACGATTTAACTCAAGCCCCACCACACCAACCAATATAATACGCCCGCGCTTGCGCGCCATCTTTGCAGCGTTCGAGACCGGGTCATTGGATGGAGTGGACGCGGTAATGATTACACCATCGACACCTCGCCCCTTGCTAAACGCCATGCCTGCCGCGACCGGATCTTCACCAAGGCCAGGATTACAAACTTCGGCACCAAACTGTTTAGCGAGATCCAGCTTATTCTGGTCATAATCGATAGCTAAAACCCGACAGCCATTGGCAATCATAAGTTGAACCGTCATCAGACCAATTAGGCCAACACCCGTCACAACAAAAGCTTCGCCTAAACTAGGGTTGGCTAATCGAACGCCCTGCAAGCCTATCGAGCCAATAACGGTAAACGAAGCTTCTTCATCGCTGACATTGTCTGGAATTTTTGCACAAAGGTTTTTACCAACATTCACCACATCAGCATGCGGGCCGTTGGAAACTACTCGGTCGCCCTGCTTCCAAGCTTCGCAACCGTCACCCACCTCATGTACTAGGCCTACATTGCAATAACCTAAAGGCAAGGGCTGCTCCAGCTTGCTCTTTACAGCATCGATGGTCGTCGCCAGGCCGTCGGTTTTCACTTTATCCAACACCATTTTTACTTTGTCCGGCTGTTGACGAGCTTTGTCTAAATAGTTGGCTTTACCGAACTCAACGAGCATACGCTCGGTGCCTACAGACACCAAACTACAGGTCGTATTGATTAAGAGATGATTCGCTTTTTTGGATGGGGCTGGAGAGTCGATAACACTCGTCTCACCACTGCCCATATTTTGGAGGATTTGTTTCACTTAAATTCCATGCGCTTAAACGTTGATTGCTAAAGATCAAAAAACGAAAACAACTTTCGGCAGTTTGTTTCGAAGTCGTGATTATTTTTTAGTATTTCCAATGCCTTTGCAGAATGTTCTTCGACTTTCGACGGCTGATCAATATAGGCAGCCATCGCATCCGCGATCTCAGCGACTGAGCCCGAAGGCAATAAAAAGCCATTTTCGCCATTATTCAGACTGTCGCTAACCGAGCCTACATCGCTGACTATGCAAGTTAAGCCTGCAGCCATAGCTTCCAACATAGCATTAGGGAAACCCTCAGCTTTTGAAGGTAGGACAAACACATCATGTTGTGACAACAAGCTCTGAACTTCTGTCGGCGACTTCCAGCCAACGATCTGCACACAGTTTTCTAAGCGATGATCGTCGATGTACTTATGAGAAAACTCTAATAAATCGCCACCACCTATAAAAGTTAACTCAAACTCTAAACCTCGCTTACGGAGCGAACTACATGCATCTAAAAGCTCAACAACCCCTTTTTTTGCGACAAGCCAACCGACAAAAATAAACCTTATAGGCGAAAGAGGGGCGCTTTTCACCTCAGCGAGTTTAGCCTCAGGAGGAAGCCAATTTCGAACAACCACTACTCGTTGGGAAGAGACACCCAGCGATTCATAGAAGAATCGCCACTTTTCACCTTGAGCCCCAAGTGCTGTGGGTATCCTCAGTAACAATTTTGCTAAAAAACGTCTACTTTTGCTAGCTCGCAACTCTTCCATAAAGTGGCCAGAACGAACAAAAAGCACTGTTTTGATCGCGAGCAAGCGGCACAAAAGAGCAACAACAATCCTTTCGTAAAAACTAAACCCAGAACTGCTAAAAATCACACAACCTCTAACATCGTTCTGACGGCTTAGCGAGAGTAACTCTCTTAAACGCAATAGACCTTTCCTTAAACGCGTTCTGAATGAGGGAACAGGAAAGCTGGGCTGTGTCGTATCAACTACTTTTAGTTCAATACCAACACTTTTTGCATATTCGAGCAAACCTAATGATGCTGTCATCTGGCCACCTGGGTGTTGGTTTGGGTCAGAGCTTGGCTTTGCACCCACTAAAATCATTATTGGCTTTTTTAACAACTTGCTCAAAAGACGACCTTCTTAGTATTTGCCCAAATCATTAAGTTAAGCATCTTCCAAAACAGAAAACTATCGTCTCTTCGTCCATCAGTAAATTCTGAAAAGACCCGTGCCACTTTCTTTTCGTCGAAGACGTGCGGGTTATCAAGCTTAAATTTCGCGAAACCATCCCAAAATAGTTCCTTAAGCGGCCCCTTCAACCAATACCCGAACGGCACGCCAAAACCAGTCTTCGGGCCATACAAAATATCCCTTGGCACAACACCTGCGAGCGCCTGCTTTAGTAGGTATTTTTGCTGACCTTTTTTAACCTTAAGACGTGATGGCAAACTAATGCAGAAATCAACTAGGTCGCTGTCCAAAAACGGCACGCGGACTTCGACACTGGCAGCCATTGTTGAGCGATCGACTTTCTCTAAAAAGATATCGGGCAATATAATTTCAAGATCGGTCATTAACATTTTATTTACTAAGTCTTGAGCTTCGAACTTCTTTGCTATTTCTTGATAGCGGCTGTCGAAAGCATGGCTCTCTACTTTAGCTCGATAAGAATCAGATAAAACGCGTGTAGGAGGAACCCGCTTACTTTCAACCGTTAGCAGTGCGGCCATCACCTGATAGTCTTCCCCAGCTAACAAGGCATCGATGTAACGCTGCCGAGAATAGTACCCTGCGTTTTTACGGGTAAAGTTATTTGCGATGTTGCCGACCTTAGCTAGCAGCTTCATTTTGCGAAAATTCGCTAAGGTATTGTATCTCTGGTAACCGGCGAACAGTTCGTCACCACCATCGCCTTGAAGAATAACTTTTGTTTTATCACGCACCTGTTGAGAAAGAAGAAAAAGGGGGATGTTTGCCGCATCAGAAAAAGGATGATCGTGATGTTCTACCATTTTTATGACGGTATCCACCACATCATATCCGCCAATCTCAAACTCATGATGCTTCGTGCCATACATGTCCGCTACCTGTCGTGCTTTAGGCAGCTCATTGACACCTTTATCATAATCAAATTTGACCGAGTATGTGCTTAGGTCACGCCCAAGCTCTTGTGCTGCAAAAGCAGTAATGGCGCTCGAATCTATCCCACCAGACAAAAACACGCCAACAGGAACGTCGCTGACCAGCTGCCTCTTGACGGCCGAACACAATAATTCCCTAACTTTTGCGACAGCATGTTCTTCGCTAGGGATTTTTGAAGGATTCTTCCGAGAAAGCGCCTTACTTACGGCCCAATAAGTATGCACTGCAGCAGAACATAACGTCGTATCAATTACAACATAGTTACCGGGCATTACTCGCTCAACGCCGTTCAAAATAGTTGCTCTGCCTAAAGCATTGCCGTAATAAAACCATTCATTTAGCTTGGGCGCGTTTACGTCATTAGAAACAGCACCAAGCTTTTCCAATGCCTTGATCTCAGAACCAAAGCAGATGCTTTGTTCTGATTTAGTGATATAGAGTGGCTTAATACCAAGTCGATCTCGAGCTAGGTAAAGCTTGCACTCTTCAGAGTCGTAAATAGCAAGCGCAAACATACCATTTAGTTGCTCAAAACTCGCCACACCCAGCTTTGCAAACAGTTCAACCACCACCTCGGTATCTGAACTTGTTTTTAAGTTGATCAAACTATATTGAGCTGCCAGCTCTTTATAGTTATACACTTCGCCGTTATAAGCGACCGTGAACCTTCCACAAGTCGAACTAAATGGTTGGTTCGCATGATTTGAGAGATCGAGTATGCTTAGCCTTGTATGGCCGAGAATAACATTGGAAGAACTCCAAGTAGCTTGGTTATCGGGGCCTCGGTGGGCGAGACCATCTAGCGCAGCATGTAACGCCCGCTCTCGGAAATCATCAACGACGCTTCCAACAATGCCGAAAAATCCACACATCAATAAAGCCTCTTCGCTCTATCAAAATCAATTCTAGAGAAAAGAACGGCTCCGAAAAACAATAAAACTGTTATTTGAAAAGACATTCTTGCAAAAATAAAAACTTCTTTGGCGTTAAAAAGCAAAATCAGCAAGATTGATAAGACAACTAAAACCTTCGTAACTGACGAGATATTCGACAGCTTTAGCACAGACGCAACCGCTAAAATATAAAGCAAATAATGTGCACACGAGCCAATCACCCCGTATGCCCATAAAAGTTGAATATACCCAATATCACTATTAATACCGTAATAGGTATTTAACTTTAGATAGCTTGGCTTTCCAAACATGAGATGAGCTAATTCACTAGGAAAATAAAACATTTGGCTCAACGCGATTAAAGTATTGTCCTGAAGATTGCCGGTTTCACTATAATCAACAATCGTACGAAAAGTTCTGAAGAAAATATACCTTCCTGCATCAGAGGTAATCGTTTGAAACGTTGCGGCGATGATAACTAAGACAATTAGTATAAGAATCACTAAGGAAAACGTTATTTTACCTAGTGATACCCCCTCGCTTTTTACAAAGAAAGAAAGAAATAGAAAAGCTGGCGCAAATAACGCGACGACCAATAGTCCGGACCTCCCGCAAAGCAGAACAGAAGCTAAGCAAAGGAGCCCTCCACCAATAACGATAACCAACTTTATTTTTGAACTTTCCGTCACCCAAAGATAGCTTGCTAACAGAACGCCAAGCCCCTGAACAACGGATAGTTGAGCCCCCCCCGCACCAGAAAGCCCAGCCATGCGCGTAGCCTGGTAGACTTCCAGCACATATTTAGCTTCAGTAAAGGTGTAAACAAACTCCCTAAAGTCAGGAGATAAAAACTGCGCGCCCATAATAAACGCATGAAACACCACCGATAAGAAAACTAGCCACACCAAACTGCGAAAATGATAACCCCGCTCAAGAAGATGAAACGCGAGAACATAACAACCAAGCAATAGAATAAGCGCTTTTATGGGCCGTAAAATTGGCTGGAGCGACAACTCCGCACTGTATGGGTCAAGGAGGAGGTAGGTGGTCAGGCTATATACTGAGAGCGAAAGCAACAATAACAAAGCAAAGAGTAGCGGTTTAGTGGCATATATCAGTTTATGAGAATAAACTCGCGAGAACACCAAGCAAAATGCGATCAATACAGCAGAATCACCAAAAGGCCCTAGGGGCGAATCAAAAACAGGGCCGAATATCAGAAAGAAAACAAGCAAAAAATCTTTCACTAAATCAATTACCCAGCCATATCTCGCAGCTTTAACACTCCGCGAGCAAATAAAAAAAGCGGATGAAACGCGACACTCCAAATAATAATCTTTAACTGCAATGTTAAATCTTGGCCAAAATTTGCTCTTATTAGATAAGCAGTTTCTTTGGCCGCGACTCTATCTCCAAGCCTAATCGAATGCCCTAATACCTCAATCAATTGCCTGCAACAGGCCAATTCAATACTAGGCATACTTTTTTGACTCGGCAGTTGTTTATAGCAATAGAGATAATTAAGAGCCTTATCAATAAGTACTTTTGAAGACAACGTCCCGGACTTACCCTTTTGGGTGACTGAACCCTCTGAATACCTTCGATAAGACGACATAGGTTTTGGCAGAAAAAGCGCACCTCCTCGCATAGAACCTAAAGCCTGAATAAAAGAATCCCCTACTGGCGCTTTATCTATAAACCAATCAGGGAAAGGGTAAATCGCAGACATTCTAATCATCAAAGACGCTGTAGGCATGTACCCACCTCTACCTTCGATGACTTTTTCGACTGGAACAACCGTTTCTTCACGATAGTAACTGTTAATTACTCCGTGGAACTTTTCGTTACGGTATTCCTTCGCGGGATGAAAGCAAAGGTCAATTTCTGGCTGGCGCTCAAGCGCATCATATTGTTTCTGAAGCTTTAGAGGATCAATCCAATAGTCATCTCCTTCACAATAGGCAATATACTTCCCTTTAGCTCGTTCAAACACATCTATAAAGTTTCTATGCCCCCCTACATTTCTTGTGCGAATGATTGGAGTAACTATCTCTGGATATTTCTCGGAAAACTTTCTAACAATATTGCTTGTCCCATCGGGCGAACAATCTTCCCCTATAATTAACTCAAAGCGAAAGTTCGTCTTTTGTCTTACAATACTTTCCAAGCATTGTTCGATATAGTCTTCCTGCTTATAAGTAACCACACATACACTGACCACGATATTACTTTGCATGTTCGAGCCTGCTTTTATTAACACGTGCGATTAAATATTCTCTAGCTTTACTTGACGATGCGACAGCCAAAATAAGTACTAAACATCCTATGGCCACTAAAACAGCTAGCATTTTAAAGCGATTCACAATTTGCAAATCAAGACTTGCCATAATAAGTGAAAAGAAACCCGCCGCCGAAAAAATTATCGTAGTATCAGAGGAATACCAAATGCGATTCAAACCTCTAATGAAACGCCGGTGGACCCATGGTAACCAAAACATAAACAAAGCTAAATTTGAACCTAACCAAACAGCCGCTGCCCCTACTGCACCATAACTCTGTGCAGCCCAAATGATTAGAGGCAATAACACAATCAAAAAAAGAATATTACCATAGACATGCATTTTCATATCGCCTTTGGCAAACTGCATATAATAAGGAAACGCGGCCACTACCAAAACTCCGTTACCCAGAGCATACAAGCCTAAAACACTTGATGCGTTATCAACTACATCTTGGTTACCTGTCCAAACCCAAAGTAGCTCCTCAGAAAAGAAAAACAATACGAAGGCAAGAGAGCTACTAGCGACAGCTGCTAGCTGCGTTGCAGTTCGATATAAGCGAATAAAGCCGACCTCATCACCTTGAGCTTCTAAATTCGCCAAGCGAGGCATTATTACGGAGCCGATAGGCCCACTAAGGACTAAAACGCCACTAGCTGCGAGAACGGCAAGAGAATAATACCCATAGTCGCTAAGGGTCATTAAGTTAGATAAAATCAGCTTATCTGTCTGAGTAATCGCAACCCAAACAATTGATGTAAACGCGATACTTAATGCAAATTTCAAAGACAACTTGATTGGTGTAACCGAAAAGCTACCAACAAACCAATACCGGTTACCGTTTCTCGGCAGCACACGACTCGCAAATGCTAACAACGTGAAAAACTCACAAACCGCAACAGCCAGCTGGTAGGAAAAATAAGATACGGGTTCGGCATCTACAAAAATAATGATTGGCAAAACAACAACGAATCGTAATGTTGAAAACCCCGAATTTAATATAGAAAGCAGGACTATTTTTTCAGCACCATTAATAACGCCCCGCAACAACCCTCCGGCCCAGCGGAGGGCGATAATCGCGCCCATAATACTAATGCAAAAACTAACCTGCTCTACAGACAGTGTTTCTAAGTGGAGCCATTCACTCGCAATAGACGTTGAGGAGAATACAATCGACAGAAATATGGCCACGGCGATCAACAAGAACAAAGCTGCGAATGAGCGGACCAATAACAAATATTCAACAACAGTTGCGCGCCCTCCCTTAAATCTAGCAGACTCTCTCATCACTGTCGGAGTCAGCCCCATATCAAGGAGAGTAAACCACGCAGTTAGCATGGTAAAAAAACCCACCAAACCATAAGCCTCTGCGCCCATATGGTCTATGTATATAGGCAAAATAAGAATACCGATTAGAGACGAATATAATTGATTCGCATAGCTCGCTACTAGATTTTTTTTAATCGGCATTATCTATCGCCAGAACAATCGAAATAAGCATCAGCCTTTTTGGCACACAACCATAATACTGGAACATAGGTCTGGGTAAATTTGACCAAGCTGATAACAGCCATCAAGATACTCTTTCGAAATAATATCCGTTTGAAGTAGACGGTCCCATTGGAAATTCGCCAAAGCCTTAAAAAAAACACCCTCTCTCTTGATGACATTTAAACCCGCTGCACGCGCATCTCTTTCCAATGTATCTAGCGTATATGTACAACGATGACCATGCTCATGCTCCGCTGGAGTGACGGCTGAATTATGAGAAATAAGCCCCATCTTCACCGCGATTTGACGAGAAGGCGCGTTTGCATTTGGACAAACTAGAAAGAACCTACCATCATCAGTAAGCCACTCGTCATTAACCCTTCTGAGCACAGTTACCGGATCATCAACATGCTCTAGAACATGCGTCATAATTATGTTTTCATAACGATTTGGGAGCCGAACACTCTCGAATAACGAATTGTAAATCGTAACCTGTGGAAGGCGTTCTGCTGCAAAAGCTACTGCTTCATCTGAGGCTTCAACACAGCTTACGTCGTCAAACAAGGACACCAAGCGCTCGGTGAAGTCACCTCTAAAACTACCAAGCTCTAAAAGTCGTCCTTTTTGCAAAAATGGCTCAAAAGCCCGCAGCATGTAGTGATGCATAACGTCAAAATCAAAATTGTAGGCATACTTGTGATCGGCTGTATCTCTTAGCTCTTCGTTGTAATTACGCTTGTCCGTCATTTACTTTCACCCCTGAAGTTCAATATCATTTCTAATACTTGATCGCGCTTAGAATGAACAATAAAGCCAAGCGTTTTATACAGATTCAATGCTTGTCGATTTTCCAAATACACCTCAAGTTTTAATCCACACAGGCCATATTCATTTTGAGCTGCGTCAATACAGTTACGAACTAAGTTCTTCGCAATACCTTTACCTTTGGACTCAGGCTTTACGCTTACATCTGTGATAAAACCATACGGCGTTCGATTAAGGTAAGCGGAAACTACACCTAGCAAACCTTCACCCTCCCAAGCTTCAAAAGTACAGGCATTTACCGTAATTTTTTGCGCATAATCTACCAAATTAATCCGCTCACTTAATCGAGGAACGTAGAATGAGTCGCAGTATTCAAAGTGTTGAAGTAAAGCGGCAATATCAAGAGAACTAGTTTTGTATTCGATCAAAAGAATTTCTAACCAATTTCAAAACACCAAACCCGAAGCGACCGAATTCATTACCGTTATAAAGCAAGAAGAGATCACCTCCCATTTTGAGCAGGTGAGGGTAGCATTGCATTTCACTGTCCCATCCAGTTTTTGAGACTACTGCACCGCCCAGTTTATCATTACGCACCCAAGACTTTAAATCATAAGAGTACGCATAACCCAGCCTATATCCTCTAGCGCTATTGTTCCTAAAATCAGAAGATTCTCGATAGCAAAAAAACATATGATAGCGGCCATCGAAAAACTCCACAGTGGGCAAAGCCATACTTTCGTTCTCATGTAACTTGTCAGGAACTACCTGCAAGCCCTCTTCTTTCTTCCAATCAATACCATTCATTGATGTCGCATGCCCGATCTTATATACCCGGTCTGGTGCGGCCTCCTCTTCCATTACGGCCCATTTGATACCAAACATGTACCACATGTGAAACTTGCCTTCGAAGTATCTAACGAATGCATCACCTACCAAAAAGGGCTCGTTTAGTGAAGCTCCAACAATTGGCCCCGAACCTAGTTTTTCAAAGGTTGCACCGCTATCAAAACTCTCGGCAAAGCCTATACCAGTTTCGACCGATGTCGAACTACGTCGACTCCAACCGCAGGTATATGCCAATATACGATCATCGTGGCGCATTACATTTATAGGAAAAATGCCATGTTCGTCAAAGGTACCTAGCACTCCTAGATCGATTACACTCGTATTTGACACTTTGAGTATTTCGCGAAAATCTTTGCTCATATCAACATAAGCAATATGACTAAGAAACTTTCCATTTTCTGGATCACGAGCTCGCGTAGAAAAATACACTCGAACGAAGTCATTAAACTCTAAGGCCTGGGGGCTTTGAGCAAACTCCTTACAACCATTGATCAAGCCGTATTGTGTTGGATCAAAAACTTTGCCTATTTTGTTCCATTTCAAACTCTTAGTCATTCCATCCCACCAACAAAAGTGCTCTTTAGCTTGGCAAGGCCAAATCCATATCGCCCTACCTGGTTCCCTAAATAATACATGTAAACTTGATCATCTAATTTAAAAACATGAGGATAACTTATCATCTCTGAATCCCATCCTTGACCGGATACGTCTATACCTACTCTTGAATCATCGCGCTTCCAATCAATAAGATTCTCAGAACTGGCGTAACCAATACGGTATCCTTTAGCATGGCATCTATAATCCTTACTGTAGCGATAGCAAAAGAACATGTGGTAGGTGTGACCATCAAAGTATACATCTGGACTAGCTTGTGCTTCGTCATCTTCTATTACGCTTTCGACAATGTCTGTATTGTATTTCCGCCAAGTAATTCCGTCGTCGGAACTAGCCATACGTATTTTATACACGGGTTCAGGGCGCCCGTTATCTAACACCCATTTACGGCCGGCAATATAGAACAAGTAATAAGTTCCATTAAAAATTCTTATCTTGGGGCCGCTCATTACAAAAGGTTCATCAGGACTATATGAGATCACCGGCCCTGGCCCACCTTTGGTGAACGTTTCTCCACCGTCTTTACTAATCGCGATTCCAATCGCTGTATTGAATGGCACGCTCTCACAGCGAGTCCAGCCTGCATAATAAGCAATGACTTGCGAGTCCTTTCGAATGACTGATACTGGGTATGTACCAAATTCATCAAACTCTCCAACCCGCCCCAAAGGAAGTATTGGACGCTCACTTACCCGAAGAACTCGTGTTAAATCACGTCTGTCAAAATCAACATATGCCGAGTAACTGCAATATTGACCATTTTCATCCGGATGAGGCCTGCATGAAAAGTATACCCGGACAAAATCCTCAAAAACCAAGGTTGCAGGCGCTTGCGCAAACTCCTTCAGCCATGGCCTTCCCTTCCCCGCAAGGGTTGGGTCAAATACTTTCCCGATTTTTTCCCAAGAAAGTTCATTTCCTTGAATCTTCATTGCCAAACTCCCCCCAACAATCATCAGCGTAGGTAATAATACTGTTCTATTAAATCCCGCGTCTTATTCTTACCATTAAACATTAATACATCGATGATCGATAAAAACACTTGAAATTCATTCCCAAACTGCTCGTAGTCGAAGCTCTGTGTTTCTAAAAATTTCAGTTCAATATCACGTTGGGCAAACTCATTCTTTTTATAAAGTTCTACGCCACCAATTGGGTTGATATATTGATTCGCCTGGAGAGAATGACAGATAGCCAAAACTTTTTCTGATGATTTTTTATCGTAGAAATCGCCCAGACTCGAACTGATGACAACTTTCGTTTCTATCTCAAGAAAATCTAAAACCAATTGCAGGTTATAATGCAAGAATCCGAAAAGATTTAGTGCATCGCAATTGAGACCATTGCAAACGAGCCCATAAACCTCTGCGAAAAAAGGAGCCTTATTATAGGCACCTTTAACGCGCTGCATTAACTTTTTGCGCTCTTTTAACCAAGTTCCTGCAAGATACCTTTTATTGACGTGCAGGTAATCAGAGTCTTTTTTAAGAGGAAGAGTTATAAATGCGGGTTGTCCGTTGACTAAAATCCGGTTCCGGTTCATCCAGCTTTGCTTTACGTACTCAATATCATCGTAAAGAACAAAGGTATCGACAGCATTTATCAGCTGGAAGTAACCGATATATGGATAAAAGTACGGCTGCATTATCGCAACTTTCACCGCCTCACCTCCCTATTAGGACTTTAGCAATTGCACTTACCTGCTGCGCCGACAACCCAGACCAAATAGGCAAGCAAAGAATACGCGAGGCAATGTCATACGACACATTGCACAATCTTTCGTTGTCAAAAATATGTACGCCCTCTAACGAAGGGTAGAAGTACCGTCTAGCCTGAATTCCGTGCTCAGCCAAGCTATTAAGAGCCTCCATAACCGCCTGCTCGCTTTCGAGCAATAAAGGGAAGTACGCATGATTATTACTAGCTCTGGGGGAGCGCTTTTGGAGCTGATAACTGGAAGCAAGCATTCGTTGGTAATGCTCCCAGACTTCTTTTCTTTGAACTTCTATGTATTCCATATCGTCTAGCACCGCTAAACCAACTGCGGCATGGAACTCACTCATTTTGGCATTTGTACCAATCACGCTAATTGAGTCTGGAGCTTCAATCCCAAAGTTAACCATCTTACGAATTTTATCGGCAAGCGTCTTTGTTTTAGTGATGACGGCACCACCCTCAACCGTATGAAAAAGCTTAGTTGCATGAAAACTAATGGTACTTACATCACCACTCAAGAGGATTGATTTACCATCCAGACTGGTGCCAAAACAATGCGATGCATCGTAAATTGTTTTTAAGTCGTATTTATCTGCAATCTTTTCAATCGCCTTTACATCGCATGAGTTACCAAAAACATGAACCGGAACAATCGCGGAAGCACCGGGGGTTATGTTTTGTTCTATAAGCTTTGGATCGATATTCCAAGTGTCTTTATCAATATCCACAAATACTGGATTTAGTCCTTCCCACTTAAGCGTACTCGCAGTTGCGATGAAGCTAAAAGGAGTAGTAATAACATCGCCTGTTAGATCTAGTGCTTTATATGACAAGTGAAGGGCGAGAGAGCCGTTTGCAACGAGTACTAAACAGTCAGCATCAAGACTCAAATGATCAGCCAGACGCTGCGTTAATTTTTGAACAAGCGGGCCGTTATTCGTGAGCCAGTTTGATTCGTAAATTGATTCGATATAAGCATCCAGCTTCTTGCGGTCCGGCAGGTATGGTTTGGCTACTGGAATCATTTATCTTGAGCTTCCAGTAATTCTTTTAAATAGGCGCTGTACTTGCCTTTTCCCATCGTATCTACTTTTGCGGAAATAGCTTGAGCACTTAGCCATCCATTATGAAGCGCGATCTCTTCCAAGCAGGCAATTTTAAAGCCTTGCCGCTTTTCAACGGTTTCTACAAACTGAGAAGCCTCTAGCATGCTCTCATGTGTACCAGTATCAAGCCAAGCAAAGCCTCGCCCAAGCGTTTCTACAAAAAGTTTACTCTGATTCAGATAGGCATTATTTATACAGGTGATTTCAAGCTCGCCTCTCTGGCTTGGCTTAACCGATTTAGCAATCTCCACTACATTATTATCGTAGAAATATAAGCCTGTCACCGCGTGTTTAGATTTGGGTTTGCTTGGCTTCTCTTCAATACTAATTGCATTTCTGTTTACATCAAACTCCACCACACCGAAACGCTCTGGATCTTTAACCTGATACCCAAACACCGTAGCGATACTGTTTTGCTCCGCTCTGCGTACCGCCTCTAAGAGCTTTGGAGTGAAGTTGGGCCCGTAAAAAACATTGTCACCCAACACCAGGCAAACCGACTCCTGACCAATAAACTCTTCGCCTATTAGAAAAGCCTGCGCCAGCCCCTCTGGATTTTCCTGAACTGCGTACTTAAGTACAACACCAAACTGGGAACCATCACCTAGCAAGCGTTTATACTGGGGTAAGTCTTCAGGTGTCGAAATAATGAGAATGTCGCGAACTTTGGCAAGCATTAGAACCGACAGTGGGTAGTAAACCATTGGCTTGTCGTAAATCGGCAAGAGCTGTTTGGACACTCCTAAAGTAATTGGGTGCAAACGCGAACCAGAACCTCCTGCCAGTACAATACCTTTCATACTTTTTCGCTGCCTTTAATTTGACTTTGCAGAGATCCAGCCACACCTAGACGCTCTCGCAGATAAGAACCATCTTGAACATGGGCAACCCATTCCCTGTTTACCAAGTACCATTCAACGGTCTTTCTGAGACCCGTTTCAAAGGTTTCTTCCGGCACCCAGCCCAAACTTTTTTGGATTTTGCTCGCATCGATGGCGTAGCGCATATCATGACCGGGGCGATCTTGGACATGAGTGACAAGTGACTTATAAGAACCGTTTCTTCTGGGTACAAGTTCATCCAGGATACGGCAGATCGCGCGCACGACTTCGATATTTTGCTTTTCATTATGGCCACCGATGTTATAGGTTTCACCGGCATCTCCTTTTGTGACCACCTCATAAAGGGCACGAACGTGATCGTCCACGTATAACCAATCTCGCACTTGTTTGCCTTCGCCATAAATGGGCAGAGGCTTTTCTTCTAGAGCGTTCAATATAACAAGTGGAATCAGTTTTTCCGGAAACTGAAATGGGCCGTAGTTATTGGAACAGTTCGTGATCACAACGGGCAAGCCGTAAGTTCTTGCCCAAGCTCGGACTAGATGATCTGAACCCGCCTTCGATGCGGAATATGGAGAGCTGGGAGCATAGGGTGTCGTTTCGGTAAAAAGATCATCCGTTTTTTCAAGATCCCCGTAGACCTCGTCAGTCGAGATGTGATGAAAGCGAAAAGTTTGCTTTTTTTGCGAGCCGAGCGTTTGCCAATAGGATCGTGCGGCTTCGAGCAATGTAAACGTACCAACAAGGTTAGTTTGAATAAATTCACCTGCACCGTCGATAGAGCGATCGACATGGCTTTCTGCCGCGAGGTGCATAATAACATCGGGCTGAAAGCTGTTAATCGCTTCGCTCATTCTGCCGGAATCGCAGATATCTACTTGCAGAAAACTACAGTTAGGACTGTTTGCGACCTGCGCGAGGGATTCCAAGTTGCCGGCGTAAGTTAATTTATCAACGTTGAGCACTTGAAGCCCGAGCTCGCCAACCAAATAGCGCACAAGGGCTGAGCCGATAAAGCCAGCACCGCCTGTCACCAATATCCGATTGGGGCTAATTACCATGGAGTTCGCCGTTGAAGAACTTGTGATTTGCTGCTTATTCACTATTGTTACTCAATGCCGCTTCAAACCACGGACCAAGGCGATAATGCAACCCAATAGGGATCCAAGCATTGCGCCAAAGATACAAATTAACGCTCGTTTGGGGTTTGATTTTTGTTCCGCTACGCGCGATTGACTCACAGTTTTAAACACATATTCTGCCGAACCCTTGGCAAGCATAAGCGTTTTGGTTTGCTCTTCGATCAGGTCGTAAAACACGCTTTGCATGCTTGCTAGCGGTGTTTGTTCAATCTGCTGCTTCAAAAATGCAACGTTTGTTTCGGCCTCCTTAGAGTCACGCACCTGAAGTTTGGTGTTGATCTTCTTTACCAGAGCATCGACCCAAAGTTTGGCAATTTCCGGCGAGTAGTGTTCGATACTTATAGAGGTAAAACCCGAGACCTTGTCTTCACTCACACTCATATATTCGCCAAATTTTTCGAATAGCTCCCAAGAACTTGGCGCTGCCTGCTTACCTTCAGGCGGCTCACGCGTCCAAACCTGAGTTTTTGGGTCGAAGGTTTCATTGTCGTAAACAAGTTCGTTGGTATCCGGGTTCCACCCTTTCGCCGCAAACACCTGCGGGGCGATGTTTTGCTCTTGAATGAACTCTTCGATAAATGCCCAGCTTTGGAGAATTTCGAGCGCTTCGGCCGTTTTATTTGAGCTGCCCCCGCCGATGTTTATGCCCGCCAGAGAAGCCAAGCCTCCGAACTGCCCGGCCAGTTGATTCAGCCCACTACTCGATGATTCAGCCGGCGCGAGGACCGCTGTGCTCTTATACATATTAGGAAGGGACATCGCGTAAAAGACCGAGGCGATGGAAAATGCTGCGGTAAACACAATGATAATCCACTTGCCATGCCATAGTGCTCGCCAAAGTTCGAGCAAATCGATCTCGTCGTCACACGGAGCTTGTGGAACCTGGTTTTTCTGATCCATAGGATTAACGATTGGTGCTTGCCGATTCGTATTATCATTCATTTCTTTTACAAACTACCCACCGCAGCCGCACCAAGTGCAATCTGGTAAAAAATCTGACTCACATCACGCCACAAAACCAATTGGTCGAGCTTGTCCGCGTTTAGTGGCACGACTATTGTGTCGCCCGGATTAATCTGGGAACGCCTGTTTGCAAACCAATTTGAATTTTCAGGACTGGTTACCCCACCATTCGCCTTGATCACATAGATGCGCCCTTCATCGGCTTTGTTGGTAGTACCGCCACTACGATCTATGTAGTCCCAGTAATCCAATCCGGGCTCGTACACTTGCGATATCGGCAACTGCACCTCTCCAATGATCGTTACCGAGTTTCGACGCGGCGGCACAATCAACTCATCACCGTCCTGCAGAATAATTTTATAGTCAGGATCGAGGGCAACCACTTTTTCCAGATCTATCACCAATCGCCCCAGGGCAGGCGTTTTTTGAAGCTGGCCCAGCAGCTCTTGTGCCGTACCAACATCACTGGAGGACTTGCCAGTTTCTTCACCGATTAGCTGTGCTTTGGCGATATCTTCAGCCAAGCGTCGCTGCATTTCCTCAAGACGCGCCTGCTGTTGTTTTTGAAGTTCCACACGGGTAAATACTGCACCAGGCACATAGGCATAGCGCGTCACACCGCCAGCGCGTTTTAGCACATCACGCAGCGTATCATCTTTATGGATGGGGTAGCGCCCAGGAAACTTCACCTCGCCACTCAAGGTTACAAAAGCCTTCTCAGCCCACTCTGGAATCACGCGAATCTGCAGTACATCACGCGACTGAAAGGTAAATGTCAGGTCTTTACTATTCGCAAGATTTAGCTCAAAACGCCGCTGATTACGCATGCGCCCATCTGTAAATTCTGTGCGGTTAACCTCTGCACTTAGTTCAAATGCTTTTTCGGTCAATCCACCCGCTGCGTAGATTAAATCTTCGGCGGTCATCCCCTCTACCAGCGGATAAACACCGGGAAACCGGACCGGCCCGGTGATCTCGACTTCTTTGGAAGGCTGCCCTATACCGGACTGAATACGTAATTCTTCAATGATCCGGGCAATAATAAGTGCCCTGTCTGCAATCTCATCAGCTCCGGTCGCACCGGACACCGGCTCGGTATAAAAATCCCTGTCTTGTAGCAGTGCCTTTGGCTTGTTTGAATCGGCGACCGAGGCGGAACCGGGCATGGATAACTGAAGCGAAGACCGCGCCCCTACGACGCCTAAGGAACCAGCGCTAGTGCCGCTACCCAGGTAACCTGGCGGAAAATTATCCGGATAGTCGGCAACCAGTTCCGACTCATCGATTGAACCCACCGGATAAAGCGTAAAGACATAAAGCTCGTCATTGTCTTTCAATCGCTTGTTATGCTCGGATGCAGGGTTGGCCAGCGCTTGGTCCAGTCTGAGTGAAAGCACTTCTAGCTTGCCTTGCGGCTCCGTGTAACGCTTGATCAGCGCATAACGCAGGTCACTGCCTGGCTTTAGATCATTCAAGGAACGGATCACATCGGTGACTCGCAAGCCGGGCTTCCAGTGCCGCACACCAGGCCGATACACATGGCCTTTTACTGTGACGGTTTGCTCCACCTTATCCAGGATCGAGGGGATGGTCAGAATATCACCATTCCCTACTTTCAGACGGCTCAGCCCTTGCGATAAATCAACATCGACTACGGTTCGAATTTGATCCGCACCAATACGCTCCATTGACGCGGCGGCAGGGTAAGCCGAAGGCTTCATTCCACCTGAGAAGCGGATCAAATCCGCGACCGATTCTCCCTCTTTCAATTCATAAATGGCAGGGCGCCGGACTTCTCCGTCGACCCCCATAGTCGCGCCAACCGGCGGGATAAATACGACATCCCCGGAACGCAGAGAAACGTCGTTACTGTTATCACCTTCCAACAGCAGTTTATAGAGGTCGAGGGTCTGAACCACTTCACCCCTGCGTTTCAATTGTATATTACGCAGTGATCCGGTTTCCGCGATACCACCACTCAGTACTAATGCATTGGTAATGGTCGATAAGGAACTGACCACATAAGAACCCGGAACATAGGCCTCACCCAGCACAAACACCCTGATTGATCGGAGCTCGCCCATCGAAACACTGGCTTTCATTCCAATCATGCGCTGGTTGACCGTTTCGCGCAGCTTAAGCTTGGCTTCCTCGAAACTCAGACCTGCCAGCTCCATTGGCCCAAGCTCAGGAAAGTACACGCTGCCTTCGGCATCGATACTTAACTCATGTTCCTGACTCTCCTTGCCATACAGATGCACTTTGATGACATCACCGGGGCCTAATATGTAGTCCGAAGAGACGGGGATATCATGGATCGGCTCGAAAGTGGTCGGCGCACCGGCAAAGAGTTCATAACCAAATGGCACTAGTTTGCCTGCCTGATAGCGTGGCCCCTTATCCTCCTCTTCCTCAAGAGACTGTTGAAGGAGCCCTATTTCAAGCTCTTGCTTCAATTGTTCATGCGGATTCAGGGAACCATCGCGCTGCAGTACCGAAACTTCAGGCTTTTTAGCTTTTGGGGTAGAGGATGTACTACCCACAGAGCGCTGAATTGCACTGATATCGATCCCATACTGCCGGGCCAATTCCAATTGCTGGGCAGGAGAAAGTGCCTGAAAAGCGGCCATTTGCTGCGGACTTACATCTAGCGCTGCGGCAAAAGAGGAAAACAGAATAAGAATGATCTGAAGAAAAAGTGCGGAAATCGAAAAAAACGAAAACCGTCGACGATGAAAAGCTGCCTGTCGATCCATGAATAAATTGATACTTTTTTGGTTACGGTTACCTGGGAACGGCAGCCTTGCTTATGTTGACGTTTAGCCTGAGCCACTTGGGTCTGGCCATTAATTGCGCAACTGCAAAGCTCCAAAAGTTGCCATGGAGTTTACATGATTTTACAAGTGAGGTAACAGTGTTTTTCTCCCAATTTACCGTCAGCGTGAACACAAACCAGTTTAGAAACGATACTCCCAGGAGCCATAAGCCGCTCTGCGCTCAACATCGAGCTGCGGCGTCACAAACTCTTCGCTCAAATAGGAGTATCCAAGATTTAGACGCCCCCCGAGAAACAAACACTGATACCGGAGCTTGTATTGGTATAGGTCCTGTGGATCCGCAGAGATGGTATTCTGACCAAGCGCCCCCCCGCGGTTCAAATCCAGCTTGCTGACTGTAAAGCCGACCGAACGACTATCAAGCATATTCCAGGTCGCCCCAACTGATAAGACCCGGGCATCGCCGTCAAATGAGGAAGCTATTGCTCTACGGCGATAGCGATAGCCAGTCCGATATGTACTATGCTCATACGCCGCATCATACTGTGGCGTATTCAGCGAGCCGGCGGTTGTATCGGCATATTCTATAAAACCCTTTATATAAGAGGCGGAGTCGTCCAGCACAACTGTCGACTCTATACCAAATTGGCTCATATACTTGGAAGGCATGTAACCCGCTTCGTCCTCTCCAATCAATTGCGCATAAACTCCTGCGTTCACCGCACCACTGACAGCAAAACCATAACGCGCATCGAAGCCGCCCAATTGGTTACCGGAACCGTTCTCGGTATTTTCATCCTGCGAAGTAAAGGATTTAAAGAAAGCGTTCAGGTTTTTATCACGCCCAATGCCACCCCATTGCATGGCGCGCGAAGCACCCAGTTCCAAGCCCTCTATAGGACGTACCGTCAAACGCATGCCCGTCAAATGCGCTTCCGGGATTTCGCGTTTGCTCTCCATGCGGCCAACAAAGGTCACGAACTGCCAGGGGCCGATCCAGGACAACCAAGGCGTCTCGAAAGTTTGCTCTCCGCGTGTTCTGAAGATTGCGGCCGGAATCGGCCGCGCATTGGAAGACAGAATCAGGCTGGTATTCGAGCTTGGCCCCCACCAGCGATCGATTGCCCCCACGCCCAGCACCCAATTGCCCAGTGAACCCATGAGATAGGATCCATCAAGGTGCGAGTCAGTCTTGTCATTACCGGGGTCCGTCGTCAGATTCCCCTGAAGACGCATGGAGAATCGGTTCCAGTCCATATCCACCGCCGTTTTGAGCGAACCCTTTTCGATATAGTCCATGGAGCTATCATTAAACACAGCCCGGCTATTGGCACCGCTGAGTTTAATACTGCGTTTGACAGTTTCTGTCGATTGATAACGCAACTCAAACTCCAACTCATCCACCGCATTTTTTTGTGCGGGACTCAAATGAAGTTGATTCACTGATGCCAGCGCCTCGCTGATATCTATCCACATCACCGGCCAAGTGGTGACACCAATGGAAATCACACCAGAGTCATTCAGAAACTCAAGATGCTGCCGTATTCGGGTCTCACTAACGTCTACCCAAGGGCTGGCCACTGCAGGTAAAGGGCTGAGTACCGCGACAATGGTAAGAAAAAAGCTAAAAACTGCAGGACGCAACAGCACGCGCCGACGGGGTTGGGCTCTATATACTCGATTTGGCACAACGTTCTCTTATCAAAGGGAGGAAAATTGAAGCATGATTTTTTAGTGCATTATAGGGAACTGGGGTGGAAAAATAAGCCTTAACGCGGAATAAAATTCTGTAGCGCCAGCCACCCTTGTGATATTTCGCATGTGATTGCTCAAAAACTGCATCTGGTTAACGTTAACAGGCAAACCCCCTTCACATACCGACCAATTTCTGTTCTTGATGACTTGGCAGGCCATTTGTTTTCGTGCAATGATCCGCGGCGCAAGGATGCAAACAAAAGCGGAAAACTTGGACTTTCCGGTCTGTGGGCGAGGGTTTGTATAAACCTGCGCCAGCGTCCTTGCATTCATCAAATCTATGATACGCAAGGAGCACATCATGAAAATCACGATATTTCTACTCACGACCCTTCTCACGTTCACCACGGCCCTTTTTGCACAACAAAGCCTCGCGGATGCGCCCGATGCTACGGCCAATGTTTCCGTCGATAGCGGTAAGGTAAACATCAACACCGCCGACGCCAAGACGCTGGCCGGCATTCTGAAAGGCGTTGGCCTGAAAAAAGCGGAAGCCATCATTCATTATCGCAAGACCTATGGCCCCTTCCATGACATTCAGGAACTCGCTGAGGTAAGTGGCATAGGCAAATCGACGGTGGAGAAAAATGCCGGTTTGATTGCGGTGAAGTAGACTCAACTGGAGGCTGAATTCAATTCAGCCTCTTTACGCACAACAAACTCTCGCAACTAAAAACCTGAATTTCCCACACTATCTCTCATAGCAATCCATTGAATTACAACGCATTATTTTTACTACTTCGTTCCAGGCCTGCTGATATCTGCCCGGTAGTATTCGTTGCAATTCTAAGCACACTAACATTTCAAAGCTTGTTTGAAATTGGCTACACTGACTCTCGTATGAATTCGGTTATCTATCTGATTACTCAGACTCTTTTTGTGTTCGTAATGACGCTTTGTTTTGGCGCATACAGAGTCACAAAACAGATTGTTAATCTTCGCCAGAATTGGGGTCGGTAAACTGGGTAAAACCTCTGCAGTACTCTCGCGATTATTCGAAAGTTACCGGTCTTTCACCTCTTTCACCATTTTGTATTGAATTTATATCGGCAGTTTCGTCTTTGGCACCATTAATCTCCGCTTTAGTGCAACTGGTAATGTTGAAACGAGACGTAAATAACAATAGTAGGCAGAAAGGGCATGCTTACCTCTTACAAGCGACAGGAACAGCTTCATTTGGATCCATCCTTCCCCTCGCGCTGCCTGTCTAGCTAGCTGTATAGTCTTGTTCGCCCGAGCCGAATTACATACACGTTCCGGAAAATAATCTCTCGCTCTGTCATACAGTGCAATTGCTGCATAGGCCATACTTTCATTTACTACTGACTCACCATGGTTTGTCGACGTGCCGGCGCCGATTCTATAGGCGCCCAATGGCCTTTCTATATGATAAACATCTCCCGCACAAAGGTCCGAAAAAGACAGTTCAAAATCATATCTTTCTCCGAATTTCCGATTTAAGTGCAGAGCTTTGCTTTTTCTATACATTTTTGAGGAGTGACAGAAAAAAGGCATATTAAACAAGTAAAACTTCAGGTTATAACGCCCCTCTTTTCGCGGATTCCAAAGTGTTTTGGATATTCGGTTTTGCGATCCTATCGCGAACATATTATGAGTACACATCACCAAGTCGGGGTCCGAACTCAAAACTTGATATTGGGCCTCTAACTTACCGTCAAGTGTCATATCATCACCATCAATATGACAGACGAAATCCCCGCTTGCGGCTCTGTGTACGGCGAAGTAGTTTTCTTGCCCTCCGACGTTCTCTGCGTGATAGATGGCCCTTACTCTACCTGGGAACCGGGCAACATAATCTTCGACAATTTCCCGCGTCTGATCATCTGACTTGTCTACACCAACAATAACTTCAAAAGAAAAGCTTACCTCTTGGGACAAAATGCTGGTTAGGCACCCACCGATATAGGGTTCGTGATTAAATGCCAGAACACAGACAGAAACCTTTGGACTATCGTTCATGCAAATTCATTCTCTTAGGAGACTGCCCGCTAACTATGTAAAAATTAAACACAGAGTTGTGTCATTTATCAAAAATTAAATGCTGTTTTATAGTTAATGAGTATCGTCTTAATTCTCTCATCCTTGTAAATATCGCTTGACAGTAATTCTGACAAAAAGTGCTGATCATTTAAGCGAAGCCTTAGATTCCAGGTATGGAAAACAACTTCCTCATCAAGAATTGGCCCAAGGTATTTATCAACAAATGGGTATAGGTCACTGTCAAAAGATACGGCGGACAACGATTGAGTGTTCGCCTGTTCAGCAAAAGCCTTCGCTTGCAATGCAAGATCATAACCATCGCCGTTTTCAAGAAGATTTTTTATGTGCTGTGTTGGCAGGTAGTAGGAAGTATGGAAACCCGCATCTGAAATTTCCTTCATATAAAAAGATTGTGATGAAGACTCAAATATCAGTTTTTCTTTTAGTCCGAATTTTCTATTCAGTTTTTCCAATACCTGTAACATCTGCCCAATGTTTTCTTCACCAGCATTCTTGACATCTAACCATAGTTTTTCATATTTTTGCGACTCCAGCCTGTTCAATATTCCTTCCAAGCTTTGCCCTGTCGCATTACTATCATCATGCCCCACTTCAAAAAAATGTCCTTCGCGGAAAATTACATCTAACTCAAAGGCCCTAAATCCACTGTGTATAATTTGGCCAAGCTTACCGAGGGTATTTACTCTATGGGGAATAACTCTTGAAAGTTGTTCTAGCTTCTTCAGGCCCGCCACTGACTCAAACTTCCGATATTCGGCGCTATTTGAATAGAGACGCTGGCCATGAAGAGTCAAGCTTGATTCCGGGGGGAGCGCATACTTTTCATTGGACAGGTCGTGTTTTTCTTCATAGTAGGGAGTTTTTATACCTGTAATTCCCAACAAGGTTTCATAAATCAGATCGTTTGAAAAAAGCTGATAAGCATTCCCTTTTAATACGCGTATCTTTTCTGGATATAACTGTTGATAATCTTCAGAAAGCCATACAAACAATGGTATTTGGGTCATTTCCATCGTGAACTGCGCTGCGTTGTGTCCCAGCCCGCGCAGCACATCTTCGGAATGATCTGAAAAGTAAACAAGCCCGGAGACACCCTCGATCGCTCTAAGTTCTTCAATAAGCTCTGACACGACATAATCTGAATACAAAATACTGTTGTCGTAGCAATTCAGCCTGTTCGCAAGGTTCTCTTGCTTCGCGGCATTGCCAAAATCTCCAACATCAAGCTCACCATTGTAGACCTTATACTCGATCGGGAATCTGTTACAATATTTTCCGTGACTTCCCATTAAGTGAACAAAAATAATGCGGTTTTCAGCTTCTCCCCTGCCCAAAATTTCTGATACCACCGGTATCACATCAGCATCAAAACTAGTTGTTCGTGTTGAAGTCCCTATATTTTTATTTAAATTATGGCGCTCGTCCGCTCCAGCGGCCAGAACTGAAACTAGGTTATCCCAGTCTCCATATACCACCTGATTTGTCACCCATGCCGTTCTAACACCAGCTGAATCAAGTAAATCTAGCACTGAAGGAACGTTGAAATATTCCTTACCGTTATGCTGGTTGGCTTGCGTAAGCGCTAGAGATAATGTTGGCATCGTATGTGTGTGGCTGGAAAACGCATTCTCGAACACCATCAGACTGCCATTCAACAAGTATTGTGACAGCCTTGGCGTTGTCTCACGCACATATCCATATAAGCCCAAATGTGCTTTATTAACCGATTCCCCAACAACTACAATATAAGTCTCATTGTTGTTTTCTTTGTATGCGTCGTACTTTATTTTGCCCGCGTTCCGTTTTTCAAGAATCAGCTGAAACTTTACTAATTCTGCCTGATATTTACTCCAGCTTCCTTCGGTAAAACTAAAGATACGCAGAGTGTCCGCATCATTATGAATTTGATAACCTGAGAAAACGATAAGGCACGAGAACAAAAGGACATCCCAATGCCCCATTCGATTATTGACGTGCCTATAAAGGATTAAAGTTACAACAACTATAATCGCCAAACCCAGGAGCAATAGGATCAGACTGCTTACTGAAATAAAGCCATCAACAAACTCTGCCGCTTCCGAAAAATTGGTTTGGAAAATTGCGAACAATGAATCCTGATCTAAAGCGTGATTAAAATCTTTTGTATAGATAATAAAAACCGCGGGAGTTATACAAACTAAGATTGAAACCGCTATATTCAGAAATATGGCAAGCCACTTAAAGCTGTAAGAACCCAGCGCACAGAGACGGCTCAATAAAAGAGCCAAGCTGATAACAAACATGGAAAGTGCAAGATAGGTTAAAACTGACGAGTACTGAATAGTCCCGAATGTTTCTTTTTCAGCGACCATAAATAGTGAAAAAACCAGGCAAAACTTAAGCACGAGCGACATTGCTTTTTGGCAAGTGCAATAGCCTATGAAAATTGCTAGCAAAAAAACCAGCGCTATCTTTCGGACGCTAAGATTTAAGTCTTCATTGGTGAAACTAGCCACGAGCCAAGTGCAATGGTATTGATTCTTCCCAAGCTCTATTGAAACAGAGTCGCCCCTTTTCGCATCTATATACACCTCATTATTCTGGCCTAGAATCTGATTGGACGAATATATCAGTTCGTTGTTCTTGTATACGTTTACATCCAAAGACCCGCCACTTTCTGAGCACTCCTGAACAAAACGACGGCTTCTTAATTCAAGTCTCAAGTTAGTGTCCTGAGACGAAGTATAGGTCACAGCTATAGATCGGCTCCTACCCGGTTTTATGAACAGTTTTCCCCGAAGGTCATGCCGTAACCTAGCACCGGGATTCGTCGAATCATTTCCCTTCACCGAAAGCTGTTGATCGGTAATTAGAGTTTGGGTTTCTGCTACATCCAGCGGTGCGATCAAGAAAATACAGCAAAAAGACATCATTAAGGAAAATACTGCTATCCAAAAAAGGTGATTGATTTCAGTCTTCAGCATGTGAGGATTGCCTAGGGAGTTCTAACCAGAACAAATATGAATTTTTTTGCATTCATGAGAGAATTTACTTCCATGTTCTTTTACGTTTTTAGCGTATCAGCCGGTTAAGTTTTTGCTATATTTTGCGCCTTAATTGGTACTAGATTTATTCACGCAACCAACTCAGTCAGGGATTTAAGTGGTGGCCATCAACCTCTCGATAGTAGTTTGTACCTACAATAGAAAATGGTTCTTGGAAAACCTGCTTGAACACTTGTCATGCCAGCTGAAAACAACAAAAGACTGTGAATTATTAATAATAGACAACAACTCGTCGGACGACACAGAAACATTCGCTCGAGACTGGGTTGCAAAGAACAGATGCCTGGCAAAATATCACATAGAACCCATGCAAGGCTTGAGTTATGCGCGAAATAAAGGGTTATCAGAGGCACAAGGTCAGTGGATTGTCTACCTTGATGACGATGCTTACCCGAGCAAGAACTGGCTCTCTCAAATCCAACATACGATCCGGGAAAGAGATTATGATGCATTTGGAGGTGCCTACTTACCATGGTATAGAGACGGCAAAGTACATTGGTATCGTGATTCATATGGAAGTAACACTAGCTGGCTTACTTTCAAATCACCCTCGATTCTGACAGATCAATGTTTCAGCGGTGGAAATGCTGTTTATCGCAGAAAACTTCTCGAATCAACAAAGGGCTTTCCTACTCAAATGGGGATGCACGGGCACTCAGTCGCTTATGGCGAAGAAAACTACGTTCAGGAAACCGCTCGCAGGCAAGGATTTATACTGGGATTTGACCCAAACGTTATTATTTACCACTATGTCGGCTTAAAAAAACAAACTCTAAGTTGGTTTTGGCAACAGGGCAAGGCAGTTGGACGTGATTACTGGAGCAGTCAAGACAGAGAACCCACCATATCAGCACTACTTGTTCTTGCATTATTATTCATACCAGTTTGCTTAAAAAAAACCCTGATCACCTTACAAAAAAATCCTGAAGCTCCGTATTACTGGCAGAATACTGTTGCGCCAGTACTTCGTGAAATAGCGTTGCAAACCAGTAAATTTCTGTCTGGCGTCACACAGCTAATTCAATCAAGGCGGTAGAAACCTTTTAGTATGCCATTGTATCTAGCAGCCACTATCGACCAGTCAAACGAACGTAGTACGTGCTGTCTTGCATTTATCCTCAACGAGTCAAGCTTATCCTGATCTGACAACACACGATCAATCTGTTCCGCAAGTAATTCTGCGGACTCAGCTTCCACAAGAAACCCTGTAACGCCGTCTTTTACAACATCCCGCACTGCCGGTAAGTCGGATGCGATCACTATACACTCACAGCCCATCGCTTCTACCATGGTCAAGCCAAGCCCCTCTTGATCACCATCGGTAGTTACTCTAAAAGGGAAGACTGCTATGGAGGCATGCTGTAAAAAACTTCCAATCGATGCATTTTCTATGGCGCCATGAAAAAGAACACGATCCAACACTCGGTATCTGTCTGCCTGGGACTTGTAATAATCCAGCTTGCTGCCACCACCAATGATGTCAACCACGAACTCTTGTTTCGGTTGCAATATCGAAACTGCTTTCAGAAGAGTATCGATACCTTTTTTTTCGGCTAAACGTCCCACAAAAACAAGTCTACGTTTATTCTTAACACCCTTGGGGACAAAAGTTGTGTTTAAATCGACCCCCATTGGTGCGACTGAAATTCTGGTACTGTCAATTCCATGACAAGAAATACAACGCTGCTTCATTGCTTCACTAACCACCGTTACGCTGTCAGCTTTTTGCATCACAAAGCGCTTTAACCTAGCCAGAACAGTTCCTTGGAGCGCAAATAGATCTGCGCCATGTGCTGTAACAAGCACTTTCAATCTTCGGCGACTTAAAAGCGATAGCAAGACTGCTATCAAACCCTGCGGGATTATCCAATGTGCATGAATTACATCAATATTATGCTTTCTCACCAAACGAACTGCCGCCATGAATTGAGCGACCATAAAGAAAGGCAATAACAACAAGCGTAAGCGATTATTTTTTAGGTTCTCTAGCACCCCATCACCACCACAAAGTGTTTCCCCACACGCGAAAAAGTAACGGTATCGTTTCACAATCGGAAAATCGGAGTGACATGATTGCGGTCGCCCTTTAATGGAAGGAGCCAAGACCCAAACTTTATTATCTTTTGATAAACCTTTTGAGAGGTACTCTACAAATCTTGGTTGCGGATCATCTGGACCTAGAGGGTACGTTGTGGTTAATACCAGCATTCTCGCCATTGGCCTAACGCCTCTCTGCCAACGTGCCGAAGCGCAGCCTAACGATTTCAATTGCCGAAATAAATCGAATAATTGCACCAACCAGTAATATTTTTATCTTGTCGCAATTGCCGGTTTCTGAATTCGAAACTATCCGACCAACTACCGATACCAGTGATTTTCTTTCCACATGCGATCTGGAAGAAACAGACCCGCTGATTAAGTATCCCTTCTTTTTTAACTGAAGTCTTCCAGCGGCAACCCTTCTAGCCTGCACCGCAAGCGACCTTAGCGAAGTTCTGCAAGGATGTTTTACAAGCACACTCTTTTCGAACCTGACCCGATAGCCTTCTTTGGCAGCCCTCCAGCACCATTCACTATCGCCTCCGGAAAGCAGGCTGCTGTCAAATAGGCCAACAGCATCAAAAGCATCTTTGTATACGACCATGTTTGCTGTGGCTGAAAAACCTCGCAGACTCACATTATCTTTTTGTTGGAAGCCTGCAAATATAGAATATGTGGCAGCCCACGTTAATTCGCGGGCGTTATTAACGACATGAACATCACCACCCACAATGTTCCGAGCGCTATTGTCCCCAAGACAATTTAACGCATTGCTTAACCACTCCGAATCCGGAATGCAGTCTGCATCAGTAAAAGCGAGCACGTCGCCTCTGGCCGCCAGAATACCAGAATTTCTGGCTGCATAGCTTCCGGGGCGAGTTTCTACAACAAGCCTTACCGTCATCTGCAAGGTTAATCCCGCCAAACCAACCTTGGGACAAGAGCCATTATCGACCACAACAACCTCAAAACAGTTTCGCGGATAACTCTGAACTGAAAGTGCATTGAGCGTTGAAATTAACCCCTCATAATCATTGAATACAGGAACAATGACGGTGACGAAAGGCCGATGTTTCGTGATCAAAAGAATACTCACCTATGATTAATTCATTTAAACTCTGAGTTTAGCCAACTATTCTGAGGGGAGGACATTTTTGTTAATCAATATCGTTATTCCCGCTTTTAATGCTGAGCAAACAATATCACGATTAATTTTTTCATTGGACAAGCAACGTGCTCTGGCTTCATCAGAACCAAAACATAAGATTGCGGTCACAATCGTCAACGATGCATCAACGGACAAAACCGGCGAACTAATTGAAAGCTTAAGCCCCGCCCACTTTACACTCTACACAATTCACAACGCTGAAAATATCGGTAGAGGCCTGTCCATCAATACAGCAGCTAATACTATACCTTCAGAATACCTATTACTGATTGACGCAGACTGTGAGGCTAAAGACAACAACTATATAAACGGGTTTCTTGACGCCATAAACAAGGGAAAAAGCCTTGTATTTGCTGGTATGTTAGACCCTGCCCCTAACTTTTGGGGGCTTTACTTTAACGCTTCTCAGGATCGAAAATCTATTGATGAACCAACTGGTTTCTCAACAACGAACGTGCTTATTCGGCGAACACTTTTTATCAAGGCAGGCGGCTTCTACGAGGAATATAAATCCTACGGTTTTGAAGATAGGGACCTGCTTTTAAGGCTTATTCAACAGTTACCGAAGCAGCAAGAAGAGATTGCTTACAACAGTTTGTCACCACTAGTGCACCACACCACAGAATCGGTGGAGAGTTACTGTCAGAAACAATACCTAGCAGGAAAACATGCCAGCACAGTGTTTAGAAAGAGGTTTCCAGTTGAATACAGGAAAATGCATTATTGCAAGGTTGATCAAAACGAGCTGCGCATGTTTTCCGTTCGGCTAATGCAATTTAGCGCACTGTTTTTACCACTATATAAAAGAATAACCTCGATGGTGATTTACTTTGGTGTTCTACCTCTGAAACTCCGTATTGTCCTGGTACGAATTTGCGCAGGCCTTTCTTACTTTAATGGAACACGTAACGACAATGATTAATCTGTCATTCGCTGATGCTCCCTATCCGTACCTTTGTATTGCAACATGGTTATCTGCTCAGAAACCAACCCTATCATAAATATCAGAATTGAGGTGCTTAGTAATAACATGCTCATATTGGTAAAACGTCCGTAAACGAAAAAAGTAAACATGTAATAGGTAATGCCCATTGCGAAAAACGATGCACTAACAGGTACAAAAAGTTTCAGCGGCGAATACAACGTACAAATTTTAAAAATAATCAATAGAAAACGCAGACCGTCTTTCAGCGGTTTAATATGACTCTTGCCCTCTCTTTTTAGAACGTCAACCTGCTCATACGCTACTGAATAACCGGCACGAAAAAACGCCATTGTGCTCGTCGTAGGATAAGAAAAACCATTCGGAAGCATGTACAGAAACTGTTTGAATTTTTTTGCATCAACAGCTCTAAAACCAGAAGTCAGGTCTTCAACTCGAGCGCCCACCATCCAGCTCGCCAATTTGTTATACGTGCTATTGGCGGCCCATCGACCCAAACCTGCCTGAGAAGTCCGAGATCTGCGCGCCCCAACAACAAGGTCGAACCCCTCGTCAAGACGATCAAGCAAGCGCTCAATATACTTGGGTTGGTGTTGCCCATCGGCATCTAGAAATACAATCACTTCCCCTTTAGCCGCTCTGGCACCGCTTTTGATTGCTGCCCCATTACCTTTCGAGTATGGATGCTTCACTTCCTTTACTCTATTCGTTAAACACAGCGCTGATGTATCATCATCTGAACCGTCGTTGACAATAATTATCTCGTCATGAGGACGAGTTTTTTTTAGTAAAGGTAAAAACCATACCAAGGCTTTTCCTTCGTTTTTTGCAGGAATAACAATACTGACTTTTCTCGCGTTCTTCATAAAAACAGGTTCTTTCATCCTACTTTTTTATTTCGACTAAATGCTCTATCACCATGGATTTACATCTATAAAACCTTCAATTGAGGACGTCATTACATTGATAAGAGCAACACCATGTTTATCATTTCCGTATACAAGGGGCAAAGGCATTACTGCCTCATGCCTTGAGTTCCATTCTGTATTCTCCATCATCCAGGCTTCTCGGCCTGCAGTCAGCCATTTTTTGCTCTCCTCCGCAATTTGTTTTGTCTGATACTTAATCAATTCGTACTGGCTCGGCCTAAACTCAATATCAGGCGCACCTGATAGAACCTCCATCATCACTTCCAGGTTTGCTGAATCAAAAAGACGGGCAGCAACCAAAGGGGGCTCTTTGCTGGAAACCATTAAAGCAACTACATTTGGAGGTATAGTATTTTTTGGAACCTGATGTGCCTGCACAACAACAAAGCGGTCTACAGCAAAAACAAGCAACAGCGGTCTTTGACTGTAGAATAGAAACAATGCCAAAAATATGGCGATGTATTTAATCAAAGCTATCACTGTTAGATCATTAACTAACTGGATCTGTTGCTTTTTGAATATGATCAATGACAAAACAGGACCAACAAGAATAGCCATTAACACTAATAGTGAGAACTTGGTTTCCAAATCAAAAACCTGAAAATATAAGTCTGGATACCAGCTAAGTAACAGGGCATAACTCACACCCATCATCAGGAAGGTCTCAGCAAAACTCCAACCGAAAAGACTCGCTTTAGATAAGTTTTTCATTGCTGTTTGTACCGCTCATATCTGGCAAGTAGGGATTTTTGATGGGAACCAGCGAAACCGGGGTTCAATTTGCACGCTTCGATGAGCCGAGCAATTCGACTAGGCTCATAGGAGCATTGCCCCGCTTCTGCGCACTGAAAAACAGCATTCAGGTAATTATAATTATTGTTGTTAAATGGACCGGAAGCCAATCGGTTTAATAACAAGCCATTAAAGTACGCATCCATTTTAACTCCTTCAATGCCTTCCAGCATCAGTAGCCCAAATAGACCATCGGTGTAACTCTCTCGCAATATGCTACTTTTTCTAAAGTATTCAGCGGCCTGCTCCATTGCTTCTGTTTTTTGCTCAGACTCAGTTAAACCGTTTGCATAGATCGCATATCTTTTCCCAATCTCGTATGTGGCTCTTGCGGAGTTTGGGTGATCAACCATCTCTTGCCAAGCCTGAAGCGCCGGGTTACCCCATAGCGCTGCTCGAATGGTTGTGCTGACGGCAAGAAACAGAAGCATCATTAGCGATAGCAACACCCCTTGCTTAAGCTTATATTCCATAAGGGATACCAAGTAGTAGGCAAAACAAAGCAATATCGGAAAACTGGCAAGATAATTACGGTGCTCATGCATCAGCTCCAGCGCAAGAACCGATGATTCAAGTAGATGCGCACAGAAATAGAACATAATCGAAAAAGCTATGAGCGGGCGCTTCTTCAATTGCAAAAAAGCAGTACCCAGCAAACCGATAATCAGCAAAATCGAAAAGAATGTAGTTATAGGAGAAAACAATCCAGTCGACACTCGAATATCATCATGAAATAGTGCCAACTCACTATTTAGCGGCAGTATCAACTGGCTCAAGTAGAAAACCAATATTCTCGGCTGTGTCAGCAGGCGCTCTAACATCGTAAAATCACGACGTACATAACCGCCCATCACCCATTCGGGTGAAACAAGTAAGTATGCCAGAATGATTAAACCGGGAACTAACACGAGAACGATGTGTAAGCTAATCAGTGGCTTACTTAACGTTCCGTCACCCAAACGAAAACGAAAAAATATTAACTCGATCAATAAACAATATACAGGTAATAGCGCAGCATTTTCTTTGCTCAGAAGCCCCAAGGGGAAACATATAAAATAAGTTACGATGAGTAGCAGTCTTGATCGTAATTGTTGGTCTGTTGATGACAGTCTTGCTTGAATATACGCCAGCATGCCTAATAAACAGAACAAGGCACTGAGGCTAGTCATGCGTTGAACGACATATAATACGGGTGTGAGGTTGAGAGGGTGCAGCAGCCATAGCAAGGCCACCAGTGCTGCAAATAGCTTCCGGTACTTTTCAACTCCAAAGTATAACTGACGGCTCAATGAGAACGACACTGCATAGACAGCTGCGCCGCAAGCAAGATGAATTACCAAGTTTGTCAACTTGAAATAGTATGGGTCAAAACCGAAGAATAAGTGGTTGATTGCAAAAGTAAGCGTCGCTAGCGGCCTGCCTAAAGGTCCTGCTGTACCAGACATAGCTGCAGCCCATAGCTGCTCAATACCCAAGCCTTCGACTTGCAAGGCGGAATTGCGAAGCACATTCCATTCATCGTCGAAATAAAAACCTCCTGATAGCCCGGCTGCAAAGACAGACAGGGTCAACATGGCAATCAGGACTAATTGAAAAGTCGAGCTCTTTAATATCCACATAATAAAAAAGCGCCCGGAGGCGCTTTTCCAACTAAGATCTAACTACTAACGACAGTTGGCTGGACGATATTTATCTTCCAGGTCACCACCCGTACAAGTCCAAGTAACACCCGTTGCACTACCTGTACCTGCAAATATAATCGTTTCGTCTTCGGCAGCATCGCCACCCAAATCAAAAATGGTAGCTGTAATCGTACCATTATCGGCGTCAACCTGAGCATAACTCAAATCTTTCAGGTAAGTCGTTGCGTATTCTGAACCATCGACAATAATACCCGCAGCGGCTTCAGTAGCAGGCATTGAGCCCTGCGAAACATAGAACTCGGATACAGACGTTTTGGCACTTGATGCGATGCCCATAATCTCCGTAACTTTTGCTCGCACGGTGTAATCTTGATAAGCAGGAATCGCAACTGCTGCCAAAATACCGATAATCGCTACAACGATCATCAATTCAATGAGAGTAAAACCCTTTTGCATTGTCTTCATATTTGAAATCTCCAGTTTAAAATTAACGACCGCTTTAGCAGTACATCCGCATTTAGCGTGCCTGACTTTAACGTTAGCAGCCGGTGTGCCAATTTCAAACTATTTTATAAATCAATTATATTTCAATAGCTTGCGGACATTAATAACGTTTCCATATAAAAATTGAAGGCAAGCTTGAAAGACTCTTTGCAGTCACAATGTGACAAATATTGTCAGTTAGTGCAGAGATCAGACATTTCTTTTAAAACCGGTAACTTGCACTACACTTTCTTCTTATAGCACCGGTAATTTTTCACCGTATCAATCATTTAAAGACACAAAGCAGCACATTCATGACAGCATCATCCACTACATTGACCGGTCTGGCACGCAAATTCGTGCAGGATCAGATCATTGACGAAGAAATTGCAGCAAAAGCCCAAACACATGCTTTGGAAAACCGAGTGTCCATCGTGACTCACCTGGTCACCAATGGGCAAGCGGATGCCAAGGCGCTGGCATTTTCCGCAGCCCAGGAATTTGGTATGCCGGTGCTTGACCTGTCTGCATTTTCTACTGAATCCCTGCCTGAAAAGGTGATAGAAGAAAAATTGATCCGAAAGCACCATACCTTGCCGCTGTTCAGGAGGGGCAATCGCCTTTTTATCGCCGTGTCGGATCCCACGAATATTCAGGCCCAGGATGAAATCAAGTTTCATACCGGATTGAGCATCGATGCCGTCCTGGTAGAAGACGACAAACTATCTGTCGCGATCGACAAGTATCTGGATTCGCAGGACACGTCCATGGGCGACCTAGATGACGCCGATCTTGAAGGTATTGATGTTGATAGCGGTGATGATCAGGAGCAGGAAGTCAGCGCCAGTGACGCCGATGATGCACCTATCGTAAAGTATGTCAACAAGATGCTCCTGGATGCCATCAAAGGCGGCGCATCAGATTTACACTTTGAGCCTTATGAAAAAGCCTATCGTGTGCGCTACCGTACTGACGGTATTTTGCACGAAGTATCGCGCCCATCGATCAAACTGGCACCAAAAATATCGGCACGTTTGAAGGTCATGTCGCAATTGGACATATCAGAACGGCGCGTCCCGCAGGATGGCCGTATCAAGATGAAGCTTTCCAAAACAAAAGCCATCGACTTTAGGGTAAACACCCTGCCGACTCTATGGGGTGAAAAAATAGTTCTGCGGATCCTCGACCCTTCCAGCGCCAAAATGGGTATCGACGCTTTGGGCTATGAAGAAGTGCAGAAAGAAATGTATATGGAAGCTCTTCACCAACCCCAAGGCATGATATTGGTGACCGGACCGACGGGGAGTGGTAAAACGGTTTCTCTTTATACCGGATTGAATATCCTTAATACACCGGAACGTAATATCTCAACGGCGGAAGATCCGGTCGAAATCAACTTGGAAGGGATCAATCAGGTGAACGTGAACAACAAGGTTGGTTTGGGGTTTGCTGAAGCGCTCAGATCCTTCCTGCGTCAGGATCCAGACATCGTCATGGTTGGTGAGATACGGGACCTGGAAACGGCTTCAATCGCGATCAAGGCCGCACAAACAGGTCACATGGTGATGTCGACCCTACATACAAATAGTGCACCTGAAACGCTGACGCGGATGTTGAATATGGGCGTTCCGGCTTTCAATATAGCAACTTCCGTCAGCCTGATCATCGCACAGCGGCTCGCAAGACGCTTGTGCAGCAGCTGCAAAGAGCCAATCGATGTTCCCAAGGAACAGCTCGAAAAAATGGGCTATACCAAGGAGCAAATTGATAGCGGCTTCACAGTTTATCAACCAAAAGGCTGTGATAAGTGCAATAACGGCTATAAAGGTAGATTAGGTATTTATGAGGTCGTCAAGATTACACCCAAGATTTCACAACTGATTATGAATGAAGCCTCTTCGATTGAAATAGCCGCGGCGGCGGCGGAAGAAGGCTTTAATGATTTGAGAAAATCCGCCCTGTTAAAGGCAATGGAAGGCGTCACTAGTCTTTCCGAAGTCGACAGGGTCACGAAGGACTAAGGCATGGCAACAGATAGCGTAAAACTGTCCACCTTCACCTGGGAAGGTACCGATAAAAAAGGCAACAAAACCAAGGGCCAAACCACAGGAACCAATGTCGCTCTTGTGAAGGCCCAGTTGCGTAAACAGGGTATCACCCCAACCAAAGTACGCAAACAGGCGATTTCTCTGGGTGGGAGCAAGAAGAAAAAAATCACTCCATTCGATATTGCTATATTCGTTCGGCAAATGGCCACCATGATGAAGGCCGGGGTGCCTCTGATTCAGTCATTCGATATTGTGGCAGACGGCCTTGAAAACCCCACTCTACGGGAGCTGGTACTCGATATCAAAAACGATGTGGCTGCGGGTAATAACTTCGCCGGTGCTCTAAAAAAACATCCCCAACATTTTGACGACTTATTCTGTAACCTCGTGGATTCTGGTGAAAAGTCTGGTGCGCTTGAGACGATGTTGGATCGGGTCGCCATGTATATGGAGAAAACCGAAACCCTGAAGAAGAAAGTCAAAAAAGCAATGACCTATCCGATTTCTGTAATTGTGGTGGCATTTATAGTAACTACCATACTGCTTATAAAAGTAGTGCCACAATTCCAGGAAATGTTTAGTAACTTTGGCGCCGACCTCCCAGCATTCACTCAATTTGTGGTGGAAATATCTGAATGGATGCAGGAGTGGTGGCTTATGTTCTTGTTTGGTATCGCCGCATTTGTCTATGTCTTTAAACAGGTAAAAGCCAGATCAGAGAAATTCCGCGATGGACTCGATCGGTTTATGTTGCGGTTACCTATCGTCGGCGACATTATCGACAAGTCCTCGGTAGCGAGATTTGCACGTGTATTGTCGACAACATTCGCGGCTGGTGTACCACTCGTAGATGCGCTTGACTCGGTCGCGGGGGCTACGGGAAATATTGTCTACAAGTCTGCGGTCGAAAAAATACGGGATGACGTAGCCTCAGGTACCCAGTTACAATTTTCTATGAAAGCAACGGGCGTCTTCCCGACAATGGCGGTTCAAATGGTGGCTATCGGAGAAGAATCAGGAGCACTGGATTCCATGCTGGATAAAGTTGCGGAGCACTTTGAAGAGGAGGTAGATAATCTCGTCGACAACATGACAACGCTGATGGAGCCTATAATTATGGGTGTCCTTGGCGTTTTGGTAGGTGGACTAATCATTGCCATGTACCTGCCTATCTTCCAAATGGGTCAAGTTGTTTAGGCCCCCCTACTTCCCAAAAAAGGCCGAAGCCACCACCTGTGACTTTGGCCTTTTTACTTTTATCAGGCTAGAAATATAACCATGACTGACTTTTTCGTTTTTTTGAACTCTAATCCAGCTGTGCTTTACAGCGGCACCTTCGTGCTCGGCTTGTTGATCGGTAGTTTTTTGAATGTCGTGATTCACAGGACGCCATTAATACTGGAACAAACATGGAAGCAACAATGCCATGAGATGCTGGAAATGGCCGCTCCCATTGAGGATACGATCACGCTGTCGAAACCAAACTCTACTTGTCCTCACTGTGGCCATGCCATTAAGCCCTGGGAAAATATTCCCGTTATCAGCTATCTGATGCTGCGCGGAAAATGCAGCAATTGCAGCAACGCCATTTCTGTTCGATACCCGCTTGTCGAAATCGCAACAGCCCTTCTCTCTCTGTTCATTATTGCGTATTTTGGTGCAAGCTATTTGAGCCTTGCTTTGCTTTTCTTCACCTGGACCCTGATTAGCCTGACCATGATCGATGCCGATACTCAGCTTTTGCCGGACTCGATGACTTTGCCCTTATTGTGGCTCGGACTGATCGTCAACTATTACGAGATGATTGTCCCCCTTGGCAGCGCTTTGTGGGGAGCCATCTGGGGCTATCTCGCGCTATGGCTGGTTTACTGGGGATTCAAGCTGCTTACTGGCAAAGAAGGTATGGGCTATGGCGATTTTAAACTTCTGGCTGCCTTGGGCGCTTGGCTGGGCTGGCAAATGCTACCGGTAATCATCCTTCTGTCCTCTGTGGTGGGAGCCGTCATCGGTATCAGTATGATTGCCATTCAGGGCAAGGATAAAAGTATCCCTATTCCATTTGGGCCCTATCTGGCGATTGCCGGATGGATCGCGTTAATTTGGGGACGGGACATCACGTCTCTGTGGCTTGGAACCTTGTAGCCGAATGAGTCTATTCAGAATTGGACTGACAGGCGGGATAGGAAGCGGTAAGACCGCTGCGAGCGATTGTTTTGAAGAGTGTGGCATTAAGGTCGTCGATGCAGATATTGTTGCACGGGAAGTTGTGGAACCGGGTTCACCGGCTCTTTCCGAGATTTCAAAGCATTTCGGAGACGATATTCTGGACGAGGCGGGCTGGCTCGACCGCAAAAAGCTGAGAAGCCTTATCTTCAAGGATAAGCAGCAAAAAGGATGGCTGGAAGCCCTGCTTCACCCCATTATAAGAGCAGAAATCGCGAATCAGCTTTCGAACTCGACAACACCTTACAGCGTCCTTGTGTCTCCCCTGCTCTTTGAGACCGACCAACACGTTCTGGTTGACCGTACCTTGCTGATTGACGTCCCGGTAGAACTCCAGATCGAGCGAGCCAGTTATCGGGATAACGCAGATCCTGATCAAATACGCGCAATCATCGCACAACAAATGCCACGAGAATGTAAAATAGAAAAAGCGGATGATATTATTCTGAATGACACGGATCTGCAGTCCCTGCGCAGCAAGGTCCAACGCATTCATCACTTATATCTGGAACTGGCTCATGAGCACCTCTCCTCTTCACGTTAACTGTCCGACCTGCAATGCAACTGTTGAGTGGAAAACTGAAAATGAACATAGACCTTTCTGCTGCGAGCGCTGCAAACTGATTGATCTGGGCGCTTGGGCCAATGAAGAGTACGCCATACCTGCCCCGCCAGAAAAACAATGGAGTGAAGACCCACAAAGCAACCACTCTCTCGGTCCCGACACCTTGCAATGAGCAAGTGCATATTCTGCCGTATTATTGATCTCAGGGAACCTGCAAGCATCGTTTATCAGGATGATGAATTTATAGTGATTATGGATGCGTACCCGCTCGCAGAGGGACATTGCATGGTGATTCCCAAGCAACACGTGCAACGCCTGAATCAACTTGATTGCGATGCCAGAGCACGCCTATATGAAATTTCCCACCATGTCATGGAAGCTCAAAAGGCATCCGGATTTGGCGTCCACGGCACCAACCTTCTGATAAATGATGGTAAGGCGGCCAATCAAAGCGTTCCTCATGTACACCTGCATCTAATCCCCAGAAAACAAGGTGACCTCTGGTATAGTTTACCCAAACTGGCATTACACATCAGCGGCCTGTTTGGACTGAAAACCAAGCGAGCGTCTCTGAACAGGATGGCAACGGAGATTTCTTCCCATTTATCGCTGTGATAGACGAGGCGTCCGGCATTGTGGCATTTAACACGCATGACTATGTTTATCGGAGTCTGTCTGCTGCACCTTCCGCTGCCCCTGTCTGCGGACCAGGATAGTAATGTTCCCGAACATAAACCAGTTACCACACTCGATTGGCTTAAAAACAAGCGAAACGACTGGGGCAAACTGGTTGGCGCAGCCGGTCGCCGTCTGGATGCCTTCTTTGCCAATACGGGGGCGATTGAGCACTCAAATGACAGCTTCGTTAAAATTGGCCTTAAGGCAGAACAGAAAAGTGGTGAACGTTCATATTTGAGGCCGGATTTTAAGTTCAGACTGGATCTGCCAGCCCTTAAAGAAAGACTGAAACTCGTTATCGAAAGTGAAACAGAAGAAACAAAAACACTGGAGGAGACCAACCGCGACCGCGATCTCGAAGAAGAACGACGATCTGAAGGGGCCGTGGGCGCGCTTCAGATCAAGTCAAAGCCATCACACCGGTGGAATGCATCGACCTCTGTGGGTATTGACTTTCAGATCCCTCTGGATCCATTCTGGCGATCTAAAGGAAACTATTCTTGGGACATAGATGAGCTGTGGCAATTTGAGCTACGTCAAAGCATCTATCATTTCCACAGCAGCGGCTGGGGTGAAACGACACAACTGGAATTCGAGCGTTCCGGAAATAACTACGTATTCCGCACCAAATCCGAGGCCAAATACAAACACCTATCGCGCAGTATGGAATTTGCGCAGATATTTTCGGTGCTGAAAGAACTGAGTGAGATTCGTGCGATTACTGCAAGAATCGGGATCCTTGGACAGAACAAACCCGAGCGCCAAACAACCGCCTATTTTTTGAATACCACGTATCGCAGAAAAATCTATAGCACTTGGCTTTTTTACGAATTGACGCCTGAACTTCTTTTTCCGCGAAACGATAATTTCAACTTACAACCGTCACTAACCGCCAAAATAGAACTGGTGTTTTCCTCAGATGAATAGCGAAAACTTGAATCAGCAACTGGTTTTACAGCCCCTGGGGTACGTGCGCTCCCCTTTCAAAGAAAAATTCGGCTTACCCAGGCAACCGGGGCTTATTACCGCCGTCAATGCTCATATACAAATTAGCCCGGAATTTGCAGATCCCGAATCATTCTCAGGCCTTGAAGAATTCTCCCATATCTGGCTTACCTTCATATTCCATCAATCAATCGCAAAAGGCTGGAAATCAAAGGTCAGGCCGCCAAGATTAGGCGGCAATAAAAAAATTGGTGTATTTGCCAGCAGGTCACCATTTAGACCTAATTTAATAGGCCAATCGGTAGTCGCACTCAAAAAAATACAAACCGACAATGGTATTTCACTGGAGATTGAGTGTCCCGATCTAGTCGACGGAACACCCATCGTTGATATCAAACCTTACGTGGCCTATTGCGATTCCATTGCCGATGCCATAAGTGGATACGCGACTGTGAAACCTTCGGATACTTTAGTTGTTAAATTTCCCACTTCTATAAAACGCAAAGTCGACGCATGTGAAAGCAAGTACCCCGGTTTTCAGGATCTAATCAGAGAGGTCATAGGACTTAACCCGGCGCCTGCATATCAGAACTCTGAGCAACATAGAGAGTATGGATTAAAACTCTACGACTATAATATTCGCTATGCCGTTGAGGGTAATACTGCGCTCCTGATAGATATCGAATAACTATCTTCCAGTGTGGGAATTGAGAGAAGGTAGCCAGGAAGGCTGTTGCTCCCATGCAACAACCTCCATCCCTAGAGGCTTCGCCATCCCTGACAAGACCTTCCTGGCAACGCGCCCGTTCCATGGGCGCAACATAATACTAGCTGGTTTTATCAGCGATTTTGAGAGAATGTTCTCATTTTGATTCTAAGCATCGGCCACGCAGATATTTTGAGAATGAGCTTACATTTTATTGTATGACTGGTTAGCACACAAAAGCGGAACGAGTGTTCATTATGAGCAATGCCTCTGTAGCGCGCCATTTACTTCTGGACGGGCAAACATTTACTTCTGGACGGTAATTATGGGGCATTTTAGCCCCAGTTGCGATACACCAGCTCAACAGCTTTGGTATGCCCTCTACCGTTCGTATACTTGTAATCAATTTCACGCTTGTTCATGCCATCGAAGAGTGCCTCGATATCGGGATGTTTATTGATAGAGATCAGCATTTTTCCCTTGATCGTTTTAGCAAGCTCCTGAAGAGCCTCATACTCATTAAAACCAAACTGATTTCCATAGCCTTCTGTTTGCCAATATGGGGGATCGCAGTAAAACAATGTTTCTGGGCGATCATACTTCTTGATGCATGCCTTCCAATCCAAGCTCTCAATAGTCGTTCTAGAAAGTCGCATATGGGCATCTGACAGGTCATGCTCAAGCGACAGTAGATTGAACCTGGGCTTACATGTAACTGAAGTTCCGAAAGTCTGCCCAACAACTTTTCCGCCAAAAGCCATTTTCTGCAGATAAAGGAACCTGGCAGCGCGCTGAATATCAGTCAGTGTTTCACTAGGTGTTTTTTTGAGAGAACTCCAATTTTCCCGACTGATTAATACCCATTTAAACTGTGAATAAAGTTCGCTGAAATGGTGTTTAACCACCCGATAAAGGTTTACCAGGTCACCATTCACATCGTTGAGTACTTCTACCTTGCTTGGTTCTTTTATAAAGAACAAGGCTGCCGCACCGCAGAAAGGCTCGACATAGCATGTGTGATCAGGGTACGGGAGTAAGTGTTTTGCTAATTTTCTTTTGCCGCCAATCCACGGCACCAATGGTTTCGCCATAATTCATACTTCTATTTATCAGCGAGCCAGTAATTACTTGAAGCACACATTTATGCCTGCGTGCGGTTAGTCATTCGTCTTAAAGTATCTAAATCCTTTCTGTTCATAACGTTCCGTCTCACCTGGAGTAAGAACTGCTTCTGCAGAGACCATAGCCAATTGTGTGATCGTGATTAAAGCACTAGTAGAAGTTGTTCTGCCCTCATTATCAATTGCCAGTATGGGCACATTTACCGGACTATCATTTACATGCATCAAGCTTGGAATACCGAAAGTTAAACCAGCTGGATTTCCTTGGTGATCGAGGGCCGACCACAGTGCCTTCCATTCCTGAATCGCAACATGGCCAGATGAAAGCCGTTTACTATCTGCCGGAATCACCACAGCTAATGCGCTAGGGTTTGGAGCATGAATTGTAGGTACTAAGCTTCCTGATGCTGACACCGTCACCGTATAGACTACAGGTGTTGCGGCCCCTACTGAGTTAGTAGCAAACGCTGTGCGCGTGTAAACACCAGGCGTTGCAGTATCGACCGTATCACCGGACCAGGTTACTGGCACCGACCCTACATCATCCACTGCAGTCCACGCGGGATCGGAATAACCTGCACCTGCATTGATGGTTATGCTGGTACCGCCCACAGGTGTAATGACAGGCACAATCGTCGGATTTGTTGCCGACACGGTTAGCGAAACCGTATTAGTTTGAACGGTCAATCCATCTGAAGAGGTTGCAACACAATAGAACGTCGCGCCGTTGTCACTTTGCTGAGCAGTGAACTGCAGAGCGGCAGACGTTTCACCAGGCATTGCCGAATCATCACTAGCATTATACCACTGTACGCTTTGTGCATTTGTAAACACTGCTGAGAACGTCGCAATCTGACCGGCCGCAACTGAGGTGCTAACCGGCTGAGTACTGACAGCTGGCACCACAGCCGCACGGGTTGAGACTGAAATGGAGTCATTGACACCATTAATAGTCACCCCGCCAGAAACCGTCGCGCCAAATGCACCGCTTGTGAGTGACATTGTAATCGTGTCGCCTAGCTGAGCCGAAACAGGCGACACAGATGCACTACCAGTTGGCTGGACTGTCACAAACTCACCTGCGTCGATGCCTGCCAGCACAAACTGGCGCTGAACGAGCGTGCCCGGCTCGGCATCAACCATATCAGTCCCCAGATCAAATTGGTCTGGCGTCGTATCCGGGGGGGCAGCGGATGGCGACGATGTGTAAATACTGACGGGCGAGGGAGTAAAACTATCCTGGGCATCCAGGTACATCAATTGAATGTCGACGCTCTCCGGGTCATCATCCGCCACGCCATCATCCGGATCAGTGATTGTCAGGTTCCCGGCGGAATCAAAACTGACATCGTATCCGCCCGGCTTGAGCGCGGTCCCTGACGTTTTTGAACTGTACAGCCACTGATCGCTCACCCCGATCAACTCTGCACCGTCGCCCACGAACCCGGGAAACGCCGTCGCAGGCACAGAATACTGCCCGATCGATAACAGGTTTATAAAGCTCCAACCAGTCTGCGGAAGAACGGCAACCTGGTACGCCAGGCCAGCCTGGCCATCGGCTGTGATCACCAGATCAAGCTGCGCACCGAGCTGAACGTTACCAGGTGCGGTAAACTCGAGCTGTGTTGCATTCAGCACATTCACGCCGGAGCATGCCACACCACCGATCGTAGCGGATACCGCCGATGCAGCAGTCAGATCCAGCTCACCAGTGATCGTAGCGGTAGACGTTTCGGTACGCCGGATCGTCGATACGCTTGCCACATCAGGCCTTGGGTCGCGGATTACGAGCCCGCTGAATGTCATTTGGCCCATAGTTGCCTCCGTATTCTGTTGCTGACCAGTCTCGCCAATTGGGTACTCGCCGATTGGATCAAAATCAGACATCTAGTTACCATGTCGCCGTAGCAGCATTAATTTCGCTTTCTGTCATGGAGTTGGAAAACAGCTCAATCCGCTTCATTATTCCATCGAAATGGTTAACCGGACTGGCGTTCCAAAAAGCTCCAAGCACTGCGCGAATAGAGTCACTTTGAAGGGAGCCGAAGTTGTGAGACGCTTCGATTGAACTGTCAACAAAGAGACTCAACACGCCTCCAGACGTAACCGTTACCGCAACGATATGATCAGTACCATCATTTACGACTGTTGTCGCTACAGGGATTGTGCTCAGACTGTTATTCAAGAACCCAGCAATCGATCCAGATGCATTATGGACGTAAAACCCATGTTTATTTGTAGACAAGATATTCTGATTGCCCGCCGTTGACGACGTATTAATCTTCGCTATGATCGTGTAACCATTGCCGGTATTGAGCAGAGCGTGAGGAACCAGCATCTTCTCTTCATTCGCCCGAATAAATATGACATTGCCGGAAGCGTCGGTATTCGGCTTCTCAGAATCAACAGTTTGGATAGCACTGATTCCTGTATTCACAGGATCTGCCCAATCGCTGATACCGTCAGCATCTTCTGTAATGCCAGTGCCTGCCAGCAATCGCATCTCTGGTGTTGCGCCAACCAGCATAGTCATACTGCCATCGAGTACCACTTCACCGGCCAGAGCCATTTGAATGACGTTACCAATAAGCATACTCATGCTGCCGTCAACCAATACTTCGCCGGTCAGCGTAGCCTCGACAGGGGGTACAGTCGGCACAACCGCCATACTGCCATCAACCACAACCTCACCGGCCATCGAACATGAAACTGGCCCGCCTAATGTGTCGTTACCACGAGCCTGTAGAGTGCTTAGGTACAGTCGATCCGGTTGTTGTCTGATGGAGTTACCAACAAGATGATACGGCTCTCCCGATATGCTTAATAGACCGTCCGAGCTTGCACAGGCTGTATAGGGCTTACGCTGGCCTACGGTCTTCATTACATTATTAACGATAACTTTATCGCCACCTTGCGCAACAAACGCCGGAGCCATCTCTGTAATCACAATCGGAAACCGATTATTCCAGTTCGGTCCTTGGATCGGATTCAATACAATATCTGCACGAACATCATCTATAAATTGATCCAGCCTGCCCTGAAATGCCGTCGCAGAACCCGGCCAGTCTCCCCAACAATCATCTTCGCCTCCTGAACCGTATAACCCAATAAGCTGGTTATATGGATGTGCAGCAATCGCTGCATTGACCTTATTCACGAAGTGGTTGTACTCAGGATCACCCTTGTTCCAGTTGTTCGCCGCAAAACCAGAACCACCACGCGCACCGGCAACGATTAAAACGTCCCTGTAACCCTCGTACTGATACAGCAACTTTGCAAGCCCTGTACCGTACCCAAACGAATTTGATCGAGGTATGGATTGATGCTCTAAAGGGTGCTCCGCAATAACTTTTCGCCCTTCGTCCAACCACTCGTAAATACGGTTGTCTGGCAACTCTTGTGACCCAATTGAGTCTATGTGCGTACCAATCGTATTGGATTGCCAAAACAGCCCAATAATCGCTGTACCCAAGTCACGCTCGCGCATCGTCATCCCGCCCATCACAGACTGAATGCGAAGCGTTGCATCATCGAACGTAGGCATCCGATCATCAGGCTCGGTTGACTCGTAGATAAACGTCCGCGTAATCGTTGTACCTGATAGTACGCCTCGAAAATGACACCCGTTCCCAGCATCATCTCGAGCAAAAAACTCTACCTGCTGGTTAGCTACAACAGGTATATAACCAGTTGCTAGAGTGACGTTAAAAGCAAGCGGCGACGTTTGTGTAGCCAGATACTTCGATAGCGAAAAATGCACAGGCTTTCCCCTATCCTATGGAGTGATCAGATTCGAAATCGTTACGCTAATGCCGGTACACTGCACCTGCTCGTTCTGCGTAATTGTTGTATTCGAAAGCTCACAAAACGCGCCAGAACCCGTTAATCCACAATCGCCATGGAACCGTACAACATCGTTGCTATCAGTTACGTCAGCCGTACTTGCGACGCCTGTTGCTGTGCCATTCACGTCAACAATAGCGTTTGAATCCAAAGAGCCTCCCGCTGCGGCTGCAAAGGCTGTGGGAGACAGCGTGTGCTCTGATAGTAGATTGCCTGATGCATCATAAATTTTTGCCTTGCCTGCGCCTGCGCCTGCATCTACCAGTGCGCCGCCTGCATCGAGCATTGCATTTGCGACTGCTTCTTGTACTTCAAACATAAAAATTACTCCGTGAAATTAGCTGTTACGTCAGTGCTAGTTGAGGTTGTCATTGAAACGGGCACGTCAATCGTTGCCGACGCCGCCCCCGCCACATGAGATACATTTGTGAAATTTTCGCCGTTGGCATTCATGTCGGTGACTTGTTCGGTACTCATGTTGTCGAAATTCACGACTACGCCCACTTGGCCGCGATAGACCGACTGCCCGCCGTTAATACTGGTGATCTCTGGCACGACTTGCACTGCCGGGACCGAAAGCGCGATGACTGAAGGATCGAAGTTGCTCGCAGCATCGGTCGAATAGCTGATCGCGCGGTTTTCTGTCACTGTCGAGTCGTGCGTAGCAATCGCCATATCAAACGTGCTGCCCCACTCGGCCTGCTCGGTTGCGCCTGCCCACGTCATTGCGCCAGGGTTGCTAGCCAAGCCGCATACAACAATGTCTTCACCATCGTTGGTCGGGACATTAATACTGGTAACGTCAGGAGCAAGTACCGCGATTGTGTTTAGATCAATACCCTGGTCGATATCCCCCAACGTGATCGAACCAACCATGTGTGCGCCTGAGTACTGACAGTTATTGCCACTACCATCCAATACAATCAATCCAGCGTCGTTACCTGACGCATCCAGCGTACTTTCAAGCGCAGCGAAAGCGGTTATACCCCGCGCATACGTAGCAGTGACCTCGCACTCGCCAATTTTTGTAAACGGTTTACCGTCCAGTGTTAGGGTTTCAGCTAGCGACTCTGTTGTGCCCCCGTTGACCTCAGCACCGATAAAGTAAATGTGTAGACGGTTTGAACCTGCTGCTGGAGCAGGCAGCGCCGCCCAAGAGGACTGGCCTGTGGTTGCGGAATTAACTGCTAGGATTGTCATGACTGCTGCCTCGCCCAATCGTATGTCGCACGCGGATTCGTGAAGAACTGCCAGTTAAATGCTCGTGGGACACCTGAACCGGCAAACCAGCTCGAACATGCCGTGGTGTATACGTCAGATAAGTTTGCGATGGTGGTTTCTAAGGCAGATCTTTTTGCTGAATCTGTTTCAAAATAAAGCCCAGCAGCCAGCAGCCCCATCACCTCGCCGTAGTGCGTCGAGGCGCGATTATCTGGGTAGTCCATGGAGCCCGCTGCCCCACCGCTATACGGGATAGGGTCGAACAACTCCGCCTGTGTAGCGTAAGGAGCTGCGGTATACAGCACGAAAGGGCTTGAGTCAGTGGCGTCACAGAACGACATGGAACCGTAGGTATACCCAGCGCGAGTATTTGTGTAAGCCGCGAAACCATGGGAGTTTGAGCTGGCCCCGATTGGCGATGGGTCTAATCCGTAGTTATGCACGCCGTCCGCTAAGAACCGGATAATTTCAGGCAATTCCGAGCGATTGGTTAGCAGGGTACTATCCAGCGTCCAGTACGCAGTCCATAGCGCAAGCTGAATGTTCGAACTCATCCAAGGGCTGAAGCGTCTGTCAGGGTTCGACCCTAGAGGAACGTTCGACTCATTACCAGAGAAGCAGCCGCCACACTCATGCACCAACCAACTGTGAACAAATGCGCCGGTTTTCGTATCCCAGCCGTTTGCTATATCGAAGTTATCAACTCCCTGCTGATGCTCTTTAAGATCCAGAATGAAATCATCAACCCGATTACATAGCGTCGCGTCTCCAGTCATACTGCACGCGACTGCTGCACCCCACAGCGTCAGGCCCGTTCGACGCTCTGTGAAAAACTCTCGCTCACTCTCATAACCAGGCCCGTTGCTGAATAGACTAGTATAGATATACCCTTGCTCAGAATGATCCAGCGCCCGCAATGCCATGTCGGTCACCACCGCGTTTACAGAATCGCCGCCTGGAAGCCAAGTATCATCGCCGGTCAGTGCATAGTGAATTAGCACCGCTTCGGCATACGCATATTTGTCATCTACCGTGTCGCCTATCCAGCCTCCGCGCCCGCTTGCGACTGTACCCGTCATCTGAATGTTAGAGATGTAGTATCGAAACGCCAGAAATGCTTCTTTTAAGTACTTGGTATCGCCAAACTGCAAATACAGTTTGTAAAGCGCTCCAGCTCGATCAAACAACCAGTTTGACTGCGACGATGCACTGTAATCAAACCCTGACGCCCAGTTGTCAAACTGATGTTCGGCGTAGGTTGCATACGCTGCATCCAGATCGGCCCCTGTCGCATACGGCGGGATCAATCCAGCCACCGCGACATACGCTAAATTGTGTTGAGCCCATACCCGCTTAAATGGCATCGAGGCTTTGTTGGCTGCAGCAGTGGCAAACTCCACACTCTGATCTGAGAACGGCACCCGGGCAACGCTCGCACCCTCATCCGTAATCGAAACCGTGACAGTGCCGCTTGTCATATCAACGGACGGGATCTGAATTCGCGCAGATCGCACGCCTATCTTGCTCCCCTGATAGCTGACGATTTCATCCACAGCAGCAGCTACTTCCGATCCTGCGATACTAATTTTCAATTCGCTAACATCTGCCACATCACCTTCCGCGAAAGGTATCGCAAACGTGACTTGCTCAGAGTTTGTTGGCGTGATAACCGAATCTGCTACCAGCTGGACTGTGGTGTTAACGTTATTTGTTGCTACATACGTCAGCGGAATCGCCGAACCCGGTGTATAGGTTTGCAGGTTGCAACTTGGGAACGCCACATAGTTTTGATCAACGCCGACATTGCTGAAATCACAAGTCGGCCCGCCGTGTGGGTACTCAACTCGCACATCGACGAGCGTATGCGATCCGGTCCCTGTGTGGACGCGCATGTTTTGGTATCCAGAGCTGAATACACCAATATGTTGGTGTGCGATGATGTTTGTCGTACCAGCTTCAAATATTGTCGTGCGCGAATGCATCCCGTCCGTATTATTACCTGCCCCCCTGATTCTGATCTGAATCCAATGGTTACTCGTTGAAGTTGTATTCCGGTAGAGCTGACCATCAACCAACGTCCCGCCAGTGCGCTCGCCATTGTGAATAAGATCAGGCAGACCATCGTTATCGTAGTCAGCGATCTGAATCCATGGCCTGCGCGAAGAGTCATTACCGCTGCCAAAATTTTGTGGCGTAGTTTCAATATCTGCATTGAGTGAGAAAGTTCCATCGCCATTGTTCAATATAAATCGGACAGTATCATCAAACTCCTCTGCACCGAAAACGATGTCGGGCCAGCCATCCAGATTAATATCCGCAATCTGAGAGTTACCATATGTCGTGTGATAAGCCGTGGTTTTAAGTGTGATGCCGGAAAACGCGGTTGAAGTAACGTCGGTAAAATTTCCGTTACCGTCGTTTTGCAGCATGTGGACTACAAGGTCACCACTAACGTTGTATTCGCCTTCCCCAATATAAAGATCAAGATCACCATCATTGTCGTAGTCAAACGGTAATTTATGATTGCCAGTGGTGCCCGCATTCGCAGAAGAACCGACGAATTTGCCGCCTACCCAATCCATTTCAGAGTTGACAGAATCAAAGGTAAAGTAACCACCCAAGCCAGCATTGACGATTTCAGGATAGCCATCGTTATCCACATCGAACACAGAGAGCGAGCCTACAAACGTACCGTTCTGGCCATTCGACGGATAGATCGTGTTGCCGTTAGATGCGCTTACGACATAGCCGGTATTGTAAGGTGCATCAAAAGACCTGTAGGCCATCTCGAATGTACCATCCCCGTCCATATCAACAGGGAGACACTTAGGCCGCGAGCCAAAGCAGCCGCCCGATTTTGTCAGGTACTGAGGATTACCCCCGACCGTGGTAAACGACGGATCAAGGACATATCGTGCTGACGATGACCCATCCACATCCTGCCCGGTAAATGACCAAAACCCTTCTGGGTGCCCATACCAGTTACCCCACACATAACGGGAAGTAATACGTGGGAACTCGTCAGGCTGACCAACCGTACCTTGCGAGTAGTTTTCTGTATCAGGAAAGAATGTAAACGTCCCCTGACACACACCATTCACGTTGTTCTGTACATACATATTAGAATTAACAACATCAGCATGTGCGCCGATATAAACGTCTAAGCAGCCGTCGCCGTTCACGTCTGGCATACCTGCCCAGAACACCTGCGGAATATTCGTTCCAGCCCCGTTATCCAACGCAACTGTCGTATTAGTAAAAGCGAGATCTGAGTTTTGTGGTGCACTGTTGACGTTAACCGTGCGATTCACGGTTACGGTATTGCTATCAGAGTCGGTGCATGAATATGTCGCGACATAAGTGCCGGGTACATTGATGTTGAATGCTGGACTATAACTCGGTGCCGGGACACTGATCGTACCATCTTCAGCGTCAGTACACGTTGCACCTGCGCTTGAGTAAGAAGTCCCTTCTGTAACAGAAACAGGACTGGAGCCAGTCAGAGTGATTACAGGATCCTGATTTTCACTTTGCTGAGCAGGTGGCAGCGAAGTGTAGCCGCCCTGTCCATCAGAGTAGTGTACGCCAGAACTGGTCGCAGGCAATTGCGCAGCGCCGTATGCGATTGCAGACAGCAGTGCGGTGAGTATAAATATCAAGCGGATCATTGGGTAACCTCCATCCATTGCACGGCATCGACCTGAGCCTCATCGACAGCCAGATCAATTTCATTTCGCCTGCCATCAAGCGCCACCAAAACAGACTGCTTAAATAAAGAGCCGTCGCGCAGCACCTGGTTAAGCTGAGCGGCAGTGTGCAATCTACGCGCCCACACTCCGGCCTGATCCCGACAGGGGTATGGCATGTCGGCTCCGGATGTAGCGGCACCGATAAGATTGATCTGGTCGGTTTCAAATCCGCCATAGTGGTGCGTGGTACCAAGGGCATCACTCTCAAATCCAGCAATAATCTGCGCCCGCGCTGCGGTACTCATCGCGTCCATCGCCGCTGCTTTGTGCAGATCGAGATCAACGACAGATTCCTCGGCCATCGTGTTGTCATACAAGTCGATGAACGGCTGTATGGTGGCTAGGTCGGTGAACGGCACATTCTGATTGCCGTTGAGCAGCTCCATCTCTCCCTGTGGGCTGACCGAGTCATCCCATTCGAGCGCCCAGAGATTACTCGTATCGATTTCCAAGGCACTGAAATCCACGCGCAGTGGCACACTATCTTTGATGATGAGGCTGTCGGCCAAAATTGCTTTGAGTTCCATAATTTTTCTCTACAGATTTAAAGTCGCGGCGTAGTCAGCACGGATAAATGGCGCCAGCGCGAAGTAAGGTGGGCGCACATCGACGGTGTGAGAGTGATTACCGTTTGCGGCACTACTAGCGGTATGGTCGTGCGCCTGGCTGCCGCCGACAGTATTTGTGTGTATCAAGTTCGGGTTGTTGTTGTCAGACCCCTCATAACCCGCCTCATTTACACCAGTGTCGGTATAACCAAACTGCAAGTTCGTATTCTTTATTTTGAATCCTTGCTGGTGATAATGCGCGGGCATCTGGCTCTCGCTGAGAGTGCGGTTATTGACCGTGACAGAGTGATTATGCGCCCCCCCAGTACTGCTGGTTTTCGTATTCGATCCTCCGACATCCCCGACATCCCGGTCACCCCCTGTAGCACACACAACAAAACGATCGGTCAGATCTGGCGTGCCATTGGATCCATCACACAGCAACCAACCAGGCACCGGATCCGGGTCATTAAGGTCTACATAATGGAAAGTAATTTGGGACACCGGTGCGGCAATATTGATCGCCTGTAACACCTGGTTAAATTCGGCTTCATCGGGCGTGATGCCCATGCCGGTGATAAGATTGAGCAGCTCATCGTAAACCGCGTTCATATGCGCGGATTTATCGATTGACGGGTCAACGCCCTGGGCGGAATCTCCGTCCGTTAAGCGGCCGTTGTGTAACTGTGAACCCGGATCGGAGACCGGATAATCCATACGCGCACCTATACATAAGCAAAGATCAACACCCTGTGCTCATGCGCGTACTGACGTAGCGTACATTCCAAAAGGTCATTCCCAACGATGGTATAAGGCTCGCCATACTGGCTGGGATATTGTCGTGGCTGATTAACAGTCGACGGCGCATTCACACGCCATACATAATTCCACTCATCGCCGCTAGGAGACACGTGAAACGTTTCGCCGTTCTGTTTCACAACCTCCAAGTTTCCAGCGGGCCCCGGATTGCTGGGAGAAAACTCGTCAATCGTGATCGTGTAGCCTAATCGTGCCGCCAAATCGATAAAGAACTGCTTGTCCTGGCGACCGATCGTGCTATAGCGCTCTTTCATTGCAAAATGGCGCTGGTTGTAGGTTTGCCCCTCACCGTGGCAAGCATCCGGCAAACCAAGCTCCGCCTCCCACTCATCAAACAGTAGGCTGGCTGTATGCGGGCTCATCTCTTTGATTAGCTGTTGGTCCAGCTCATCAATCTCTACAAATTCCGGCGCGATTGCTTCGAACAGCAAGCCCCATTGACTATCACCCGCACGCGGCCACATCGGCCCATTCGGTAGTGAAGCGAGCAACACATCTCGCAGGGTTTCAATCGTTAATGCCATGGATCACCTATGGGAATGTGGTGGTACCCACCACCGCATATTCATCAATTGCGATCGACACGTTGGCAGCGAGCGTAATGGTAAAATCTTCAACACCAGGTGCGTTGCTGATCGCTGCCCGAATCCGGTTCAAGAATAAGGTGCCATCTGAACGCACTTCGCGCTCTAGCAGATCTTCCAGCTCCGCCACAATGGCGTCCTGTACATCTTGAGTATTCGGTACCAGGTCTGTAAAGATCAGATCCAACGGCAACTCGCTAGGTGCCTGTACCAGTACATTCGCCTCGACCGGCTTCTTGGTCTGGATGTAGTCGTTCACGGTGGTGATCAACGCGGGCGTAGGAATCGGATTCGCCAGATTCTCCGCCACGAAGCGCACAATAATCTGTCCCACCTGGTTTTCATGTGCCGACACCCAAGCACGCGTTACATCCACCGAGGCCGCCTTCGCCCAGGCCACATAATCATGATACTTGCCACCCATCGGTGGTTCTTTTCGGCGTACCCGCACTCGATCACGATAACGCTCCAATGGCTCAATATCGGCACCACTTGTCAGGCCGGATCCATCCACCGCAGCTTCACTATCTACTCCGGCAATAGGCGAGGTAAAATTAAGTGTTTCAGCAGCGTTTAAATTTCCATTAACACCTGGTTCAAGGGCGATTATCGGAACAGTAGTCGTTCCGGCGATCACCGTATCCGTTACAACACGATACTGCCCACCACTGGCATGCGACAGCACCGAGCTAGCAGCAATCGTGACACCATTGGTGCCGGTACATTCCACATTGCCTTGGGCATACGCTGGTGGAATACGTACCACACCCAGCTCCGCACCGGTCTTCAGCAACACCTCTTCAGACATGGTCGAAACAAACAACTGCTCGACGATGTACTTCTGGTTCAATCGCAAACCGAATGCTAGCGCGGCGATCGCATTCACTTTCTCTGTATGCCCGGTACCGCGAGTATGTGCGTCAACGTCTATCCCGGCTTGCTGATAGCGCAGCTCATAATCATTTGCCAGGTTATTCCGAATTTCATCAAGGGTAGGGATTTCCAAGGCCATCAATTCACCTCCTGCAGCACATATTCCTCGGTGCGTGTTTGCGTCTGGTCGTTGTTCAAATGCGCTGTTACCGTAATCGTTATCGCTCTTGGTCCGGACTCTTCAACAGCCACATCTATCGCCTTGATATGGCCTTCCACCACCATCCAACGCAAGGCATCACGACAGATCTGGTCCAGCTCTATCAGCAACTTTCCGGTTAGCTTCTCGCGTTGTTTGGTCCACAACAGCGAGCCAAAACTATCCTCGTATAACATGTCCGACCAACAGCCACCGGCCTGCAAACCCGCATCGCGCCGGTTGGTAAACAAACTGGTCTTGATCGCATTGGCGATAAAGTCACCGCTACATTCAACGGCCGCCTGCGGTGCCAGGTCGCCTCGGTTCAAATTACGTGTGAATCCCATGTCTAATACATGTGTCATCGTACTGGTCCTGTTGAGCCATCACCCTCGTTACCATAAGTGTGATCGTGTGATTCTCCAATGTTGGTGCCGTTGGCCGTGATGCCTGCCACAAACCCGGCTGGTGAATTGAATATCGCAGACGCTGCGCACACAAAGTTCCCCGCTTCAACGGTCGTCGTTTGCTTCAACTGTGAAGTACCGTTCACCACCAGATTGCCCCCAATCAGGCAATCCGCACTGGTCTCAAATAAAGGCGTTTCCGCAAATACCTTGGTGCTGGCCTTCACGTGCGCCTCGCCGTTGTCCTTTAAATGCACGTGATCACCAAATTCGTTGTAGATGGCCATCTCGCCTTCGTTGAGTGCGAATTTGTACTGCCGGTTGTGCGCCATGATCACCACGCTCTGGGTGCGATCCCCGCCCAGCGATAGCACAATATGCTCCGCGCCGTTACCTGGGCGGCTGGCAAAACCGAACGGCTCAACGTGTTCCAACTCCTGCGCCCCTTCACGCGTGTTGCGTTGGGTTTGCACCACATGCACACCCGACACATACTTGTCTGCCGTTTGTACACTGCGGTTCGCGATCAGACGCAGCGCTAGCTGTACACGATCCATAAACTTCATAGCGTAAACTCTTCGTTGTCCTCTTCCGGTACCGGGGCACGTTCCACGGCATATTTGGGCATCATCAGCAACTCGCTGGTCTCACCATCCTCGCCCAGGGTCAGGCGGCTTTCCATAATCAACAAGTCTTCCTGCACGCCGGTATAGGCATCGCGTACCGCCACCAGCATGCCCGGCAACCAGGTGCGGCCGTTGTCCTGGGTCCAGCCTTTTACGGTATAGGTATGGCGTTCCGCGCGGCTGCGGTGCACCCGTTTCTGGATCTCGGCGCGGGTCGCGGCGTCTTCATCATCGACACTGGTTGCGGTATTAATGAACAAGGGCCGGTGGCGCTTAACAAAAGGGTCAGTTACCTCAGCGTTTATTTGCACTTTTTGCGAAGCAGATCCAGCGGATAACCCACCAAACTCTCCCAAGATTACATAATTGCTATACAGACTCTGGGCCCGTCGCTGGCTGGTCGCACTGAGAATATTCCGGCCCAGCACCAGCGCGGTCTCACTCCGGTGCTGAGGCTTGTCGACGATGTGCAGGTTGCCTTCCGGGCTGTCCGACAACCGCACACCGCGAATGCGGGATCGTTCTTCCAGATAATCCATCACGCCTTCACCCGCGGTAACCACATGTTGGACGTAAGGCTTGTTCTTCTTGGCATGGTCTACCACCTCAATCCCAAAGGGCTTGCACAGTGCCTTTGCGATTTTTGCCAAGCTTTGTTGATTGCTGCTTTCGCCGCTCGCTGTGCAGTCCACCAGGTCGCCCAGCTTTGATCGACCCATAATCGTCAACTGATGCGAGTGGGCATCGTAATCCGCCAGGACTTCGTCGACATAGCCGGTAATCAATACCTCTTCCCCGTACTTGACCTGCACCGCATCGCCGCGGCGAATGCGACGCTTGGCATCGTCCTGCCAACCATTACGCACTTCCGCCTCAAAGCGCCAGGGCAAGTGCTCCAGCGATCGAATCACGGTCATCGAGTGCCAGTCCAGGTAGCGGGTTCCGTTTATGCTCAGGCTTACTTTACGCATTGCGCAGTATCTCCAGTTCAGTGTCGGCGGCGATATAACACGGTTGGGCAATTTGGTTTCGGCGCACCAGGTCATCCATCAGCCGGGCGTCGCCATACACCTGATGTGCGATCGCCCAGGCGGGCAAACCCTGGCCAAATTGCACCCGCTCAATACGCGGTAGGCGCATGCCATGAGCGTCAATGTGTTGGTATATCTGGCTGCGAAGAGCCAGTAATGCGGCATAGCTCGCGTGGCCGACAATGGGCAACACCTGGTCAATCAGCGCCAACAGTTCATCTCTCACCGCCACGGCATGGCCGTAGCTATCAAAGGGAGAATCCGCATTGCTGTTTACGTCTAACCGGGCGCTTTTTGCGGCTACCAAACGAGCGCTCGAGGCGATCAGTGCGGTATTGGTGGCCGCATCCAGGGCCTGTTGGTTTTGCTGGCGCAACTGCGCGGTCAGGCCAACTGGCTCACTGTAGTCGCGGTCAATCTTCAAGCCGCGAACACTCACCAGTGCCTGGTCAATATCGTCATTCAGCGTGAGCACATTGTCATAGAGGGAAGCCATTCGGTTGATTAGCTCCGAAGGTGTGCGAATCAGGTCCACCACCTGATCTCCGATCGCATCAATCGTTAACGCCAGTTCCGACACTGGAGCTAAAGCGGCATCGATACTGCCATTCACTTCCCGCACGGTATCCAGGGCTACATGTACCTGCTCCTGTACCGCCTCCAACAGGTTGCGCTGATCAGTTTGCAGCTGTTCGGCCGCCTCCAACTGTACGGTCTCTTGGGCAGCGGTTGCAGCGGCATCAACCTGAGCGGAGGTTTCGGTTTGCTCACTTCTTATTGGTGCATTCTGTGGCGGCAAAAACTCCAGGTCATAGCGTATCCGGCCAGCCACAAACGTATAGGTGCAACGCCCTGGCAATACACGCATTTGGCCCAGTCGAGGGTGTACCAGCGTGTTTTCGCCTGCATCGATCATGGCCACCAAAGCATCGTGCCGACGATCCAAACTGTCCTGGCCGTCATCCAACAGGAACGCCCGAATCTTCATCACGCTATTCTCGCGGCCCAGATCTTCCACATCGAAGCGATCGCTAAAGGGGTAGTTGGTCAGCTCATAGCGGCGACCAAAGCCACCACTGCTGCCCACATCCACGAAGAAAGGCTGGCCGCCAAAGCTGGCCGGTAACAGTTGGTCTATCCAGCTCATCACAAACCTCCAAAACTGGAAGAGGCTTCGACATCCACTTTCTCGCTACGCTCAACTGTCTTGGGCTTTAGCAGCTTGGAGGCTTCGCGGTCCAACGTTAGCTCCACCCTCGCGACTTCCTTTTGCTTGGCAGTCGGGTTAGACCAGCCAACATTGCCATAGATAGGATGCCGGTCACCATTGGCATCAACCGCGGCCCTAGCATCATCACTGCCAAGCGCCATTGCACGGGCAATGCTCGCACCCAGCCAATCATAAAATGCCGTCCCTTCCAGGGCCTCATTTAAGACCGAGCCAATGCCATATCCGACTGAAAAAGCTCCGGTTGCCGCCAGTCCGCCGGAGCCTGCCATCGCCGCCTTGCTTCCCAGCTTGGTTAGTTTACCAACTTTGCCAGGGCCGCCATTTTTCCCCGGCGTCTTGGCGCCGCTACCACCGCCAAGCCCTGAAATGTTGTTCACCACAAAAACAGGAATCGGAGCCGCCATGCTGGCCGTCTCTGCCAGACCTCCTCCAGCTTTTCCCAGTGACTTGGCTCCCTGATACACGTTGGTTCCTGCGCGCAGCGCTTTGTAACCCACCAGGACCATACCTAATGCCGCGGCAACTTCCAGCGCAGTATCCAGTACTTCCATCAAGCGCTCACTGCCTAAATCATTTAGGGAATCGGCCAGCTCCTGGATAGGGCCGGATAGTTGTGTGTCAGCGAATTCTCGCGCCACGTTACGCAAACTGGTCAGAGCCGCAGCGGCACTACCTGCGTTGCGAATTGAAGCGCGCTGCGTCAAGTTGAGTTCGACCGTGCCGTTGACCATATCCATCAACAGGGCCTTGTTCTTGGGGTCGAGTAAAGACTTCAAACCATCGAAGGCTTCGCCATCGAATATGCTACTGAGTACTGGTGCAGAATCTTTGGCAACCTTGGTGATGTCGAGTAATAGTTCTGGCAAAGACCGGATCATACCGTCTGCCTGGCGAATGGGTTCCAGGCCAGCACTGACAAGCGCCTTGTCAATGATCGCCGCTTTTTTAGCATTGTCGAGGATACGCACCGTCGCTTTGAGCGACGTCTGCGCCTTGCTCGCATTCCCCGCCGTCTTGGCATACACCTGGGCCAGTGCGCCAATTTCGGCAATCGCGTCAGGCCCCTGACGACGCACGGTCGAAAACAACTCGGAGGACACTCGCGCAATATCGGCAACAGATACCGAGCCCTGACTAAACTGATAAAACAAGCGATCCATCAGTGCCTCGACGTGTGCCGGATCCTGTATGCCATCCTCCCAAAATTGGGCCAACAGTAAACCGGCTGAGCGAGCCTCAACACCCAGGCCCTGCATCATCATGCCAATGTTGTGCAACTGCGCCTGCGCGTAATCTGTATCGCCGGTCTTATCCAGGAACTGCGCGACCGCATCAGTCAAGTCATCTATCGGTACGCGAATATCGTCTGAGTTGGCAATCTCCTGCAAGCGCTCCTTCAGGCTGGCGGCTTGCTTATCACTCATTCGCGCACTGGTTTGCATGCGTAGCAACTTGGCGTCAAAGTCCAGCACTTGTCTGCCTGCCGCCACGACGGTACCACCACTGGCTAGGGCAACCCAACGGTTACCCAATCTGCCCATCACGCGGTCCAATCGGGCGGTCGTACGTTGCAGGCGTGTCAGATGCTGGCCGCCAGTTCGGCTCATCGTACCCAAGGCCTGCTGGAATCGTTTGGCGTTCTGTCTTAGGTTGCCATCCAGGTCAACGATGACACTGGCATCAAGCGAATGCTCACTCATGGTTGTGCCTTATATATTGAAGTAGCTGGCGGACAGTCAGAGTCAGCAGTTCAGCACGCGAATTCGCGCTACAACGGCTGAGGCGGTTGGCCGCCTGAATCAGGTCTCGGGCGAGCCGGAGTGCGCTTCCCCCAACGGCTGCACCCCAGACAGCGCGTCATCAAAGTTGTTGGATTCTTCCAGCAGTTTGTTGATGTCCGACGCACTGAGTTTGCACCAAACAGAATCGGGAATTGGAGCTTTGAACTCTCCGATCCTCGCGATACGTTTACGCATTACCAGCATGGCCATCTTATTGGGGCTCGCGACAAGTTGGGTTTCGAAAATCGCATTGCCCTTGTCGTCATAGCCAACGGGCACTTGCACAATTTTCTCCGCCTCCTCCAGGCATTGAGCATAATCAACACCAGAAAGCTCCTTGAGTACCGTGCAGGTTTGCGCAACCCCATCCAGCGTTGGTCCATCGGGCAGGTCAAACTCATGCTTCATTGCTAGCCGACCTCTCGAGAGTTCAACGAATGAAAGGTGCCGCCCATACGGCCGTTGCTGAGCGTCACGTCACCGACCAGCCGTGCATCCGTCATCAGATAGGTACTCCCTTCATCGGTTTGTATTGTGATCGATCCACTAAAGTCGTTGATCTGCTGCACCGACAAACCTGCAACCTTAAAGATGCTGAAGTCCAGCTTGGCGGCTCGGTGTGTCGAGCCAAATCCCACGTCACCTTCCTCACCACTTTCCAAAGAATGGGCGCGGCCAGACGGTACAAAGGAGGCGCTATCCACACTCACACGACCGATGTCTTGCAAATCAATATGCAGAACGTTTTCAATACTCATCGCGTCACTCCTACAAAGTCATTACGCTGCGAACGAACTGCTGTCGGTTATTCTCAACAGGGTTCGGATTGTCGATAATCTCCAGGCGATTGCCGTTTTTGACCACCTGGGGTTCATAGTTTTCAGGTTGCTCGCACCAGCCATAGGTACCTACCATCAAACGGGCATACCAGTCTGCCAGTAGTCCTTTGGCTTTCTTTGGCGTCATGATTGGCTGGCCTTTCGGCAGCGTCGGGCTGTCTTCGGCTAACTTGTCACGGGCGTATGGTGCAAATAGCACACGCTGCTCATAGCGGTACATTTCGTACCACTCCATCGTGTTCAGATACAACAAGCTGTCATCCGGCAAGCCTTGCGCGTTCTCCTGGTACATCGTGATAATGGCTTCCAGGTAGATAGAGTTATCGCTACCAACGGTGTAGGTGCTAATGCCATCAAACAGCAGCAAATCACGCTGGGTATCGATAAACCGATCTTGCACTCGTGGAGGTTTCACGCCGTTGAGTTTGAGTGATCGCATCTGTCGGGTCGGATCATTTGCCAAGGAATTTGAACAAACGGTCGCAATTGCTGAAGCCCAGATCCACGGCGGGGTATCAGAGGACCCTGTTCCCATGCAGCTCACATGTGGACTATTGCGCGTATCACCAAATGCTGCTGCGGCGCCGTAGGTTCCGGCAAAGGCAATAAAGGCGCGGCAGCCAATCTGCTTGCTAGGTGAGAAGCGATTCTCCAATTCCGTTTCCAGCGCGGTCAGGTTGGTGTCATCGGTATAGGGCATGATCATCCAGCGATACCAGTCGCTCCCCATCACGTCCAGCACATCAACAATATCGGGATTGCCGGTACCGCCTGTCAAAGTAATCGTGCCATTGCTGGTCAACGTCGGCGCTGTGACTTCCGAGGCTGCTTCCACACGAATCTTCACGACCAACGCGTTGCCGGTTTCTCCCGCGTGTTTAGCAGTAAAGTCAATCTGTTCAGTAGTGCCACCATTTTGTGCTGCATTCACGTCCAGGTCACTGGCGGCATTCACCGCGGCCACAATCTGACTAACCATTGTGTTTGGTGTGTCGCCTGCCACCATACCCACGCCCACTTCCTTGCCAGCGATCGATACTACGATGCGGCCGCTGTGCGAGGCATTGCCCGCAAGCGTGATACTCCCGGCAGCCGCATTTCCGCCCGAGCCACCAGCGACATCATCTAAGGCAATTGCCCACACGGCATTGCCAGGGTTGTTATCCAAGACAGTTTTCAGCATGTTCGCCAGCATGGATCCACGGCCAAAATTTGTTTCCGCTTCAGCAACGGTAGTAATCCTAACGGGGTCCAGAGCGTCGACGGCTCCCGACGCCAGGCGTTGGCCGACAACCAGCAAATTCCAATTGCGAGAACCGGTGTTTGCCTGACTGGGATCCAGCTCACCCTGAAATCCGGGCAATCGGGTATTGGTAAAAATGTTATTAAAGGAAAAGATGCTGCTCATGCGGAGGCTCCTTTATCTGCCGGTTTGCTGCCTGGCTTTTTGGCTCGCTTCGTTTTGCCATTTGGCAGGCTCTTTAGCACGTCCTGGTCTCGGATCATTCGACGGAGCGTGGGGGAATCCACAATGTATTCGCCGCTCGGCTCAATGTTACGGCCGATATCCGGATGGCGTGGTTTGCGTTTGGGGGCTGGCTTCACAAATACTTTTTTGGGTTGACTCATGAGTAGGTTTCCTCTGTCTCCATCGTCGGGGCGTCAGTTTGTTGGTCGGCGTCTTGTGCGAAGTGGTCCGCATCGTAGCCGTCAAAAGTGTCTATCAGGGACTGCAAGTCATCTGGTACCAGAGCCATACCATGCCACCAGGTCACTCGCCAGAAGCTCAAATGTCCGGTATTGCCGTCGCGGCCCACGGCCACTTGTTCAATGCTACAGTTGTAGGCTTGAGCCACATGTTCGAGACCAAAATTCTGTCTGTAGAGCTGCACCACAATCTGCTCGGCCATCGTCAGGGCAATTTGCTGTGCGGCAATCTGGCTCTTGGCATGTTTACCTATCGCCATCGCACCAAAGCGGCAGGCCATCACGCGGCCATATTGGTTTAGATCACGTTCGTCCTGTTCGCGTGGCTTGATTGCCCCGGTAAACGCCAGGAAAACAGCCGGTGCCGAAAATTGACGCTCAACCAGGTAGGCCGGATTGAGGGTTCCACCTGACTGCTCCAGCGTTTTGACACCGTTTAAGCCACCTTTGAACGCTGATTCAACGATGTTTAAAAAGCTTGTAATGCTCATAGCTGCAATGCCTGCTCGTGATACCAGAGAACGGTATTACCAATCTCCTGGCGGAGGTCATCATTCAAGCCCAGATAAGGCCGGGCGTCGATTTTCACAGAATGGTTCTTACCTGCATGGCCGCCAAACTGATGGATTGCCGCATAATCCATATTGCTTCCGATCTCGACATTGCTCTCCTGAATTGCCAACACATACGTCAAACTGTCACGCAAATGACCTTTGTCCTGTAGCGTTTTGCCATCACGTTGGCTCGGTATCCAGGGAGTTCCGTCTGGCGCACGCTCGTTCTCGAAGTTTTCCAACGTATCTTCGATCACAAGCTCAGCGATATCTGTCAGCAACGCAGACCGGTCCACGTTCGCCAGCGCATCCAATCCACGGATCGGATGTTCAATATCGATGTTGTAATGCAGTGCGATGCCGGTCATGTTCACTCCTGATTCACAAGGTGCCCGAAGGCAGTTCGTCACTTGCCATCTTTTACCGGTGCCGAAACCGGAAGGCGTGGTCAAGCCGAACAGAGGGTGTTATCCGCCACCGCCCCCTGGGCGTTTTTTAATAGTTGCTCAAATCCGTGCGATCACTCACGGCCGTACTATGAAATTGCTTGTCGATTCCGCCGTCGCCGATACGATCTCCGCCCGGAATCACGGTTTGCCCACTGGCCAGATCCACCAGCCACTTGATCCAACGTGTGCGTGACCCCTCGATAACTTGAGAGGTGTTGTCGCTGTCATCACACAAATAGGCACGAGTCAGTGCCAGGCAACATTCCTCCAGCGGTGATGCAGCAATGGCCGTTGCGGGTAGAGGCAGGTTGTAAGCCGAAGCAATACGGCTATCCATCAAGGCACTTTGCCTGGTCAATGCATCATTGCCACGGTTCACGGCTGCCGCGATGTCTTCCTGTTCTTCTGCTGTATACACAGTCAGATCGCCTCCCGCGATGGCCGTGCGCAACATGTCCTCTGTTAGCAGCGAATCCTCATCACACAACAATTGAGAAATTTCACGATACCCATACTGGGTACAGAGGTTTTGAAGGGTGGCGTACATGCATTGCTCCAACGTTATCCGGCTATAGGGACTGCGTGGGCCCGGTCACCGGTAACCGGACCCACCCCTCTCTTCGCTTCGCTTGGGTTATAACGAAGCCACAAGCCTACTTCTTGGCCTGCGGCTTGGACTTGGGTTTGGGTTTGGCTGCCGTATCGGACTTATTTTCAGTCGCGGAAACTGGCTCCTTCGAGTCACCGGGCTCTGAACCCTCATCCGGGTCGGCCGCTGCCCCCCCAGAATCGTTTGGATCAGAACCCGCAGTCGCCTCTGGAGACTGCACTGTCGAACCGCCTGGCTCCGAAGCCAACGAATTGCTCGCTTCGTTTTCCTTCACGACAATCGGACAAGGGTCTAGCTTCTTAAAGCGCGAAATCTGCTTAGAAGTCAGTGACACATCCTTGTTGACCACGCGCTCACCCTCAAACAAGATAGGCGAAACAACAAAGCACGCGATTAGAATTTCTTCATTACTCATGACAGCCTCCTTAGCCCGCTGCGCCTTGAATCAGAAACCCGGCATTCATCCCGACCAGGTATGGGCGACGCTCATACTCAACGGGATACACCCAGGACTTGATATCCTTCTCGTAATAGCCCTCCTCAACCATGGGGTGGCCATCGAGTCGGTAGCTGTAGCCGTACGACGGCACCGCGATATTGCGCTCGCTTTCAGGTGGCACGTAAGCCAGCACCGTGTGCGTCCAGATATCATCGAAGGCGGCATCCGCTTCTACTGTCGAGACAGACTTTCCGATATACACGTTGTCGACTTCGAGGTACTTGGCCGCCATCGCTGTGGTCAGCGAGTCCGAGCTGGTGTACTTGAAGCGATCGCGCACATCCGCGTTTTCGGCCAGGGCATTCCAGTCGTCCGGAGAGAACACAACCGTATTGGGGTAAACACCAATCTGGGCTCGAATTGCCTCGCGATAAGCACGGAACTGCTTGGCAACATTCACCGTGCCGACTTCCCAGCTATCGACACCCGATGTCAATGCAATCTTGTTATTGATGCCATAGTTGTTGGCATCCAATGCCAATGCAGCGACGTCAACCTCGTGGCCCAGCATGATGCTGCGCATTACATTGTTTACAGCCGTGATTTGGTGATTAACGCCCGGTAGAGATTCACTGTCGCGTATCCACTCACGAGGTACAACGCCTTCCAAACTATCTTGGAATAATGCGACGGGCTCTGAGGCAAATCCATACTGCACACGACTGACCTTTGAACCAGGTGCGCGACGTGTCAGATAGCGCACAAACGCTTCCTTACCAAACTTCATCAACATCACGCCGGATCGGGATATATTGACAAACGGCATCAGGTGATGCCCTACAAATTCCTGGCTTTTATAGCCTTGAGCCGTCCGGGAAAGAACCGGATCGACTACTCGTGCTTGCGCTCTGCTCAATGTCATTGCGATTACTCCTTAGTTACGAATCAAAAGTACGCGGACAAACTCACCAGCAGCCGCTGAACCATCTAATGCACGCCCAACCGCTTCGCCAGCCGATTGATCAACTGCGCGCCCCGAGGCGTCCGATTCCACCAGCGAATCAATTGTCACGGACGCACCCGTTTCAACGGAGACGACTCCAAGGGTTTCGATGGTGGCATCATCACCATCCTCTGCAGGATGCATGGCAACGCCGAGAGTATTGGCACCAGCACCGGCTTGTGCTTTATCTGCGCCGACAAAGCGGTTGGCAATAAGCACGCCATTGGCAGTGACGGTGATCGGACAAACGGGTATATGGGTTTTTGGCATCACGAATCCTCCTGCGCCACTAGTTGAACAGCCGTCGCGTAATCGACGTTGTGCTGTTTGGAATAATCCATCGCTTTCTTATCCAGCGCGGCACGATCCGGATCGACGGTCATGCCATTTGGCGCTGCATAATCGGAGCTGGTGCTGTCATCCAGATCGTCACCTGCATCGGACTTGCGATTGAATTCAATTTGTTTTGGTAGCGCGCTCAGCCACTCTTTCATGAAGGATTGAGGCGTTGATTTTTTGGTCTGTGCCTGCTCACCTTCTCCAACGCTGAACTCGAAGCTGGATTCTTCATCGCCATCTAGTGCCGCCAGAAACTCGATCATGCCGCCCGATTGCGAAGGTAGCAGCACGCCCTTGTCGACCAATCCATTGACAAAAGTTGTTGCTTCCTGTCGCTTGGTATTAAAGGAGGCTTCTTGCTGTTGTTGCTTGAGCGCATCGCGCTCCTGTTTTAGCGGTGCAACAGCAGCCTCCACCGCCGCGTCCAGATCTGCCTGGCTAAATGATTTTTTGTCCGACATAGGAGTCTCCTCTGGTGAATCGGAGTGAATAGTGATGGTGTCAGTGGAATTTTTTCGCGAATCCTGAAAACTGTTTTTTAATTCGCTGCGGTCCAGATCGCTGGTAATGCGTTCTTGCGCGGTGGTGAGATCTTCAAGTGTGTATTCCGGAATCAGCTGCTCGGCTGCCTCGGCCCCTTCCTGTTCGATAAACCAGTTTTTAAATCGGCGGAATAGCGTGGCAATGGAACCAAAGCGCCAGCTAACACTGCGAACAGCGTCGTCAACCGAGAATTCAAACGTGGCGGATTCATCACCCGCATTAAAGGCAATATCTTTCAGACCTGGCACAGCGGGCGCAACAGCCCCGAGAAAACCGATATGGCGCAAGCGATAGCCATTTTCGGCTGGCACCAAAGACACTGAACGGTGACGATATTGTTTGGCCTCAACCGCAGACTGGAATTCGGGCACCACATCTTGGGCCTTAGCCAGCAACACGTCACCGTCGCGCTTCAGCCCTGCGGTCCAGCCATAGGCAGGGTGATTTTGTTGGGGATGCCCAACGACCAAAGGCGCAGGTTGCTCAGCGCTATGGTTGGCAACAATGCTGTCAAGGTCGTCCTGGGTGAAGGTGGCTTCACGCCCCTTGCTATCGGTTTGGGTTCCCGCGCGGAACACTTCAAACCAATCGTCGAGGCCCTTGAAGTCATAGATTGTGTGCGGTGTATTTTTCATAGGGCCCATTATCCGAGGATAGGATAAAGGCCAACACGTGAAATATTTCGGGGGAAGTTTTAGCTATCTAACGTTTAGTTCGTTGAGCGTAAGATTGGTCTTCAACGTTTGTTTAAAACTCTATTACTTTTTCGGGGCGAAGAATTTTTGCGTCAGTATACTTCTGGTCCACGAGAGTAGCCAGACGACGACCTGCATTAATAACTAGGTGTTTTGCCTCGTAATATGTATCTCCCTGATACGGGCGGCCATTGCCGTCATTCAATCTGAGTCTCAAAAAATATCTGTAGTTTTCTATCATCGCCACAAGAGAATAAACGACCGGATCGTTGTGATTCAACATTGCGTAAGATGCTCTTTGATTTGCCCATTTGTGAAGCATATGAGGAGCGGCATTAGTTCGGCTAAAATGAGCACTCTTTTCTTTGTACATAAATGTGAGTAAGTCAATCCCTTCGATTTGATTCCAGTTTCTTATAAGTGATTCGGGATTGGTGATTTCTAAAAGCGAATACTCTTCGCTCAAAAAAACATTGGCACGGTCAACTAGCGAATCATCATATTCATCCGCACACACATTAAAACTAAGTACAAGGATTATTAGTTGGAGCACACAGCTCGTTTTTATTCTCACGGTCATTTCTCCCAGGCTAAAATAATCTGAGCGATTCTAGGCCGTTTTAAGCGCCTAAAATTGAAAGTGCGGTAATGGCACCTCTAAAAAGCGATCGTTGAAGTTAAACACCCTTTAAACGGCTTGTCGGTGATGTTTATTCGCACTGTCCAGATGCAATACTGCACTCCCAAGAAATTTTCCTTCCATTGCGATTGGTTATCTGATGTTTTCGATAGTAGTCATCGCCTTTGGATTCGTACGTGGTTTTATATAGCTCGCCACCATGGGCAGCGTATCGCAACAATACCTTTCCAAATTCATACTGGCAGTGCTCGTCTTTTTCATCAAAGCCCTTTTCAACATGAAAGGTCAAATCACCGGGCCCACGATAGTCACACTGGAACTTGCAATCGAGATGATTCAGCTGCTGGCATTCATAATTAAAAACCTGCTGCGCGATGGAGTCATAACCATGGCTAAAGGAAGAAGCCAATATAATCATAAAGAATGCGATCGCTTGTTTTTGCATGCTGATTACTCTCCAGTATTTGAATCAAAAGTTTCCAAAACATATCGCGCTGTCGCTCCGAAAGCCGAGACCAGGTGCTGGCAATTCCAGCCAGGCGCGAATCTTTTTGCATGGGGCCCAGGCCATATTCCAGCCAAATCGGTGAGCATTCGTATATATCTCCCAGTTGCTGAAAGATGGAGACATCTTCCCGATCGTGTTTTTCCAGCCGCTGGATCGAACGCACACTGCGATTCAATCGCCGTGCGGCTTCCGTTTGGGATAACTGTGCCGCTTCTCTTGCCAGCAAACACCTGATATGTGTCCCATTTTTCATATCCGCCCTCATTCAGACCACGTAAATTTCGTGGAATACATCACATAAAAGTCTGGACAACTGCAGTTTTACATTTGTTCACGATGCGACAAATTTGTCGCTTTTGGGGCCTTTTTGTGAACTCGATGCTGTAAAAGGCGACACGCGGTGTCAGGTGGCGTGAACTCCATCACACTCGCATTTGACGGGGCGGCGCTTGTCAGATTCCTAAACAAATGATCAACTATTCACATTGCTTTGAGGCATTGGCAGGCCGGGCCTCAACTGGCTCTACACGAACCGGCGGGTATTTCCCACAAGGGGTATTGTATTCGCCGCTCTCGACCCGACCACGGAAGTACGCACAGCGAAAGCTGCGCAAAGCTCCGCGATACGGGGCGGAAGGACGGTGTAGATTTAGTGGCCAAATAATACGATATACGGTAACCAAATAACAATGTTGCTGGGCAGCAGCCAGCGACGCTGGAGTTCAAGGATTATTCTGTGAAAAATGATAAAGAGAATCTAGCCGACCGGAAACGTTGTAAGGAAAAAGATATGTTGATGAAATTTATTGTTTCGATTCAGAGGGGGTGCCAATGTCAATGCCATCAAGTTGGTAGGAGCCAAGCACAACTGCCTTTAACTGTTCGCGATCAAGACTTGCGGAATAGGTCAACCCTGTCAGATTCCTAATTTGCTCTGCTTCAAGTTTGAGCTTTAGTTCTTCTTGTACTTCGATTACAACCTGCATCGCTTCCAGCGGTGATTCGTATCTCGCCTTTCCGGATCTTTCTCCTGAAACGATATAGATAATGTCTGCACCGGCATCTCCAATCCTGTCCAAATAATCAAGAGTTGGAGACCCCTCATCAGACTCGTACCGAATCTGTGTGGTTCTTCCACACCCACCTATCTTTCCAAATTCGGCCTGACTTATTTTTAGCCGTTTTCTTTCTTCCTGTAGTCGCGAACCAACAGAAGCCATATTCCACCTATAGAACATTATTATTAATTGTGATGCATGAAAGGTTGACATGTCCCACATATAGAATTAATGTTCAATTTATCGAACATTTTAGATTTATCGTGTCAGTATCGCATAGAGAGGATCAAAAAAGAATGCTTTTACATTGGGCGGAAATTGTTTGTGAGCTGCAAAAAAGAGGTTGGACCTTGACGAAAGTCGCCGAACAAGAGTCGGTAAGTAAATCCGTTGTAACGGAAGTAATACGAGGCACCAAAGTGAGCCATCCAGTCGCTTATGCCATTTCTTCAATTATCGACATTCCCACCGAAAAACTCTGGCCTGGGAAATATCTGACATGTCCAGCCAAGTACAAAAAGCTCCGCGGCAACAGCACGAGAGGCCGACTCCCAGCAAAAGGCGCTGCGGAATCAGAGCTTAGAAAAGCAAGCTAACCAAACCAAGAAAAATCAATACGCACACATGGCAAAACGGCGCCAGCGCCGTTTTAAAATAGGAGACGTCAAATATGACAGACATCGTGATAACGGCCCCCGAGGCCGATCTGGAAAAGGAATTAGCCAACCTAGTAAATTCAAACATTCCAATATCAGTCGACATACCTGAAGACATTGAGGAACTTAAGGACCTTCTGCTTGAGCAACAAAATCATCTTGTACGCGCACAAGCTCAGCAAGGATTTTGTTTCTTGGCGCTTAAAGAAAAACTGCCCCACGGCGAATTTGAAACCTGGCTCAAAAGCGCCGGATTCAAGATGCGAACTGTGCGAGAGAAAATGCAGGTCGCAAGACTACTACTCTCAGTCCCAGAATCAAAGAGACCCAAGCTAACAGGGCTGGGACAAAAGAAACTCGTCTCATTGGCGAAGCTAGACGTAGAAATCATCGAAGAGCTGCTAGCCGACAGTGACTCTGAAAACGGCCCTGACCTACAAGCCCTTTCTTATCAAGAAATGCGTGACCGAATTCGCAAGTTGGAAGCCGAAAAAGCGGATCTGGAACTCGATAAAGAAACCAAGCAGTTAGAACACCGAGCCCTCCTCGATACCTTGGCAGGTCGCCGACAACTGAACGCCAAGTATCCCGACTATGTGAATGACATTCGTTATGAGGCCAATGCCCTCGCTAACGAAATCAATCTGAGAATTGATGAGTTTGAGCAAATGATTGACCAGCTCAATGAGATCGCTCAAACAGGTCAGGACAACTCTCTATCGGTTGCCATTACCAACGTAGATATTCACTGCAAAGCAATTCAGGCGCGCGCAACGCTAACGGTCAACAAACTGCATGCTCAGCTAGGCGACTACGTAGAGCCCCTCTCCATTGATTACACCTTCAATGAACAAGAACTCATGCAGTCCATCTCTGACCGTGAGTACATGACTGAAGAGCATGAGCAGCAGAAACGCATACGTGAAGAAGAAAGAGCGCGCAACCGGCCACGTAAGCCTGGTCGACCTAAGAAAACAGAATCTTAATTTGAAAAGCGGAGCTTTGCATGGCAGCCGTAGTACCGATTAATGCGTTGGTGAAGGAAGTAATGGATCACAACGCACCCGTAGCTAAAACGACATCTGAGCAGTGGCAAGCGGCCACGTTCAAACAGAGAGAGGTTGCGAGCAGTCGCGAGCAGTTTCTCAAACCTGTTTTGGATCACGTGTCCAAAGGCGGGTCTGCGAACGTAGCCATCCGCAACCTTCTAAAAAAGATTGAAAGCAAACAGTGTACCCCTTCTTACATGGCGCTAGCTGAGTCTCTTGGCAGAGCAGGGAAAGTGCCTGGGCGTTCAACCATTCATGGCTGGTTAAAGGCGTACCAGGATGAAGGCAAAAGCGGCCTTCTAGATAAGTACACGGGCCGTGTACGTAAAGACTACGGCTGGGAAGCACTTGCGGTGCAGCTGTTTCAAAACCCCAACCAGGTGAGCTATCAATGGGTTGCCAGGCGTTTACGTGAGTATCACGATTTTGAGAGTGCGACAGACTCTCGCGTAACCAAGTACCTTAAGTCTCTGCCTGAAACCTTGGGTAAGAACTCGCCAGCACGCATTGGCAAACACCTCTACAACAACAGCCAGAAGAATTTCATTTCACGTACTTGTGAGAATGTTCCTGTAGGCGCGATCTACCAGGCAGACGGCCACACCATCGACGTTTACCTGGAGCACCCGAACAGCGGCAGTGGTACCTGGCGTGCGGAGCTGACTGTATTCATGGATGTGAAGTCACGCTTCATTGTAGGGTGGCACCTAAGCAGCGCTGAGTCAGGTGTCGCAACGATACAAGCAATCGGAAGGTCGCTTCTAAATCATGACCATGTACCCGCAATCTTGTATGTCGACAACGGGTGTGGGTACAAGTCAAAAATCATGAGCGATGAGGCGATTGGTTTTTACAATCGCTTCAACATCCAAACCATATTCGCCATACCTGGTAACGCAAAAGCCAAGGGCCAGGTCGAACGTTTTTTCAGAACAATGGAACGTGATTATGGCGTCTCGTTTGGCGAGGCCTTCTGCGGCGAAGGTCATTCAAAAGAGGTGGCCAGAGTCTGGTACCGAGAAGTAAAAGCCAAACGAAAAAAAGCACCCACACTTGGACAGTGGTGCGATGGCTTTACAAAGTGGCTTGAGAACTACCACAACAGACCACACCCCGAGTTCCCTGACACGACTCCGCATGAGCTTTGGTCAACACTGGAGCGCACGCCACTGCATATAGACCCAGAGGATGTCTTGAAAGCGCGCGAGAGTAGAGTCGTACAGCGTTCATGCGTAACGCTTCACAATCGCAAGTACTACCACCCGATTCTAATACAGCACAACTCACGCTCGGTTGTATGCGAGTACTCCTTCGAAGACGACACCGTCATTACTGTACGAGATGAAAGTGGCCGCCTGATATGCGATGCCGAGTTGGATTGCAAGAAAGTCTTTATTCCTCAGTCTCGTCTAGATGAACAAATCAAAAAATCCAGAGATGCCGCAGTCAAGCGTCTCGAAGCCAAGATTCACGAAGTGAAGCTCCGCTCTGGAGCTTTAGTCGAAAACAACCACCAGTACGAAGAGCTGCATGAATTGCAGAGCAGCTTGCCGGAGCCAGAGCCGAAGGCTCCAGATGTCGATATCGATCTGGACATCGACCTAAATGAGTTTGATTAACAGCACACAACAGGAGCAACAAATGCCAGCAAAAACAGACGCCGTAACAGTAGACCCCAGTGCCTCTCGCTTCAAGCCGCACACGGTACCTACTGAGTGGACCAGCAAGTATTCGGCTGAGGACAAGGCGGCAATAAAAGAGATTATCGAATGGCTGAATAACCGCAAAAGAGCAGGCAGGTATCTCTCCACGGCTGCATCGTTGAGCCCGGCGCTGGTCAATATGCTGCTTAACGGCAATTACACCGGTCATGTCACGACGAACCTGACAAAACTAATGCAGACCATTCGCAATATTGACGAGCGCAAAACCGAATCGGGATACACACCGTTTGTTGAAACCAGCGTATCTCGCATTGTCAATACGGCCTGCAAGCAAGCCCGCGTGAGCGCCATGTTCTCGGTAGTAGCGGCCAACGTGGGCACGGGGAAAACCCGTGCGCTAAAAGAGTATGCAGAGGAACACGCAAACACCTGGATGGTGGAATCGTACCCTGGCATGAACACTGGCTGCCTGGTTGATGAATTGGTCGAGAAATTGGGAATCAAGCAATTTACCAACTATGTGCCGGTCCATCGAAAATTCAAAACCGTCGTTTCCCATGTTGCCAAGATCGAAAACGGTTTGTTGATTCTGGATGAAGCCGAGACGGTAAATCCAAAGTCTTTAGAGACCATTCGGCGACTGATGGATCTAGGCAATATTGGCGTAGTGCTGGCCGGTACATCACAACTCTACTCATTGATCAAACCCGAAGGCGGTCAGTTCGATCAGATTCGCTCGCGAGCACCGTTTTTCCCTGAGCCCATCTTTCACATTACCAAGGATGATGCACGTGCGATTGTGTCAGTGAGCTTTGATGATCGCCCGGAGATCTTCGACGAAGACGGCGATCTACGCGAGGACATTTTCAATGCCTTTTGGTCCTTGTGCGATGGATCGATGCGAATGCTGGTGAATGGCTTGATTCCAAACATCAAGCGATATGGCATTCCACAACACAATACCGTGAGTGCCGACGTGGTGTATGCCGTCGCCAAGAAGGCCCTCAACCTTAGCCCAAAACGTAAATAACCTCGGGAGCCAAACCATGAACGCTACAATCTCACAACCAATGATTACCGAATCAATTTCGGGTCAGATGCTGGATTACACCCACATTGACGAGTTCAAGACCAGCGTTGAGGAAATCGCTCTACTCATGAGTCGAACGCCGGTCAATGGTGGCCACCAGCTCATACATAACCCGTATACGCTGGCCCACCATGCCCTATGGGTTCAGCGTTATATTCTGATGAATACCGGCAACCCTTATACCGCTATGCAAGCAATGTTGTATCGCGCTCATGAGGTGTACTCCGGAAGCTATCCTTCGCCGGTTCGGCACCTAAGCTATCTGCGCGAGCAGATTTCTTTCCTGGAAAGCCAAGTGCAGAGCATCGTGTATGAAAGTCTGGGTATCGAGAAGCCAGCAGAAGGTGTTCGCGACTTGCTGGATAAAACCACATTGGTTGCCCAGGCAATGGAGGCCAAGCGCTTCTCTCCAAGCCGAAGCTATTCCCACATCTTGACAGAGATCCCGGCCGACGCGGATGCGATCGAGTGGGATCACAATACCAGCTATCAGGTGTTCTGTGACTTTATGCAGACTTTCGAGATTCTCGCGGCGGCCGTGGCCACCTGGGAGCGTGATCAATGAGCGCGGCGCTGAAACACACAGATGATCGTAACCGCTACTACAAGCTTCTGGCCGTGGCCAACCGGCACCTGAAGGAGCTGCGCCCAGGTTTTACCGATGACGATTACAGGCACATTTTGTTCATGAACGGTGCGTCAGAGAAAAACGGCAAGTTCAGCGCAACGACGATGACAATTGAACAGCTTGAGGCGGCACTCGATCAATGCCGTAGCCTGGGATTTAAGGCTAGGTTCGTTCCCAAAAAACACGGCAAGGCTTCGTCTCCCGGCTGGCGCAATCCACGTATCGGGAAGTTGATGGCGCTATGGAATTCATTGGCGAATGCAGGGGTGGTCAACGATCGATCGCGCAAAGCAATGGAACGCTACTGCATGAATCATGTCCCTGGCCTGGAACGCTTTGAGTGGATCTCATCTGCGCAATTGAATACGGCGATAGAGACTCTTAAAAAAGCGCACCAACAGCGCGGACTGGATAGCTATAAAACCAATTTAATTGACCAATAAACACGGTTTAAACCATGTCGATTGATCCGAAAAAAATCAACCCTGATATTTTGCCTGAGCTGCACCGAGAGCTGGCATCTGTGATTGGGTTGCCAGCCACACTCAAATTGGGAGAGGCATACAACGGTGTGCGTTTGTATGTGCCAAATGAGGCACATGCAGATCACGATGTTGTAAAGATCATTGGTATGGAAGCATTTGAGGCGTTGGTAGATGCCTATCGTAGCGAGGAACTTTCGTTTCCAAAGCTCGATGCGGCCGTCCGGCAAATCAAATACAGGCTCATCGCAGAGATGACCGCCGCACGGGTGCCGTCGCGAGATATCGCCCTGAATACGGGTTATACCCAGAGGCGTGTGCAGCAGATTCGCGCTGAATTGGGGATCAACTCGTCTGACATCGATCAGCTGACGATGTTTTAACTGGCTCACATAGGAATAGAACAATGCTTAACCAATCCACAAAACGAAACTACACCCCTGGTCCTGCATCCGTTTCCATGAACACGAACATGATCCGGATTGAAGATCGGCGCAATGTACATGAACAGATCAATGACTTCTTTGGGCGCAATGGTGTGATCAAGCAGCTGGCGTCAACAGACCGTGTTGACGATAACTACTACCAACGCTTTCGCATCAGTCACGCAGGAGCCGAGTAATGCAACTGGGTCGCTGTCCGTGCTGTCATCACCGTATTGATCTGCAGGCAATTGTTCAGGACGAAGCCAGCTCTCAGCTGTTGGCTTTGCTGGCCAAACAGCCACGTGATGTGTCGGTTCCGCTGATCCAGTATCTGGGCCTTTTCAGGCCCGCTAAGCAAGACTTAAGCAACACCCGCGCCCTGAAGCTGGCAAAAGAAGTTCTTGAGTTGTCAGGGCCTCTGTCGGCCGCCCTGGAACGGACGGTCGACAACATTCAAAAGCAACGTGCCGCGCAAAGCAAAGGTCAGCCGCTGGCCAATCACAACTACCTCAAGCAGGTGCTGGAGACCCTCGGGTCACCAGTCAAACAAACAGGCTATCAGAAGCCACCAGGTGAAGTGAAAGGCGAGCAACACAAAGCGGCCGAGATGAAGAAAGACATACCGGCCGATGCCAAGTCAGTTCTGGCAAGTTGCGGGGTGAAAAGACTGCAGGAGAAAAAGTCATGAACACGATCTTCAAAGCGGTTTTGGTTGTCATCGCTCTCACGATGGTTGCGTGCCTCGGAGACAGCCGGTGCAATCAGCAGACGGTCCCGATAGATGCCTGGCCATCCGACTCCGGGGACAGCTGTAAGCGAAAATCTGGATAGTAGTACTCCGGAATAAACCAATCAATAAGCCCCTTCATTGGGGCTTAGTTGGTAGATCAATTCGTCGCACGTTCGCGACCCAACCAACTACCCTAAGAGGTGTAAATCATGAAAGACCAGCACGAAAAAATTACAGGCTACCGCGATCTGAGCCAGGACGAAATCGATTTAATGAATGAAGGAAAGGCTCTCGCAGAACAATGCCATGAATACATAGCCAAACTGGAGGCAAATGAAAAGACAGACAAGCGATGTGTGGCAATCGGTAAAACAAATTTGCAGCAGGGTTTTATGTGGGCAATCCGTGGCGTTGCTCAACCCACTACGTTCTAAAATCAAAGCCCGCTTCGGCGGGCTATAACGCTTTGCTGTCGTAATTACTACTTGGTCAGGAGGCCAAAATGTCATCACAAAAACAGCGAGAAGATGCAGCCTATACTAGGCTACTCGCTCGCGCTGAACTCAATGAGGATATCAGAATTTATGCCGCATGGACGGGCGAGAAAATAGAACAAGTCGCGGTGAAGCTCGGTTACACCGCCTGGTCGCTGATAGCAACAAAAACAGTGATCTGCGACTTTCACAAAGACACTACGGTATTTAGGCGCAGGGCTGCTATCTCACACTGAATTCAATAATTGTTAATCCTCCATTACAAACATCCGTTACATGTGCTTCGCAAAATCTTTGAACTTTGTCCAGGTCCACAAGAACAGATAGACAGCAATTATCAATACAAACATTCCGACCAAAACGAACACAGATCCCAAGCGATACTCGGCTCCTGCTTCGCTTAATCTTAGGGTCTTTGATTCCGGTACAAACAAAACGGCCAGAAATATGAGGCATACGACTAGAAGTGCACCCATAGTATAGTGAAGCCTCTCAACAAGTTGAGGTAGGTAACCAGTCAAACTGGTATTTCGAATAAGGGTGTTGCTGGGCGCTGCGCCAATGATGGACATTGACGCCATAATGAAGCCCAACAGAATACCTGTGATAGTTGAAACTGCAGATGCAATCGGTTGAATCGACTTAGATTCGAATTCGGATACCGTAGGCCATATGAACCAACAAATCATAGCCGATACGAATGCGATTGATGAGAAGTGAATCACTGTATTCTTATTCATAATTAAAGCTAAGTAAGCCGCATCCTTTCAAGACTTCCAAAGTAGCGCCGAAGTTCCTCTTCTTTTTCAGTCCGGGCTTCTGTAAGGGCCTCCCATATCTCAAATAATGGCGGGTAGCGTGTTTCGATCGCGATATCCTTCTGAAAGATCAATCGATCCAAAACCAAGTCGACCGGGTGTGTAATGTGAGAGTCTTCATGTTCGAGCAATAGTTTACACTTCCGAACGTCAAAATTCGCCTGCATCTCCCGAAAAGCTCGTTTCACGTTTTGCGCAAGATACCTACATTCAGGGTCTGTCGATTTAGCATCTCCTCGAATCTCAATTTTGAGCATAGCAGTTCCAGTGCCAGTAAGTGTAGTTACGATTGAGTTGTTGAAGTCGTGCTCCATTCTTTGAAACAATTCGGGGTTTCTGGGTCTTGCTATTGCGATTTCGGCATGACGTAGATGGATTTTGTTGTTGATCATCCATTGCAAATCAGTTGGCTCAATTACCGGGCTCAAGCTGGTAACGTAGCCTGAATCGCTCAGGAACCTAGCCATATTTTTGTATCCTATGCAGGTAATATTTCGCTGTAGTATTATCAAGCTGTAGTCTGCGTAGTAATGGAAGCAGGCTTTCTCCAAAAGATTCTCATCTTCTCTTATTTCAAGCTCTCGTTCTTCACCTCCAACTGCTGCCGCATGGGGTAAGTTCGATTTACGATGCTTCCCAATGATACCTCTATATCCAAACTCAGTTTCCTCAATACTTCTCAGCTCATGGGTCTAGCCACCAATTTCCTTCGCTGGTGGGTTTCCGCTATCAAATGCCTCTTTCATACTTTGCAGCATGTCTGTGGTGGTCCTTAGTGTTGCATTGGCGTTCGAGTTTTGAGTCAACGCTTCAAAGAAATCAAACTTATATGTTTTGTTCGGCATATCAAAAATTCCATAGCTAAAGTGGTTCGGCCATAGGCCGTTAAAGCGATTCTTACCCCCGAAACATTTCACGTGTTTTGAACGCTAGCGTTACTCGACAATGGCATCACCAACAAAGTAGGTGCTGCCATGATGCCACGTTCAATGTCTCAGATTACAACCGCAATTTTTCATTGTGCAGCCACGCCTAACGGTCGATTTCATACGATCGAAGACGTGGACTATTGGCATGGGCCAGACCGGATAAATCGTGGGCTAAGGCCGTTTCAACGAGAACAAATCTTCATCAAGAAACATCAGCCCCACCTACGGCATGTCGGCTATCACTTTGTGATAAGAACAGACGGGGTATTAGAGAGCGGCCGCTCTTTGGAAGAAGTTGGGGCGCATGCTCGAAAATTCAACAGTTCCTCTGTTGGAATTTGCCTGATCGGTACGGACGCCTTTACCGAAGCTCAGTGGACCACCGCAAAAAGTTTGATTCTCACGCTGCATGACAGCCTGCCAAAGCTTTCAAAAATCATTGGCCACCGGGCCGTCAATGAACACAAAACCTGTCCTGGATTCGATGTGCGAGCCTGGATGGACAATGACTTTAACTCACTACATGACCATTTACTGGAGGTCTAACCATGGCACGTTCCAAACCTGCATTCATCGAGTTCGAAGACGAAGCTAAAGAGGATGCGAAACTCCCCGCCAAATTCAAGAATCTGGCTTCTGAAGGTATCGAAATCGACTTGAAAATTAAGGCTCTCAAAAAACGACAGGATGAAATAAAAAGCCTGATCAAAGGAGAGTTCGGCGAAAAAGAGAAATACACCCTGCATATTCCGGAAGTGGGGACGGTTCCCGTTGTGCCCAAAGAGGAAGTCGTGATCGCCGATGCCGCACGTCTAAAGGAGATTTTGGGACCGGAATTTGACCACTATGTCAAAACCGGGGTCTCTTTCAAAGCCCTGCCACCATTGGTTGATCTGGTAAACGATCAAGACCGACCAACACATGACCTGGTTTTTGAAACGGTGACTTTCAAGGAAACCTGTGCGTTGTCGTTCAAGGCGGCTAAATAACGATCAATGGAAGGAAGTCATATGTCTGACGATTATGCCAAACTTGAACAGCGAATCGGTGAGGTCAAAGCCCTAGTCGAGACGATGGTGACCGTAATCCAAAGCTCCACTCAGGCTATCAATACCCGAATCGATGATCATGCGCGCTCGGTAGATCGTCAGACAGAAGCTATCAATCGGCGCATTGAAGATCACCGGAGCGCAAATGATAAACGTTTTGAGTCAGTTGAGGACCGACTGAACAATCAGCAGTTGGAGTTGGATGCACGAAAGCATGATGGGAAGAAAGCTCTAGCGGGTGGCGGAGCGATTGGCACGCTGGCGGCTGTTGCAGTCGAACTGTTGAAACAGTCGGTCGGAAAATAAGAGGCTTACACAATGGCCTATAGTGCTGAGACAAAACGAAAGTTACGGGCGAACTATATTAAGGGAATGACGCTAAAGGCTTCGTCTGTGGCAGTTTCCGTCAAATATGAAACAGCGCGAAACTGGAAACGCAAAGCCGAACAAGAGGGCGATGATTGGGATAACGTACGTGCCGCGCATAATGTATCTAAAAGCGGCGTTAAAGCGTTGACTGCGGCAGTGATCGAAGATTTCGTGTTGATGTTCAAATCAACCATTGACCAGGTAAAAGATTCGAAGGACATAGATCCACTTCAAAAAGCGCAACTGATCGCTCAGTTAAGTGACAGCTATTCAAAAACAGTGAAAGCCGCGGGAGACTCCAATCCAAAATTGAGTGCGCTGGCCGTTGCAATGGAGGTTCTTAAGCTACTGGCGGATTACATTCGCAACCATTACCCACATTTGACTGAATCCTATGCAGAGATGCTGGAGCCATTTGGTCAGGAACTTAGCCGGGTTTACGGGTAGACGCTGGTGGGAAAGTATACCGAGACCAAATTTCTAAAGGAGCTGTCTGCATTTGCGGAAGAACAGCGGCAACTGATCGAAACGGATTGCTTGGCATTCGACTCAGAACCGGCCGAGCGTAAAACACGTCGGGGACGTGTCTTAAACGGCGATTATCGCTTCTTCTGCCGGACCTATTTCCCGCACTACATTAAGGAAGAAGAGTCTCTTTTCCATACCGATGTCTTTGACGAATTCCCGGTTAAGGTAATGGATAAAACCAAGGGGTACAAAGAAGTCAGAGCGGCTCCCAGGGGCGAGGCAAAATCGACACTTTTCACCCAGCTTGGCAATTTATTTGTGATCGTAGCCGAGCTAAAAAAATTCCCCGTTATCTTGATGGATTCCTTTGATCAGGCGGCCATGATGCTCGAAGCCATCAAGGTCGAGTTGGAATCAAATCCGCGTCTGAAAATGGACTTTCCGGAAGCCTGTGGTGCAGGCCGTGTTTGGCAAACAGGTGTCATCATTACTGCGAACAAAATCAAGGTTCAGGTCGCGGGCTCCGGCAAAAAGGTACGTGGCTGGCGACATGGGCCACACCGTCCAGATATGGTCGTGTTGGATGACATCGAGAACGATGAAAATGTCCGCAAGATTGAACAGCGCAACAAGACTGAGAATTGGCTCAAGAAAGCCGTGCTCAAGTTGGGGCCGCCTGACGGCACGATGGATGTTTTCTATATAGGAACGATTCTGCACTATGACTCGGTACTGAATCGTACCCTCAAAAACCCTGTCTGGAATGGCCGTGTATTCAAGGCCATTATGCGTTGGCCGGACAACATGGATCTTTGGGAAGCCTGGGAAGAAATCCTCATTAACGAAGGTGAGGAAGAATCCGATCGCTTCTATCTGCAGAACAAAGAAGCCATGGACAAAGGTGCCGTCCTGAGTTGGCCGAAAACACGCCCGCTACTGCGCTTAATGAAAGAGCGTGCCGATGACCACCATGCGTTCGATTGCGAATATCAGAACGATCCTACAAACGATGAAAATGCGCCATTCAAGAACCTAACCTATTGGGTTCAGCCCTATCGGAAGTGGATTTTCTACGGCTCCTGCGATCCGTCGATGGGTAAACGCAATCGGAGCCGCGATCCGTCCGCCATTCTAGTGGGTGGATTCGATCGCGAACATGGGCTGCTGGACGTCGTTGAAGCCAAGATAAAACGGCGCGTGCCTGACATGATTATCAGCGATGTAATCGAGTTCCAGCGCGAGTATGGCTGCTTGGTCTGGGGCGTTGAAACGATTCAGTTCCAGGAGTTCTTCAAAGACGAAATGGTGAAACGATCGGCCGCCGTAGGCGTTCCGGTACCTGCACGTGGAATCACACCGAACACGGATAAAGATCTTCGCATCGAATCGCTACAGCCTCATGTGGCAAATGGACTGATTCGATTTAACCGGAATCATTCGGTGCTACTGGAGCAGCTCCTTCACTGGCCGGAAGCGGACCATGATGATGGGCCCGACGCGTTGCATATGCTCTGGATGGTCGCAGTTAGCAGGATGGGTGGATTACCCAGTGTTTTGAGTGCGCGTCGCGCAAGTTCTCGCGATTTACGAGGTTACGATAATGGAAGGTAAAGACCTTCAAAAGCTGGCAAAAAAAATCATGTCAACCGCTAAAGCTGGACGTGATTCAGACCCTTATTTTTACCAGGGACTGGAAGTACTTCCTAACCCTGATCCGATTCTGCGTGCCATGGGAAAAGCCGATGAAGTATATGATGCCATCATGTCAGACGCGCATGTCCTGGGCGAATTACGCTCGATCGAAGCCGGTTTAAACGCCCATAAATTCCGTGTTAAACCAGGTGTAAATAGCCTGGATACTCCCCAGGAAGAACGGGCAAAGGATCTTTGCGAACTATGGCTAAGCAAAGATCCCGCACCCCGAATGACGTGGCCCGATGTCATCTGGAACATGGGTAGTGCAGTATTAACGGGTTTTCGGGTTCACGAACTTATTTGGGACAATACGCCTGACGGCGTTTTTCCAACCGCGCTACTGGATCGGCCGAATCGTCGTTTTCTTTTTAGTCCTGACAATGCGCTGCGGTTGTTGACCAAGCGGGAACCAACCAATGGTGAGCCGACAGAAGATCCTTATTTTTTGCTCTCGCGTCACATGCCAAGTCAGACTAACCCTTATGGACGGGCGATTCTTAGTGCCTGCTTTTGGCCGTACACGTTTAAAAAAGGCGGTTTCAAGTTCTTCTACCAATTTTGTGAACGTTACGGGCTACCGTTTCCAATCGGAAAATATCCCGCGGGTACCGACCTCAAAGGTCAGCAGGATTTGCTGGATGCATTGGTTCAGCTGCTGCAAGATGGGGCCGCGGCGGTTCCCGATGATGCCTCTGTAGAATTGCTAACCTCAAGCCATAGTGGAGAGCTTGCTCAGGAAGCGATGGTGCATTTGTGTAATCGTGAAATGAGCAAGGCGATCACAAGTCAGACATTGGCAACCGAGAATCAGGGTGTCGGATCCAATGCCGCTAGTAAAACGCACTATGAACGCCAGAGCGATAACAGTTCGGCGAATCGTAAAGCTGTGGCTGCCTCGCTTAACCAAGTGTTTCGCTGGATCACTTACTACAACGTTGGCGAGGATGTTGTGGCTCCAGTCTTTGAGTTCTACAAAGACAAGGACCCTACGATCGAACGGGCTGAGCAATATGAGATCGTTGCACGATTGTCAAACAGAGTTCCGTTAAAGGCGCTCCATGAAGAAATGAATATCCCTATTGCCGAAGGCGATGAAGAGGTGATTGTTCAGAGTGCGCCAGTTTCCACAGCTACTCCAGAACCGAAACAATTTTCCGCGTGTTCGCACTGCGGTAGGTCACATGAATTTTCCGAGCCGCGTTCTCAAGTAAGCTTGATCAGCACCGCTATCCGTGAAGCGGACAAGGTTATTGAATCAAACCTAATTGACCCGATCGAGCAGATGCTGCGTGAGTACGAATCATCCGGGAAGACGCTGAAGGAGTTTTATTCAGATATCGAAAAACTGGGACTTAAGATGGACCAGAACAAATTAGCCGAGATCAATGAAAAAGTGATGCGCCTGGCATTTGCTCAGGGCATGGAAGAGGAGCAATGACATGTGGGCACGAAACATCATGCAGGCACTTAGCCGCCTTTTAAATGCTCTGGTTGGAGGCGACAGCCGGGCGACAGTTTCTGCTCGAACAGGTTATTTCTCAAAAGTTAAACGCAATCGATACTGGCGCTCGATGGAAACGGTCATCGACTTTACGTTCTATCCATTGGACGGCCCAGGTCATTGCAAGCAATCGATGGAAAGTGATGGCCATTATCGTCGTGGAAACGATTTCGGTCTGACCGCGCTTTCCATTTTAGTGCCGGTAGCCTGTTTGCTGTTGCTGCCAATAACTCATTTAGTCGGATGGCTAAAACGCAAATAGGAGATTCACCATGTCTGCCATAGCAATCGCATCAGCTCTGATCAAATTCGCTCCAAAAATTGCGGGGTGGATTGGCGGAGACAAAGCAGAAGATGTCGCCGAAAAGGTAGTTGATATCGCTAAAGATGTAACGGGAAAGCCAGGTGCAACCGATGCTCTGGAAGCCATTAAAACGAACCCGAATACGGCCCTTGAATTTCAGAAAGCGGTCATGGACAACGAGCACGTTTTTGATCGAATGGTTCTGGAAGATCGCCAACATGCACGCGAGACCTACAAGGTTCACAACGAGGCAAGTGATAAAATAGCCTTCTACATTATGAAATACAACTTGCCGCTGATACTTGTACTTGTCCTGGTTAACGTGATTGCAACACACTACCTGAAGACCGATCCGGCGCTACTTTCGACCGTATCTACGTTGGTGGGATTTATAATCAATGCCTTGTTGAAAGAACGCCAGGATGTGACAGCGTTTCACTTCGGCAGTTCTCTGGGCAGCAAGATGAAGACAGCCGTGATGGGAACTAAAAAGTGATGGGATTGCTTAATGAAATGTCTATAGGTGGTGGCATCGCATTTGGTTGCTCTATGTTATCCGTTAGCATCTATATGACGTTTGGTTGAGGCTATCGATGCCTATCGAAATCAGTGGCGTTCCTGCAAAGGAAGCGATCGATAACATTCGTTCCAAGTTGGCAGTTCCGACTCAAACATGGGATGACTTCCTGGAACTGCCTAGGTCAAAAGCGTTTACAGTGGCAGGAGCAACCAAGGTCGATCTGCTAAACGATTTGCAGGAAGATCTTGCTCAAGCTCTAGAAGCAGGTGAGTCGATATCGGCATTTCGAAAGCGCTTTGATCGAACTGTACAAAAACATGGATGGACGTATAGAGGGAAGCGTGGTTGGCGTACTCGGGTAATCTACGACAATAATCTGCGAAGTGCACGCATGGCTGGCCGCTGGGAGCAGATTCAGCGAGTGAAAAGCAGGCGGCCGTATCTGATTTATTATACAGTGGGCGACCAACGTGTTCGGGATCAACATCGGCAATGGCACGCTACTGCTCTACCGGTCGACCATGATTGGTGGGATACGCATTACCCTCCAAATGATTGGGGCTGTCGTTGCTATGTTGTTTCGGCAAATGAAAAAACGCTCAAGAAACGAGGCATCTCTCTCGCAGAAGAAGCTCCAGCGCTCCAGGAATCGAGCCGGGTTAATTCGACGACGGGAGAGGATTACGGGTTGGTCCCTAAAGGTATCGGCGTTGGTTGGAACAATAACGTAGGCAAGCAATGGCTCAGTAGTGACATCGCGTTTGGCGAGAAACTGATGCGTCTCCCTCAATCGGTTCGCCGTGCAGCATTAGCGCATGACGGCGTGCATCATCAGCATTTATCTAAATCCTTTTCCCTTTGGGCGGCTAAGTCGTTGCGACAAAAAAGCCAGAACAAAGTCCATGCAGCTGGTTGGCTTCAGGATGATTTGATAGAGGCTCTCAAAATCAAGGATATTGCCCCAAGCACGGCCACTATATCTATTAGTGATACGCGCCTAAAACGGATGCAAAGGGAATTCAAAAAGAGCAAAGGGAAGCAGCTGCCAATAGATTTACTTCATGATCTTCCAACACAGTTGAGAAAATCCCAGGCGGTTTTGCTCGATAAGAAAGGAGGGTTAGTGTTTGTTCTCCCCGAGCAGGCAAACAATAGATCCGGGAAAATTATTGTTTTGGTAAATTTCAAGGAAGCTGGTGAGCAGACCAACAGTGTTCGATCTGGTGGTTTGGTTCCACTTGGAAGTTTAAGAGATGAGAAACAATATGAACTTCTGACTGGGGAAATTTAGGTCGGCTGAGTGGAACCTCTGTAGAACCACATCACGGATCGCAATCCGGCCAGATCGAGGAATGTTTCCTGGCGCTTCAACCGACATTGTAATTATAGATAAATTCAGGCATTAATAAACGCTATTTGTTGGATTGTGAACCGCTGTTTAAACAGAGTTTATTGTAGTTTTTAACAATTAATTATCGTTTTCTGTCCAGAAGTATGTGTATTTTTATTTTTTGACGAATTTATAGGTTTACGTTATTTTTCAACGATTTATTGGGTTTTTCTCTTTTTGCCTTCCATCCAGAAATAAACGTTACCCTACAGCCTCACTTTTTTACAGCGCTGAAGAGCTCCTTGCCAACCAAATTTCTGCAAAAAATATCTCAATAATTGGTACTAATATTCCAAATAACTAAGACTGTACCAGCAACAATTAGGGACTGAATAACGCAACAGCTTACCAGAATCAGTTCTATGGGAATTTTTGCACCGTTCAAGCGGATCAAGGCAATACTGTTTCCTAAAACGTATTCACAGTTGTCCCGAGAAAAAAGTACGCGACGTCGCCAAAATGCTGAAAGCGATCCATGCGCAAGAAGACCTCTCAGGAGAAAGCCGCGCTTGTTGTGAAGAAGCTGCGCGACCAGCGCCTGACCGCAGCCGCAAGCAAAGTGGAAATTAGCATCAATGAGACGCTAGCCTATTACCAGTTTCCCAAATCCCACTGGCGTCGAATTCGTACCAACAATCCGCTGG
>PZPK01000078.1 GCA_006212045.1 Oleiphilus sp. | reverse complement strand
AGAGTTGCATAGTCGCCTCCTTGGGTTGAGCGTAAGCCCTTTCGAGTTTATCTCTGGATGCCTCGGCTAGGGAGGCGACTTATGATTTTCAGAGCCCATTGGCACACTATCTGGTTGCCCAAATAACAGTAACAAATGATGATATTTTTAATCAATAATTTTACGTTTACAAAAGATACTTGCGAACAAGCAAAGTTGACAACGCGGCACGAAAAGCACTTTCAACTTCTCCCTAAATACGCTTTAAAAGAAAGCCAACAACAAAATAACTGTTTTGACTCAGTTATTGTATTCCTAGTGAAAAGACATCGGCACTGGAAGGGCCGGTAAAAGAGGAAAGCAGAAGTTGGCGTTTTGTTTGGATTTAGGTCTGGTGATACGGCAAAGCACGCATAATGCTTTTGAATTCTCATTGAGGAAGTGGTACTAGCTCAGGGGTAAGGTCAATGCGAGAATATAAAAATTGTTTCACGGACCGCAGGTTGCGTTAAACACACTGATAGCTTGGAGAATGGAATGGAGACAGTGGAAGTTCGTGGTCCGTTTAGTTTCCGCGGAGACAGTCCATTAATTGATCATCCGGAAGCTTCCGTAAACGGGTTTTATATTTGGTGCGTTCACGTCGAACGGTCTCTGTATCGAGCATATTACGTGGGTGAAGCTGCAAACATAGCGTCCCGACATAAGAACCACTTACGAGAATGCCTAAGAGGTAACTATCAAGCCCATTGCTTGGATGCCCTCCGTCGAAACCAGAGTATTTTAATGCATCGCCCCGGGGATGGCATGATCCCTCGATTTGCGCACATAGACCGCGAAAAATTCAACAATGAATTCGTCGATAACATTTGCCTGTTTTTCGCAAAAATTCCGGCAACTGGAGATAAAAAATTCGACAAGTTGCTTAGATGTCGCTATGAGGCGGGAGTAGTTCGTCACATTGAAAATTCAGGGCTGAACGTCCTCAATGTTGGGCGAATTAGTAATTGGGCAGGTGAGCCAAGCCAGGTTCGACTGGAAACAAATGGTTGTGAAATCGAGGCTGTATCGGGGGAAATTGTCTCAATCTAACAACGGCGTTCAAAAGGTCCGTTTTATTTTCAAACCTGAAATAACTCCCAGCAACCAGCTTCAATTTTCTACTACCGTTTCTGTCTGAACCAGACCTACAGAGAAGGGCTGCGGATTGTGATTTCAGATAACGAAACTATGAAAGCTTCAGTTTGAGTTTTCAGCTTTGCTTTTAATTGTTGTTAGTCATAGTTGGGCAACCAAAACTGTCTGTGCGCGCTGTAGCGTGAATAATGGTCATTATTCACGGTCGTATTTAGGCGCTATTTGCATTGTCATTGCTATTTATATACATCCGTTTATACTGTTTATATAGCTATTTATTTGGAGTAAATTATGCCTGCATCCCGTGTCTCAGATGAAGAGCTGTGCCGCCGCTACGACGCTTGGGCCGCCAGCCCTGACGAGCAGGCGAAAGGCAGCTACGTGTATATCCTGCACCGCACGACCGGCGCCAGCTACGAGCGCATCAAACGCGTGATCGAAGACTACGAGATGCAACGGACCCTGGAGGAGATCCGCGAAGGGGAGGGCGCGTTGGACAGCCTGAACGCCAAGCTCCTGCGCTTAATCCGCCCACTCGCCGAAGAACTCTATCAGGCGGCACAACAGGACAAGCAGGCGCAACTGGATATCTTCATGCACGAGCGCAGAGAAGCGGAGGAGATCCGCGCACGTCTGCAACAGGAGAAAAACGCACTGCAAGAGCAACATCGCGTCCTCACGGCCAAGCTCGCAGACCGCGATCAGAGCATTGCGGAGTTACATCACGACATTGACGGCCGCAAAGAAGACGAAGCCGTGCTCAACACTCGGATCGGCGAGCTGGAAACGGCGCTGTCCGCCGAAAAGAAACACTCCGCGCACTGGAAAAAGGTGGCCAAAGAACATCTGGAATTGGCCTCCCAGCACGCCGATAATCTGATGGCGAAGGATGATGCGCACCGTAAAGAGCGGCGCGACCTGCAACAGCAACACGATACCGCGCTGATCACCATCGAGCATCAGCTCAATGCCACGAAGGAGAAGCTGGCCCAACGGGAGGAAACGCTGGACAAGATGAAGCGAACAGTGGCGACGACCGAGAAAGCATTGAAAGCCGCCCGACAGGAAGTGTCCACACTGACCCATACCTGCCAGCATGCCAAGGAACAGCACACACAACAAGCCGAGGCGCTGGACACGCTGCAGCAACAGCTCAACACGACAGGCGCATCACTTGCCGAGAAAGAGGCGGCACTGACCCAAGCGCACGCGCAGCTTAGCGACACACAAAGCCAGCTGCAGGCGGCCCGCGCGCAGTGTGAGCAGTTGACGCAACAACAAGCGGACCAGGCGCAAGTATTGGCGAGACTGGAACAACTCACCCACCTGGTGGAGCGCACGAAACCGTCTGAGGCACCCACCAAGCGATGACTGACATCCCCAGCGCCCAAGCGCGCGATTTTGAGGCCTTAAAACAGCAGTATCCCACCCAGACCTCGCAATGTCGGGCGTTTTTGATGCGCGGCTATCCGCTGCCGGCCTACACCCGCCACCTCATGGCGTTTATCGACGAACTGGTCAATGAGAATAAGAAGATGACCACGATCGCAACCCACCTTGCCTCGCTGCGCTGGTGGCACAAGCGCTATGGCTACACGGACCCAACAGACGACCCGGACATCCGAGATCACATCAAACAACAGCGAAGCGAACATAATGAAGCGCCGCAACAGGCCCCGGCCATGGTCTATCCGGATTTGGAATGCGTGGTGGCCGCCATCGATGCAGAACTGGCCGCCAGCCCGGGCAGCGACGTGCTGCCTAGCCCCCACCGGGCGGCCTTATTGCGGGACAAGGCGCTGTTGTGTGTGGGCTTCTGGCGGGCCTTTCGGGCCTCGGATCTGGTACAGCTGCGAGTCAAAGATTATGATTCCCTGCGCAGTCGTCACGGTGAGCCGATGCTATACATCCGAAAAGGCAAAGGCGATCGGTCCGGCAAAGGCAAAGACTATCCGCTGGCAGCGGTATCGGATGCCTACCGACCAACGTGCCCTGTTCGCGCACTCAACGCCTGGCTGACGGCATCACAGCTGCGTGAAGATGATGCAATATTCTGCTCTCTGCGCGAGTGGCACAAAAGTGGAGACAAGCATGTCGCGAAAGCCTTGCACGTTAATGCCGTGATTAACATCGTTAATCAGCGTGCGGCCAAGGTCGGATTGAAGGGCTATACCTCCCACAGCTTGCGCGCGGGCTTTGTGACTGAATTTTCCGATACGATGACCGATACGAAAATTGCGGAGTATGGTGGCTGGAGCAACGTACGCCACGTGAGTACGTATCGACGCAAGCTCGTAGGCTTACCGTTTGTGGATGCCGACATCAATGCGGCCCTATCACAGCAGCCGACGGACAGCCATGCCCCCCAAGACATCCAATCCATTACGTCTCAGGTGGCAACAACCAAAGACAAATAGCCTATTCCATGTGCATTACGATTATCAGGCCTGATACCGCGGACAAAAGTCAACACCAATACATAGATCAGGCTATATGCTCTGATCACCCTTGTCAACAAGGGTAAGAACGGGTATAAACCTACTAGATATGAATGCACAAATAGACGCAAAAGAGCACCCACATTGTATCTGGTATTTCGTTAAAGGTGAGCGAACATGGTACCTCCCGTACATCACCGGCGAACCGGAGAGAATAAAGACGAAGACGCGGTGTTTTTGATGAATTGATCGAGCGGCCGTGCTCACGTGAGCGGGTTATGCGCAACCTGGCTCGCTCAGTGTCTATTCTGTAAGGTTAATTCGGACAATAGGGAAGGGGATGCATCAGCGCCAGAAGCACCACTATTTGTAATAAGCAAATCCGGCTCTCGTACCGGTTCGAATATGCTGACTAGAGGCGAAGAACCCGAATATCAGTGATTTCGAACTGCATCGAATTCTATCCGATCACGCTTACTGTCTGGAAATGATGCAAAAATATGGGATGGATTTATTCTTGAAATCGTATTCTGATCTAGCGCCTAATGGATACAATGAAGAATTTGGAGGGTTTGCAGAAGCTTCCAAGTCAACACCAATCCACAGACACGCCTAAGGTTGCTTAACAATGATTACAGAACAAGAATATCACGCTTTTCTTGATATGGTTGACCCTGATGACATTAAGAAACTATGGGAAATGGGTTCCAACCCAGATTCATTTAGTAGGCTATGTGACCTCCATAGCCAATCGAAAGAAGTCTTGGATTACTTTGGAAGACACGAGTTTTCGGAGGAAGTTGCAAATCAACTAGCCAAGTTCATTCTAGAGCTCCAGGATTTCAAAGATGATTACGAAGATCGGGATGAATACAATCCTAACATAGTTGAATCGATAGAAGTTTTTCTCAGCAAAGTCCCCATTAGCTTGATTGATTTATCTTTAGACCTTATTGACCAGAAAATATCGGAAAGCTCTTAGAGAAAAAGTGAAACAGTTGCCTCGAGTGTCACTACTGCGATGAGCCAAATGCTATCCGAGCACACTATATCCAACCCAATGCTGCGCTCAGGCTTAATTTCACTGGGGGAGGGCGAAACCTATTATCGATTCGATGGCCCAGAATCCGGACAGTTGGTTCTCATGGTGCATGGTGCGACGGTCGCTCACTGGGAGTTCGACATGCTTGTCCCGCACCTGGTAAAAGCGGGCTATCAAACCTTGAGATATGACCTGTACGGCCACGGCCAGTCAGCACGGCCAAAAGGCCCCTATAATCCGAAGAGATTCATCACCCAATGTGAGGAACTACTCGATGCATTCTCTGTACCCAATGGCATCGTTTGGTTTGCACATTCAATGGGTGCGGCAATTTCCGCCGCCGTGCTGAGCCGGCGGCCACAGCTCGCCCAGCACATCGTGTTGTCGGCGCCAATGCTGAACTTCAGTAAAACGAACCCGGTGCGTTGGTTTATGCGCGCACCAGGCCTAAGCCCCTTGTTTGTGCGTTCTGTGGTGATGCCGTATCTCCATCGGCGAAGGCACCGAAAGTATCATGCGATTGGCCATCCTCAATTGGCAACCTGCTTTGCAGAGCAGTTCCGACGTCCCAATACATGGCGGGCGATTCTTGGCTTGGAGAGAGATGGATCGCTCGGGGATCAATCTGAGGCTTATCGTGCATTAGGAGCGTTCGCAGATAAAGTCACCCTGCTATGTGGTGATGCGGATTCAGTGATTCCGCATGATGATATCCAGCAGGTGTTCAACTTGCTGCCAGGCGCGCGCCTTCATAGATTGACTGGATTAAAGCACAACATGGCGTTAGCAAGCGCGCCATTGATTGCCAGCCTGGTTCTGAATCAGTCGTCGCTGAATGAGTTCTAGCGCCTCATAGCACCTAGATACACGCATTCACGTCTACGAGTCACGACCTTTTAACCACCGCTGGCTCACAATACGTGATGCAATCACTAGGCCCAGTGAACAAAACGATACCAGCATCCCAATCAGGTAATGACCGGACAATGTCAACGCACCTCCCAATAGGCCAAGTAGCGCTGCGCTAACAAAGAACTTGAAATGCCATCTGCCCCGATCAGAAAGTACTGTGATCAAAAATAGGGCCCATAGCGTCATGCCAACCCAGGTCCCCAATTCGGCAATAGGATCCATCTCAGCACTATTCCAAGGGAACAATGTTGAATTGCGGATTGGTCCCAGCGATGACCGCGGCGACATCCCCCTTATCGGCCTCAAATTTCTTGAAAGGGCGATCCATATCTTTCTCCACAACAGAAAAACCCGCTCGGCAAAGCGCCTCATATTCCATCTTCACAGCATCCCGTGTTCTGCCATTGAGCTGCGCACGCCTAAACATTGGCAATAAAACAAACTTTGTTTGTGCGATCCGGCGATGATATTGCGGCTCAAACCCCAATTGAATGTTAGTTCTATGATTTGCTTTCACTCTCGGTATTCCAAAACTGCCTTCAACGATTAAACTCGGCCACATGAAAGGGTAACCCTTGCACACTGGGCCTACTTCAGTTCGGTCCCAGTATAGCACCATCGGGCTTCGCCTCACTCATCTGAGAGACCAATGATCTCTCATGCACAATCATCCGCTTTCCCTTGCTTGCCCCGGCCGTGCGCTCAACGACCCAATGGCCTGCACCACTGTAGCGGGTAGCCTCGATGGCACGTACGCGATTACCGCTTTTGAGAAAATAATACTCGCGTCCAGGCTCAATCATGCGCTAACTCCGGCCGATGGGGCGTCTCCTGAGGACGAGCTGTCCGATAGTGGTCAGATAGCTTACTCATCAGCCGCTCAAACGCCTTCATTGCGCTAAGATCAGCTCGGTCATCCACGCAGACGCTTTGTTGAAGAGAGGCGCCTGCAATCATTAGATTTTCAACTTCCCCAAAATTCTCCACCATGGTCTCTTCGAGTATCGCAGGATAGTCGCTCTTTACTCGCTCCAACAACGTTCTGGCATCGTTGGAATAGGTATGCACCGGCTTGCCCATCTGAGTGGCCATGCCGATTTCAAACGCAGTACCTGGATCACAGTGCGGGCCGCGAAATGGCGAAACGTTTGCCACCACCAAATCACTCCGTGCGATCATCTGACAATTTGCGCTATAAATCTGTTTTGATGCATCTTCGCCAGTAATTTCGTTATCAAGTGGATACAGCCCGTCAAAACCCAATTTAGAGCAGATTCCTTTCTTGATTTCACCAACAGTTGACGACTTCAGGAAAACATCTGGACCTGCCAGATAAACCATCAGTGTTCGCTCTTCAGGTTTGATCAGCTTAGAAAAGTCGAACTCGAAGTAACCGCCGCGTCTGGAACTAACCCAGCACAGCGACCAAAACAAATGATTACCTTGCAGGGCGCCCACAATATCTTCATTACCAGACCAACCACCGGTCGCCAGCAAAAGGCGATTGCCATGGTGCGTAAAGCCCCAGCCCTGATACCAAAGCGACTCGAGATAACTGATGAGTCCTTTGAGATCCTCAACTGGCCATACCCGAATCTTTTCTAGCGCCGACTCCAAAGGGTAACCATTATCATCTAAATCCATAATCCTGAACCCCAACTAACTCTCGATGTCGTCTATTCTAAATCCTTCTCGGATTTTCTTTTTCTGATCCGCGACTTCCTTGAAACTAAAGTAGACCCAGCAAAAAAAGACACCAACGCTTGCGCCGGCCACCAGCCACCCTAAATAAAGCGCTATGGTGACAACGTCGACATTGCCTGACCACAGCTGCCAAACTGCAACAAAGCCCATCAGTAGCATCGCAATTGTTTGGTTACTCATTGGTTGGTCCTTTCATAGATCCTGACTAATCCTAAAGTCATTGCCGCACCTGGCCGGTCAAGCGTGCATCCCTCATTCTCAGGGGAAGTTTGAATGTCTGTCCGTCAAACAATCATTCTTCCTCGAGCAACCACGCTCATTTCGAGTAAGTCACTAACTCTGTAGGTGACTTAGATTCCATTTTTCAATGCGCTCACGCGTTAGTTCGAGATTCTTTCTGGCCGCTACCGTTCTAATCATGTGCATCGAAGGAACTTGCTTCTTGACTTGCTGATAGTACGCGTAGCTCCAGCCAAAGTTCTTGTACGCAAATTCCACAACTTCCTTCCAAGCTCTTTCCAGACCTATAGATGCAGTCGATCGTGAACAGGTCGTCGTTCCGACGCGTTCAGCTCGAATCACTAAAGAATAGTCAGTGCGCGTCTTTTGGAACATTAGCGTTATCCCGGGGATACCCAAAACATTATGTCGCGCCCTGTTCGAAGATTAATCCAAACGACCACACTTAGAAGCCATCCTCTCTTCCCACTCCTGGGCGGCATCCTTTACTTTTCGAACTGCTTTGGCGGATCCAATTGTTTCGGCATCGATTGACCAGTATTTCTCCATCCTGCCTTTTGTTTTCGATACAAAGACCTGGCGTACGCCAATGAAACCACCGCCGTGGTCGCCAATACCGTAAAAATACTGAGGCATAATTAACTACCTGATTACTCCAGTGCTCATCGATCGGATGTGCTTTCGATAATTCAAAGCAGCGCCTGACCTGTCAGCCTGCTAGTAAAGAAACGAACACCAAGATGAATAGCATTAGATAAATGAATGGCCTAATTCCTTCCCACCACCGGCAACTCGAGGGCATAACTTTATGGACTAGCTCTCTAAGCGACTCCGTGTCGGCACCTTTTAAATTCCCAAACTTATCCATCCATTCAATGCTGGGTTGATGACCACTATTGGCAGCTCTTTCAATCCATTCAGTCCCTTTTTCTACGTCAGCCTCTATGTACATGACGTTGACCAATAAATTGCCCAATTGATACATGGCGGGAGCGTAGCCCCTCTCTGCAATTGGGGTGAAGAGCATTCGCGCAATACGCGGCGCGCCAAAGCACTCAAATGAATAGGCGACCGTTGTAGGCAGACTGTATATCAGCCACTGAAAAAATGTTCTCATAATAACCTGACCTGTTTTACATCACGTCATCACTGGCGGAGTCGAGCCTCCACGCCTCCTCACGTTCGAGCACTGGAGCAAACCAGGCGCCCGTTATCCCGCTTAACCATCCTCTGTGAATTCTTGAGCGCGCCACAAGCTTTCGGAACCACCTAGGAAGTACAATTTGTTTGTAACCTATGTGGAAAAAGAAGTCCGGTATATTATTCGCACATTCGAAGCACTGTTTAATTTGCCAGATCTTCATAATTCGCCATTAAGACTGGTTGAACGAAAGAGTGATCGGAAAAAACCGCGCCAACGCAGATGCCAACTCTAACCAATTCGTTTCCCAAATTTCCAATAAGAAGGTCCATGGCTAGTTTTCCCGACCTAAAGCAGTTCCCTGATTATGAAGTCTGAATTATTTGCCAGTCGATCAAGCCCTGAAAACTCTGCCTCTCGTGTACCATCACTTAGTTTTAAGCTTGCCAAGAAGCTAGCTTCAACAGCGACCCTCTCCGAAAGCCTTATTCTACCATTCCGCATTCTACTAAGTTGTGACGTTGTCAGATGAAGCGCGCTACAAAGCTCTCTGTCGCTTTTGCACGCTTTGGCCTCTGAAAGAAAGGTTAACACTATGCTTCCTGCACTAATTTTTTTAATAATCCTTTCAATTGCTTTTTCTAAGGTTTGTTGCTCCGATACACAATTGGAAAGCTTTGTGATTAGCTCTCCCCATCGTAAAGGATTGTCTCTATACAAAATCTCGATCAAGTGAATTCGATCTTCCTGGTCCAGAGTGGTTTGTCCCAGTTTTTTATACTTGTTGTTTAGATACGCATTAAAAAAATTGACAGCCTCGCCCGAGCATACGTCAAGATCTCCAGCAATTAGCTTCAACAAAGTATAGTTACCATTACTATGGTAGGCGTCTAACTGAGGATCTGTAACGGACTTAATTTTGTCAACGAGGTTTCCCATATCCATTGACGCCATCCCTTTTTTGGCAGGCTCATAGCCAAGCGTTGATAGAATGTTCATTCGAGCATACCAATTGAACGGCCTTTGTCCGCGAACTACTACGGATAATGTGGATGCCGGCAAGTTCAAATAATCAGCTAGATCGATCAAAACGCTTTTCGAGAACTTATGCTTCAAGCAGTCAATTAATCTCTGGTCTGATTCAATGTTCACGATTCTATTGTCCCGAATTAAAAATTTAGACGCCTTCCGTTCAATAACGCTGAAACAGATTCATAGTCAGCTGAATCAATGAGGCTTTCAATCTCGGGCAGTTTCTGTTCCCAATGTCTCAAATCCCGCAGCGCTTTTTCGTCACCCGACTTAACACATTCCATTAACAAATCCATTCCTCGATTCAAATCTAATGGCACGCTTACTCCGCACAAAAACAGGTTTGCAGCGTATCGTCTAGGCATGGGACAACCTTGATCCCCAAGACGGATCATTAGCGTGTTTGACCACGAACGTTTTATCGGAATCAGCAGGTACGCCAGGGTTAACAACACCTTCTGGTAAAGATTAGTCTCCTCAAAAGCTGACATGCTTATTCCCTGTTGTGATCTTTCGATTCAGAACCATTTTGACATAAGCTCTGTTTCCACAATAAGAACTCTGCAAAGTCGACACCAGTAAGAGTAATGACTTTTGGATCAAGCACATTATTGCCTTTTACCAGAGTAGGGTATTTACCTTTAGTACCTGGTACGAAACCTAACTCGAGTAATCTGATAATCATCTTTTTTAGCGGCATTTTTTCACCATTCAACAATCTGGTCTTGTTCAGTGTTTGAACGGCTCGACCCCGAGGTAGTGAATGATGAGTGAAGATATAATCAAAAATGTTTTCATATAGTGGATCATTCGCGTAGTCTTTCTGCGCATGATCTGCGAAGCGAGAGAGCGTGCAACATCCTGGTTTCCTATTTCGTTTTTCTTCGTCGGCATATTCCCAATTAACCATGCCATCCTCAATAGAAATTACCCTTCGATCTCCGCCATGAAAGATGTACACATCTCCTTCTTTTATATCTTTAACGCTCAACAAGTTGAAGTTCCCCCTAACTAGAATTGCTTAAAGTCACCGTAACGATGTGGGTTCTTTTTTATTTCTCCTGATTGGCCGAACCAAATAGCCGCCGTAATAAATAGTGTTCCAATTAGCCAGTAGCCAACAAAGAAGAAACTTGTAATCAGAGTGTTCTCAGCCTTGAATAGTTCGTGCACTGCAATAAACGCATGCGTAAATAAAGAAACTGGCAACGTAGCGGTCAACTGGAGTAGGAAAAGACGAATACTATACGGTGCACTACCGTCACCTATGAGGTTTTGTAGATTGATGTATTTGGCTATGAGTCGTGTGATCATTTATTCCCCGGGTTGAGATGGTAGTTGACGATCAAATGCTTGCGCCAATCGGGTAGCACAAAATCCCCATTCAGCAGAAGTTTCTGTGAGATCTACTTTGTTCATTTCGACTCAGAACCGGTCATCCGGCTTTTTCCGCCTGTTACTTCATTGGTAACATTATGCATATCAACACCCACTTCATAGGTGTACCTTTGGAGCTGCTCGAGATCCGCGGTTCTGGTGGAGCAGGTGGCTCAGGTATTTCGTTTCGTTTCACACTTCATCCCTAGTTAGTGATTCGTTGATTTTTACATGTTCTGGGTGTTCCTTATAAAAGGACACCAGGTTAAAAAACGTTCTGCTTTCATCGATTTTTTTCTGTGTATATACCAAATAGCCAGGTGGGTTAAACGATAAATCACCCCTCGGATTTGTCAGTGTATATAACAACGCATTGATATCCGTGTACTGATCCCAAGACCCATTACCTACTTGCTGATCTTGCGCGTAAGCCTTAAACGCTTCCCAGCTTGCTTTTGCAGAGGAATTGTTGATCGTTGGATTTATCCATGCCGTTAGTTCAAACGGTTCTGGACGCACTATTTCAAAGCCTGGGAGTAGCCATTCATCTAGATCACTTTCTTCCTCGCTCGCCTTTCGCCCTTTTCTTTGCGGCTCAGCCGGCACTAGATAGGGAGGCTCCTTTACGTTAAACGTGAGCCTTATGTTCGGATGGCCGGATTTCGATCGACCTGCCACCAACCATCTACTGCTATAACTGACAACCTTAACTAACCGTTGGGCGTAAGTAGCATCACGCGAGGTACTTAACGTTAACAGCCTCGCCCGCTTTGATAGTGGTGCTTCACAAGCCTTACAAAAATCCGTACGGTGCGAATTACGTCTTTGGCACCTTGGGCAGATCACTGCCCCCCACGTGTATGAGCATCTCTTAAGCTTATTGTCCCCCGCGTCGATAAGATGACCGCACTGAGTACCAAGATGGCCGGCGACCGGCTTCTGATCAGAGCTCAGTAGCAATCTGTTCTGCGCGTGACTCCATAAAAAACCAGTATCAGTAATCTTGGTGTCAGAAGGCCATCTGGCCTTTCTAAACTGATTCTCCCCACCACATGCAGGGCATCTAACATCTAGAAGTGGGATGTCTGGCGCTTCACGCGGAACACCTAACTGAATAGTCGGGGTAAACAAATCGCCATCAGGCGGTATATTCTGGGCATAATCAAGAACCAGGCAATCTTTCTTACCGATCTCAGGACAAAGCCGCAACCCTCGACCAATAATCTGCTGAAATAGTGAATGCGACTCTGTCGCTCTTAACACTCCGATAAGATCAACGTTCGGCGCATCAAACCCCGTCGCCAATGCCCCAACAGTAACCATATACTTTAGCTTTCTCGCCTTGAACCTTTTAATAAGGTCGTCGCGATCCTTAGGCTTTGTTTTCGAATCAACCAGCCCCGACTGTTTTGCAGGTAGGAACGAAAGAATCATCTGTGCATGACTACGATTCTGTGCGAACAACATCACGCCATTTCGGTTTTTTGCTTTTCTCTTTATTTCCTTAACGATTTTCTTGGTTAGACTCGACTGGCCGTCGACAAATACTTTCGAGCTGGATTCTTGTGTGAATCGACCATTTTGTGCGCGCTCAAGTGCTGAGGTATTGTACGCTTCAGATATATCGCCCAGGATTGGTGGGCAAAGATAGCCTTCCTCAATTAATTCATGCGGGCACTTGTCATATACTTTCTCTGCGAAATAGGGATCTTTGGTATGAATCTCTCGTAGTTTTGGAAGCCCTTTGAATTTGTCCTGTGCAAAAATATATCCCTTCCCCAAGGCGTATGGAGTAGCAGTAAGCCCAATTACTCTTAGATTAGGATTAGTTGTACGCAGCCCCTCGATTATTGACCGAGTTTGTTCCGGCAGAGAATGCGCCTCGTCAACAAATACTGTCGAAAATTCGTAATCTTTATCTCTGAATTCGTCCATCACATTGGTGATGGTTTGTCTTGACCCGAATACAATATCGCCGCTTGCATCGCGACTATTGAGGCCCGCTGAATAGATAGTGGCTTGGTATCCCGCCTCAATCATTTTTGCGTGATTTTGACTTACCAGCTCTTTACTCGGTGCCAAAATCAAAACCTTTTTTCTTTTCCCGCTTATGGCTGTCACCATTGACAGAACGACTGATGCCAATGCGGATATAACCCAACTCTTGCCGGCACCTGTTGGTAATACAATCAATAACGGTGCGAGCGTTTTACGCACTCGCGCAGCGGCAGCTAAAACTGCCTCGAGCTGATATGACCTTAGGTTTTCAAAGCCACAAAGCCCTTCATTGACTGCAGGATCATTGCGTACATCCCTGATCCAACCCTGAACATGAGAGGGTAAATGTTGAAGTTGATCAATTGACATGAGCAATCCAAAGGTTCCCCTAATTGCTTGCGTCTTTTATCTGCGTCGCTGCTTTTCCAAAGCTGAAACCCGCCCGGCCCAAAAATACGCCTACTACTGTGACGCCAATCAACCAGGAGCTGTATACGACGATGTCATCCCAGGTCGTTCCTGCATAGACGAAGATGTTCAGTAGAGTAATAATGATTAGAAAAGGCATCAGGGTTCCCGCTGAGCGAAGGTCACCTTAACACCATACATTATTATAAGTATATTTGCATAGTATTTTATGGTAAACGAAAGTGTTTGCTTTAGCCACTCGCTCCGACTCAACGAGTAGCTCCAACATAAAAGCTAGGAACGATCGAATCGTAGGTACTCCACCTTCCAAGCAAATATCGCTGTTGAAGAGGGATAACTCAGGGACTCAAGCACTTTCCGGTCGCCACACAGCAGATCACAGCAACTGCAAAGCACCTTTCCTGTCGAGCTAGATCCAAGGTTTAGTGGCGAAGCCTCATACTATTCAGTGGTGCCCCAGGATGGTCTGTAATCCTCAGGCTTGTAGCCGCTTTGCCAAATTTCAGCTTTCTCTGAAACACGGTGCTCTAGGTCAAAAAAATGCGCAAAAAAGCGCTTAGCTGCTGATGACTCTGTAAGGCATGTCGTATACATCAGATAATATGCATCACTACCACCGCCTTGCTTATTATCTGTGTTAGTATACCTGTACCGAGCAGCCTCCTCTGTCGTAAAAAGCAAGAGCAACACTACGGTCCGATCTTTCGGCACCTCCTCGTTCGATACACAACGCCAAAGCCGCTCTTTACCTTCATGTTTGTGTAGCATACCAACCGTTTTACGCGACCCTTCGCGATGACCTGGCCCATCTGCTAGGGGACTACAAGATCCGATAAACACACTGTATGCTGTCGAGTAACGACTCAGGCTTTTGTTCCACCAGTCTGTGCCTTATCACTGGCGCCTTTGCTCTCAGTGGCGATACGGTCATAGATTTCTTCGCGGTGCACTGAAACATCTTTTGGTGCAGCTACACCCAAGCGGACTTGGTTGCCCTTTACCCCAAGAACGGTGATTCGCACATCATCGCCCGACATCAGTGACTCGCCGATTCGTCGTGTTAGAATTAGCATCCCTTCATCCCCCAATTTCACGAGCAATTAATGTAGAGCATTTGCCCCGCAGTTACGTGAACCTAGTCTTTGTTTTGAACTTCAGAACAAGTAGGGAGGGGAGAGTTTCTGCTGCCACCGTTTAAAAGTGAATGGCGGCTCTTGATTGACGGTGGTGCTATTTTTGATCCAAGCGCTCTTCAAGATACATATCAATACGTGCAGCGAGCTTTAGCGCATCTTTCCTGGGGAGGGTATCCAGATGCGATTTGATGGCTTCCCAAGAATCAAGTGTAACGGGAGGGCCCCGATCTTCCCAGCCTAGCAAATCATCCATTAGCCAAGACGCATCACACTCCAACAGTTCAGCTAGTGCAGGTAAAAAGCGATTGCCAGGTCGAGTCACGCCACCGGTCCATTGACTCACGGAACCTTTGCTTGCTTCGGTATGTTTGCATACGTCAACCGGTCTAAGACGATGCTCACGCAGCAGCCGGATGAATTTGTCTCTGAATTCCATGCGCTCATCTTACCGTTTTAAAGCGCCCAACCTCAATCGTTGTGGTCACAGTAAAACTTATTTGAGTGAGTACCGCCTGCTTGTACCCAACATGAAAGAAAAAACTCGGGACATCTTCTGCACATTCAAAACACTGCTTTAGCGCCCACAACTTCATGCATTATTCCCCTGTGGCGGTATCTCTTTTGTTCAATTGATGGTTACTTGGATTAATAGATATCCATTGCTTGTAGATTAAGATTTCCCCTTTTAGTGTCCGGCTATTCTTAACTATTTCATTATTCGTTGATTTGATTCCAAAAATCGCCTAACATTTGCACGGTGATCTGTTCCGTAAAAGCCTTTAATGCGGCAGCTTAGGAACACGGCGTCGGGCACGCCACGGGAACAGATCAACCCTTACTTGTTTCCCCTAAGCGTTAATTTCATTTTCGCCTTGAGAGCGATGTAGTTTTAATGCTTTCATCATACTCCCTACCTAATCCTGGTTTATTGTAACGAGCCAAACCTTATGCTCATCCTTTAAATTCTCATGGCAGCTTTCGATCATTCCTAAAAGACATGCAAGCCGCTTATGACCTTCTATTAGCTGGAACGGGGATTTCATCTTGACCTCCCCCGGCATTCTCGGGTGCACTATATCTCCGCATTGATGAGCAACAATTATTGGGGCAGGGAACGTCCCTTCATCGAGCATGTATTTCCCGATGTATAGCTCACTACGAGGTTTTCCAGTAACATACTCTCTGCCTTCATTTCTTAATTCGTCCATCCAACTACCAACGTGATCTATATCTAAAATCATATCGTTGGAAAACGACACCAGGTCATAAGACCAGGTATGCGGTTTAAGCGTTATCCATTCCTCAAATCCGCCGTCACTGTGTCTGTAGATCCATTGTTCGATTACATCCATCGGCACATTGTCTATGACATCTTTGCTCAGACACTTTAGATACTCAGACAAAGGTTCCTTATCAAGGCTGGATATCTCCTTTACTCTTGGATATACGATTTCAACCATTATTCGCCTCTACGCATTTCAGCCCTTTTGGCTAAGCGTTGTTCGGTGGGTATGAAAAAGTTATTGAATACCGCTAGAGCCATCCCACAAACGACCCATACGCAGGTTCCAATCACCCCGAATACATACTCCATCAGTACTCCAGTCGCACCTATTAACGCCATAGAGCCCAAGACATATAAAATGAAGTCGCTTTCTTTAAATCCATGTTCATCACCGTATTTATCGAGCCTCACTTGAATTCCCCAGAGTCAGTTTTATCTTTATAGTCCGCACACCAAGCATTACCTTGTGGGTTTAGAACGAGATCTTGAGCAGTTCTGTAAGTCGCTTTGCCAACCCCATAAAGCAAGTAAACGATGATCGCTCCAAACCACAAAGACACAAGTACTGGCCCGTCAGAGAGCTCATTTCCCAAAATGATAAGGGACATCAAAGCTGCAATTAGACTGAAGCCTTTGATCGAATGTGAGAATACAATCCAATACACCCGCACCGGACGTGGATCTTCGGACGACTCTACATACGTTTCTAGCTTTTCCATCATTAAAGCGAAAGAGCCAAAAGCATCGTCCCGATTTGGCAATAATCTTGGAACTTTCACCTAGAATGCTTTCCATTATTCATGATCTGATGCCACCCAGACTTGTACATTTTTATCATTATGTAGAAGCAATGCAGGGGCTTTTTAAATCCGCTCGTTACCATTGCAGACCCCATCCATAGTAAGAAAAATCCGAAGGCTACAAACTCTATACTTGAACTTAGGTCAATGGTTACAGGGCCAAAGATCGTCAAGATAAATAAGGTAGCTACGCTTGTATTCAGTAGCCAGAACATTTGCCTTTCGGTTTTAGCTATCTGAGATAATCTATAAGTTCTATCAGTTTTTACTCTTTCAATGTCCATAATTTTAGTGTTCCCTGTTAACCGATTATCCATTTATAAGGCTGAACATCAGTATTGCCTTTGAAGTAACCGTGATAAATTCCTACATAGATTAGGTGCATAGCAATCGGGATGCTAACCCAAAGTAGACTGATGCCGACCGCAAAGGGCAGGGCGCAGATAGGCAGCAAGATCGCCAACGTTTTCAAAACTATTGACACTGAATCGTCCATTGTTTCCCCTAAGCGTTAATTTCATTTTCGCCTTGAGAGCGATGTAGTTTTATTGCCTCAAATGTCAGCCTGACCAATATGAAAGGGGACAGGCATATTCCAGCCCAGAAGATTAGGAATATATTGTCGGGATCATCTGCCGGTTTCGCCCCAACAAGCTCATAAATCCATATCTGCTTGTTAAGGAAGATGACCACCCCTGCAACTAGCGCCACTAAGCCGCAGAGAAAGTCCAATATCTTTAGTTTGTTGCTCATTGAAATTTTTCCCTTGTTTAATCCCTTGCCAATCTACAAAACCTGGAGCAAGGCCTTTTCCATAAAGTCTATTTTGCCCACAGACCGCCTATTAGAGATCATGTATTGCCTTAAAAACTTGTATCTTGGTCAAATATGATGATAACTCTTTGATATCTGATATAGCTTCAATTTGAGTCTCTATTTCCTCCATACATTCGCTTCCCCTGACTTAGTTAGTCTTTTTTTGAAAGTCTATTTTTTTGAACCTTTCGTATTCAGAATCATTCAATATACGCTTTGCTTTTAGTCGAACAAGAATAGCCCTGAATCGGTAATATTTAGATAGCGTCACGGCTTTGTAGTATTTGACCTTCAATATTAATGTGCGCATATATTCCCCTGGTTAGATCAGCTCTTTATAGACGGTTAGAATCAAAACACCGGTAAGGCAAATAGCCAGACCTCTGGTTAATACATACCAAGCAGTGTCCGTTATCTTTCCCGGAGTAACGATACGAATGTTTCTACCTCCACATTCAACACAGATTCCTGCGTCATCATTCGACTCGATTCTGTTCTCACACTGATAGCAAGTAAGCATCTATATTCCCCTTAGACGGTTTCTTCTTTTTCATGCCAAAGAAATTCGTTCCTCAAAGTCCATCCAGATCTTTTCTCATTTAGAAACTTTATGACTTTTTTCTTAGTTTCGTCATCGTATTCAGGAGACTGGCTTATAGCGTATAAGCTACTTTCTTTGATTTTTAGATTATCCAAGTAATCAAGATACTCGGTTTCATACATCTCATTCTTCTCTCCCTGCAACACTGTTCCAAACCCAATAAACATTGCCGTCAGAATTATTCCTAGAAACTGGATATCACCAAATGGTGCAAATACTTGGGCGACGTACAGGATAAATGTTGCTAAAGACAATAGTGCTAGACAAAAAACAACTTTCATCTTTAGATCTATCTTTGATGTATCAGAAACAAATTCATACCCAACATACTCTTTAAACTCAGACATCAATATTCCCCTATGATGCTATCTCTATAATCAGTGCACACATGATTCCTGTGACTAAACCTACAAGGCCGATATTTTGCTTTTTATTCATCCCAAGAAGATACAAGCCAACTCCACCTGAACACATACCAATGGTTGTCATTGCACCTATAAATCCCTCTTGATAGACATACATAACACCTATGATCACAAGTGCCATTAAAGAAGCTTTTTGCAATCGAATTAAGAGCTGCTTATGACCTTCTCTCTCTTCAGTGGACATTGATCTATACTCATCCAAGCTTGGCCAATACTTAGTCATCAATCGTCTCCTCAGATTTCTTTTTTTCAATTACAAACTCGTTTGTAAAGCTAAATGCCTGCTTAATTGATTGCCCGATCAGAAAAAGCACTGGTAGAGCTAACATTACACTGAGTATGTCAAAAGTATTTATGATGCCGTTAGCCAAAGAAAGCGAAAGCAGAATTATTACCAGCAACTTAAACGCCATAAACGTATGCGAGAAAACCAACCAATAAACAGGCAAAATGTTTAGGTTTTCACGACCATGTTTATCAAAGTACTTATCCAGTCGTTCAGTCAGCAACTCTGCTCGCCTAAGAGCTGATTCATAGTTTGGTAGTAACCTCATCGGAAATTATTCCCCGACCTTTGATTTAAGATCTTTCTTCAGTTCATCAATCGTTTGACGCACGAAATCGGATTTCCCTTCCTTTACACCTAAACCACTGGTTCCCAGTGACTTACAATCAAAATTCTCCCCTGGAGGATAGAAAGGGCTCTCCTCGACTCTCAGCTTTTTTATTGCGTTATCTAGCTCTTCTTTTCCGCTCATGATTATTCCCCTAAGTCATTTTCATCAGAGCTGAGGATATTCTCGATCTCCTCAATGCTCGGCAGATTTCCTTCCAATTCTGCTGGTAGGGCTTGTGCTATATGATACTCAGCTATACCTATTGGCTTTGAATTATCTCTCAATGCATACTCTGCCACGATGCGATTTCTTGATTTACAAAGCAGTAATCCGATTGTTGGCTGATCCAAATCTGTCTTCATCTGACTATCTACAGCAGATAAATAGAAATTTAATTGTCCAGTATGCTCTGGTTTGAAGTCCCCAGTTTTAAGCTCTATGACCACGTAGCTCCTGAGTTTGAGATGATAGAATAGAAGATCAATGTAAAAGTCATCCCCTCCAACTTCGATTTGAACCTGTTTTCCAACAAACGCGAATCCCGCACCTAACTCTAAAAGAAACTTGCTAATGTGCTCAGTCAAGGCGTTCTCGATATCTCGTTCCTTTGCATCGGCTCCTAGAGATAGAAAATCAAAGATGTATGGATCTTTGATAGTTTGTTTCGCGAGCTCTGATTGCTCTTTAGGCAAGCTCCCATCAAAATTGGTTGCAGCTGATCCTTCTCGATCTATTAGCTTTGTCTCAATTTGATGCACTAATACTGCTCGTGACCACCCATGCTCGCTTGCTTTCTTGGCATACCATAGCCGTTGCCTTTCATCTTTAAATTTACTCAATAAGACAAGGTTATGACCCCATGGAATTTGTCCAACAAGCTGTTGGACATTTGAATCGTCAGTTAAATAATCTGGCCAAGCCTCTGCAAAAGCCCGCATATACATCATATTTGCACGAGAAAAACCCTTTAGTTGTGGAAAAGCATTGCGTAGATCCTGTGACAGTCGATCAATGACTTTACTACCCCAGCCCTGCTTATTCTGACGTTCCAGAATCTCATTCCCAATATTCCAATAGAGAGTTATCAGCTCCTTATTTACAGCTAAAGCTGCTCGCGTTTGAGCCGACTTGATATTCTTTTTTAGTTCTTCCAACCAGATATCGTAATCTGAAGGAAGGATAGTGGTTTTGTTATTCATTTTTACTCTCTGGATGGGCGATTATGTTGTCGCAGTTTGCGACTTCAAGTTTCTAGAGATCGTATCATCTTTCCTTCAAACTCCAATTTAAATGGTAAAACTTCCCCGCATCCAATTAGCGCTGAGACTCATCATCTCGAGCGTCATCAAAGCCATCTGACCAGAACTCGCCTAAAGCTCCTTGGTAACCTGTTTCGTAAGGACATAAAGATTCGTCACTACCGTCTATAAAAGCTTGGTACCCCTCGTCATATGCCTGTTGTTGCGCTTCGCTCACGGCCATTTTTTCCCTGTATGTTCTATTCGTTAACGAGCAAGTAATCAGGCAGCTCGACACCTTCTTTTTTGGCTTTTAATCTCAACCATAAACCAACTGTTTTAACACCGTTCTGTAAGTGAATTACAGTACCTGTTGACGCTTCGACTTCGCACAACAAATCTTTGCCGTGAGTTTCAACAAGGCTAGCCCGTTTGATATCGTTTGTTGATTCAACAAATTCCAATGCTTGACTGCCTGTCAGTCTTTTGGGGTGAGGTTTTAATAGTTTCTCTAGCATGCAATTATTCCCCGGCTTCTTTCTTATCGTCTTGTACAGTTTCTGTGCCGTCGTATAGACCATAGAATTTATGTTCTTTAACTGATCCCATTGCCATGACGAGTGCTACGCCAAATGCTATACCGACAACACCTAAAAATAATTGCGCAAGACCATCAGCCAATGCTATCCCTATGAACATCAAGCCTAAAAGGATGAACCCACCCAAATTTTCCAATGCAATCGAAAGCCTAATTATGCTTTTGTCTATATCCATACAATCTTCCCCGATTCATCCTTTGGTTATTGTGGGGATAATTTTTCCATCCCTTTGATCCAAATATCCTAAGGTTAGAAGAACGACTGCTGCTCCAGTAATGATTCCAAATATAAGCTTTGATAGCTTGAAAGCTGTTCCACCTGTAACCCCAACGCTCTGAACGAAAGCTAGTAAATGATCATCGCCAAATCCAGCCAAACCAAGTCCAAAAAACACTATTGGGAATAATAGTGTCGCTCCCAAAATAACTTTTATATTCATAGCCATTTTCCCCTTAGTGAGTTCTTGCACCAGCAAGCGCAAAAAGCGATTTAAAGATGCCCCAAACGACGAAACACAGCCCTGTCGTAACCCAATAGCTATTTCCGTCTGTACCGTTAGAACAGGAGTAGGGTGATCCTACGAGATTCAATTCACCGCATGTCACGTACTGAGATCCAAATACAATCCCTAAACCAACAACTAGGCACACACCGAACCAGATCTGAGCAATCAATGCACTTTCTTTTGTTACTCCGGACATCCTTTTTTTCCCCTTAGTCCTTTTTATCTTCCTGTAGGATATTTTCTATTGTTTCTATACTAGGCAGTTGCTTTTCAAACTCTTCGGGTAACGCTTGTTCTATTTGATATTCTGCGATCCCAATTGGTTTACTGTTATCACGCAGCGCGTATTCCGCCACGATTCTATTTTGCGATTTGCACAATAGTAGGCCGATAGAAGGATGGTCTTGCTCTGACTTAATTTGGCTATCAACAGCAGATAAATAGAAGTTAAGTTGTCCTGTATGCTCAGGTTTGAAATCACCAGTTTTAAGTTCTATCACAACATAGCATCTGAGTTTTAGATGGTAGAAAAGTAAATCCAGATAAAAGTCTTCACCTCCAACTTCAAGATGAACTTGCTTACCCACGTATGCGAATCCGGAACCCAACTCAAGCAAGAATTTACTAATATGTTCTGTCAGAGCATTTTCGATATCCCTTTCTTTTGCTTCAGCTCCTAACGATAGGAAATCAAATATGTAGGGGTCTTTCAGAGTTTGCTGAGCTAACTCAGATTGTTTTTCAGGAAGATTCTTAGCAAAGTTTGTTGTTGCGTTGCCTTCACGCTCTATCAATCTGCTTTCTATCTGATGTACAAGAACCGTTCGTGACCACCCAAATTCTGAGGCTTTTATCATGTACCATAATCTTATCTCGGGGTCTTTAACCTTATCTAATACAGTGCATATATGAAACCATGGTAATTGTGCAGCAGGTTGCTGCACAAATTCTGGATCAGGCCATGCTTCAGCAAATTTCCTCATATACTTGAGGTTACGGGAAGAAAATCCCTTCAGAGAGGGAAACGAATTCTTCAAATCCACTGAAAGTTGGTCTATAACTTTAGCTCCCCAACCTTGTTGCTCCTGCCGCTCAAGAATGTCCCTACCAACTTTCCAGTAGAGAGATATCAGCTCTTTGTTTACAGACATTGCTGCGCGAGATTGAGCTACTTGAATACTTGTTTTCAGGGATTCAAGCCATTTATCGTAGCCTACAGGTAACATAGTGAATCGCCACTAATTTCCTAGACACCTCTTAGCTAGATAAACTAGCACAAAGAGAGGTGTTTATGAGTCGTAAAAGATATCCAGAAGAATT
>PZPK01000038.1 GCA_006212045.1 Oleiphilus sp. | reverse complement strand
TGAAATAAAAGAGCTAAGAAAAAGGGTACCCAATGAGTACTTCGATCAACTATGTGCCATTGACAGAGAGCGACTTATGGGTGACCCCATTGATCGGTGAAAAAATAGCGGACGTTCGTGCATCGAATAATTCCGGTTCCCAAATCAGTCAGCAGTCCAAGTTTACGAAGACATAATTTTAACCGCCTCGGCGGAAACAAATATAGCGCGCTGGCCGGGATACCTTAATTATCGATGCAGTCGGGCGTGAGGGATTGCCCGATCGCATCGACTTGTTGTACCGGCCTGGTTGCGGGTAGCGCTTTAAGGCGCGGGCCAAGGTCGGCTGAGCCTGTAAGATTAATCTTCGTCATACTGCCTATGTTTTTCCATACGCTTCAACTTCTTCTGAATGCGCTTGTCGATTTCTGCTTTTTGTTCGGGTGTTAGAATCGAGTAAATATCTTTACGGGCTTTTGCCATCGCGTTAATTCGCTCGGTAACCTGCTCGCCTGCCTTTCGGGCACTTTTCTCCGCTTGATCAAGGTAGTCCGCATCATCCGGATTTAACAGTAATAGCTCCTTCAACATACCGCCGCGCTGATGGGAATTCGCAGGCAAGGCATCGAGAATACGCTGCGCTTCTGTTTCTTGCTGATCTGTTAGGTCAACGCTATCAAGCATCTTTTCCAGGGGATTGTGGTGGTTGTGGTGACCACCGAATGGACCTGCATGGGATATTGCCGCTGCCGATACCAACACGGTACCGACTAAAGTCATCGCAATAACGTGTTTAGACTTGAGTGCTTTTTTCATCGTTGACTTCCTCTTGGTGATTGACATATTCATTCGTGAATTAACGAATAAGTTCAGTCTATTCCCAAGTGTGTAAAAGTAGGGTCTAGGGAGCGTAAAGCTAATGTAAAGTTTCTCAAGTGATGGAATTGGCCATGCTATGCTGCAACGCACTTAGTATTCAAAGAGAGGTGTGATTTGAAAAAAATTTTGCTCATAGAGGATGATCAGGAGATTAATGATCTGCTTTCGGAGTTGCTCTCGAATGAAGGCTTCTATGTGACTCAATGCTTTGAGGGAGAAAGCGGCGAGCGATTGGCATTGCTTGACTCCCATGATCTGATCGTACTCGACATCATGCTGCCGAAGAAAAATGGCCTCGACGTATTGCGTGATGTACGAGGAAAAGTACATACACCGGTCATCATGCTCACCGCGAAAGGCGAGGATATCGATCGCATTATTGGACTGGAATTGGGGGCCGACGACTATTTACCAAAGCCGTTTAATCCTCGGGAGTTGATCGCTCGCATCAATGCGCAGTTACGCCGCAGGGCTATCAATGAAAAGTCCCAGAGCACATCACAGGCCTTGTCACTTGGCGCGTTGCATATCCAGCCTAAATCTCGTGAGGTTAAATATAATGATGAGGCCATCTCTTTAACCGGCACCGAATACGCCCTGCTAATTGAACTGGTCAGCCATCAGGGAGAAATTGTGACAAAAGACGCCTTAAGCGAACTCGTCTTGGGGCGGCGTGTAATGCAATACGATCGCGCTATCGATATGCATATAAGTAACCTGCGCAAAAAACTTCCGCAGCTATCAATCAAAACTGTTCGAGGCGCAGGCTACATGCTTGAAACGGCGGCGCAGGAAGAACTATGAGATCGTTAATTGTGTCACTTCGGCAGAAGCTGATTTGGAAAGTGTTTGGCATCTTCTGGCTGACAACAATTACAGTCGGTATTGCCAATATATTGATCACCAAGCAAATTGTGCTGAGTGAGTCGCGTATCGAGCACTTGAATCAAACCCTTCAGAAATTAGCCGCGGAAGCCGTTGAGGTTTACGAGACGCAAGGGCCTGAAGCGCTAACCGCCTGGTACAAACGCACCTATCGCCGCCAGGAACTGCGCGTCATGCTGGTCGACAAACGCAACGCTCCGCTTGCGCTTCCTCCGCGATGGCGTAAGCCGCATCGTCTCGACGAAGATGAGGTGCCAAAGCATCCACCTTTCTTCAAGTTGCTGCGCCCCCTGGACCAGAAGTTGAAGTCCGCTTCGGGCAAGGTATACAAACTGCGTCTCCTTCCCTCGCGCGAAATTAAAGAACTTTACCGCCCTCCAGAGCATCTGTATCTGTATCGTCTGGGGTTCAGTTTCGTCATTATTTTTCTGGGCTCATGGTGGTTGTCGCGTTCTATCGCGAGGCCTGTAAAAATTCTCACCCAAGCGAGCCAATCACTTGCGAATGGCAACTTTGACACGAACGTTTCGGCCAAAACAGGTAATCGTCACGACGAATTGGGTGAGCTGGCCGAAACCTTTGATGAAATGGCTTATCGAATAGAACAGCTGCTCGCTTCACAACGCCAGCTGTTCAGTAACATATCTCACGACATCCGAACCCCTTTGACCCGACAAAAGCTTGCGATTGAATTAGCACGGAACGCGGACGATCCCAACCCCATACTGGATAGACTTGAGCAACAAAATCAACACATCGAACACCTTCTGGATAATCTGCTCAGTTTATTGCGTTTGGATAGTCAACAAGCCTTTGATAAGACACCCCTCCGTCTGGATCAACAGCTGGAACAATGTATAGAAAGCGCACGCCTGGAAATCGAGGCTAAATCGCTGCATTTAAATACCGATATCGAAGCGGGCCTGACTTTAGATGGCAATTCAAGCCTGCTATCTCGCGCCTTTGACAATCTGCTCGCAAACGCTGTCCATTATGCTCCTGATTCTTCTGTCATCGGCATACGCGCCGAAAGGATCGGCGCATCAATCCGTATCGATATACAGGATCAGGGGCCAGGTATCCCTGAACAGGAACTCAAGAAAGTACTTGAAGCGTTCTATCGGGCAGACAGCAGCCGTGACGCAACAACAGGGGGCTATGGCTTGGGTTTGGCGATCGTGGATAAGATCGTAAAACAGCACAATGGCGTTCTTACACTTGCCAATGCTTCACCAACCGGCCTGATTGCATCGATCACATTTTCTCTTAATAAATAAACTTCTCAGTCAGCGGTACCGCAGCATCTGTTCTGGGCAAATTGCGTCATGTTCGAGCGGCCCAAGCTGGCGTCTCCCGTCTCCCATCCAGCCGTCAAGCACTGCGGCCTACCGCCCCTTAAACATAGCTTCACGTCGTTCAAGGAAGGAATTCACGCCCTCTTGGGCATCTTCGCTGTTAAGCACGCCGGGCATATCGTCAAACACTTCGGCCAGGGCCTTTTCGTGACCGAAGGTACGTGCCATCTTGGAGGAGCGCAGACTGGCCTGAACGCCAAGAGGTGCGGCTTTGGCAATGCTTGCTGCCAGTTCTTCGGCACGCGCATGCAGGGCTTCGACCGGGTGGATTTCCTGCACCATGCCCCATTGCAGTGCCTGTTCGGCGACAAATTCATCGCCTGTCATCAGATAGCGCTGTGCATTGCCCCAGCCAATTTCCTGCGGTAGCCGGACGGTACCGCCGCCACAAGGGTAAATGCCGCGCTTCACTTCCAGCTGGGCAAAACGAGTCCCGGGTGCGGCCAGCCGAATGTCGGTATTGAGCAACATTTCCAGACCTGCCGTATAACAGATGCCTTGCACTGCGATGATCAATGGCTTCGTCAGTTTGTGTGGAGCGACGCCAAAAGGGTCGAGCTGTGTTTCGCTGAGTTCCGGCATTCGTCCTTTTGCGAACACTGGTGCCCACTTGTCCAGCTCCAGACCGGAAGTAAAATGTTTGCCTTCCGCCCGGAGCACACCCACGCGCAGACTGGCCTCAGTATCCAGTTGATATAGCGCTTCAGAAAGCATGTAGTACATATCCAGATCCATGGCGTTGTACTTTTCAGGACGATTCAAGGTCATCGTCAGTATGTGGTCTTGCGCCTGTACCAGCACTTTTTCGGTCATTCTATTATCCTCACGTTTGGTGGCCTGTGGTTATCTAGAACCATGTGTTCTGCATGTCGATGCAGCTGCGGTCAAAGGACTTGAGTAATTGTGCCTGCTGACTGACTTGCGGCAACTCCCAGCGCAAATAATATCGCGCGGCCTGCAGTTTTCCGTTCAGGAATTGCTGGTCTTCTTCGACATTGCTGTCGGAAAAGCGCTGCAGCGCTTTGTCTGCCATTTCCAGCCATAGCCAAGCGATCACGAGGCGCCCCATCATGTCGAGGTAGACCGCCGAGTTTGCGAGCGCTTCATCTACCTGACCCTTGAGCAGGGCCTGGCCAAGCACCTGTGTGGTTTCCACCAGTTCACCCAGGTGTTTCTGGTAGATGGAGATCAGCTCGTTCAATGACGCATGGTTTGCCGCGGATTTCAGGGTTTGTTGAATGCGCTGCAGCAGCAGTTGTTGGCCCTTGCTGTTATGTTGCCAGAGTTTTCGGCCCAGCAGATCCAGTGACTGAATCCCGTGCGTGCCTTCATGTATCGGGTTCAGGCGATTGTCGCGGTAGCATTGTTCGACCGGATATTCCCGAATATAACCGGCACCGCCCAGTACCTGTATGGCCAGATCATTGGCGCGAGGTCCGTAATAGGAGGGAAAGCTCTTCACAACCGGAGTGAGCAGGTCCAGAAGGATTCCGCTATCGGCGTTACCACCGGCCTCAAATTCGTCAACCAGTCGGGAGGCATAGAGGCAGAGTGCGAGTGATCCCTCGACATAGGATTTCTGGGCCAGCAACATGCGTTTCACGTCGGCATGTTCGATGATATTGACCGGAGCACTGTCGGAACCTTTTGTTGAGGGTGCGCGCCCTTGCGGTCGCTCTCTGGCGTACGCGAGAGATTCCAGATAACCACGATAGCCGATCATCGCGGCGCCCATTCCGACGCCAATGCGGGCCTCGTTCATCATCTTGAACATGTAGGACAGACCCTTGCCAGCTTCGCCAATCAAGGTGGCTTGGCAGTGGTCGTTCTCGCCAAAGTTCAGCACGGTCGACGTCGTGCCCCGATAGCCCATTTTGTGCAGCAAGCCTGCCAGCTGCACGTCATTGCGTTCGGCACAGGTTCCGTCTTCGTTGACCAGAAACTTGGGGGCGATAAACAGGCTGATGCCTTTAACGCCGGCGGGGGCGCCTTCAATACGCGCCAATACCAGGTGGATAATGTTGTCAGTGATGTCCTGGTCACCCCCTGAAATATACATTTTGTTGCCTTTCAGACGATAGCTGCCATCGTCCTGCGCAATGGCCTTGGTCTTCAGGTCGCCAAGGCTGGAACCCACATCCGGCTCTGTCAGCGCCATGGTGCCGGAAAAGGTGCCATTAAACATTCCCGGCAGATAGCGCGCTTTCTGTACGTCGTTCCCAAAGGCGTAAATCAGATTGGCTGCAGCGCTGGTCAGGAAAGGGTAGCCCGCGGTACTTGGGTTAGCGGACATAAACAGGCCGCTGCAGGCCGAGTTGATTAGCGCAGGTAACTGCATGCCGCCATCGTCGTAGTGATGGCGCGCATTCAGCAGACCGGCTTCTGCATAATGTCGCCAGGCTTCCTTGACCTCGGGGATGGTGGACACTTTCTGCCCGTCGAACTGGGGTTCTTGCTCATCGCCCTTGCGGTTATGCGGTGCGAAATATTGTTCGGCAATGTGTTTTGCCGTTTCAATGACGCCGTCGTAAGTGGTTTTGTCGTGGTCTGCAAACAGAGGGATCTGTGCCAGAGATTCGGCATCAAATACATCGTACAGCAAAAAGCTAAGGTCCTTGTCGTTGATCAGCATTCTCGGTGCTCCAATATACAGGTTCAGTGCACAGCATAAGAGTTTGAGGCGAGCCAGATCAATTGTCATAATAGACTCTTAAGATGCTACAACTGACAAGGCTGGATGGATGCTGAAACATATTGTGATTGCAGGGTTTGATGGCGCCCTGGCGACGGCTATCACAGGATTGATGGACATTTTTTCCCTGGCTGGCGTCAGTTGGCAGCGCATTGCGGGACAGACGCCCGAGCCACGATTCAGGGTCTGGCTTGCCAGTGAGGAAGCACAACCAGTGCAGTGCCTCAACCGACTGGAGTTGCGCGCACATCTGAGCTTTGAGGACATTATTGCTCCGCAAAGGCGGGGCGCAGAATGGCATGACAATCCGGAGGAGCATGTACTATGGGCCATCATAGTGCCGACAATCGGACACAAGATCGATAGGGCACTGGAGGATAATCCCGCCCTGTTGGCACTGTTGAAATGGGGGCACCAACAGCAACTGTTACTGGCGGCCAATTGCACCGGAACCTTTTTTCTGGCCGAGGCTGGTTTGTTGGATGACTGCACAGCGACCACGCACTGGGGCTACCAAAAGCAATTTGAGGCGCGTTTTCCGAAGGTCAAACTGGATATCGAACAATTGATCACGCAATCGGGCAATATTTTCTGCGCCGGGGGAGGCCTGTCCTGGTTTGATCTGGCAATTTATCTGATCGAAAAAGAGTTGGGCTATGATGCCGCTTTGCAAATTGCCAAGGCTTTTGTCATTGACTACCGGCGCGAAGGCCAGTTGAGCTACAGCCTCTCGAACCTGAGTCATAAACATCAGGATACGTTGGTGGCCAGAGTGCAGGAGTATTTGAATGACCGAATTCAGGACGGTCCTGACTTGCGGGATCTGGCGCAACGATTTAACGTCAGTGAACGAACGCTGATCCGGCGTTTCAAGGCCGCCTTGCGCGTCACGCCGGGCGCCTATATTCAGCAATTGCGTATCGAAAAAGCCCAGAAACAACTGGCCGAGACGGCATTGACTCCGGTGCAGATCATACAGAATCTGGGCTATGAGGACCTGAGTTCTTTTCGACGTCTGTTCAAGCGTCATGCCGGGCTGACCATGGCTCAGTACCGGCAACGCTATGCCAAACGCCTATAGACCACAGCGCTAGTTCCGGCCAAATACCCTGGGTGTCTGAAACCGGAAATAGCCACGGGCTTTCTCATTACGAATGATTTCGACTTATTTTTGTATTCCCGGATCCTCAGGCGTTCAATCATGCGCGGGTGTTCGGTGCCAGGTTGACCTGAATCAATACGCGTTTTCTTCAGAGGCATAAGCTGTCGTCGTTAATTCAAGCATATTCGGGATTTTGCCTCGAGGAGTCGCACTATGTCTTCACACCATGAAATGATCGAGAACATCACAAGCACTCTGGACGAGTGGGATTATAAATTTGATCGCCTGGAGCATCGTATCAGGGATCTACCGGGAGAAGTTTCGGATCAGGTACGTTACAAACTTGATCAGCTACAACAACAGAAAAGCAAATTGATCGCGCGCAGCCGTGCCTTGGAGCAGGAAGCCGGTGAGGCCATTGAGCAGGCTGAGGAAAGTATTGAAGATATCGGAGAAACCATTCGACTGCTGTTTGAAGAGATAGAGCTGGACGTCAACGTTGAGTTCAGCTAGTTCTCCTAGCCTCATCCTACAGTGGTTGGTCGCTCAGGACACCAGGGCAAGCAAAGCGTTGATATTGACCTTGTGGCCTGATTCCAGCTTGCCGATCATTTCGCAGATATGCTGGTTGACCGGCGCATTCAGACCGCAGGCCTGGGCTTTTCGCACCACTGCGCCATTCAGAAATTCGATTTCTGTTTTGCGGCCCGCCTGAATATCTTCCCACATGGACGAACGGGCGAGCGGGTCTACATTCACTACACGATGTGAGAAGAGTGCAAAAATCCAGTTTGGCATGCGTAAGGCTTTCGGCAGATGTCGGGGTTCAAGCGCCGTGTTTTTGTGCAGCTCGACCTGTTCATGCAGGGCGACCTTGAGCCACTCTTCCATTGCCGCAGCCAACACCCGGCGTAAGGTTCTGTCTTGCATTTGTGTTTTGAGGGGCAAGTCAGAAATCGCGTTGATGGCATTATTCAGATTTAAAAGAAGCTTGCCGTAAACAACCGGTTTCATATCGCAGTGGAGTTCACACGGAAAACCAAGATGCTCCAGTTGGCTTTTGATTTCAGCGCTTTCAGGTGTTTGCTGAAGTACGATGCTGCCATTTGTCCCGCGATGAAATTGCGCATTTTCGCGGCTTAATACGTTGAATGGAGTAATGCCCTGTTTGATTCGCTCGGGCGGCAGTTGCTGCTGTATTGTTTCGAGGCTTCCAAGGCCATTTTGCATAAAGAACAGGGTGGAATCCCGCTCTGCCAAGCCTTTCAGGTCGGCTTCCGCTGAGGCTAGCTGGTGACATTTCAGCGTAACAAACACACAGTTGAATGACTCATCCTTCACTTCCGTGATCAGCGCGTCGGGTGTCACTTTGACATGCTGCCCGGTAAAATCAGTGAGTGTAATGCCGCCAGCAGACTCTATCGCCTGTTTTATTCTGGGCCTGCATATCAGAGACACGCGATGGCCACAGAGTTTCATCAATCCGCCCAGGTAGCAACCGGTTGAACCTGCACCGTAAATAGCAATATGCATTCAGGAACTCACTTATTGTCCGAATAAACGGGAGCTTGCGAGGCTAGAATCTTTCAGCCCTTAAAGGCAAATCATGGCAGGATTATAGCCCCTGATCAATTGGCATCCAGAGTCTATCTATAATGCCTCGGTCCTTTAGTTTTGCCAGCAGTTGATTGAGTCTTTCGATACTGAGCCTAAGTCCCTTTCGCAGGGCGATGCGCAGCTGATAACGTTGATCCAGTTTTTCCGAGACCAGTATTCGGTCCCGGTCATCAGGATGCATGGCGAGGTACTGTGCCAGGAAGGAGCGGGTGACGACGGCAATGTCGCCGCGATTGCCACGAAGCACCATTTGAATACTGCCGAGATTGCTGGGTGTCAGTTGCATCTTATAGTTCTGTTCGAGATAGGCCGGGTCGGAATTAAACCCGGCAAAACCGTAATGGTAGCCTCGTACACCGATCATACGCTTGCCTTTAAGCTGGTCAAAATAGCTTTGCGAGCGTCCCGGCAATGCGAGGGCAATATATACCTCGGCGCCATCATGAATGACATCGGACATATACACGTTTCGCCCTTTCCAGCCCCATTCCGGTTGTTCGAACATTGACATATCGATGCGTCCCAGTTCCAGTATCTGGTGCCGCGTCACAGGTGAAATGGCGATGGGGGTAAACCTGAACTCAATCTGGGCTTCATTCATGGCTTGCAGTAAATCGATGGCAACGCCCGACAGGGTGTCGTTTTCCTTGACGATAAATGGGGGGAAGTGATAGAGACCTACCAACACCTGCTCTCTCGTGTCAGCACTTGAAGCGATGGGCCAGCACAACAAACACAGCATCAGCGCCAGAGCGAAACGCTCACTGCGCATTTGGCACTTCAGCGTAATTGACTCGCTCATCAACTTACCTCGTAAACCAAAGTGGTCTAAATGTTGTTTTCAATGTTCAGCAAGCTATATGCGCTTGTACACGGACCGAAATCCACGACAAATTTACCCGAGTTCATGACGACCTAGCTTAGCAGCAGAATGGAAAAGATCCATATTGCGGCCACGGGAAGGCGTGCCTTCAATAAAGGCTGATTTAGGTGCAGGGTAGGATTATCTTGAACAAAAAGTGTGCATGGCCGTCACTCTTTCAACAGTCCAACAGACTGGTATCGGAAAATGTTCTTCTTAAGTGATTGTAAATAAAAGGATACTGAAGTTTTTCTGATCCTGTCTCGGCAACTGGCACGCCTGATGCTCTGCTACAGATAACGCAAATGATTGTTGGTTGGTATCCAGCGAGCAGGCTGCGTTATTTCAAAGTCTTAATACATTGAAGAGGTGAATACTATGCAACGTGTTAATGGTACCAATATATTTGAACTCACATCTGATTCTGAAAACCGGTGCTACACCGAACTCAAAAGCTACTTTGAGCAGATGTATTTTGCCAATTAAGTTGACGGTTTAAGCCTGCCGTCAGGGATTCATATGCAGAGTACGGGCCGTACCCGCACCCTGTCCCATTTGGGCTTCATGAAGTTATGTCGTTTTTCAGTGTTTTATACAGGGAGTATTGTTCAGGGATGAACGCGGCGGCACGGGGACTTGGCCGCCGCGCTTTTTCAGGATGCCCGTGATTGGTAACCCGTCATCCGCCCGGATGCTTCAGTCTTTTCTTTCCGCTCAATGATTCTGCTTGCTTCTGTACTTTGCTTTACTGCGTTTGCCCTGGGCTTCGAGAACCGGTTTTAAGGCTTTTCGCAAAGCAGGCATCAGATAGCCTGCGGTTGCCAATATGCCGGAAGGCGCGGGAATCGCGCGTTCGCGTTTTCCATCTTCCGCACACAGCAGAACTCGCTCGGCAACTTCATTGGCCGTGCTCATGGGCTGTGAAAAAACCAGGTCTGGCACTTCATCTATGTCGTCCATGATAAAACCTGTTTCAATAGGGCCCGGAGAAACAAGTGAAACGGTGACAGGGCTATCGGCAAGCTCTTCTGCCAGCGCCAGGGAGAAAGCGCGTAAACCGAATTTGCTGCTGGAATATGTGGCTTCGCCTTCAAGCGGGAAGCGGCCGGCAAGTGATGCGACGTTGACAATGGCGCCCCCGGATTTCCGAAGATGAGGTAAGGCCAGTTTACTTAAGCGTATCGGAGCTTTCAGATTGACCTCGAGCACCTGCTCCATCTGATCCAGCGCCACATCTTCGACATTGCCCCGTGTGTTGTATCCGGCATTGTTGACCAGCGCATCGATGCTGGAGAAATGTTCCAGCGCGCGTTCAATCAGCCGTGTGCAATCCTCTTTGCTGGTGACATCGCATGGCACTGCGAGCGCCTGGGGCCCGAGGTGCTCGGCCAGTGTCCGCAGCGCAGCTTCGGTTCGGGCGGCCAGCACAACATTGGCTCCGGCCAGAACAAATTGGCGAGCGCAGGCTTCACCGACACCGGAAGACGCTCCTGTAATAATGACGGTTTTGTTTTCAAAGGATTTGTCCATAAGGTGCTCCGATAGGTGTGTGGCAGTACCCCGGTAAGCTAACGCAAACGTGCCTGGCAGGAAACCACTTTCTCGTGCTTGCTCAGGTTCGGGCCTTCGTTTGGGTTAGGCGTTCTTCACCTTTTTCCGGTAACACGCATTGAGCAGGTTCTCGAAGTCCCCGGCAAATTGTTTTCCATCGCAGAGTGACGATGCCGTCAATCTGTCGCGAAGCGTTGTCTTGAATTCGGCAAGTGACTCGGGATTCTGCGCCAGGAGGGTCGCTTTCTCCACATATTGCTGTTGATTTTCGGCTACCAACTGCTCGAGTGACAGAGCCGACAATATACTGTACCCGACCCTCGACGCATGACGATCACCACGAAGCGTAATGGTTGGTACGCCCATCCAGAGCGCTTCCAGCGTTGTGGTGGTGCCATTATAGGGAAAGGTGTCGAGCGCGATATCAATACGGTTATATAGGTCGAGATGTTCGGAGGCCTGTTCTATACGGGCAAGGGTTTCGATACGTGCCGGGTCTATATCATGACTGGCGAAGGCTTGCAGTAAGGCATCAGCTACGGCTTCATCCTCGAGTTGGGTGCTCTTCAGAATCAGGGTTGAGTTCGGGACGGCACGCAGAATGGCTGACCAGGTTTCGATGGCCGAATCGGTGAGTTTAACCAGATTATTAAAGCTGCCAAATGTGACCTTGGCTTCTGAGTCCTTGTCGGTGAGGGTTATCGCCGGAGCGCGTTTCTGGGGTTGGTAACAGAGGAAATGTCGGGGCAGATAGAGGAGTTGTTCGGTACAGAGTGGAGCGGCTTCCGGCGCCGGGTCAGTTTTGGTATCAACAATTCGATAATCCATGTTGTTTAACCCGGTGGTATTCGGATAACCCAGCCAGGCGATTTGAATCGGCGCCGCTCTTTGTGCAAAAACCTCCAGTCTGTTTCGGTTGGTATGGCCGGATAGATCAATCAGGATATCAATGCCCTCTGCTTCGATCAGTTCTAGCAGTTCAGAGTCTGATTGGTGGCCTATTTCATGCCAGTGGTCTGCCACTGATTTAAAGCGCTCTGTGTATTCGTCCTGCTGAAAGCCGTTGTAAAAGCAGTGTATCTCGAACTTGCTGTGGTTGTGATTTTCGAGCAGAGGGAGCAGAAAGTACGCGACCGAATGGTAGTTCAGGTCACCAGACACATAACCAATCCTTACCTTCCCATCAGGGGTTGGCCGGCATACTTTCGATTGTGTGGATTCCTTGCACAGTGCGGCATATTGTTGGTGCAGCTTCAACGATGCTTCGGGTGCCATACGGTCAGAGTAGTTGCTCAGCATACATAAACTACTCAAGGTTCCTGTTGTCATCCGTTTGTTTTGCGTTTGTTGAAAGCCCTCGATGGCCTGATCAGGCATTCTGCAATGTGCCATGTTCCAATAGAGGTTGTGTCGAAATTCGTTAGAGCTGTTATCGCACTGGAGGGCCGCTTCAAAGTCCTTGCGTGCCAGCGTCAGCTTGCCTTTCTTTTGAAAACACAAACCTCGACGGTTTAGCGCAGGGGCATGCCCGGGGTGCGACTTGAGCAGTTCGGAAAAAATTTCGATGGCGTCTATGAGGTTTCCTGCATCACACAGGGTCAGGCCGATATTGAATAAAGCGTCCGGATGCGTTGGCTTGATTCGAAGTACTTCCTGAAAGCGTTGGATGGCTTCGGTCAAATTCGCTGTGCTTCGGCAAAGTTGCCCAAGTGCCATCAATGCGTCGCTATGCGTGGGCGCGAGGTCGATGCAGGTTTGCAGTGATAACCGCGCTTCATCATGGCGCCCCAAATGTGCATAGAGCACGCCCAGGTTGCAATGGGCATCTGCGTAATCGGGATTTCTGGCGATGATTTCCCCAAGAATGGAGATGGCCTCTGTCTGTTTGTCCATGGCCCTTAGAACGACAGCAAGATTATTGTAAGCAGCGATATATTCGGGCGAGTGTTTAATGGCTTTCCTGATCAGTTGTTCGGCTCTCGCATGATTGCCTGTCTGGTGAGCAATCACACCCATAAAGTGATTGGCTTCCGGGTGATTCGGTGCGAGTTTTAGTACTTTTTTCAGGCTGTTCTGCGCCTGATTTTTTTTACCCTGTTGCAGAGCCTGCATGGCTTGTTGGGTGAGTGCCTGAATCTTGGGGTCATGGGCGGCATGTTGGGTCATAGCGTCATCGGGTAAGGTATGAATAGGAAAAGCGGATGTGATTTTGCATCAGCCAGACCTGAATGCAAAGCGTGCATTCACCTGGCCTGCATAATATTCCCAAAAGTGCGATCTGTTGCTATCTTGGACATGCTTTGAATACCGCGGGAGTCCGAAGCATGTTAAAAATGAAAAAACAGTGCGAAACCTGTAATGCAGAAACGCCTGCGGATTCGGAAGCCTTTATTTGCTCTTTTGAATGCACCTTTTGCCCCGCCTGTACGCGTGATACACATCAGCAAGTTTGCCCGAATTGCCAGGGGGAGCTCATTCGGCGGCCCAGGCGCCTGCGTTCGGTGGCTTCGGTTGCACAGGTTCAGGTGCGTAAAAAAGTTTAGGGTCTGCCTCCCGGTTCATCCGGGTAAAGGGCTACGAAGAGTCTAATCAATCACTGCCGCTGACTTGATATGCGCCCAGACACCCAGCCCCGGCGCCAGTGCCAGTTCGTTGCTTGATTTAGCGGTGATGCGAGCCAGAAGACGCTTTTCTCCCAGTTCCAACTGTATGAGCTTATGAGCCGGGTGAGCCGCATCAGCAATACGATTGATGCGCGTAGACAGCGTGTTAAGGATGCTGTGTTGTTCGGGGGCTTTCAGGCTGATACTAATGTCGCGGGCCAGTAAGCGGATACGGATGACTTGTCCAATGGCTTCATTCTGCTGTTTAAGCCAGAGAGAAGCGCCGCCAAATTCCGCCCTGATCAGGTGCCACTGGCAATCAATTTCGGCAACACGTGCTTCAACGACCACTCCGGCATCCTCTTGCTGATTCAGGGACAGTCCTGTGTCGGACAGTAATTCTGTAATGGGGCCATCATTCTCAATACGCCCCTTGTTCATTAGTATCAATCGGTCTACCAGCTGGGCATGCTCCTGCATGGAATGGCTCACGAACAGCATGGATGTACCGAAGCTTCGGTGAAGCGATTTCAGGTGCTGGATAATGTGGCGTTTGCTGGCTTCGTCGAGCGCAGACAGAGGTTCGTCCAGCAGCAGCAAATCCGGGTTTCCGGCGAGTGCGCGCGCCAGTGCGACCCGCTGTTTCTGTCCTCCGGAAAGATCTGAAACAGAGCGATTCAGAAGATGTTCCAGTTCCAGACTTGTGATCAGAGCATCCAGTGTCGGGTGGCGCTGTTGACTGTTGTCGCGCTTCCATCCGTATTCGATATTCTTCAACACGTTGAGATGCGGGAAAAGGCTGTCTTCCTGCGAGACATAACCGATGTTACGCCGGTGAGGCGCTTTCCTGCGTTGCTGATCCTGCAATACCTTGCCACGAACACGGCAGAAGCCGCTATATGTTTGCAGTCCAGCGATGCAGCGCAAGAGCGTGGTTTTTCCGCAGCCGGATGGCCCCATAATTCCGCTAATCCCGGAGTCTATCTGATCGACCCTTGCTTCAAGAGAGAATCCAGGGAAGTGTGCACTTACTTCCAGCTCAAGCAGCATCGGGCTATCTGGCTCGGCGCGACTCATCGAACCATTCCTGTACGATTAAATTTATTCAGGCTAAAGAGCACAATGAATGCAAAGACCAGCATCAGGCCTGCGAGGGCGTGCGCTTCTGTAAACTCAAGGGCATCGACGTGGTCATAGATAGCGATGGACATCACCCGCGTCTCGCCCGGGATGTTGCCCCCGATCATCAGGATGACGCCAAATTCTCCGAGGGTATGTGCGAATGACAGGATTGCAGCACTCATTAAGCCGGGTTTCGACAAGGGAAGTACGACCGTAAAAAATCGGTCGATGGGGCTTGCGCCCATCATGGCGGCGGATTCCAGCCATTTTTGGTTAATTTGCTGGAACGCGTTGAGCAATGGCTGAACGGCAAACGGCAGCGAGTAAAAGATGGAACCGATCACCAGTCCGCTAAAGCTGAAAACCAATGGGCCGATGCCCATCGAAGCAGCAAGTTGACCAAGGGCACCATGGGGGCCCAGCAGCAGTAACAGATAGAAACCCAGCACGGTTGGCGGCAGGACGATTGGCAGTGTGGTCAGGGTGAGAATAACTCGCTTCATGGGGTGCCGGGTTTGAGACAACCACCAGGCCAGAGGCGTGGCAATTAGCAGCAGGCACAGCATGGTTGTTGCTGCAAGTTTCAGGCTCAGTGTTACCGCCTGCCAATCAATCAGTTCAATCACAAAATACCACTCTGGGTGTTAGTTGTTTTGCCGGCGTTGATAGCCCGCAGTCTCTATTATCCTTGCAGCCGCCGGTGTTTTCAAAAACGCCCAGAATGACACTGCCGGGGGATGTTCCCGAGCGTGCTGCAGTAACGCGGCATGCTGGTGGATAGGTGTGTAGTAATGGTGCGGTATCCGCCACCACTGTGCCTCAGGAATTCCGTTTGTGATCATCTGTGATAGTGCTACCAGCCCGGCCTGACAGTTTTGGCTGGCAACAAACTGGTAGACCTGGGAGACCGATTGGCCCCGAATGATACGCTGGCCTGACTCTTGTGTGAGGCCTGTCTTTGCCAACACCTGCTCCGCCGCAGCACCATAGGGGGCAAGCCGGGCGTTGGCAATTGCCAGACATGCAAAAGGCTGATCCAGCCCTGGTTTAGCCTTGGTGAGGGCGATTTCCGGTTGCCACAGCGCGAGTTGTCCAATGGCATAAATCATTCGGTCATCGTTGTTTACCAGGCCCTGCCTGGACAGTGCTTCGATGCTGTGCTTATCAGCTGCGAAAAACAGTGCATAGGGCGCGCCATGCAAGATCTGTGTGGTTAGTTTTCCTGTGGAAGCGGCGCTGATCTCAATTTGACTCTTGCCTGAATCTGCTTCCTGATAATGCGCGACCAGCTGTTCAAGTGTGACCCGGAAATTGCTGGCAACAGCAATCCGAAGCGTGGATTGTGAGTGCGATGTGCCATCGCTTGTCTGGACTGTCTGGCCCAGGCTTTTTTGTGTCAGTGTGCCAAGTACAAGCAGTAGATACAGTCCGGCCAGACAAAGCTTTTGTGGCATGCCTGCCCCTATACTCGGACGGTGTGCGCCGCATAAGGCTGAAACTGGCAAAGTGCAAAAGGGCATAGATAACAATAAACAATGAAAGGAGCCGTGAGCATAGCAAGTCACGATGACAGGTGTCAGTAAAGGATAAACACAAAGTGAGAGTTACTTGTTCGCAGTTCCGGGGGAGGGAAGGCTAATCGCAGAAAGACCCGCGCACTGGCAGCGCGGGTCAAACAATCCGGGCAAGTGGTTTACGCACTAGGCGCTATGCAAAGCGGGGGCTGACTGGTCTTTTTTGGCGTACTCCCGAACCAGCAAATAGATCAGTGGTGCGATTGACCCTGTGGCAAAGGTTGCCAAAATCCAGGGGGAGGGGTTAATTCCCCGGGATTCAGCATCTTTCTTGAGCCAGCTGGTGATCAGGATACAGCACACCACAAGGTCCAGCAGAATTTGAAGACTTCCGGGGGAGGTAAAGCCTGCGGCCCAGATGCCGAAATATCCGAGTTGCCACATGGCCCAGCTACTGTAAGCGCAGAACGTAAGCAGTAGAAACCAGAGCAGGAATTTGCGAGTCGTCATCATTGTTTCTCCTTGTTTGTCGTTGGGTGTGCGGCTACTTTGCGCCTGACAGGGAATCATGACAATTACGCGGCAGGTAATTGAATTGCTTCCGCTCGATCGTGTTTAATGCAATGACGCTGCAACAGGTGTCTTTCCTATGACTTCTTCCACGCTCGAATCGCGAGCCACCCCAGCCGGAACCCGGTGTTCCCGAAATGAAGCACTGGCCCGTCAGGCTACGGATTTTTCAACACTGCTGAAACAATGGCGAGGGCACCGCCGGTGTTCACAGCTGGATCTGGCGCTGGAGTCCAATGTGTCACAGCGCCATATCAGTTTTCTGGAATCGGGGCGCGCGAAACCCAGCCGTGAAATGGTGTTGACTCTGGTGGAGGCGCTCTCCTTGCCTTTGCGGGAGCGAAATCAAATGTTGCACGCTGCCGGTTTTGCTGCGGTGTTTAAAGAACGTTCGCTGGATAGCGAGGAAATGGAGGCGGTTAATCATGCATTGACCATGACCCTGCAACATCACGATCCCTATCCCGCCATTGTTGCAGACAGGAACTGGAATCTGGTGAAAAGTAATGCTTCTGCAATGAAATTGATCGCGCTACTGGGGGAGCAGGAAGATGTTTGGCAGGCCGTCGATCCGGGTGGCGATAAAAACGTTTACCGGATGACCTTCAGTGATCAGGGGTTTCGGCCTTATATCGTAAACTGGTCGGAGTTGTCACGCTCGCTGATGATACGGTTGCAACGCGAAGTGGCGGATGACCCCGGCAATGCCAGTTTGTATGCGCTATGGCAGGAACTCAAGGGTCATATCGATGATCAGGGCACGCTGTCAGACCGGCCCCTGGCGCCGGTGCTCTCGATGACAATGCGCTTGGGAGAACCGGAGCTGAGAATGTTCAGTATGCTGTCTTCGTTTGGCACTGCGCAGGATGTGACCGCCTCGGAGTTGAGAGTCGAGACCTTTTATCCGGCGGATCAGCAAACCCGAACATTTTTTGAGTCTATGGCATCGTAGTCGGCCACCCCCCCATTGTCAGGGTCATTTCCTTGCAGGTCGATAAGGCATTATAATGCCGGCCGACTCCGGCCAAGCCTGCCCTCACTGACAACGGACCTGAATGCTAAAACTCTTTGTGATCAATCTTGCCAGCTCAACTGCACGTTTTGAGAGGGTAAAGTCCCGACTTGATCAACTGGCTATTCCGTTTGAACGCTTTGATGCCATTGATGGCCGGCGTGAGCCCCACCCGTTGTTTCAGCGATATGATGACAATCGAAGAATTTCGTTTCGCAGGAAAAGCCTTTCGACAGCGGAATTGGGTTGTTTTGCATCGCACTATTTACTATGGCAGCGATGCATTGAACTCAATGAGCCGATCATCGTAATGGAAGATGATGTCCAGATTTCGGAAGACTTTGAAAATGCCGTAACGTTGGCCTCCAAGTGTATCGGTGATCTTCATTATCTGAGGCTTGCCGGAAGCAGTCTTAAAAAGGCGCCCTATGTGGTGGTGGCGAAGTCGCAAGACTTCTCCCTGGTTGACCATGTTCGCAGTCCGGTTGGCGCAATGTGCTATATGCTGGATCCCGTAGCCGCTCAAAAATTCATTGATGCAGCCTGCAGTTGGTATATGGCGGTGGATGATCTGATGGATCGATACTGGGTGCACGGTGTAGATTGCTACAGCCTGATGCCGTTTACGATCAATGTTGGCTCCAGTCCAAGCGACATACCAAGAAACGAGAAAGATAAGAAGAAAGTATCTGCCCTGATACGCAGAGAGCTGAATAGACGCCTTGAGTTGATACGAAGACGTATCTATCGGATCATTCACTTTAAGCGCAAAGATGCTTGTATTACCCGGCTTTGTGGCCAATTGGGGCTGGATAAAGTGCGGGTCTATGTGCCCTCAAGCCACGTCATCTGACAGGAACTGGTACAGTAAAAATGGCAATTACATGGTGGAAGTCGTTTGAGAACACGCCCTGGTTCAGGCGCAACAAACTCAAACTTAAACGGCTGATAGGTAAAGAGCCCAAACTGGATATCGAAACCGGGTTTGATCTGGTGACAGTGGGAGACTGGAGCCTGGTGGACCATATTCTCAAGCCTGGGGATGTGGTTTATTCGATGGGTATCTGTGACGATATTGCGTTTGAGCTGGCACTTATTCAACGCTATCAGGTTGAACTGTTTGCGTTTGACCCGACCCCTTATTCGGTGAAATGGATTGCCCGTCAGCAGTTACCGGATAATCTGCATTTCTACCCTTGGGCGGCTTCCGGCGAAGATGGCCAGTTTTTGCTTTACCCCCGTATCGACAAGCGTGGCCAGGCATCCGAAGTCATGTTTACCTTTCATACTGAAGCACAGGATCGCACCGACGGTGTCCAGGTGGATGCATATCGACTGGAGTCGATCACGCAAAAGTTGGGGCATGATCGCATTGATTTGCTCAAGATGGACGTTGAAGGGGCAGAATATGATGTTCTGAAGGGGCTGGTCAGTTCTTCTGTCAGGCCAAAAATGATTCTGGTTGAGTTCCATCATCGATTTAGCGGTGTAGGCAAGGCAGCGACAGAGCAGGCGGTCAGTGATTTGCGGGCACTTGGCTATGTGATAGCTTCGGTATCGATTACCGGGCGTGAGCTCTGTTTTATCCGAAAAGAGGATGTCGCATCGCGTGAAGCAGCATAAGCCTTCCCCTCTGGTTTCCGTCTATATTACGACCTGTAACCGGGCCGGGATGCTGGCCCGTGCTATCGACTCGGTGGTGCAGCAGGATTATCGACCCATAGAAATCATTGTCGTGGATGATGCTTCGGAAGATCACACCAGTGAAGTGTTGGATCAATATGCGGCAACCCTGGAGCCGGAGAGTCAGGTCAACTTTGTTTCGATCGTGCAGCCGGAAAATCGGGGGGCATGCGCGGCTCGCAATGCCGCAATTGCCGTGGCAAAAGGTAGGTTTATCACCGGTCTGGATGACGATGATGAATTTCTCGAAGCGCGCCTATCGACATTCGTGAATGCATGGACGGAGCAATTCTCTGCTTTGCTCACTTGCCATGAGGTGGATCGTGGCAATGGCGTTCTGGAATATCTTGATAAGTATGTTGGTCCCATCAGTCTGGATCAATTACTGGAAAAAAACCGCGCTGGTTCGCAAATCTTTACGCTGACTGAACGCATGCGTAACATCGGGGGCTTTGATGAACGCTTTCCGGCCTGGCAGGATTACGAAACCTGGATACGTTTGGCGATTGAATATGGTGCGATGCTGAAACTTTCGGCCACCACCTATCGGGTGCATACCGGACATGATCGACCGCGCATTACAAGCCACGACAATAGTTTAAAGGCGATACAGTTATTGCGCGAGAAACATGGTCATCGCCTAAGCGCGCATCACCACCGAACATTGGCATATCGGGAGCTGACCGCGGCAAGAAAGGATTACAAAAAGTTGGCACCATGGCTTCCGGCCATGACGTTCAGGTCTTTTCCAAAAATCCTGAAACGATGGTTGTTAAGCCAATTCAACTTATACTCACAAAAGCCGTGATATGCGCTCTTTATACGCTTTAAGGATTTGCCGGGAGCATGCTGCGTGTATGCGGATTGAAACAACACTTTTGAATCACCTTGAGGACAGATCACCGTGTCCGCGCCTTTAAAAATTCTGATCATCAGCTCGTATACCGATACCTGGAACAGCGTGCGTCCGGAAGCCGAGATTTTTATCGGCATTGCCGCTCTGGGGGCAGACGTGACGCTGATGACGCAGGGAGATGCGGAGTATGTGCCGCGTTTTATTGAGCACGGTATCAAAGTGATCGATTACCACCCGGCACGCAAGCTGGAATGGCAGGCGATCAAGCGAATCCGAATCGAGCTTAAGCAGGGGGCCTACGATGTGGCTTATCTGTTCAACAACAAAGCGATTACCAACACTCTGTTTGCTGCCATAGGGCTACCGACAGCGATCGTGAGCTATCGTGGACAGACGGGTAATATCTACCGTTATGACCCCAGTAGTTATCTGACACATTTGCATCCCAGGCTGGATGCCATTAGCTGTGTGGCCAATGCGGTCCGGGATGACCTGCGAAAGCACTCGCGCTTGTCCGGCGTTGCTATTCAAACCATATACAAGGGGCATAATCTGGACTGGTATCAGGACCAACCTGCCGAACTATCCGAGTTTGGAATTCCTGAGAATGCCTTTGTGCTTGGTTGTGTCGCGAATGACCGGCCGCGCAAAGGTCTTCCTGTTTTGCTGGAAGCCAGTTCGCGCTTGCCAATCGAAAGTGATATTCATTTTTTGCTGGTAGGAAGTGGCATGGACAGCCCTTCAATACAGGCTTTGATTCAAAAAAGCCCTCTGCGTGAGCGGATCCATGTCGCGGGTTTTCGACGGGACGCGCCAGCCTTGATCGCTGCGTGTGATGTGTCTGTTTTACCGTCTTTAAAAAGAGAGGGCTTGCCTAAAACAGTGATCGAAGCCATGGCCTATGGCGTGACCCCCGTGGTTTCGGATACCGGAGGAAGTGCCGAATTGATTGTCGATGGCGAGAGTGGCATTGTGGTGCGGCCAGGTGACGTGGAGCAGCTGGCTGCCGCCATCCTGAAACTCTGGCAGGACCGGGACACGTGCCGGGCGATGGGACAAAGCGCCCGGCAACGGATCGCCGACAAGTTCAGCAGCAAGCAAGCTGCCCGTGACACCTTACAGTTTTTGCAGGAAGTGTCTGACCGTAAAAAAGCCGGTAGGGCGCCCACTCACTAAAGCGGAATGTTTATCTATGTCGAAAGATCACCATTATGCCGGTCTCGAACTGATGTATCTTAATGCCCCGATCAATGCCTTTTATCCGCCGCGAATCGAGATCGGAGAAGGTTCCTGTTCCATAGAGATCGATGTTAAAAAAGACTACTTTCATGCCGCAGGCGCGGTGCATGGCTCTGTCTATTTTAAACTGCTGGATGACTCTGCATTCTTCGCGGCCAATTCCCTGGAGCGCGAGGTTTATGTGCTGACGACTTCGTTTACCACCTATCTTACCCGGCCCGTGTCGAGCGGCGTGATCAGAGCGGAAGGCAGGGTGGTCAATCAAAATCGCAGTCAGTTCATCGCCGAATCCGTTATGTATGATGGCGAGGATAGGGAGATTGCGCGCGGGAACGGTATTTTTGTTCGCAGTAAAATTGCACTGAATAGTGTATCCGGCTACGAATACTAAAAATAAAATACGCTGAGCATAGGACGATGGCCATGCGCGAATTATTGTTATTTCCCCATTCTCATTTCTGCGAGAAGGCTGTCTGGGGGCTTGATTACAAAGGCCTGGATTACCGAAAAAAGTTTCTGTTTCCCGGAATACACATGATGCAGGTGCGGCGTGTTGCGCCGCAAAGCTCGGTTCCCGTGCTGCTTGAGCAGGTAAGGGTCATTCAGGGTGCAGGAGAGATTCTGGGCTATCTGGAAGAGCAGTATCCTGAGCGCTCTTTAAACCCGGAGCAGAGTGTATTTTCGGAGGCGCTTGCACTTGAGAAAAGGATGGATGTCGAGCTGGGTGAAGCCTTGCGGCAAATTGCCTACGCTTACCTGCTGAATTACCCGGACTACTGCAAGGCCTGCTTTGTAGGGCATGCTCCCTGGTGGCAACGCGCCATGTTTCAAATATTTTTCCCGAAACTACGCAAGTTACTGCATAAAGTCTATGTCAAGTCCGATGCTTCGGTCGCAGATGCGGTGGTACGCGCAACAAATGCGATGACGGAACTCGATGGAAGGCTGGCCTCGTCTTCTTTTCTGATGGGCGATAGATTTACCCGAGTCGACCTGTCGGTATGCGCGATGCTGTCTATTATTGTCCAACCGGACGAGCACCCTTTTGATTGGCCCGTCCAGCCCTCGGCGGAATTAGAGGCTCTGATTGCTCCATTGAGAGAACGGCCAAGCTTTCAGTGGGCTAAGGGAGTTTACAAAGAATATCGTCAGGTTCGGGTCTAGAACGTAGCGCCGGATTGCACGGGTCGCAGATCCGCTCATTGGTGTTAACTCAGCTATCCCAGATTGCACCTGCCAGGGCCATCGCGCCCGACAGGCTGCACAACACCAGCAATAGTGGTCGAAAACGACCGGCGTCGACATAAGTACGCGAGCGAATACCCAGCAGAAACCCCAACGCGGCGACAGGGATAAAACTCGCGCTCACCAGCAGGATGTGTTCATTCAGTTTCCC
>PZPK01000015.1 GCA_006212045.1 Oleiphilus sp. | reverse complement strand
GAGGATTAATGGTTCTTCAGCAGCCAGGCATGCTTTGACGCAAGACTCCCATACCGAAACCTACAAGTCGGAGAGAGCCGCCAAGACTCTCAGACAATCACTTCGTTTGGGGCTATTCTGAGGCAGGCTCACTGTTTCATATGAAACATTGGCCCAAGTGGGCAACCGTTGCCCACCCCCAGAGCAGCTTGACTACTGACTTTCTCTATGTGCAGTGTTTACATGCTTTAGTTTCGGATCCGGGAATTGGGAGTGAGTGGCTTGCTCAAGTCAGCAGTAACAGTCTCTAGTGATTCCGATATCCTCGAGTTCGTTTGCTCGAAAGAGGGTAGGGTAGGGCAGCCAAGTAAACACGCATGTTTCATATGAAACATGCGTGCTTCCAGATGACTAACATGTTCAGTGGTTATTATGGATAAGATTCACTTACTGGTTGGCGTCGGTAACTACCCGGAGCCGCGGCTGAAAGTTAACCGCGCTTGAAAATTCTTCGCCACTGCGAAAGTTAATGTACCGGAATTCGTAGTCAGAACCGTTACGAGCGGGTGTGTTGGATACGAAAGAGACGTTCGATGTAGAAGGGAATACATCAAGGTTAATCGCAGGCTCGACACAGGCGCGCTCAACAATTGAACCCAGTTCCTTCAAGTTTGGCACTCGCCAAGTCGTGTACCCAAGGTAACTATTCGCATTCAATTCATCCACAACCGAAAGCAAATCAGCTACTGAATCAAATTCAATTGAGGCTCCGACACACTTATCTTCTTCAGGATCATAAGATTGGCCAACGATGCATCGGTCCCATAACAAGCCTGTCTTAATATCTATTGCCAAACCATCACCCACAAATAGAAAGCGTTCGGTAGGGGTGTCTTCAACGATAGTGTCCCTGTCGCATATTTGGGCGACAGCACCGAGACTATGCATCACCAGAAACATAAAAACCAATCTGTTACTCATCTGCAACTCCACGTATTTTGTTTAAGCTTCCCTTGTGACAAAGCCGAATCTTTCCATCTTCAAAGCACCAAGCAGAACCTTCAAATTCCGCGGAGGGAGAAGCTGTAAAATAGGATCCAGTGGCCGAGTAAGTGAACATGCTTTCGTCAATTCCATCATGGCCAAAGAAGGCCAATTCGTAGTCAATAACCGAACGGAGTTCTTCAGCTCGTGGAAGGCGCCAAGTCTTTATGCCACAAAGCCCGGTAAGATTGAGCTCATTGAGATAAACATAGGTATTACAAGCGAGAGGGTAGTATCGATTGGCGACATCAGGCCTAAACGCGCAATAGCCATCCAGATCGACGTATCGATCGCGCAACAGATTATTGTGTGCACCAATTGAACCACCAGTTCCAGAACCTTCGCTAAGTGGGTTGTACCAGGTATACAGATAATTGTTAGCTCTCCAATTGTGCGTAGTACTGTAGCGCTCGGTCTGTTCATCGTACAAAGTCTCTAGCGGAAAGGACTGCGTCTTTAGCTCATAAACAACCCCGCTGGTATTGTCCCGAATACATGTAGCATTAGCTGATATGGGCAACTCATTCCCATTTGCATCCAGCTTGGTAAATGAAAATCCCCGCCGGCCATCATTTTCATTTGGAAAGCCAGCATCACGACCATAGCTTGCGTCTTGATTCGGTAGGGTAGGGGAGGGCTGAGCAGAGAGCGCTCCATCATGCAGGAAATTCCCAAAACCCGTATCGTTCATTTTGGCATCACCGTTGATGATTACCGACAAGGTAGTCCCCGGCTCGACTCTTACATAGTCACCGCTAATAAAATGAACGACTACAGATTCACCTCCTTCGACTACATCGTCATCGATCACCGAAAGTGTAAACGTACCTTGGCGACTCAATGGCTCTACTACAATCACACCATCAAGGGATGTTTCGTAGTCTTCGTCCTTATTGGCTGTCCCTGAAAGCTCAAAGTTGATTTGCACCTCGGTGCTTGCAGGATTACTAAGCGATACTGGAAATTCAATTTCTCCTACACCTTCGTTAATGAATACGACCTCTTCATCAAAGGAGATGGCCGGCAAAGGTTCATCATCCAGGATCGTCAATGCAAATTCGTTCACTGAACGAGCAAACTGTTCACCACCGCGAGTAATAGAATAGCGTAGTGTCAGATCCTCTGTGCCCTCATAGACATTGTCATCGACGATGGAGATAGGGATGTCATGCGTAATCGCTCCGCTTGGGACAACGATGGTTCGATCGATGAAGGTATAATCACCTCCATCAGTTGCGGTACCTGATTCGACAGTAAGCTCCAACTCCACACCACCGCTCGTAGGCAAACTGAATACCAATCGTGCTGTGTTATCGGCAATGCCCTCATACATCCTGACATCCGCTAAGCTGATCGTTGTTTTGGCTTCAGCCTCCTGTTTTACGCTTGGAGACCGTGACAAGTCCTGTCCTTCAGTCGGAGCCGAGCTACCACAACCTGCTAGCAGTAAGACGGCGAAAGTGATTAGAAACCGGGCATGCATTTTAATCGTCCAAATAGCTGTTCACATTCTTATACTATGCATTTATACTTCTGCTAGTTCAACAACATTATGGCTATCATGCGAACTTTATTATTCACTCTGACTATTTTGTTTACGGCGACTGCTGTCGCACAAGCCTCGTATGGTGTCTACATTGCGCCAAAGAAAGTCATTGCCGATATACAAAGTGTGTGGACAGCAGTCCATCTCAATAACTGCCCTCACCGATCGCAGCATACGGAGGAGAGTGATCAGCATTACTGTGATATTACGTGGGACCTGCATCCTGATAATGTTGTTTTCTCAGATGACAAGCGTATTGCATCAGTCGATTCGTTACCTGAGGGACATCATGTATTCTCCGGGGCTATAAATCGATATGATCCAAAACACCATGGTCTGGTTGAAAGTGAGCCATTTCGCGAAGTGATCGTAGCTGAAACCATAGATGTTGGTTTTATCATGAAGGGTTTGCCGTTGGACCCCTTTGGCGAGAACAATGTATACATTGAGTCAGAGACCCACAGAGAGCACAAGTGTGTCTTCTATGCGGGCGCGCCGGTTCCGACACCTGTCGAAAAAATAGAGGAGGGGAAGGTTTATTGCAGAATCAACTGGATAAACGTTCCTGAAGGGTTTGAACTCCTTAGGCGCACCAATCCGACATTGTTCACAGGCAACCTGAAGTATCGAGAATCCGAAAATCCCTCTGACTACACCTTTACATACGAGGTAACAGCCCATTTACCTTACGAAAAAGTACACACCTTCGGCACGTTTAACGTGAACGCTGCAAAGAACGTTGTGAATGCACCAAGAGCAAAGCTTGACGAAAATTATGACGATTTTTTTTTTAAAAGCTTGAGCGATCCAAACCTACCTTTGCGGTTATCCATCGCAAATGATTATTCAGAATCAATGGTGTTATCAATTGTTCGAACGTCAAACAACGAAGAGGTGCATTCATCTGTCCATGAAAATGGCTCAATCATTGACGATCTTCTTGATATATCCAGTCAGCTTGAAACCCCTGGGACCTTTGATGAGTACACGCTAAAAGTGGCTTATGAGAACAAGATATCAAGCCATTTTGAGAAGAGTATCGTGGTAGTCAATTCCGGACAAGAAAACCCTATAAAGATTGACTCGATTCGCACTGATCCACTCGCTGTCCACATTGATGTTAGCCAAGCCGACCCGGCAACAGGAGGGACATACCGCATTTACTTGGCGGAGATAACCGACCAACTCCTGTTCCAGAACGCAAACGCCAAGTCGACGCGGTTGTATCAGCCACAAACCATTGGCGATATCATATGGACAAGCGGGAAGCCGGCGACCATTGAAGTGCCTGTCGCTAGACTGGGCCATACGCGCTATATGGTGGTGAGCGAACTAATTGGATTTGACGGGCAATCATTACATGTCCTGCGAAGAGAGCTTTCTGACCCAATTGTCAGCACCCTGCTTAGTGAGCGATTTAATCACCGAACCGTCAGTGATACCGTAGCACCGTCTGGAAGTTGGTGGATTGTTAACACCTTGGATCCAAAACCTCACCCACTGGAATTCAAGTTCAGCGACGAGACGTCTGTTGCGAAATATGCGAATAACGTATACCGATTCACTAACGATGGTACTGGGCAAGTAGCAATACCAGGTAAACCTCACACGAGCACAAAACTAACAATTTACTCAATTGAAGAGTTTTCGTTGGTAGCCTCCAATCTTTACCCGGCACCTAATCAGGACACCGTTTTCTATGTCAGAAATGACATTGGCGAGCAAGTGGATGGTAGTGAGCACACTATTTATTGGTATGTAGATGGAGAACCTTGGGGCACAATGCCTTCATTCGCGACAACGTTTGACGAGATTGGTCGCTATAAGGTCGAGGCCTACGTATCTTATGATCTGTTTAAAGACACGCCTATGCTCGCAGGTAAGATGCTAGATACGGAGGTGCATGTTGCTCTCGCTGACTAATATTCTCACTCGAAACAAGAAAACCAAGAAAAAGAAGGCACGGATTGATGTTAATCAGTTTCGCCACCTCTTTCCTAACGACAACTATCTGCAGTTGGTCTCCAAGGCCAATCGAATTTCGTTCATTACCCCATTGCTACCATCCTCGCAGTGCCTTGTAACCAGAATTAGTAAGGACAGCGTCGAGTTTGTCAGCAACACGAAGTTTTCAACATCAACCTACGTAGGCATAGACATTGTCTTCTACGGAGCACATCTGGGCACATTTCCCGGCTGCATCGAGCAGTCCGAGTATCTTGATGAGCAGGAAATCTACAAGCATGTGCTGATGCTCGATGTAGAGTTAATGGAGATTATGGACCGCAGTCCCAGTCAGCTGCAGCTGTACAAGCTTCTAAACAAACTGAATGACGAGTACATTGAATACGTGCCTGTGACCTGAACGTGATAAGCTAACCCCAATACATCATATTGAAAAACTCCTCCTCAAGCCTTCAACGAAAGCTTGTCACGGCATCAACCGGCCATTAATCTTTTGCAGGTGAATACTTAATTCACATTGTCTAAGTGGACAGCCCGAGAAATTACCAATGAACAATCGGATTGCGGCAACACCAAAAGGAAAAGCTAAGGACGTTTGGATTAACAGACCCCATGAAAAATTCGGATTTCCAACTTACCGGATTGATATTGTTTGTCCTCGTGATGAGTCAAGCGAGCTTATTAATCAGTTGAGCACTAATTTGGACAGCTACTATCTCGAGACCCTTAAGCGTCACGACTCCCGCAGGTACAAAAGTGTAGTAAAAGAGGAGTTGCCCGTTTATGAAGAAAACGGCTATGTATTCCCACTTCGTCTAAACGCCCAAGAGGTGAATCGGGTAACCGGTTCCACACGCCCCAATACGCTAGACCTCTTTGATTCGCATGAGCAATACATCACCAAGGGCGAACAAGGCAGGATCTTTGAAGGCGACGAGGTTCGAGGATTCTTTGAGATAAGACAATGGGCCTTACCGTTCTCGGTGATGCGTGGCCGGGAACGAGTGCTGCATCTCAGAGTCGGTATCAGTTGTAAGTTAAGAGGGCTACAAGTGTTCTCGCCCTCTGATAGACCACAGTTCGACATAAAACAGGTGGGTACTGTTTAGACTTCTGAGAGCCGGGGTACCAGGCTACAGTAGGCGAACATCCTGGCTTTTTACTTTCTTCTTAAGCAATTTGATCTCTTTTTCAGTGGACTCTCTCAGATCCTTCATATCCAAGTCTTTCAATTGATCATGCTCATATGACTGTATCCAAACAGATCCTTCACCTCTAAACTTGATCATGAACAAACCTTCACCCGCAAACATCATCGACTTCGTATCCGGAACATAGGTTTCGTAGCTCAATGAAGAGGTGAACGCCACCAGATTTTGTGTATCGACAATCAGCTCATCCGTAACCCGGATCTTATGAAGTGATCCGTTCCCAGTGAAAAAAACATTCCCCGTTCCTTCGACGTACTGCAGAATCAGCCCAATCGGAGTAAGTAGCCCAAGACTCGCTTTTCGAATGATTTTAAAGCTTATTGAGATATCGCCCTCTGAACAAAGAAAGGCACCTTTGCGGCAAATCAACGTTTGCTCTGGACTAATTGAAAAAGCTGCAATCTCACCAGGATAGTTAGGGGCCACAATCGCGCGCTGCGTACCGTCACCGAAGCCAATGTGCTCCAAATTAATAAGCGCCATTTTTTCGCCGGAAACTTTCCGTTTTATCAATCGCCAAAGCGCCAGGAGAAAACCACTTTTCTCAAGATGCCCAGCGAATATTTTGGAGTTCATCGCCAAGTAGGGGTCCATTACAACAATCGACTGGGGCACTGTGCGGAAGTTTGACGTTTTTGATATAAAAACCTCAAGGAACTGGGAGGTGGACCCGATAATAGTGTGTTTCATGGCAGTCATCCGCTAGAAATTAGTGGTACAATACTATGCATTAATATTGATAATATTTCACCATGAAATTACTCATCATACTGCTAGTTCTACCCACTTTGGCCTTTAGCGCTCCCACCATTGAGGAGTTTAGCGACAATTACTGGACCGGCGCCGATCGCTATTTCTCGATGCTATCGTTGCTCGAGCAGCACCAAATCGTCATCGATTATCAGCATTACGCAAAAGTCCTCAGTCCATATCTCATAGCGGACGATACATACTTGGTAGATAACACCTCAATGAAAAAACCCCTCATGGCGCTAAACAACCAAATTCAACGGAATAGATTCGTCAGCAAGTCATTCACATTGCCATTATCGAACGCACTACTCTGGGACCGAAAACGCAGGAAGTATGGCTTATGTGTCGAGGGTGGGGTAGTGTCCGGATCGCTTGGTACTCTCAAAGAGTTTTCTTACGTCGACCTGGGAGAGGAGTTAGAACAGTGGAAAGGATGCGCAAAGGTTTTTCCCATTCAAACCGATCAAGAAGAATATCGACACCTCAACCAGCTTTCAGCATTGGGGCAGTCGATTGATTGCCATCTCGTATTGGCAGCACCAACCCCTGTCCAAACAAGAATGATACCAAATGTCCTTGGCTATCTTCTTAAGTTTCTAGTCGTAACTGCACAATGTCAGGCTTCGCAGTAATCGATGTCCTTTTGGCTTGTCAGGGCGCTCACGTCACTGGCTAGGACATGCTGTGTTTTCACAAGATATCCCTCTTCGGCCGCATCACTCCAATTCTGGTAACCGTGCGCATCACAAAAGGTTTCCTTCAACGATTCAGAATTGGTAAACCAGGTCGTTTGAGGAATCCCATTGAAATCCTGCACCCGGGATACCGGCTTGGTACGTTCAGATATAGGATAGCGATCCTTCACCTTTTCAAAATTGTCTTTGGCTAAAGAGCGGTCTATGTGGCCAGGCAACGATGCTAGAACCTCCTCAGTATCTTTGAAGGGCCCATGCTGTTTTAACCAACAATAGGTGAATGCAGTCCAGCCCTTGGGTGACTTAGGATGCCATTGCTCCAACATCAGCATATCCAGACAACTCTTCAGGACCCACCAATGAACCTTCTGCTTACTATTGGGGTCGCAGTACGAAGCGAAGGTAGTTCCTAATAATGCAGGCCGTTCAGACACGTAGCCTTTGTCAATTGCGTACTGAGTGATAGCCTGAGCCCGCTGCTTTTGCGTTAAAAATAGCGTGTACTTGCGATACGTTTCAGCTAAGTAACGCATGTGGACATGTGGGTTTCGTGTGCTCATCTCTTCATCTTCCTCGCACTTAAGCGCTCGCTACCTTGAATTCACGCGGAAACTTTACAGGAGCATCACCAAAATACTTGTCGGCGCGATTACGCCGAATGGTGATGCAAAGCCCCTGTTCTTTATCTTCGATCAAATTAAATTCGTACCCTAATACTGAAGCAGTTTTTCGACTGCCATCTGCCCATTTTATGGGGTCTGTGGCATAGGGTTTCAGATGCTTATTCAAATCCTGCCAGAGTTTCTTAGTGGAGTCGTACATAGGGAATATGCTATCTCTAAATTTAGCGATCGGATAACGTAGTACTTTCGCCCCACGCGCATTGTTAGAGCCACCAATTGCTATCCGGCAAAGATTATACAGCGTTTGAACAATTCCGGATCGAATTTGGCAAATATCCGGGTGCGCAACGAAAAGCTTTCTCAATGCCTTATCGGTAAGACAGCGATAGGTATAGTCATTGAACTCCAACCTAAAGAACCGATCATGTCGGAAGTTACGGCCTTCCTTGTCGGACTTAGCCTTAAAATCTTTGAAGAATGAGAATGAATGAGTGTCGTGGCCGTCCAGTATTTCGTTCGAAAAAGTGCCATTTGGCTTACAGCGAATCATAAACCTGGTGCTGTCCATACGCCATAATGCGTCACGCACATAGTCTCGCCCGGAGCCACACGGCTTCTTGTGAACAAGCTTGCACAAATCAGTAATATCGATATCGAAGCGGTTGGTAATTTCTCTTTGTTCGTGAAACAAGTCGATTTGAGGCTTCGTGAGCTCTTTCTCGATGTACATCGCGCACAGCGTAACGACAGCACGCGTGACCACTTGATCGGCCAGATACATGAGGCTCGACCCCTCTGTGCACATCGACTGAATAACAACCGGCTCTTTGTTGTACATTACAACCGACTCAATCGTCCTGCGCTTATCCTTACTATTGATACGCATCGCTTTATCAAGAACCCCAGTGACGAAGCTTTCGCTGCGCATTTGTTGTGTTTCAAAGTCCTTGAGTCGAATAATGTTTCCGTTCTCGCTCTCCAGATGCTGTTTGATGCTGGACCGGTTCTCAGTGCACTTATGATTTTTAAATTGCCTTGATTCCGAACGGATTTCTTCTTCATGATTACTTAAACAGATTTGGTAGAAAGCAATTGAGCGCTTCTTCAGTCGTTTGTGCTGACTAGTATGGACCAAGCCCTTCTGCTGCAGCTCACGAATACGTTTTTGAATCACTTGTTTGCTTGAAGCATGTTTCTGTTGCTTGGAATCATTGGCTGAATTCGTAAGCGCTTCTTGAATGCCTTCCAGGTCGAGTATCCAATTTGAAGCTTCGGTAGCCTTTCCCTCGAGAGCATTCAGAAAAATGGATTGCGCTTCAGAGAGTTTCGCAAGTCTCAAGAATTCATCTTTATTCTCAACAAACTCACGAACGCAAATGACAGGGGGTTTAGCGTTTTCTAAAATCTTATCGTTACTCATTGTCCACATTTCCACAGCGTTATATGTAATCTTATTATGTTTCTATTATCTCTTATATTATTGCATAGTACAAAACGACATTTTCGACTGATCTAATTCATTGAAAATGAAAGACAAATGACAACTAGCCACATCGTATACGCCTTAATGGGACGTTGTTTACGCCCCAATGAACTGTTGTTTACGCCCAAAAGATCGATTATTTACGACCAAGGCCAAAGTTTATATACGCCCTAGTTGAGTTCGTATACGCCTTAAACACAGTACGTATATGCCCTGAGTCGGGAAGATATACAGCACTTATCAACAGTTGCGAGCAACGCTCAAGCAATATACTATGCATTTATATTCTTAGTAATGGTGAATACATGCTCAAGTTACTCAGTGCCATTTTCTTTTTTAGCTTTGGTTCGATTACTACACACCTAATCGTAGATGCAGATTGGGAGACTGTAGGAAGGCAGAAAGCACTTCAGACGGCGTTAGAAGATATTGACGTCAAATTCGATCATCTCACACAGCGATATGCAGCGCTCCCCGTAGCTGAATACCAAGAACTCTTTGCCGTTGGCGGACCAATAGCTCCGCATAGCGAGAAGACCAGAGAGATTGACAGCCTCCAAGCAATGCTCGACCTGGTGAAAGCGAATCTGGATACTCACAAAAGCGTGGCTCACGACAATTCTGATATCGAATATATCTCAGGTTTTCCCGTATCCAAAGGGTGGATCTCTTCACCGTTTGGAAACCGTGTTGACCCTTTCACTAACCGTAAAGGCTTTCATAGGGGTATTGATATTGCCGCAACATCAGGCATGGAAGTCATTTCGACCTCAGCGGGTAGAATCATTTTCGCGGGAGTAAAGCCTGGCTATGGGACTATGGTAGACATTTCGTTTAGTACTGAATCAGGCGAATATCGCATCAAGTACGCACACCTCAGCGAATTGACAGTAGAAACTGGCCAGAACATCGAGAAGGGCGATTTGTTGGGCTACGTCGGCTCAACCGGACGATCTACAGGTTCTCACTTGCACTATGAAATTATCAAAGATGGTGAGCCCGTCGACCCCTTGATCTATGCCCAGAGATAGCTCAGATCAACCACGCCTCACGTATTGCTCAGAATAATCCGTCACCCAGACCGTCGAATAGGGTAGCGATCGCACCCTTTGGTACAACCACTACAATCCATGCGCATCGTAAGCTATCAGAGCCAAAATTTGCTCGACCAAAGGCCTTGATAATCCCGTGATCCAAGGGAATGCAAACCATCGACTACAGCGTCCCTATCAAGCTTCATAATCGCAGCGATATATCCGTATCTAATAAGAAGCGCGTTTCCACGACTCACTTTTCCAACACAAGAAGCGCCATTCTGTTTGCACTCTCCCGCGGACATCAACCACCCAGATCCAAACAAACCATTCATTGCAGATCGAATGCGTAGTCGATATTGTTTTTTACCAATTACGTTCTCCAATGCTTCTCTAGACGTTCTATCGTCACCAAGAGGTATCGCAAGATAAGAGACCCCGGCAATACTGACGTGCTTACTAGGTAGACCATACTGAGTAACAATATCCGTGATGACTTTAGGGTCCAAATACAAACCAACGTCCAGCTCTGTGAATTGCCGGGTATGACTCGAGTCCCGCTCACCCACTTTCTGCATACGAACAGATTCTGTGATTGATTGCTCCAATTCGGCTACCAGTCGCTTGAGTTCACCCTCTTGAAGAATTCGCTCTTGCTGACCGTAAAGCATCTCGCGATCTGCTTTTGCAAAGCCGGCCGCACCGGATAAATGAACCTCCTCAACCCGTTGATTTCCTACCTGTCGAAGCAACTCGTCCTCCATATTCGGTTTAGTCTTTACCTCAACAACGTAACCATCCTTGGTTTCATTAATCGTCTCGACATAGATCAGTCCTGCACGGAGCATCGAGATGCGCTGTTGCAACGTCTCACCGTCAAAACTGTTTTCCCGGATCGCGATACCGCCAGACACAAAGTCCACATTCTCCAACGCCAAGAACTTTGCAAACGCCATTGATGACGGGCTCTTCGAAGTGCAACGCACGTTGACAACTGAGCTGTGCTCTTCAGACTGTTCACTGCCTTCGACATAACACGCACCCACGGCGTGGCCTGCTGACACCAACAATGCAGCACACAAGCCTAGAACTCTACAACCCGAAGCTTTTTGCGTCAGAAACTGCTTCTTCAATATCACTGCACCTTTTTATACCAACTGATTCAACGTTACCAGCTTCCCCAGCCTGTGTCTCCTTCGGCACGCCGGGCATTGGATGTGTGTTCGAATAAACGCCATTACGCCACCTTAAACCATCCACTGCCAATCCGACGATCGCTGATGCCTGCTGTCTACCGGCTACACCTTTAATGTGCGCAAATAACTCAGGCGACACATCTTCAAAAATACTTACGTGTTTTCTTATTACATCAGCCATGTTTACCCGCCTCCGCCGTTAGAAGACCAGCGAGCAAATAGCCCTTCAAATTATTAAAAATGGACTCATTGGAGACTGGAGCTTTAATCCCAAAACACTCTTCTACCGCATCGACAAACAGCTCGCCTGCGCCTCCGCACAGAACGATATGTTCGATCAGCTCAACCTCCTCTAGCTCATTACGCACTCGCTGAACTGAATCCTTGATCAAGCTGTAAGTTGTATCTGTAAAGAACTCCTGCAACTCATAGTCCTGTCGTTTCAAACGAATAGTCTTCGACTCGATACTACGCTCCAGCATGGGCAAAGAATCGAAAGTAAAGCTAAGTTTGTTTGATATATTTCTGCTCACATCCTTTAAGATTCTGCTCATAGAATGGTTATGCGACCCGCACAGATGCTCGATCGGACTATTGTTCTGGACGATTAGCCAATCATGGGTCCAGTGACCTGGATCCAAAACAAGTGTGCGATCCCGTTTAAGCTGCGCGTACTGATCGCTTTCAAAGGCATAACTCAAGTACCCTCCTTGAGGCTGCGGTAAAACAATCACGTTATCAATCCGGCATGTCTGACCATCCCCTAAATCATGCTCGCCACGCACGGCATGCTTCAGATTCTCGATCATGCTCCGATTACGCATGTGCGTCACAGGAAGACCGACGACATAAATGTCAAAGTGCTCTTTACCCGAATACTTCAACGCCCCCTTAAGCAATGCCAAATGCTCATTCTGCTCAATATAGCTATCGCTCAGCACACGCTCGCCTTGGCTCTTATCAGAGTCAGGCCCCACGGAATACAACAGGCCATTCGCTTCGACTTCCACCAAATCATGATTACTTTCCAAGCGGACCAGGTTTGGGTCCTTATCCCCGCTTGTCACTGTGCTGGCAATCGAGGGAAACTTCGACAAATGAAACACGGTGTTACCGTTGCCGTTTGCAAAACCGAACTTGGTATATCCGTAACCTACGTCGGCTGCCCCTATTACCTTACTGGTATCAATGCCCAGCAAACTACCCGCTCTAAACTCCACAATTCTTCTCCACTCTCGCAATTAATTGAAAAAACCATAAATCAACATAAAGTGCCGTGGATGTGCTTTTGTAGCTTAGATTCGAACACTACTACTTAAAAGCACATAGAACCACACAAAATGCACGAATATGTGTTACCTATTATTTAGAATATGTTTGCATATTTTCAACCCTCAAGTTAGATTAATTGAAACTTACCTACCGTAAGAAAGACGAATTACCACCATTGGTTGGAAATTACGTTTTCCAACACAAGCAAATTGGTAGGAAACCGTTATCTATTCGAGAAGTAAACGTGGAAGACATTATCTCTAGGTATACCTTGGATCTGAGGCAAGATTTAAGGCAAAAAGCAGAAAAGCTGCTCGACAGCTTCATGGCCGAACATCGAGAGTTGGCGAAATCTGCTGCGCTCGAAAATCAGGAACCGTCGTTCATTCAGTTCTTTGTTGTCTTCAATAAAGGCAGTTTGGAGTTACGCTGGGGAATGCGCACGGGACGAAAGGTTGATGAAAACTCAATAACACAGTTCTTCAGAAAAGGGGTGGGAAACAAATATTCCTTAACAACGCTGAAGCGCCACGCACAATCCTGGGATTACCCCCTCATCGAAAAGTATGAACGTAAGCTTCGCCTGCTCCGGGAGGTAAACAGCTATATCAAGGATCTATCGAATACCTCCAGGAAGATCAAAAACCGACTTCAGAACTATCAGGAGACACACAGTGCCTAGCCAAAGTTTTAAGAACGTTTACCTGTTGCTCACTACTCAATATAGCCAGAAGGTATTCGATGGTACTTCCCGTTGGATGGATCATAATCTGCTTTTTATTCTTAGAAAGGTTCGAAGTCTGAATCCGACGATAGAGGCACGATGCGACAAAGCACAGGCCGATATTGAAGTCCATCTAAAACAAACATTCGACACGCTTTCCAGATTGAAGAGGACATACTCTGAAATCGTTCAGTCTGAAGGGTACGAACCATTAACACCACCTGATGATGCAAGGCAGGTCACACACAAAATACACCTGAAGCAACAAGAGACCTACTACCAATGCATCCAGCTGTTCGATGACATCGTTAATCTCATTGATGTGCTGTGCTTCAATCGTCACCAAGGCATCACCGAAAAGCAACGAAGAGCGGTAATCAAACAACTTCGAGAGCAGTTCTTTTATGTCTCCGCTCAGATCAGAGATATGAAAACAGAAGTCGAGGACCTGAAGCAGGCGGTGGTTCGTCGTAATAAGGCCGACAAAGAACAACGTATGTTGAAGGCGACCGCGCCACCCGCCACGATAACTATCCCGGAGGTTATACGGTAAATGAATCGTAAAATAGGAATGCTGCTGCTTATGATGACTTTTACTGGCGCATCATTAGCAGAAGAACTACCAGGCTATCTGCCAACGTTACTGAAATCAGGAAAGTATCAACTGGTTGAGACATTCACAGTATCGGAGTTTATGGAGGGCCACGTAATCGCATCAGATGAGGGGCGTCTGATCCTCTACTCCCTTCCTAACGGCATGCTTATGGAAGGAACCCTGTTAGGAGTAGACGGTGCATTTTTGTCTGAGGTGCACAAGAAAGAATACTTGGGTGTATCCCAGGCTTCGACATCAAAAACAAGTGATTATGAGTTTCAGCAGGGATCGGGGGACAAAGAGGCTGTAATCTTTTTCGATCCGATGTGCCCTGCCTGCAAGCACCTCTATCAGGAACTGATTCCATACGAGAGTGAGGTCAAGGTTACCTGGAAACCTGTATCCATCTTTAATGGCAGTGAGAATACTACCGCTTCAATCTTTCGAGATGACAATCCCGCTCAAGCGTTTCGGTTCATGATGCAAGGTGGCCAACTCCAGCCAGTGACTGCCAACCAAGAGCTTCTTGACGCAATGCACATAAACATGGGTGCTATGCGAGGGCAGGGGCTTGAGGCGACCCCTAGTGGGTACCTCATCATAGGAGAGGGCCAAAGGCGCTATTTCCAGGGTGCAAACATTGACAACATTATCTACTAGCCATGCTGAACCCAAAACAGCGGGAAGCGGTAGAGCATCCCGGGCATGTTTCCGTATTGGCCATTCCCGGGTCGGGGAAGACAACATTATGCATAACAAAGATTCAGCGAATATTGGAAACAGATCGAGGTGCCACTGTGTTGGCCGTTGTATTTAACACCGATGCGGCTAATGAAATAGTAAAACGGGCCAATGATAAGGGGCTTGATACTTCGCGTATTATTGCCGGCACCTATCATGCTTTGGCTTTATCGCAGATAAAGCGCAATACTGCGTCACTTAAGCTGGCGACACAAGATAGAACCTACAGTATTGCTCGCCAAGCGCTTCGAGACGTTGACCTCGACTGGAACGAATCCGAGGCGCTGCAATGGATCGATTTTCACAAATCCAGTCTTGAGCGCATTAAAGACCCAAACGCATACAATACTGCTTACGCGAACGACGCTAGCTATGCATTATTTCGAATCTACGAAAGAGAGCTTGAACGAAGGGGGTTGTCCGATTTTACGGACATATTGGTGAAAGCTGTCAGCGACGTGGCATCTGGTAGCGGTGAAGTACTTCAGGCTACACATATTATCGCAGACGAATTTCAAGACATTGACCCCCTTCAACTGGCCTGGCTAGAACAGCATGTGAATGGTAATAACGCCATACTGACCGCTGTGGGCGATGATGACCAGACCATCTACTCCTTTCGCGCCGCGCTTGGGTACCGAGCATTCAAACATCTAGAAGACGTATTGCAGCCTACAACGATTGCACTGTCAGATAACTACCGAACTCGAAAAGAAATACTTGATAAGGCAGGGAAACTCATTGCAAACAACCATGAGCGAGTTCCAAAGCTGCTTGAGGCACAAAAAGGGGAGGGCGGGTTGTTCCAGCTGCATGAGTACCTTAATAATGATGCTGAATTAGAAGGGATCCTTGAGTACGCTTCGATCGCACCTGAAGGCAAAGCGATCTTAGCCAGAAACAATGCGCGGCTCAAAGTACTCGAGCGCTATTTTAAAGAGCAAGGGTTTGATCAATTTACCCGCACTGGTGCAGAAAGCTATTACACCCTCCCATTACCTTCAGCACTCATATCGGCGTTGAAGCTACTCTACGCAATGACCTCAGATAATCTAGAAGACTTACTCGATAAGTTATACCTCCCAGATGAGGACATTAGAACGATTCTTACAGCGGTGAGAACGAATACATCACTCATGTGTCTCGACCAACGGTCCACCTCAACTATAAAAAGCATCCAGTCACATATAAAACGCTATTCAACACAACTCAAGACCAACAATGTCGGCCAGATCAATGAGGTCATTATTTCTACGAAAAATCTGATCGAGCAGCTTTTTCCATTCCAATTGTTCACCGGATACGCCTACGACACTGTGCACCTCGAGAACGCTTGCAATTCACTATGCAGAATGAAAACGAGCTGGCCAATTAGGTTGCGTATGATTGAAGAAAACAACAGGCCAATAAAAGGTGTTGTGCTAAGTACGTTTCATGGCAGCAAGGGCCTGGAGTTCGATAGCGTGTGGATAGCGGGAGCTAGCGAACGGTCAACACCCGATAAGGGCAACCTTGAGGAAGAACGCCGGCTGTTCTACGTCGCAATGACACGCGCAAAGGACAGCCTCCATATCTCCTACACCAAATCACCCTGTCAGTTTATAGATGAAGTCCTAATGGAGGCCCAAAATGAACAGCCAGCCTAACCCTTATGCAAATGATACGTTGCGTAATTTAGCCAATGCCCTGAATCTGGATCCGATGTCCATTCAAAAGATAGTAAGAGCAGTGGATTTTGTTATTCCGGAATATCTAATCAGGAATTTGATTAGCTCATCCAATTATGCGCACCACAACGGCAACCCGGAGCTTTCAAAAAACCTCTTGATTGCACTTGTGATCGGTATCTTAAAAGTGAACAACCAAGCAGAAATCAATGAAATAAAAACAAACAAGGATCTTTATGAAGCAATAACATCAGTACTAAAACTCAGTCGCACCCAAGCTAATCATCTTTATACCTTGGGGATGTCTAGCTTCAGACATAACATTTTCTTGCGCAAGAAACATACGAATCTTGGCATTAGTGCTCTCCTGGAGGGCTATCGTATTCATCTTGCGAATCGGATCCCCATATCGGAAATCGCCTACCAAAATCGTAAGTATGTACACCGCTGCAAGAAATCAATCGAAGAGGAAAAGATGTCAATGACGCGAGCAGCGAGTAACTAGATCACATGGACACCAATCAACTACTATTTTATCTGGCCTGTGTGCTGGTATTGGTACTTGCTATAGATCATGTTCGCGCAAGGCTATCGAGTACCTATGCAAAGAAAGATAGAACAGGCGGATTGCTGGGCTTTAGCAGGGCAGTAGCGCCTATATGCGTCATAGCACTATTGTTCCGATCGCTTATCGCAGAGCCATACAAAATACCAACCCCATCAATGGAGCCAACGCTTCCAGCCGGGGATTGGGTGGTGGTTACTCGCTATGATTTTAATCTTGCGTTGCCATTCATATCATCAGAGGCATCGATTAATGTTGCGCTCCCTAGTGCTGGAGATATTGTAGCGTTCGATCATCCGAAGAAAGCTGGTACTCGATATGTAAAACGAATTGTCGGCATACCTGGTGACCGCGTCGAATATCGAAACAAGCAACTCTTTATCAATGGCCAGTTAGTCGCGGAGGAGCGACTCCAAACAGACGGCACCAAAACGGACTACGATCTGATGCTAGAAAATGTACGACACACCATCAGAAAGGATAGCAAATACAAAAACACAAAATCAGAAGGGACCTGGGAAGTGCCTCCTGACCACTATTTTGTGTTAGGGGATAATCGAGACGCCTCAAGTGATAGCCGGTTTTGGGGGTTTGTCCCAACTTCCAAACTGCTGGGAAAAATCCATGCGCTCTAACCCCATCGCCCTACCAGACATATTCTTTCACACCTTAGCCATTCTCGGGGCTGGTGTTCTGTTTATGGTTTGGGTGGCAGACCCTAATAATCAACATCAGGATTTTCCAGATTTCCTGGTGACTGAACCGTTGCCAATTATATATTCGAGCAATCACACGCAATTTAATGTCGAGATCGACACACAAGGCCATCCAACAAGGTTTGCTGTGCATAACAACACTACATATGACGCGCCAGCATACGAAACGATCAATGGCATCCGCCCCCAATATGTGGATGATCAATCTGCCTTTGCAGAGGGCGTTACGTGGTATGGACCAGGTAATCTTGCGTTAACTAAGCGCTATGAAATTGACCCCGATCACAATGTAGTTCAGGCGGCTATTGAAAAGGCCGATGGTCCTCAGGCGGTGCTGGAAAAAGTCTACCCAATTAAAGTCGACACCGCGGCTACAACTGTACTAATCCATCAGAGCAAGCAAGGTGTTCTATTTGCGATCAGGGAAAACGACACAATTCGTGCGACAGAGTATATTGGGCCCTGCAGTCTTAACACCAGGTCAGAAGGCTTAACAGGGTACATCGCAATCACGTGCACAATCGAGGGACGGGTGTTGGAAAACACTTACGTCGGCCCGGCCAATTTTGATGACATCATAATGGCACTCGAGTTTGGCGAGAAAGTCTTCTATTCCGAACTATTAGATTATGTCACCTACCCCATAGATCGTATCTACCACGCTCTAAGTAAAGCCGGGGTAGAAGGCTGGTTGATGGTGGTGTCTGTATATTTAGCAGCACGCTTGATGTTCGCTCCTTTCGGGATCTGGGCATGGCAAGAGCAAAGGAAAATAGTCGAGTTAAGGCCAGAGATATTGCGAATCAATAGGCAGTATCAAAGTCATGACATTCGCGCCCAGGCGCTTAGACATTTGGTAGCTGAGAGAGGCATAAGCGGTCGGCGAACTACCGTGTATTCGCTTATTATTCTTGCCGTGTTTATTTATCTTTGGACCGCAACGAGTGGTGCAGTTGAAAACCTAAACGTCATTCAGGTAATTGAGTTGCCAAAGGTTGCTATAGGTATGTTGTTAGGTCTTGTAGCAGGGGGCGTTTTCCTGAAATTAAAAGATTCACCAGCATTGATCAGTTCAAGACAGTACGCGGCAGTATTGATATCAGTGGTGATTGCGTCGTTAATGAGCTTTGCGCCCAGTCATGCACTTCTCGGCTTGGGTGTTATTCAGGCGATCAATGCGCTCGAGTACGTTCTTCTTCGCCTGATAACGGTCAGCGATAATCTAAACGCCTAATGGTAGATCAGGCTAGTTTTCTGGAACAAAAACTTCGTGCTCACCAACCTGATCATACTCGTTGGACATCAACTCATTCCAAGCTTTCTGCTCCTCGGTGAGCTCCTTCGAGTTCAATTCTCCTACTAGTAAATTGAAAACACTGACACTCGCAAGTATCCCCAAGAAAGCCACTAAATGAATAGTTTTCATTGATAACCCCTAGAACTATAGATGCCGATGATAATATACTATGCAATTATACGCTCAATAGCAGGCATAGCAATGTTATTCATAGAACAAGCAAATACACGCAACAGAAGTGCATTCAGGTGGACAAAACAAGCCTCTGCACTTAATCCTGTGGCCGCAACCTGGGCTATGGATATCATGCTCGACCAACTCAAAAATCGAGTATTTCTTACGCTAAAACCTCTGGGAATGAACATGAACGATGAGGCGCTGCATCTGCAACTCGAACAATATCTTCGTCAAAGCGTGCTTGCACATGTGCCGGCGCAGTCGATCTCCTTCAATTATGTGCTGCACTGATAGCTAACCAAACTATGATCTTTTCATCGTGGGAGTTTGTCGTATTTAGCATCGCAGTGCTGATGCTGTTCTTCATGTTACGGTGGACAAATCAACACAAAGGATTATTACCGCTTCTATTGCTTGCATCTGCAGTCTTTTACGCAAGCTGGAGTATCGTATTTTACGCTTTGTTGGTCACATATGCGGTTCTGGGATATCTAGCGGGTAAGCGCCTGAGGAAAAGCCCATCGAAACGTTTTCTCGCACTATCAGTACTGCTTGGCTTGAGCCCGCTATTAGTGTTCAAGTACCTTCCGTGGCTCACAGGCCGCAGCCTCATCGAAGGGTATATCATCCCGCTAGGAATCTCGTTCTATACGTTCCAACAGATTGGGTACTTGGTTGATAGCTTTCATCGCAAAGGAGCTGATCATAGCCTCAAAGAGTATTTGCTTTTCCTAACCTTCTTCCCTCAGCTGATTGCCGGTCCTATTGTCAACAACAAGCAAATGATTCCCCAATACAGGGCTATTGGTACGACTCCGATCCCCTTTAATCTGCTATCAACAGGGATAGCAATCTTCTTCATAGGTCTATTTAAAAAAGTCGTCATTGCCGACAACATTGCGCCCCATGTGGACCTTCTGTTCGAAGTGCCCGGAGAATTAAGCTTCAGTGATGCTTGGGCTGCCGCACTGGGCTATACATGCCAACTATACTTCGACTTTTCGGGATATACGGATATGGCGATCGGAATCGCGATGTGCTTTGGCATCCAACTCCCGGATAATTTCAACTCCCCCTATAAGTCCCGGTCAATCAGTGAATTCTGGCGACGTTGGCACATTACGCTAGGAGCGTTCTTTAAAGAGTATGTTTACATACCATTAGGTGGTAATCGATTTGGCGTCCATCGATCAGTTGCACTTGTAATATTAATAGCGGTAATTTCGGGCATCTGGCATGGTGCCGGCCTGACATTTTTTGTCTGGGGGTGTGCGCATGCCTGCGCCTTAGCCATTCATAAACTGTGGTCCTATCGCTATCGACTCCCACCATTGCTTGGAATCGTGATCACATTCGTCTTCGTCGTATCAACATGGGTAATTTTTAGAGCGAACAGCATGGATGATGCTTTAGTCATTCTACACGCGATGTATTTCCCTGCAGAACTGAATGTGCCCTCGCTACTAGCCCATAAAATAGCACTGCCGAGTCTAGCTGTCGGCAACATTGCCGATGACGGTATATGGATGCTCAATATCATGCTGTTGATAGTCGTGTTTTACTGTCAGAACACCCGTGAGCTAATCCGGTGCAACAATAGAAATACGTTGGTATTTAGTTACGGCGCCACGCTGTGTTCCGTGCTGATGCTGGGATACTCGACCGAATTCTTATACTTCGACTTTTAGGAAGTACCAATCAAAGGGCCAATAAATCATGTTACGACGTCACTGGAACATCTACGGCATATTCACGATTAGCGCCCTGATTCTTTACATCCTATGTATGTCAACGTTCAATTATCGCGAAGATATATATGGTTTTTTTAACAACCCACTAATGTCTGACTCGCCTCAACTGAACGAACGTTACCTCAAAACTGAGTACGTTCTGAGTCAACCCGAACATGACATACTGGTGTTTGGAGCCTCCAGGCTCGGGAATATAGACTCCCGCGATCTCGAGATCGCAGTTCAAGGTCCTAGTGTTTACAACTACTCCTTTCTTTCTGCAAGGCTGGATGAGGTGCTCGACGTTATTCGGATGCTGGAGAGAAAGGGAAAACTTCCAAAACACGCAATTATTGGCTTGGACATCGCGCAGTTTGAAACGTCCTGGAATCGCAGATTTCCTAATAACCTGACGTACGTCATGCACCCCCTCGTCACATCAGAGCAGCCACACAGGTTGTATTTAAGCGCACTACTCAAGAATCAAATAGCAAAAATGCTTACCGGTGAGTCCCGCGAAAGACGCATTACTTATGACATCGAGAACGGATACTTTGCGCCTACAAAGGCTGCGTTTTTCATTAAAGAAGCTGCTCAGGAAGAAGAAATGTTCGCTGGTGAATATCTTGGCAGCTATGAAAACCTTAAAACAATACATGAAAAGCTGCTTCAGAATTCTGTACAGCCGATCTACGTACTGCTTCCTGTGCCACCAGTACAATCACGACGCTTCAAAGACTTTAAAACCGAATGGAAAAACAATCTGGATAATATAATAGGCCAGTACCATGACTTCACCGATCATCCAGTAACGCAGCTTCCGGACAAATGGTATGACCCTAAACACTTTGACGCAGACGTTTCAACAGCAATAATTATTGAGGTACTTGCCTCAGAAAATATCAGGTCCCAGAACACCGCGTCTGCGCTGACTAAGGGACGAGAGAATTATCCTCATCATACAAGTAGTGAACAAAACTGCCATCACGCACCGAGCGAGAAGGAGAGTAAAGGTTACCATTATGGACGATGTAACGATTCCCTACTGACTGAGAGCCTTTTACGAAATAGGGTGAATCATAGAACAGGCGCATAATATTCCTACCCAACCTAGTCACTTCACCTGAACCATAGTTGCTCACCATCAAATTACCTTCTTCGTTAACACGGTGACTATGCTCGCGATCTGGGAATCTGGGGGCAAATAGCAAGCTGAGGTTAAAAGTATTACCGAGTGGAGTCGCCCATTTGGGCGTGAACCCGAGTAAGACATTCTCCTCTTCTGACAATGTGATAGGGCGAGCAGGGCCAATTCCTACCATAAGGATAATGGACTCGGGAATGTATGCGTAACCACTATGAATTGAAGGAATCATTTCATAATGGAGCACATCTTCGATGGTGTTCTCAATTCGCCGGACCGTCCAGCCAAGATCAGAACCAATCCCCTTTATCTTTTTATCAACGGTGGAACGTAATGCTGCGTTGGCCTTCTCATATGTATCCAGAAGCTCGCCATTGAAAACCTCGGGTAAAAAAGCCTGACTAACATTTTCATAGCTATCGGAGTCAAAAATATCAACAAGAACACTTGCCCCAATAACCGCCGAACGAACAGTCGAACCAAGCTGAGACTTATGCTGACCTACTGCAATATCAGTCGCTAGGCCTGCCGAAGCAGCTCGCTTGCTGATCCAAGGCTTATTCTCCAGTTCCTCGATTGGCTGACCGATGATGTGCTCCAGAATTTCGACACGATCATCTGATTCAATTAATCCCTTGCCTAAATAGGAAACGCGTACCCCCACATCCGGATTTACAATTGGTGCCCGTTCTGGCTTTCCTTTTCTAGCGCCCTGATATGTTGCTGGATCCACAGCACACGCAGTAAAGAATATCGCAAAAACACATACAACGATGAGACGAATAAAAGAATTCATATGCCTGCCACCCCTTGAGGTTATCGATGAATACCTATTCTACCGGACAAGCATAAAACCATTTTTAGAATCGTAGATTCAAGGACTACTTATACTCGTCTTCCGTGATCACTTCATTAATTTCGAAGATACCATCATCACCCTGATCAAAGTAATATTCAATGTGGTCATTGTATACGTAGAACTTCAGCGTTCCCCTATGACCCCGAACGGTTACTACCCCTGCCTCGATCCCATCGTTGCCAAACTTACGCATGCGAACCGGCGATTCGATATCGACATTAACGCGCATACCTGTCCTGCCGATCTCAACGTCAAACGGTGCTTCGGCTTTCAGATCGCGCAGCACTGGTGAACTGGAGAAAGTGTTGGCATCGTCAACAACCAGATCGGCATCAATCAGAACATAGCTAAACGAGTCAGAAAAGGTATTCCGAAGGTAGCCATAGTAGTCGGTTGTGAACTCTGTGCGGTCTGTGAATACCGAGTAGATCGCGCTCCCATCGCGCAGGAACAGCAGCTCAGAACCGGTGCTGGAGCCTGTTCCATGGGCCTCATGCTCAATCAAGAACTGCGTATTATCACGATAGACTGTGAAACCATCTGTCACACCGGATGAAACCGTAATCGTTGTCTTCCCATCGATCACGAAACCAGACGACACATTATCATCGTCACACTCGATATGCTCCCATGTCCCTTTATCACCAGCACCATACACCCGAAAGTTATCGACAAACAATTTACTTGGCGCATCGTGGATCAGCTCAAGTAGACCGGACTGATCACAGTTGTATAGACCAGTCACATACGCGTCCGCCGCTGGATCGATGTAAACACTCCCAGAGCTTACGAAGTCATCATTGAATTCGATAAAGCTTCCGAATACCTCAACAAGGCCTAGTACCGTGTCCTTTGCAACCAGCTCAGTTAGGGCACCTTCCTGAGACCGCGGCATAGCAAAGGTGAGATCGGACGCTGATTTGACGTCAGCCTTACTTTTGGATGAAGGCGCACTACCGCCACCTCCACCACAACCTACAAGTGCAATCAGAGTGAACGCAATAAGAAAGTTTTTCATGAGGTAATCTCCCAGAAGTTCAAGTTGGTTATTGAATGAGGTGATCAGTACAACCGCGACCGTATCGATCACCACTAACCATATATTATCCGTATTATTGCATAGTATTATTTAATTACCCTGATTGGAAACGCATTTTTTAGTAGACAACAAACAGGGATGAAACCGTGGGCAGCCCAAAGCCATTTGGCGTGGACATAGGTATTACAAGTATTCCTAGAAGCGGACAACATCCCCCATCGCTTCAAGATTATCCTTTTCAACATCGACTAATGAATCGAGAGGAAGTGAGTAGCTTGGCACAAAAACGTTGATAAACTGATTGGCCGCATCGCATTCCATAGCTTCAATACGCGCGTGAATACGTCTCGCAGCATGGTGAAAGTCCTTGTTGCCGGTTGACTCCTCAATGCGACATTTAATCAATGCAGAGATGAGGTCAGCAGCTTTTACCAGTTTGCGCTCAACCGGGTCAACGCTGTGCTTCAACACTTCAGCAAACGCGTCCTTCATAGTGTCGGGCAATAAATCGATCAGGATACCCTCGGCAACAGTATCCAGTTCTTTGAAAGCGTCCGATATACGCCTGCTAAAAGTTTTCACCCCGCTAATTCCGTCACCCGTCGCCACCTCGGTGGAATCGTGAAATAGGCCCAGTGTTGCAAGCCTGTAGGGATCAACGACAATGCCATCACCACTGTTGTGAATTACCCCTAACGCGAACGCGATCGTGCCAACCTCCCAGGAGTGAACGGCTACATCCTCTTCTTGGGCATTGCGCATTACCGCCCAGCGCTTGATGTATTTCAGACGTGAAAGATACGCGAAAAAATGGGAAACCTTATCCATGATATTCTCCACAAAATAAAAGATAATAGTGACCAGAGCGACCAATAAAGTCGCCGAATCCAAGTCACAGTATCCCAGCGAATCCCAGAACGATTATTTAAACCCCCATATGAAAGAGCACCCGTTAACGGCTAATCAGCCAGATGTAACCCTTCTACCTCTTGTTCCGGACGATCAATTCGGCGCTGCGTTTATAAACGACCTAATCGAAGCCGAGAACGAATATCTAAGGAATAACCCCCAATCAGGAAGTACGCTTACTGAAAAAAGTCTGTCTAAAAAACAACAACCAAAGAAACGAGCAAAGACGCCAAAGCAAACACCATCGGGCAATGATCCATAGTTTGCGCAGTTGCATTTGTTTCAGCCTTAGAGCGTCAGCGGTTCATGATTCGTCTGAGACAATCATGCATTCGATAAACCCTTTTAATGACGGTCGAAAGACAAAGGAATTAAAAGTAAACACCGTAATTGATAATGTGATTGGATCCGGTGCGAATAGACGGTAGTTCTCTCTCTGAGGGTAGGGGTGTATGGGTAGTGTCGGCGGAACCATTGCTCTCACAATGCCAAACGATATAGTATTCAAATCAGCAGTTAATTAAGCAGTATCGATGTTTTGTACTTATAGAATATGGAGCTTGGATATATGCTTGAATTGCTAAAAATACTTGTAGGCGCGGCGTCCTCCGCCGCCATGTCGTTCTTTCTTTCCTACCTTCTTCTGAGCGCTTTTGATATCGACACTAGCCTGGATGACAATACGGCGATCCTGTATAACGTGCTCGCCTTCGCTTTGATAGTCCACCCATTTTCAAACTTTATGAATAGTCTTTGGACACCACATATTGGTGGCGGCGTTGTCTTGCTGATAATTTCCGTAGGCCTGTTTGTGCTTAGTGTGTCGCTTTACAAGGACGAGCGTACACCCGATCCTTTCGGCATCATGAATTGCTCAACCTATGATTTGGAATGCACGCACAGGGCCGTAGATCAGTTGAGACACATGAATTAGGATTCGTATGCCGGAAGAATCCCTGGCTGATCACCAATCCTGTGCTTCAATTCGTAGGGCGTATTAATTGATATGGTAGGGCATACCTTCTAACAAGGTAGGTTGTGTACGCCCTAAAACTAGAATATATACGCCGTTACTTAATTTAATCTATATTGACCGAACAAGGCGAATGCCAACAGCGATAAAACCCAGTAAATGTGGCTTAGATGCCAGTTATATTTATGCGGCAGCATCACTTTTCATCGCGCCCACCAAACGAAGATTATGTTCCGGTACCGGCAACCCCTTGCGCAGTGCTTTCTGGGTCGCTCGCCTCAGCGCTATCCGTACATGCGCCATATCACAGTCTCTGGAAAGATCCAACTCGAAATACTCCTGTTTAGTACCAATCGCCCCCGATTCAACCGCGTCTGCATAGGCCTGCTTCAGCTCCTCATATTTCTCCTGATCCTTCTTTCCACGAGACACTTTCTTATGATTCGAAGTGCTCCCCCGGGTACAGGGCAGAAATACTTCCGCCAACAGCCCGTTTAAGGCTTTCTCAAAGATGCCTGGATAACCTTCGTTCCTGCAATAGTCATCAAAACTCACCAGCGGTGTCTCCACCTTACGCCATAGCACCTTACTTGCCTGTTCAACGGTAAGTTCGTGCAGATTCGCAGGAATGGTTCGAATTAGTGGTTGTTGTTGCATAAGGACTCCAAGTGGGTAACAGCAATGACCCTATTGTCCTATGTCATCCAGGTTTTCTTTTCTAAACCAAGTTAGCCAGCTCTGGTACCTTTTGCAGTGTGCTAGGGGTGATTTTAGTCACTGAATCAAAGCAACTTTCGATCACATCCGGATCAATCCCGGTCTCCTGTACCGCTTCCTGTTTATCTTTGAGCCAGCCTTTCAGCCTGCCAAATTCGACATTCAACCGCTCAAGAAACGCCGGCGCAAATCGGATGTGGAGATTGCCGTTGAAGAACCCCCGTACATCAAACAGAACATGCTCAGTGGCATCCCCAACCCGGCGATAGAAAAACTCATGGCGTTGATTTCGCTCCCACGAGAGCGTATCAATCCGGCCGACGCCTTCATTCAGAAAACCAAGACTGTTTGCCACAATGCAGATATCTCCGATAAAGCTGCGCGCATTATCACTTAAACCCGATTCCGTCACACCGCCACACGAGGTTAATACGACCCGGTAGTCCAGTTGGTACCGCACCAGAATCTGTTTATGCACCAAGTACCGCCAATTCTCCTCACCAAACGTCATTTTATTGGACTTGTAGAGGGTGACGTTTGCTTTCTCAGCCATACGCTCGACCAGATCGATAATCTGTTGATCAAGGCACAGGTTGGCGTTCTTGATCGCCCAAATCGTAATGGCGCGAGCATTGGAGCGAGTAAAATCGACGTGTGTGTGACTGGTGAGCTTCTTAATCATCATTTCGCGATGGGTACTCGACAATCGCGTTGTGATGACATCCAGTCGGTTAAAGAACTCTTCCCAGTACAGATCTTTAAGCCCGCTAATCCGCTTGGCCAAACTACCTTTGATCTGAGAAACGGTAATATTCATCTCAGAAAAGATAAACGGATCCAGAGCGCTCAGCGTCTGATAGTTATTCAAGAGCGTAGCGAGCTGCTGCCGATAATGGTTCTCGAGTACTTCCACCAAATCACCACCAGCAACCAGCTCCTGATTCACATGCTCTTGCGTGTCCTTACGGGCTTGTTGTTTCTGTCCATACTCCGAGTAATGTTCATTCGCCGTGGTCGGGAAGTTCTCGTTAATCCAGGTATTGAAGGGGTCGATAAATGGGTGAGGGCGTTCAGCCCGGGTGCAATGCCCCAACGAGATTCTGACAACATCAACATCTACCCGGGCAGCCCGATCCGCGGTAATAAATGTGGATGAGGTAAGCACCTTCGCCTCGGCATGGCGCTGTTTAATTTGTTCATTGATGGCCTGATTGGTTTTCCAGCGCTTCGGCACAACCATATACAGCACACCGGCATTGGCCTCTTTAATCAGCTTCAGCATCCACTGTACAAACTCCTTGTAAGGCGGATTACAAAAGACAGCCGAAACACGTTTGTCGATCAGGGTTTGCTCATGAAAGTCGGTCCCCAGAATAAACACATCATGGGGCAGTGTTGAAATCAGTATCTTTGAGCGTTCAATCGCATACTTTTTACCGTCGGTGAGCGCCTTCAGCGCCCGGCCATCTCCAGCCCCGCAATCCAGCACGTCCGGTGCATCATATCGAAACGTGTTATCCAAATCCTTGCGAATGCAGGCCAGCATTTCCTCGGTGGTGGGATACCATTCGTAATCCTGGTTATGCTGTTTCAGTGTGGCAACCATGGTGCATGCGTTCATGAGTCATTCCTGTTGTGAGGTTAAAATAGTGGGGCAGGGCACTCTGCCCTCTAGTCATATGGCGTCTTAGCGTGATCTGAAAGACCGCGTGAGGACCGAAACTCAGCGGCCATTTGATCAAGGCGCATTTGATGGAGTATCGCGAACTCCCTTTCATACTCTGCAGTGCACCGCTGATGACGTGCGTAAAGAGTTCGAACCTTCGATGCTTGCTGTTCAATGGCAGTGTGCTTTGACATATGCGTCCCTCCTCAATACATCCATCTTACGCAGGCGCTGGAAAATCCTTTTTCTATTCGAAACGCTAAGCGAGCTGCTCAAACAAGCACATCTGATCCTCTTCGAATCGCTGATTCAGAGACGTCAATGGCTTGCCGGTTAAGGCTTCCACGAGTGCGTGCGGGTCGTTCAGAATGCCACCCAGATTCTTGCGAAAGATCAGGTTCCCCATGCGCAACATCCGGTCATTCTCGGAGTGCCCGCCTTTGCTCAGCGACACGACCCCCAGGCGCATAAAATAGTGGTATACGGTGCTAGGGCTGCTGTTACGCTTGGCATACATCTTCAGAAAAGCATCAAGCTCGAACTCAAAGAACAGTTCGGCCGCTTCCGGATCCACACCAAACTCCACGTCTGTGTTGACATCGGAATACAGCCGGCCATCTTTCTTGGGCACTGTGCGCTCACAGTCCGCTTGGATGGCCTCGACATCACGCAGCCCATGAATATGGGCGTCGTACTCAGCATCCTTAAAGGGGATGTTGGCAGTGAACTTAGGGAAGTCCTGCGAGGAATGGACAACCTTAACCTCAGGGATATCGGTTTCAATACCTTGATGGACCACCTCATCAAAAATCTGCATGACGGAGGCGGCCGGGTGATAGCCATACCGGCTCCAAAGCACTTCAATGGCGATTAAGTCTTCATAGCGCAGGAGCATGAACCGAGGGGCGATGCCCCGGTCATCCGCAGCACGGTTTTCACGCATTTGGATGGTCAGAACAATGCGAAGTAACTCTTCACAATAGGCCGGAGAATAAGCGTTGGCGGCAATGCGCACGGTGCCTTCGTCCGAGACAGAGCGGCCCAGCCAGTTGCGTTTGGATGGGTCATACTGGTTGTCCTTGATATAATTACGCAGGGCAAACAGCGGTTGCATAAACTGGTTCTTGGGATCTTCCAGCATGTTAACCATAGACCGGTCTTCAGCACGCAAACACTGATGACAGCCTGTACGTGCGCCGCACGGTGTAGAACTCGCTTTACCAGAGGCGTAGACATTCACCATGCAATCACCCCCGTTGGCTTCACTATAGATGTCCACCAGATCGGTAAAGTCGCTATAGCAGTCAATCTTCTCGGACCGAACGTAGCCAATGTAAAAGAACACATCATCGAGCGTAAAATCGGCTATGGGGCACAGCACTCGCTCTCCTGCTTCATTGACCACCACGTCGATCCAGGAGTCCTGTCTTTCGGACATTTTTCGAGCCCTTAGTGCGCTCTCATCAAAGCGTGTTCCCACAAGGGATGTGACATTGTGCTTGCCAAACTGCTTCAGAACACGAGATTTGTGTTTGTTGATCGGGTTGACCTTCATCATGACGCTGCACGACGAATCTGTGAGCGCATCAACCGCAATCATTCTGCCCCCGATAATATTGACCAGGTAGTTGTTTGAGGTATTGGGGCTCACGACATCCACCTGCACCGGTAAATCATGCTTAGTACAGAAGGCGCGAATCTTGTTCAGCTCACCCTTAGCGTATAACTCGACGAGAGGGTTCTCGATCAACGTGTTTGAATGAACGATCAAGCACTGTGGTGCACTCCCATGTAGTGCCACATAACTACGCAAGGCCTGCAGAAAGATGTTGGCAAGAACGCTCGAATCTTTTCCGCCACTGAAGGCGACAACCAGGTTCTGAGAGTCGGCTAAAAGACCATGGATCACCTGCGTGGTCCGCTCAATCTTTTGCTCAAGCGTCAGCGGCTCTGGCACCACCGTCTGGGCCTCAACCAAACTAATGCGGTTGGACTCAAACAGATCCAGATTGTCGATATCGTGTTGAATGGCCATGGAGAAAATCGTCCCAATGTTCTAGTGATGGCTATTGCCATTGCATTGCTTAACTGTGTGAGAATCATCTCACTCGAAGGGAGAATGAATTTTCAATGGAAGGGCGCGAAGGGGCCCGGCGGAACAGAGGAGGAATGCCTGGGTTAGAAAAGGCCGACACCCTAGTTAACAAACATCATTGCGATGTCTGCCATCCCCGAACAGGTGCGCTTATTCAGACAATGGTGGCAGCCGAAAAAATCCAAGAAAAAGATGTGGCCCTTGTGTGTAATGGCGTTCAGAACATGAAACCGCAATGACTTCAGGAGTTAGTATGAACGAGCTCAACATGTTTTTGGATGCGATTATCCTGCTTACCGAGAGCCCTCTAGAAAACCTTTTGGGCGTCACTTTATGCCTACTGAGTATGACCGTATTGGTCCTTGTATTGAAAAACAAAGCCTAATGACGTCAATCAAGATGCGAGAGCTGTAGAACCTGCTCGGTAGATAGATGCTGATCACGGGCGACACAGAGCCGGCGGTAGGCTGCATGATACTTCTCGGCGCGCTCTAGGTCCTTGGGAGATACCTTGCCCAGGCGCGTGAGGTCACTGTTATGATTCAAGTCCTTCAATTTAACCCGCAGCGCATCATAATTTGTTGAGATATGGTCAATGTACTCGTCATACGAAGTACCCTCTTTGCGGGTCAGTAGATCGAGCGCACTGAGCACGCGTTCAGAAAAGCCCATGTCGCGAAGCATATGGGCGGTATAGGTGCTGTCCTCAACGACATCATGTAGCACAGCAATAGCAGCCAGCTCCAGGTCGTAAATACATTGCTGCATCACGTATAGCGGGTGAAGAATATAAGGCATCCCAGCGCGATCCACCTGGCCTCGGTGGGCATCAACTGCAAGATCAATTGCCAGTGCTAATTGTTTTTTGGTATTCATGGATCACTCCGTGTTTCCATCGTTTAGGCGAAAGCCTGTTGCCACGCAACCAACGATCGCTCAGAGGTTACTGTGCCTTATCTGCTACTTTGGACAATTCAGGCGACAGGTGCAAGGGAAAGCAGACCACCATTTCGTCTTCGCCATTATAACCGGCGATGAAAGATGGACAGGCGCCGTTCAGCCATTGGTCTGCATACTCGACGCCTTCGCAACGTAACGCCTCCTGTTCCATCGCATGCAGACACTCCGCATTCGTGGTGGAGAATGCAATCGCTTGTTCGGTGGTGTGAAACGTAAACATTGTCTGCCTCGAGCTAATTGATTGTGGTTTGTAGGTATATCCTATCCGATCATCTCGAAATTATTTTCAAAGAAGCCGTGCGTTAAGCCAATAAGTAACCGACAAGAAAACATTATAATACTAAATACTATTGCATAGTATTCTGGCAAATGCGCGACTTGATCATCACCCACCATGATCCTGCAATTGAATGATGGATGTACTTAGAACCACCGCCTCAAAACTTTCATCCTCGTAAAGGACCACCAGCAAATCATGTCCACGGGCCAAAAGGCGTTCCCTAATACGACCATCGAAATACCCATAGGCATGATGCTTGGCCGCTGTAATCAATGCATCACTTTCTTCAGGGAACAGAGACCGAACCAGAGGAATTGCATAAGAGTCGAAATCCTCCAGTCCATAGACACCCTCATGGGCTTGATAAAAGTATGGGTTGACCGCTAATAGCCTCACGGGCGTTACATTACGCTCAACACCGTCCGCAAACTCTAGTGCGCACGAATGATCAGCAAAATAGACACCAGCACCATAGCTCCCTTCCTTAGAAAGCTTAAAGCGCCCAATTCTGCCTTCTGGTGATCCATGGTAAAACGTTTGCCTGAGATTAAATTGATTCATGAACAGCCCTCACACTTGGCAGCAAACAAAATGATATCGCTACAGTGTAAAGACCGTTCAAAGAATTAGTTTCCGCAGACCCGACGCAATAATGCCCGGACGAGCAGCAGCCTCTTAAGCGCCTAACTCTATCGTAAAAGCTTGAGGTCATCCCAATCGGCGACATCTCGGCTCTGCTCAAAGATCATACGGTGAAAACGAAAGCACTCACCGAACTTGAACCCAGCAGGGCTTTTGCACGCGCGGGCCAACATGCCTTTGACCGATGCCTCCTCATCCGGGGTCAGGTCTCTGTCCCAATGACGCTGCTTTAGATCGGATTCACTCATTAGGGTGGCCAGATAGGCCAGTACATTGACGTTAAAAATATCATTGTGCCCACAGATGAAAGACTTCGGCGTATACACGAACGACAGTGGTTCGCCTTCCGCACACGGCACACGATGAACGCCGTCCCGCTTGTGTTGCCCGTCACAGTAGCTTTCGTATTTCCAGTCTGCGATTTCCTCGCCGTCCCCGATAAGTGCTTCGTCATCTCTTTTTTTGGTCAGGAAAGTATCCACCTTGTTAAACGTGCGCATAAGAAAGGATTCCTTGGGATGCTTATCAACGAAGCGTCCGGTCCAGAACCTGTCATAGTTGCCAATGGTCGTGCGATCGAGCTTGCCCTCACTGAACACGTACTTCTCACCAAAGTACTCGCGTTCGATATCGGTGTGATTCCATAACAATCCGGAAATGGATTCACCAAGTGGAAAGGCAAAATGGGTGGCCCAATCCGCTGATGAGCTCAAGATATGCAAGGCCCGGAGTTTGTTCGGTGTTCGTGCACCAATACGCATACTCGATTCTTTGAGCTGAAAGATGGCATTGGCTTCGATCGCAGGGTTGACGAGTACAACGGCATCGCCAATCTGCTGGACATCGTCTAGCGTCGCCTCACTCTCGTTCAGGTTGCGGATCAACACATCATTAATCGCTGACAGTGTGATGGCGGCGCCAAAGCTATGGCCTACAATGAGCAGCGTATTGTTTTTATCTATATCCTTCTGCCAGGCGTAGGGTTGTTTATCGATACGATCCAACTGCATCAGGACGTCGGTCACGCCACCGGCACCCACCTCCTCGGCAACCGATTTACGGTCCCAGTAGGTAAAGGGAGCCAGACCAAACATATCATGCGAGAACCCTCGCCAACCTACAAAAACGCCAATGATTTTGCGGCCGTTAGCTAATCCCGAATCCTTCAGGTTTTTCAGCGACAGGCGAAAGCCGGCAACATCACTGTTGTGTGGATGGGCATTATGTTTCCAGCCATGCACGTAGACCATCAACGCGATGGGGCCCTCGTTCGCGTGGCGTTTGATATGATTCATTACGTCAGTAGTGTGCTTTCCGCTGAACAAATTGCCTCTCTCTGAAAACTCGAGGAACGCCAGGTCAAACCCTTCGTGGTACTCAATGATGGATCGGCCGCAGTTCTTAGTGATCGCGCGAAAACAGGATTCCCCGCAGGCACTATTCATTTCAAATCCACATTGTTCAGGGGGGTAATATCGGAAGGCTTGATTTTGGGCGCAGCCTGCAATAATGAAGACGAACGCTAAACAGAGAACACGAAGAGATTGGCGAAGCATAGACGGCCCTTTAGTGATATGGTGACACAACCGGCCATGAGGCCGACAATGGTAACCGCACCAAGACTGTCCAAATGCCTAATACTAGGCAGACTTGCACGATATCGAATCAGTAGTTTACGCTACTGGAGCGATCATAATATTAAACCAGCGGGATGGCAGCTGTTAACTATGCCAGTGTTTCCCTAGTTCAAACCATAGGGGAAGCCAATATGAAACACCCTCTTGCTGTCATCATCCTAGCCTTGCTCATCACACCGGTCCATGCACTATCCCAGTCCTCTGAACAGGCCGTACTCCAAAACATAAATGCGTGGGTACCTGGAGCCCTTGGCCCGGTAGAAGGCCCATTGACGCCGTTGCCGTTTCCGCACCATGCATCACAAGACCCATCGTTTCAGTCAGACTGGGAAGAGCTTCATCGCATGCTTCGAAATACCACAACATGCCCCCAAACTGTGAAGCGGGCGCGAGAACGCCTACGCAGTGAAATAGGGGATCCCGTTCCGGTACTGGACGATTCGACCATTGGGCTGATATACGATGGTGACATGCAACGTGCATTGAATCCTTCAGAGCAAGAAGGCTGTCGAAAAGAGTATCAAGCCGTCTTAATAAGCCAGCTAGAAAGCTTTCCGGAACGGTTTTATCAGGCGTACATCAAGCTGCACCAACAACATAACGCAGCTAAACAGGTCATTAGCAAATACGAACGCCAGGAGTGTACGACTCGAGAGGAAGCGCAAGAGGCGCGCACCGTATACGAGCGTTATATTCACTCCAGAACAAACCTGTGGGAACTCACCAATAGCTTTTCACTGGCCTACCTTGCGCTGATCAAATCGGACATCGACTATTCAGAGGTCGATACCAACACCAGCAACTACGTACATCGAGGTGAAATCACACTCCCGCGCCTGTCGTATCAAGGTGACAAGGGTGAGGTCTCAGTAAGGATAGAACCGGGTGGCCAGGTGACCGCGGGAGCACTTGGTAACAAGGTGTTGGTGATGGTAGAGCCTCAAATTCAAATCGACGAGAAAGCCGTGATTAGCACTGAATCACTCAAACAAGAACTGCCGGCGCCATTCGGGACTTCACCAGAGCAACTCATCGTAGCGTTCCCTTCCTACAAAGTGTTGGACAAACCTGATCTCAACGGACCTGTCGATATGGAGTATCTGCAGATCAGTGAGACGATCCCCTACGCCAAAGACCATGTGAGACGTTCCATTACCATTCCCGCGGGCTACCGTTATTGTCGGAACAGTTTGGGAGGCACTCGAATGGGTGGACCTGCGAGCGTGTACACCAGCCTAAAAAGCAATCTATTCGACTATCTGATTGATCATGGCGGACTGCACACCTTTTCATCGAGCTTTGACGGCAGGATTGAGTTAATCCACCAGCAGGCCACTGAGTGCGAAATGGTATTTAATCAATGTGCGGAAAGTGACTATGATGAGATCAGCCCCCATCTAGCCACCATCGCGGCCCGGCCCGAACGGACGCCGTTGCTGTCGACCACCGTGTATCGATATGGCGGTCCAGAGATTGCCTCGGATGGCAAGAGAGTCAAATTTAAGCAGCATGCGCTGTATCTGGACCTATACGGCCCCGAAGAGATGCGGCAGCAATATGCTAGAGAATTAACCACGATAAAGGATGCATGTTTGACAGCCGGCCTGGTGTTGCAGGGTACGGTCACGTTTCTAACCGCCGGCCTAGACCATGTAGTCGCACTCATCACAAACCGGCTTGATGTGCTTGAGGAAACCGTTCGCACCTGCATATTTGCTCAAAACTTTGGCAATGCGTTTGTCGATTTCATATCGGATGGCGCGGTGGAAACCTTTGAGCTGGATGTGCGCTCTAGACACTGGTGGGACTAACCGAACAAGCACCTTGGGGCAGCCTATCTATGCGCACAGATGCCTCCGGGGTATTTGCAATACCCCGGAGGACTTTTAGAGGTACTGCATGACATGCGCTAACACAACAACTAAACCAGTAATGGCCGTTATTATTTTCGCGACATCAAGCTTTACCTCAATGGTGAGCTTGGTTTTCATGGTTTATACCCACTAGACCGACTCAACCGGTTGAGTCATGAAAGACTCGATTTATATAGCGCCTTGCGAGCGCTTGTCCGAAACCTATCGCGATTCGGTTTCAAACAGCGGCTTTAAATAGCTTTGGTTATTTGTAGCCAGGTTTTCGCTGTTATCGCGGCTCGACGCGGCAAGCTACAAATCCTCTACTAAATATCACCTTTAGCGGCCTGCTAAAGCCGCAGTCGGGGGCCAGCAAGCCCCCTCACAACAAGCGATTGCCGACCCGGTCGACTCTCGCTTGAGTGTCTTTAATATAAAACGGTGTTCAGCACACCCCGCGGTCCGTTAAACACGTTTATTCTCTGAAATTCAAAACAGCCACATGGTATCTTCTTTGTTAATCAAGCACCATAAATAAGGGATAGCTTTGTTTTTCCAGTACTCCGGTGACACCATACCCGAAGACATACCTCCGTGGGCAAATCGTTTGACATGGAAGCATTTATTTTCTGATATTTGATGACCCGTAAGTTCTTTAAATGCGTTACTCACCAATGACTCCAGTTCGCGTTTTGAATGTGGCAAGCAGGTTCCAGCAAAATATTCCTTCATTTCTTTCCATAGGTACGGGTCTCCTCTGAGTCCCCAGTTCATAGGTTCGATATCAAATAGATCACCCATACGCTCCACTATGATTTACCTTTTTTTGGGCCAAAAAAATTATGCCACTACATCGAGTTCTTAGTGAAAGATCAAGCACTAGGTTAAATAACACATAACCAGAGTCCGGCTACACGTCCGTCGGTGAGGGGAGTCAGGCAAAGCACACCTAATCAGAAGCCACCTGAATGATAAATACAGGACCATAGCAAAATTAGTGTGGGCTGTGATCGTTCATAAACTGCATCTTTCAGATGCATTACTTCTATCATCGTGCATGATGGTTTTATCACTATGGCGAGGTCTAGGAGTTGACATCACCTCGAAATAGCTGCATAAATAACATATACAAAAAGTATATATACATAAAATACTATTATGCTACTGCGGCTAGAGCGAGTGTGTCTTCATGCAATCTGAATCCAACTATGGGCTTCAACGAATCATCCTAATAGACAGTTTTTTACCCGGCAGGCGTTACTTCATTAATTTGGATGGCAACATTGGCATTACAGGGGAAAATGGAGCGGGAAAGACCAGCGCTATCAAGCTCCCGGTCATCTTCTACGGAGAAAGGCCCCAAAAGATAGGTATAAAGGCTAACGTTGAGCTGGCTCTCAAAGGGTTTAGTGGTTGGTATCTTCCACGCAATGGCAGTTACGTTGTCTTTGAGTACTTATCCGATGGCGAAAAACGATGCGTTGCCTTTCTGCCGGACTCCAGCACCGAAGAAGGAATGACCCGGCTGTTTATTGAGTGTGGCTACGAAGACGCACTGTTTTTTGATGAATTGATCGAGCGGCCGTGCTCACGTGATCAGTTTATGCGCAACCTGGCGGTTAGAAATATCCGCCATTACACACCCAACAGCTTCGACCAATACCGCAAAGTACTCCTCGATGGTGATGTCAAAGGACAGCGCCATTTTTCAATGGTCCCACCTAGTGCCAAACTGTCTCAGCTTCACGAAGTGTTTGGGGGAATGCTCAAGCGCGAAACCGATTTCTCGATGCTGTGTAAGATTATCGAGAACTGGGCACACAATGGAATAGGGGATGACTCCAAAAGGGCACTCTCCTCATTCAGTCTTGACCGAACCAAGCTCAAAGGGTGGCTGGCCGAATACAACGCTCATAAAAAGTTGTTGAGCAAGGCGACACCTGAAGTCCTTAAAAAAGCCAACAACGCGTTTGAGGAATTTCGGCACAACAGTGCAAAGATTGACGAGATTGTCACCCGCGCGAAAAGCTGGAAGGAACGTCTCGTGCTGGATCTGCAAGCCTTGCGTGAAAACTTTGAAAAAGAGCAACTGGCTCTGCAAACGAAGCTTGAGGATAACAACGATCAGATCGAAGAGGTGACGGGGCAGGTCAGTCAAATCGAGAACGAAGTGAATCAGCTAGATTCAGAGATCGTACGTCTGCTCTCGATGAAAGACAGCTACGAGAAGAAAATTGGCGATGATTATCAATCGAAATTGAATAATCTCGAAACCGCCCGGCAACAACTCACATTTCTTCGCAAGCAACGGGAGATGCTAGAAGGCGAAGTGCTCAAGCTTGAGGAATGGTACAAGGATCAGCAGCGCGAAATCGAGAAGCGCTTTAGCGCGGATAAGAACACCTACAACACGCAAATAAGTCAGCTAAAAAGCGATAAAAAGGACGATGACCACGCGCGTCAAATGGCGCACCAGAAAAGTCTATCTGAATTGGCCGATCGGCATCGCCAGGCAAAAGACCAGCTGAACAAAAAGCTCGAGGCACTAACGCTAGAGATAGTGACCTTGAAGGCTGCAGTCAACCATCCGGAAACCCCAAGTAACTTACAGGAAAGATTGTCAGAGCTCACAGCGGTTCGAGAAAGTTTACTGGAAAAGGAGCGTGCGCTCATCGAAGATAAAAACGCCTGTCTTAATGAGTTGAGCACCCATCGGGAGGAGTACAGCACATTAGATAAAAGCATGAACCGACTCGATCAGGAGATAGAGGATCTGCAGGGTGAGATGGAGAGTGTTCAGGCAAAGCTCAATGCCAACGAAAAAAGCCTGCTGAATTTCGTACGCCGACACGTTCCGGACTGGGAATCCACTATCGGCAAAATCGTGCGCAAGGATGTCCTTCTTAAGAATAACTTAAATCCAATCCTCGACGATCCCGCAAGTGATACGGTGTTTGGCGTTCGGATTTCCACCGAGTCTCTTCCGGCGGCAGAAAACTTTGATGATCAGCACCTCAAACGCGAGCTCGATAAACTGCTGGCCCGGTTATCGCAATTAGAACAGCAGTGGAAGCAGGTAGAGAAGGACCAGACTCTGGCCTACAGCAAAGTCGAAGCGAAGGAGAAAGCACTTAAGAAAATTGAACAGCAGTTGACTGAGTTAAGGCCTAAGTTGAGGGATAGCAAAAGCCAGCTTGGGCGCTTGGAAAACGAGATTGCACAATGGAAAGAACATTTCCGTGCGCAAACCCAGGCACAGATTGACGAGATCGAAGCCAGCCAAGAAACAGTCCGCGAAGAGTTGGCAGAGCTTGAGGCGTCCCATACAGCCGCATCCAGCGCCTTGAGTCAAACGTTATCCGAAGAGCAGCATAAGGCTGACACTAAGTTTAATAACGCGCATGCGGCTTTACAGAAGGATCTCGAAGAGCTTGGAGCAAAGGAGCAACAGGCCAAAGACGCGCTTGAACGTACCCATGCAACCAAGCTGAAAGAAAAGGATGTGGATCCGGCCCATCTGAAACAGTTGGACTCCGAGATTGGAAGTACCGAGGAAACCATCCGTGGCCTCCTGGAGCTTCAACAGATGGTTGAGATTTATCAGTCCTTCATGAGCAATGACTATTCAAGACTGGATGCACTTCAGAGTGAGGTGACCCAACTTCGAGCCCGCTTGGAGAGCACCAGCGCCAAGAAGGCGTCTTTAGTGACTCTTCGTGATCAGTTGGTGCACCAGAAAGGCACGATGAAAACAGCCTGGACGGATCAGAATGCGAAGCTGAACAACGATATAGTGGTACTCAAGGGGATGATCAAGGAGAGTCAGTATAAAACCGTTGGCGACATTGAAAGCGTGATGGTGTCTGTTGATATGGTGACTGACACCTACCAATTGAAAGAACTCTTTGATGAAAGCATTCGAGAGCGGGACAAGGCGGAAGAGGCACTGCATGAGCTTCTGGTACCGATCAAAAGAGTCTTTACGGAAGACTCCAATCAGGGCACCTCGTTGCACCAGTACTACAGCAACAACCCAACCAATACTGCGAGTAGCGTTGGCTTGGCCAAGCTGATTTTCAACTATTTCGACAACGAACTTCAGAAAAACGACATTCGTATTCTGCGTAATAATCTCAATGAGCTGGACAAGCTCAACAATTACGTGGCCTACATCAGCAGCTTTGCCAACAGGATTGATGACTTTAGTCGACGCCTGAACCAACAAATGATGCAGGTTTCCAGCTTTGAGTCACTGGAGAACCTTAGGGCAGAGACGTACTTTTCGCTGTTGGATGAAGATAGCTGGAAAGACATGAAGGCCTTGAGCGATAGCTATAAGGCGTGGCGGGACATGGAGTCAGGTTCCTATGAGTTGGGCGAGATGAAAGCAGAGCTTCCCTCCCTGGAGCTGTTTAATGCGATACAAGACTATGTGGAGAATGCGACAACGCAGGAACTCTCCACGGATGAACTGGCGCAATTTATAGATTTTAAGATCTCGTTTGAGGACAAAGGGCAACCCCGGCATGTGAAATCTCACAAGCTGCTCAAGCATGCATCCTCGAATGCCCGGTCCTACCTGATACTGGTGGTGATCTTTGTCGGCTTCGTCAATATGGTAAGGGGCGAACGGATGACGCCGCTGGTATGGGCGGTGGATGAACTCAGGGATATCAGTGTCAAGAATATCGAGAAGCTGATTGGTTTGCTCGGTGCCAACAACATCTCACTGATCTCAGCCTGTCCTGATGTCGACGAGCATATCTTCGATATCTTTGACCGCGTGTACGATTTCTATGAACTCGATGATGGCACCACCGTACTGGCGGAGAATCTGCCGGAAACCATCGATGAAGAGCTTGCTCTGGAGCTAGGCGCATGAGTTATGAAGCAGATATAGCCACAAAGTTGTTGTCAGGCAAAGTGATATGCACCCACGCCTATCACGAAGACTATCAGCGGTTAACCCAGGATTCGTTGATTCAGGATAAGGTCAGTGAGATTTTGCTCTCTCTTGAACGGCAACTGGTGCAATCGGACAGTGGAAATGCCTTCTATGCGGTCCACGCGAAACTCACCTCAGATACCAAGCGCGAAGCAAAAGAGTTTTTTCAGTATCTGGTGAGTAACGCTCGCTACTACTTGGGGGTGTTGGATTTCTTCGCAGAGGCCTGTGACCAGGATGTATTTATTCAGGCAGGGGAGAAAATTCACTATTCAGATATCGCGCGAGCCTTGACGCACAATAATGCGCTGCAGGAGAAACTTCGCCATTTGTTGGGTACCAGGGCGGAGAAAGATGTCTCGAAGATGGCGGAAAAGCTGATCAAAGACCTTCTGAAAGACGAACTGATCATCGTCGTAAACACACAGCGGCTTGAGTATCGATTTACCGGGAAACTGGAGTTGGTCCAGCAAGGGCTGACCTATATCTCAGAGCAGAACAGGCTTGGCATCGATACGACTGAGTACAGCGAAGGCAATCAGAAAGGGATCCGATTGTGAGCGCAAAGCATCAAGTCGTTAAGCTGATCGAAGATTTGCATAGTGCCCGGGAACTGATTGCCACACTGTATGATTCCGAAGGGGAGGGGGTCCTCGACAGCGACGACCCCGTCATCAAGAGACAGATCAGCATTCTGACCAACCTTCAGCTGCTAATCTCGCTCCAAGGTGATACCTATTATCTCGAGTCGGACTTTACCCGGGTCATCGATAAAGGCCTACGGGTAGATACCATTTCCTATCTCAATTCGGATGTGGGGGAGGAGATCGCCAAGATCAAACACTCCTTCCACCAGTATCAGCAGTCACGTCGTAAAGGAAATCCCAATACAACACGTAAATACGAAAAGGAACTGATCAAACTGTTTATCGCCATTACGCAGCGCTTCAATGCCAACGCCGATGAGCTATACAAGCGCGTTCAGGCCAACTATGGAAAGATGGATTATGGAGAGGATCGTGCCAGTGAGAACAAGTTTTACCAGGACAAGCTCGAGGCATTGAAGGATAGCTACCACGAGGTAGATCAGTTCCTTGATTCTGAGGAATTCCAATCAGAACCGCTAATGGTCAACCTGTCGATTTCCTACAAGGGCCGGACGATGGGGTTTTTCGATCGCGTGGGTACCACGTTGAAGCTGCTAAAGGACTTTGCCTACCGTACGCGAGAGCAGGAAATTCGAACGGAGCAGCTCAGAGCCCTCCTTGAGCATATTGAGCGACATCCTACGGAGAACTTCGAAAGCACTGAGGCAAGCGCACACGAGTGCCCTGTGTTCCTCCAATTGACTGATCGCAGGGCGACCACAATTCAGATTCAGTCCTATCCGGACCTTGATAATGATGAGTTTGAACTTGCCTATGGCGACCTGATCGAGAAGCTGAAGGAACCGGTCAACGCGGTGCAACCCTACGAACGCGAGAAAAGTGCCGCGGTGAATACCCACCTGGTCACCACGATCCGGCAACAGTCTTTGGCCGATAAGCTGCTCATTGAATCATTGCGCAAAATCAAAACCACCAATCAGCCGATTAGTGCTGCCCAGATGTTATCAGAAACCGATGACCCGGGCGTAAATCTGGATTACTGGATGTACTATCTGAGAAAAAGCTATGTCAACAACCGGAGAGTAGGGCGTGTGCGTTTGCGCTCGGTGGTAAAGGTCATTCCGGTTGTGGACGTTCGTGGCGGCTACTCAGGGAACGCCTTGATGACCGATGTGGTCATGTCTCCCAAGTCGTACTCTAAAGAGGCGATGAACACGCATTTTCAGGGCAGGCTACATGTTAAATAAAGCCGAGATCAGCTTTGCTGTATCCATCGTGAATAGCGGAGTAAGAGTTAAGAAACGAGGTGTATTGTCCGATCGACTGCATCGGGAGTGGGGCATCGGCACATCGGTACTCAAGCGCAATCAGTACACCTACAACCACAGGGATGTTGAGATTATCCAGTCACGCCTTGAGCAAGCCGGCATTACCCTTGGCCAGGATATCTCTTTTGGTGGGTCGCGATCAGACATTGCAGCGCAAATGGTCTCCGAAAAAGTGGGCGCGGACCCCGTGTTTGCGCAACCCATGTGTATGAAGGTAATCGCACCTGGTGTATCAATCAATGCAATGAATGTCGTGCCTACCGGTACCGGGCATCTTCAGTACGACCTTTCTGATATCAAAGAGATCCGCGCCGAGGCAATGGTAATCGTTGAGAACCTGGAAACATTCAAGCGGCTGGATGATGTGAAATTCAACTTCCCGGTAGAAGGGTATCTATTCATTTGGCGGGGCGGACCCAAGAGTAAACTATCGCTACCGAACACCCAGCCTATCGTCAAGCAGCTCGGGACAACCCATCACGTACCAACCGGGTTCTTCGGTGACTATGATTTGAAGGGCCTGATCATGGCCGATGAGTTGGGTGGAGCGTTCTGTATTTTACCGAGCCTCGATGAGTTGCTGAACGCGCAGCTACAAGGCAATGCAAAGGACTATCAGAACCAGTGGGAGGAATTTTGCGCCAAGCGCTCAATGCTGGCCAAGAATGTGCCCCTTGAGCCGTATATCGCGTTTCTACTGGACAAGCGCCAGAGCTACACACAAGAACGTACCACAGTCGCCGAGCTGTGCCATACACGCATAGACTTAGAATCATGAAGAACAAAAAAATTAGTGAAAAGCAGCGTCAGCGCTTTCAACTCATCGAAACCTTGGCGTATTGGGAGCGCACGCTCAATGCCAATATCCTGAAGGCCTTTCTGGGCCTGACATGGAACATGGCCATCAAGGAGCTGTCCGCATACAAGGAACTGCATCCGAAGACGTTTACCTACAACAGTTCGAAAAAGGTATTTATTACCAATACCAGCTTTCGGCCGGTGTACATTTCACGAGACTGGAGCGTCTACCATGACCATCTCATAAAATATGCAGAGCTCTATAATCAGCAGTTGTGGCGAGCAAACTCTGTAGAAGTACTGCCTGGGTCACTGAATACGGTAGAGAATCAAGTGATCGAGCTGCTCTGCAAGGCCATCAAAAGGAAGTGCAGCATTTCAGCGAAGTACGCGTCCATGCAAAACCCGCGAGGACTGACCAGGATAATCCATCCTCACGCGCTGGCCTTCAGCGGAAGGCGCTGGCACCTTAGAGGATATTCCGAGGCGCACCTTGAGTTCAGAGACTTTAACCTCTCGAGGATAAAAACCATCACATTAGGGGAGGCCAGTGAGATAGACTCTCTCTCGGATCGGGACTGGTTTGACTATAAAACCCTCTGCCTAGACGCGCATCCATCACTGAACAATCTGCAGAAAAAGTTGGTATTAAGTGATTACGACCGGGAAAAGGCGTTCAAAGTAGAAATACGCGCGGCGATGATCAAGTATTTTATTAAACACCACGACATTGCAACCCGCGTCGAAGATGATCCAATGAACCATCCACTGTGGTTGAGTAATGCGGATGAGCTGTCCCAATATTTATTGCGATGACAAAGAATACGCTGCCCGCTAGCGGCTAATCCACAAGCCACCCGAAATAGAAGAAGCGAGTACTCCGCTGAGGGTTTGTACGCACTCACGCATTACTGCAGCAAGGTGCGTACTTCTTCAAACACCTTTGGGTAATACTTTGCCCGCATGCCATAGCGGAAACTCCAGTCGACACTCTCCTGGGCGCTTCGGATTTCCTCGGCCGCCAGAAAGTCCTGGTAGGTGCCGAATTCCATCAGCTCCATTTCCGAATAGCTACACACCACCTCATCCACCAGACGCTTTACTTCATCGATCTCGGTGGTTTCGCGAGAGATTTGATCCGTACTCAGAGCCGCATTCAGGTTGCAAAAGGCCCCTTCAGTCACACGATTTAATCGCGATTCCACGCCAAAATACTGTCCGGATCTGGCCTGCAGTATTGTCATGTTGATCAGGTTGCCATCCACCATTACATCCATTTTCTTTACACAGCGGTAGCCGCTCATCCTGCACCCCCTATTGAAAGGTTATCAAGTTCAAAGTGTCGCGCACTCTTGACGAAACTAAAGATCGTTTCGTAGTTCATTTTCAGTTGCTTCTGATGGACCGTAATACGTTGCCCATCTTTTACCACCTGGTATTGCCCAACGGCCACCAACTTATCGAAGCGCTGGCTTTTGTACTGCTCAAAGGGCCCAACAACCACTTCGCAGATCACATCACACTCGTGCAGCTGGAAGAGTCCGTGCACGAAACCGGGTGCGTTCCGATCACCCTTGTTTGACTCGATCTTATAATCGAGCAACGACCGCTGCTTACGAAGCGACTTTACGAATAGCCGAAACATGCGGTGCATGCTGCCGTGATACCGGTCCTTGTTATCGAAGCTGTGAAACAGCGACCCAAAGGTTTCTGGAATTTCGTACATAGATCACCTCATAGTTTTGGCATGAAAACAGTTAATCACCACTGTAATCCAGTTGATACAAAGATTTTTTAATGAAACTGCATTTTATGTACTATGCATTTATATTTTGATTGACACGTCACATAAAATTTCTCTAAATAGATGTCTACTGATCAAAAAACAGGCAGGAAGCAATGCAAGCAACTGATCTAAATGCAACAGAGGATGCGCGTCCATTGGGCGCACGTGCCAAGAAAAACATTATGACGCCATACGTAACGGCCAAGGGAGACATCAGTTATTGTCTGGTCGACATGGTCCCTAATGTGCTGATTAATCGACACGCTATGTGGGTGGGCTTTCCGGAGAATGAAGGGGCGGAACCTTATTCGTTACTTGCGGTAGGTAAAGTCATCAAGCAGTTGCTGTTCGAGCAGGTGGACTGGTCCAGGCTCGTGATGTTTGTTCCCGAAGTGTCACCCAACAAAATACTCGAAGTGCAGTTATATCGGGTCGTTGAGCGGGATTCGGGGCAATTGGAACTCGAGTATATGAGAACTGCCGATGCGTATGAGATTGAGATTATCAAGGCCTCAACACAGCACGCAGTGTTTCGTACTCAGAAGAAACCATCGTTACTTAATTGAAGGAGATAGCCATGACTGCAGCTGCTGATGTTGTACCGTTGCGCGCAATGGAGTCCAGTCAACGACAAAGAGAGATCAATATTCTTGTCAATGTGATCCAGCCTGACCCGTTCCTGCAACCCGCCTTTATCGCTGATAGCACAACCTTGCTGGATCTTACCCAGTTTTCTGTCGACCGGGTCTGTTATCTGATCGTCAATTATCTGCGTGAGCCGGTACATCTCGATTTGAGTCAGCCTATTTGGCAAGTCGTTGATAACCTGAAACGTCAATTCCCGGGCTGGCCCGATCGTACCGCGATCGACCATTAACCCATTGAGCATGGCAGCAGTAGGAGGCCAAGATGGAAGCTTTTGCGAAGGTGATCTTCATGGATCAGGGCTTTAACATGCCCAGAGTATTAAGTTTATGCGAGTCGGTGCGTGTTGAAGGGGATCTTCTGCATATCGATATCGACACCGCATGCGTAATCGATCGTTGGGCCTTCGTGCCAGATAGTTTCCCCTCTGGCGTGCATCGACCCGAACAGCTGCCGGCACCATATCGAGAAGCCATTACGCATAGCCTTCACTGAAGGTTGAATGATACCAGGCGGCTGGCTTCCCCGGTGTGGGAACACTTACGCGGCTGCTTTTGTTTCAACGTATTTGTCTAGAACGTCTGGGACAAGTAAGTACAAAAGCAGTACCAAAAACAACTCGAAATTCGGTACGGTCCTGAAGCTACCTACCAATTGTGTTTTCAATCGCTTTGCCAAGCGACGAAATGTAGGCCATCTCAAAAGTCATCAGAGGATCAGCTTCACAAAAAGACATGGCACCGGTCTGGACCGACTTGATAAATGCCGGTAACTCAGAGGCAGGCGTACGTTTGATAACCTTTTCCATCCCTGCCGCCAAACCTGGGTTTTTTGCCATGATTTCTGTTGATAGTTTTCTACTGTCCTGACTAATTTGTTGTGCTTGCGTTCTGGAGATACCACCTTCACCAATCACGGCAATATCCCCCATCCAGTTCGCACACAGAACGTGGACGGGATTTTTGTTCACTGCTTTATGTACAGCCTCAATTGTCATGTCAGGGTGTACGCTGCACGTGACTGATATTGCGCTTATCCCACGTATAAGCCCCAACTCGTCCGCCGAGTAGATCAAGGACTTAAACGAAGGGTCGCTCTGAAAAAATGCCTGATATTCAGCGTCAGAGCTATGCTCATTGAGCTGGTTCCATTGGCTGCAAGAATTGGGTTCATCCGATACCGCATATGAGTGGAAAAACAAGACGAAGGAAATAAGGAAATACTGAACGATCCGCATGGGACTCCCGTTGTTATAATGTATTAAGTTAATGACGCTTCACGGAACAAGATGCTCGAAAAATGTACGCAAAGACATACACTTAGCAGCGCAAAGCCGCGTAAGCCTACCAGTTTCCCAGAGCGGTCAGCAACCAGGCCTTCGCTAACATACAATGGCCCTGGCAACATCAACAGGGAAGTGCATCAATAGACCGGTCATGCCGGCCACGCTACAACACCCCTCTTTGCATCAGACTCGCTGTTCGAAACAAGGCGATAGTGGTGGTGCCCTCACCCAGTTCAAACCAACGCAGTTTCGGAGCAATGCCCGACCAAAAACGCATGTCAGTTTGATCAAGACGGGCCGGGGCCTTACTGAAAACACGGTATTGCTCTTTCAGTTTGAACTCAACGACAAAGCCGTGAAACGTCTCGAACAAGGTGATACTTTGCAGCTTGGATTCACCAATAAAGTCCCGCACCGCATTAACCGCTGCGTGCTGAAAGGCTTCTGTCAGGTCCTGATCACTACGGTCGTTTTTGATAATCTGCATTGCTGTCGTCTCCCATATGGCGATTACTGAAGCTATACACATAGTAAAGGCACACAAGAGAATGAATTTCCAAAGCGCAGCGCTGATAAGGACCCTAAGCACTCAGCGTTCACCCCGGCATCGCGTCACTGTTTAGGCCGCAGCGCGCTCGCCATTGACCGTGTTATTGATTGTGATCAGGGTGGTTGCAACGGAGGTACCTGAGGATTTAAACGCGCCGGACTCCAGCACCTGAACCTCAGCGCCAACCTCATCCAGCCACTTGCGAAAAGCGATCTGTGTTTTCTGGCTGCCATGCATCCATGATGTACTGGCAAAACTGACCAAGCGGCCACGGGGCTTTAAGTGACAGTCATACATTTTACGAATATGGGCACAGTCCTGATTATTTGTGAAAGGAGGGTTAGCGCAAATTTTGTCGAATTGGCCGAGTTCGTCTTTACCAAGGGCCAAGAAATCAGCAACGATTGGCTGGTAGTCTTGTGCGCGTAGGGCCTGCGCATTCTCGGGCATCAATTCCACCACTACACCATGCTCGGAGCGCACGAGTGCGGCGTTTGCGAGAGCCCCTTGTCCGGCGGAAGGTTCCAGCCAGCGTTCACCAGCTTGCAGCGAAAGCTTTTCCATTACCAACGCCACAAGCTCAGGCGGCGTTTCAAAAAACTGGTATTTCTTCTTGTCATTAAGCTCCCTACCATCGAGCAACGCAGACTGGACTGCACCGGCATCCTTTCCTGAGAAACAAAACGCGTTCTTACGATATGTTCCTCCGGCCGTTGTCAGAAGGCCTTTAATCTTTGCGTAATGCTTCAATGGAGTTTGAGGGAGTCGCAACCATTCGCCGTCAGGGATCATCATTGCCAACTCGGCAAGATGAGGACTCAACGTATCCTCGCGACACGTTCCTGAATTGTGAACCTGGGCTGACCAGAAGGCATCATGCGCATGCCGAAGAATCGTCAACTGGTCTTCCGTGAGTTTATCGCGCCCCCTGACGAACCCCAGAGACGCGAGGTAATGGCGTTTGTCCTCTATCCTGTGGCCGGTCGCTTTCGTATGTGCGTTTGCCTGCAACCATTTAAAGTATCCGAGCTGTTCAAACGGCATAGACATGGAGCAGTCAGGGAGGTCAAACCCTTCACTTTCAAGCTCAATGTCAGTATCAGTGTAAACACCGATGCATTTAGAGGTCTGATTTGGCACCTCGTCCACACTCAGATGTTCCTTGAATGTGGTCGTTGTATAACCTAAGGGCGCCTCACTAGTAGAGCCACAATCGTAAAGAAATTCCCTCGGTATTTCGGAGGTCAATGCAAGACAGTCTTTGTAGTCTTTGCGACTTTCGATATTCGTCAGATACATAGCGATCTCTCTTATGCTCAGGTTGTGACCCTGGGGCCGTTGACAGAAGAATTATCGCCATCTCGCTTGAAAGTATTTTGTATTGCGTTGGATCTGGGGCCATACCAGTGTCGAGATTCATTGTCGTGCAGATGTGATACGCTAACGCATTGTTCAATAATCTGGTCAACCGACTACTGCGCGACAAGTAAAACAATAAAAGGATGAGCTAAGAATGTTCGGAACTATGATGCTGGTGCTACCACTGGGGCTTGCGCCTATTATTTTCTTCCTGATCTATACCGGGTTCTTCATAGGGGATGATGTCAATCAAAAGTATGTCGCGGGGAAATTCAGAAAGGGCAAGACCGAGTTTCCCACCCTGTTAAACAACCTCCTGTGTAGACGTTGCATGATTAATTTCGATACGACAGGTACCGGAATCAAGCTAATTATTCCTACTTGCCGCTATGAGCCCGTGAATTCTGAATCAGATGCGCGCGAATATATCCGCAAGCATACGAATTACCTAAGCTTTGACTGGGTTGATCATTGCGAAATATCCAATTTCCGGAAAGCAGTCATTGAATCGAACGACGAGAAAGAATCCTATGTCGAAATGGACTTGATGTTGCCAACGCACGTCATCGCACAAAAAGCCTATATCGCGGATGAAATGAAGGATTTGGGCCGTACACTTGTCCAAGGCGGGCATTCCGGTAATCACATGAGCCTGTTGCATTGCGGTGGTGACAACCAAGTTGAAGAAAAGGCTGGAAAGTTTCAAGTGCGGATCGATAGAAGACAAGAGGTGCCCGGTATATTCGATTATCGTACCGCGTTAATGTCTGAAAAACAGATAACCCGCAACATCAGCAATCGCCTGTGGAACCGGGCCAAGGTCACATGTACAGCCATTGATGACCGGCATTATCACGGGATTATCGAGTTTACTCACTTGGGTTAAGCTGTCAGCTAGACAAGCACTTGCCCGCCAAACGCGCCACCTTATCCACCGCCGCAGCGTCTGCAGCGGCCGCAGCTGGCCCAAAACCCCACGCCCTATAACCATCTTGGGTTACCGCCAAAGAAGCATGTTGGCCACGATGCTGGTAGCCAGCCTTATCCGGTACCAGCCTGCGCTGCTTGATGATTGTACGCATTTTTCTACCTCTCCAAATTGTCCCAGTGCATTTAGTTAGCGCTGCCCCGGCATTCCTCGCATGCGTTACACGACCAGCAGCCGCGGCACCCACATCCGTTTTACGGATCATCCGTCCCGCAGTCACAGCAGTTTAAACGATCCTCACAGGTCGTAGGATCGCCTGAATCTGAACATTCACACATATAGCACCTTACCGTTTATCTATACATATCGGTATAGCGTCTGACAGTGTCTAACGCCCCTCTCGCCAATTGATCCGCTCAAGTTCTTCCAGAGAATGCTCGCAAAGCAATACGATTTCGTCTCCTTCAACCACACAGGGAAATGCTTCGCCTTCGTACTCGTCATCAGCATCTCGATCACCCTCGGCAATCTGCTCGTTGTAAGCGTCGATCGCATCCTGAATTTCTGATTCAACTTCCGTCTTTGTGTCGTAAAGAAATGGCATAGGGTTGCCTTGCTTATCCTCTGTCATGCTGACGGAGTAACCACCAATAAGCACTGCGATAAACTCGCCCCATTTAACGTCTGACGGTTGATATTGCTTTGACATAGCTCTTCCTCTTGGCAAATGTAGGTTCAAGGTGTCTCTTTCAATACCCCCTATCTTCCCATGCCCGGACAGAAGTGATTTTGAATTAGGGCCATGCTTGAAAAGCTATTACGTTGGCAGTTGGCGCAGCCCATACGGAACACCATCCAGTCCAAAGTCAAACCAAAGGCCCTTTAGCTTCATTTCTGATAGCAACAGCTTGCAAAGCGCATAGCGATCATAAGCGCCCGTTTCCAGAAGCTTCTCGTAAGCTTCTAGAATGACGATAACATCAGTAGGTAGGCTGGAAATACGATTAAACAGATCATTGGGCTCATTAATCTCCTGCGCCTCCTCCGGACACTCCCAGCCGTAATGGGTCTCGAAAGAAACGTACTCACCGGCAATAACAACACGAGCATCAGAATTGCCTCTGCTCCAACGTTCCAGTACATCATCGTCAAAAAACAAAGCGGCAAGCCCGCCATCGTCTTGGCCGATGTAACTCTGGATCATTGCAATGCTTGCATTAAAATCCGGATCATCACCATTCGGTCCCGGTACACTTTTTACTGCTTTGAGCACACAATCAATTAACAACATAGCCCCATCCTTTTTCAATCAACTGAATCACGCCTACACAACAGATTATCCCCCCGGACTCGTTTCAAGCTGTTCAAGTCGCTTCCAAAAACGCGCTACAACAATGGGGTGAAGCACATAAAATACAGCCGTAGCCAAGTACCCGAACCAAGCAAATAGAAGAACCACGAGCGAATCGAACAGGCCATCTAGCAAGCCTGGAACTGATCTTTTTCGGCCTTGGCTTTGAGCCAGAAAGCTATCTGTGAGCATGAAAGGTGACACGATAATCGTCACCCACGCGATTAACAAAACAACGTTTGTTGCAACTTCAATTCCTTCGAATAACCCAAAGTACATGGCCAACAGAAAGCCGCCATTGATCAGTATCCATCGCATGATTTTCATCCCAGTACCCCATGAAGGTTTCAATAATTGGTCACGAGATGGTTCTCAACTGACCCTGTAGCGATAGGATCTCACAGCAGGCGATAATGTTTTTAGAGATGGCACTCCTGCGAGCCGCACTACAAACAGCTTTCGCCCGCGGGTTTCGGCCTGCTTATCGAACATCTGGAGTGCCATCTTTAAAGCAATTAACGACATTACTGCTTAATAACGTTGTATTCAGTGGTTGACCACTGCTCGCATGGGTGGCTCATGTTGTCACTGATTTCTCGCTTGAACGTGTACTCATAACCGTCACTTTTGCGCTTACTCTTTGCGAGTGTTTTTGTGACTCTGGTGATGGGGTACTTATGCGTACCCATAAAGGTTTTAGTCACAAGAATATCGCCAACCTTCAGTAGGTTTTGCTCACCCACTTTGATGCACTCCTTTACGACATTGTTGCTTTTTGGGCCGCTTAACTTTGCGCCCTACCTGTGTGTCAACCCATACCCAGTCTTTTGAAGAAAACCAGGAGGCAACTTTGCGGGGTACTCGTACCCACAAGTAAGGGAATGAAACGCGTATGTAGCTGTGATTGTTGTCCTTCATATAACCGCCATTTTTAGTAATCGTGCAAGCGACCTTGTAGTCGCTTTGTTGTGATCAAACGCTACCTAGAGCTGGTGAGCGAGTGCTGCAAGTTCCTGCTCATGCTCGTCAGTGCTTCTGCCGTGCTGCTTGCGCCATTGGATCTGGAGTCGCAGAAGCTGAACCTTCCCCTTGGTAGTGGTCTTGAAATACCGCCCTGAATCGTCTTCAGCAACTTGGATGATCCAGCCTTTGCCTAGCGATCGTTCAACGCGCTCCATCAAGTCTGTACCTCGGCGCTCATCGACCGATACGTGAAGCCCTTTTTGCTGGTTCGCAAAATAGAGCACCTTTTCCAACGTATATAATTTCATACTCTTCTCCCTAAAAAGATAGTGTGCCGGTTACGTCCAGCGCGGGCTCCCACCGCCTTGCTGCCATACCTGTGCTTTTACGCCCAAGTAACTTTTAGCACGGGTGTACAACCGGATTGACCGGTTTCTCGAATACCCACAGATCAGCCTCCAGTATCCGCTCACCCCCTGACAAATCTGCGCCTTTCAGGTGCTCCTTGAGATCCTCATGCAAATCTGTCTCACACACAGTTCCACAGGCCTCACTCACCATCCCTTCGGCCAATCTGTTTATCGCTTCTTGCGTCACATCATCATCAACAAAAATGCGAAGCACTGCTGGAATCTCTACAATTTTCATATGCTCTAACCCTCTAGCGCTGTGGTCTCAAGTTGCATCACTGCCTTACAAACCCATCATCTCATAGTGCCCAGTAATGCTTATTTAAAGAGTCGGAAGCATAACAGGCGGCCCTCCATGGCTCGACACGAAGAACCCGAACCTCTCTTTACACGTCCCGGGGCGTTACCTGATGCGGGGGATGAGACCTAACCAGAGCACCCTTGCCTGACTCATCAACCATCACCCGTCCACAAGAGTCCACACTATGAATGAAACCATCGTAGTTTCTGAAACACCATTTTGCGTGCTTGCGCGTATGGTGCTTCGGTGGTTCGGCCTCACCGTTTGATACACGAACAGGATCACCTTTTTGATAACTGTGCATACTAGTCTCCACACGTAAGTTGTAATTACAGATTCAAGCCGCCTTCAAGAAGGGGTCAATCACAAATCCCTGATCATCCAAGTCCTGTTGCTCATAGGCCGTTAAGGCCGATTCCATGATTTGCAGCTCATACCCACTGCCAAAAAAATCGCTACCTACGAAGCCCCCAATGCTGTTGTCGCGAATACCGGTAAGGCTTTCCCACTCCCGACCAGTCCAGTATTCCGACACCATCGTCCAGACCCCCGCCCTATAAATCCTCTGCTTAAACGCAGCAGCCTGCTTGCGAAGAGTCTTGGGTGAAATGTCAGGGTTGGCTTCTTCAGAAAACAAGTCACCCGCCAGCTCTTTGAAGGTCCAGTCGTCACTCCGCTCTTTCGAGATGCGAATTTTACCCAATTTAATGGCCAAAATAACGCGCCCACATGCGGCTGACTGACCCTTTGGGTAGTAGCCACTTTGAAGATGCTGCTCAATCGCCTTAATGGTTTTGGTATCCAACTGTGTCATCATGACCTGATTCCTTAAGAAGGTTTCAATATGTGGTGTCGAGTTTGTTCGACACTGACCCTGTAGAGATAGGATCTCACAGCAAGCAATAATGTTTTTTAGAGCATTCCTGCGTCCCAACACCGGTGTTAGTGTTATCCCAGCAACAATCGTTCAACCATGGTCTCTCTGGTTTATGAAACGGGTTCGATACTCTCTAGAAACGATTTAAAGCTTTCCACGTCCGCACACTGGGATTCCCCAGGATCGGCTAGCACCTTGTCCAGATCTTGCTCCAGCGCCTTCAACAGCTCACCAAGTTTGTCTTCGGGAACATGCCTGACTGCTGAATTGAAAAATGCCGAAAGCAGCCCTAATTCCTCATCATTGGAATCAGAGTTAAATGCAATCGCCTCTGCAGTTGAGATGGCTGTGATTGCTTGATCAGTTGAAATCATGCGGACCTCCAAGAATTGGTTATGGGAGCAAATGTTCTACGATGCTCTTATGAGAAAGTTTCCGAGACAGAAAACTGGCCATCCCGGTATTCAATATTGAAACTCCAGTCACTTACCCAAGGGTCATAGTAGTCATCACCCCAATCAGCCACCGTATGCGTTCCGTCAAATCCACCATTGATGGTCAATACGCTTGCGCCCTTGGATCGTAACCGGTCGATGGCTGCTACCAGATCCTTTCTGGTACCGGATAATCTATGGTCCTCCCCATCACCGATTTTTTGCCCCTTGTCATCATAACCACTCAAGAACACCCCTCGACTGCGAACAACTGCATAACCGCTTTGGGCCACGCGCTTCGCCTCGTTTCTAAGCGTGCTGATTTGTGCTTTAACGCTCGAATAATTCATTCTCTATCCCCTTACAGGCGCTGCACCTGCGTGCCGTTGACGTTAGACAGGATCTCATAGGGAGGCATTTCGATTATTGAATCTTGCCCGGACATCGAAATGCTTTAACTGCGGCTACGCCAATTGGCATCAACCGCCACGGCCAAGCAGAGCAGCCAAGGCATTTTTTCCCGTGATCGTGAGTTCCCCGGCCTTAGCGTCAATTCGCGTAGTACTGCCGTTCACCGCTACCTCAATGTATTCACGTTGTAGACCGTTATAGTCACAGTCAGCAGAGCGAATGCTGAGCTCATAATTCGCCAGGTTAATCCGACAGTCAGTTTGGACTGTGCCCTCTAGCCACTCGCTGATATAACGCCCTTCCAGATATTCAGGACTACAATTCAAACGCTCGCAAAGCGCGTCAATCTCGACCGAATTCAATGGCTCAACATCATCAAAGTGCGGCAGTTTACGGAACCCAGAAAGGTCACTCTCGTCCATCATGTCCTGCAAAACGCGAAGCCCTGCCAGAATGGTGGAGAGTTCTTGGTAATTGAATGTAGCTACGTATGTCATGGTTTCTCCAGCAACGTGTATTTCAATGTTTAGTAAATGCACGAAAGTCTCCAGTACTAGCCAGAATCCCGCGATGCACTTCCAATAGCGCGACCAAACCGCCTGTAGCTTCATAAGCGATCAGTGATGGTCAATGCGCTGTATTTGCCAACCTGTTGAGGAGTATTCCATAGGACGAAGAAATAACTTTTAAAGGGTTGAGATACCCAGGACGGAGTGGGGGAGGGCACCACAATTGCCGAGAGTTACGTGTAAAGCGCCCCCCCCGACAAGGCCTTTAAACCTGACTCGGGACAAGTCGCCTCTGGTAGTACTGGCCAGTACGAAGCGGGTTCTTCTTTTCAAAACGTTTAGCTGCACTCTCGTCTGCGCAAATAATGACCGGAGTCACATACGCTGGTGTACCATGTATCCCATTCTCACTAACTGAGACCAAAACTCTGTTGTTCATATTCGATTGCTCCAATTCGTTCATTTGTTTGCTCCAAAGTACCAATCAAGATCAGGCAGTACACGGGTGCAAAAACTACTCATCTTTTCCGCTGCAACAGGTTTAACGAGCGCTGCCACCCAGCAAACGATAAGGAGCAGCAACTCGACAATAATCATCGGGATTAGTAGCAGTAATCGCACACGCGCCATCAAAGTAAGTCCTTTGTGTTCTAGCAACAGTTATTTGACTGGTATTTGTGTAAGCAACCACAACCTGGCGGCTTACGTAAACGGGACTCTTCGCGAAAGACGAAACCGCATTGGCTGCTTGAAATCGGGAAGCTCTTCCTCAGTGTACCCCTGCACAGTGCAGTAGCCATCCTCCACAGAAGCATGCTCAAGATCTGAAGCGGCAATATAAACAGAATGCACATCGTGTGTCGGATCACCCCAACTCAATTCGATGGCAGCCTGTTCAGGCTCGTTAGTGTCCCCGTAGAAGATATTCTGATCAGACAGAGGAGCAGAAACCCTCCTGCAGTCTTCTGTCTCGGCATTCCAACCAATCTGAATATCAAAGACGTCACAAGCCTTTAGTGCGTTCAATAATTCCATACTAAGTTCCTTCAATGCTAAGTGTTATCAATACTCGTTGCTGGGACCCTGCACCGGAGAATCAACCGGCGTCCAAGTCTTTACTCGTTTGAGCGGGAAGATGCGCGGTAGCAAGATACACCATATTCGACACATCGGTTCTTGCGTTAAGCGTGTTCGATACCATTGATTCAATACTGTGATTGATGGCACTTCGATCCAGCAACAGCTTTTCCAAGGGGTAGCCCGAAGCACGGTCCTTGTCCGTCAAGCTAGCCTCAGACACCAAACGCAGATCAGCATTCGTGATACCATTCACGCAAGCCTCAGCTTTATTCAAAGCCACCAATAGCCCCTTGAGCTGGCATGCTTCAGCCGTATCGCCATCCTCTCTCAACAAGCATATTGCTACGTCCTGAACACTTTCTAACAGTGTACTTAGTACACCTTTCACAGTGCGTTCATTCATCGTTAACCTCGGGAATCAAGTAGTTGATAGACACCATTGTATGTTCAGGTGCCAGAAAACATTTCGATAAACCGCTGCGCAATGTGTTTCGAGAAACTCATCATCTCATGAACTGGGAAAGGCTGTTTACTGGCTTATTTAAGGAGGGGAGGGAGAGGGAATACAGAGCAAATACCGGCTAATTATGACAGTTCGCATCAAGTCGAACTAAGGACCCAACCGTAACTGGGTCCAAGGCATCAACTACCGGAGTATGCCAACTGATCATTCTCCATAGATAGCAGTGTAAATCTGATCCAGCTTCGAATCTTCGGGACAGACATCTGCCAGACTTTCGATAACAGCATCTGAGGGGACGCCAAGGAGTTCAGATAGTGTTTCAACTGCCGAAACGGCTTTATTGACCTGTTCATCGTTCATAGTGGCTCTCCTGAATGACCTGGACATTGCTGTGATGGGCTTTTACTGTTTGAGATGCTTCTGCTTACGGCGACTGTGCATCCTATCCCTGAAAGCCACCCTGTAAGACTTGGTTAATCCAAAATCACTACCATAAACACGTTTATGTTGGCGATAGTAGTACAGCTGTATCATGGCACTGAAAGACCAAAACTCTCGATTCTTCAAAGAGCAGTTTGTAACTTGGTTGTACGTAAACATCGGGGCCCCTTACCTTGCATCAAATTCAAATCAGACACCGTTAAAGTGTGACTGGACAACCCCTATTATCCATGGCTAAGGAAAAAGAATTCTTATCATGTAGCTCTATAGAGTTTTACGCAGACAAAATGCAAAGCGTTCCTCAAAGGAGCTCATTGCTTAGGCAATGCATGAGCAGTCCTCAAGCAAAATGAAGTGAACTGCGGTAAAGCCCGAATCCACATATGAGTGAAACCTATGCCACCCGTCGAGCAGCGCCTCTCCACAGGAGGGTAAGGCCAAAACAGGCCAACTTGCGTCATTATGTTTTGGCATCGCTCCTTGAACATAGTCACAGTGGTATTGATCAAATGAGCTGTACTGCGAAACCAAATCTGGCGAATGGTGCATGATAAAGCGCTTTGCCTGACCCACTGGAACAGTGACTAATTCGTATGTACGATCACTCCAAACACGGTCTGCAATGTGTATAGCTTTTTCCCAATCCAAGTCAGACAAATTAACCAGATCAAAGAATATCCTGAACCGCTCGTCAAAACACTCGAATCCGAAGTATTGAACAAGAGCCTTTTTGCAGCCGGTAGGCAAGGAAGTGAAGATCATAACGAACATTGAAAAGTTTATCGTTGCCTAGTGTTACTGACCAGCCACCTGAATAGGACACTCCCTGCTTACCATCGTCCTCAATCCGTCGCACGTTGTCATGCAACACTTCGTCTCAACTAGCCCACGCAAACCATGGACATCCAACAGCCAATTAATACGTTTTGTTGGCACAGCTTTGTTCGCATCTTCAGCCTTTATTCCAAAGTCGGGAGCATGATCGGCAATAAATGCCATCAGATCTTTTGCTGATAGCGAAATACGGTCTTCAGCGCGCTTCAGTGATGCACTAGGAGAATCAATATTCTGCACTTGTAACTGATCACACAATCTAGTGACCAGGTCATCCAGCGCTTGATTTGCAGCTAATAAATCACTGACGATAACACCAATTTGTTTTTTCTGGATTTCGTCAAGAACATCAGGAATAAGGGCTACTGTATTTGTCATTGCTGTTCACCGTCGTTCTCAGTTTGGATAGGACTTATTGTAATTCGAAGATCATTCGACTTATTCACTGCGACACCCCAATGAAGGTGTGATTGCGCGAGACCACTTGCGATAAGCTCTATGTCCACTTTTAGTGATCTCAGGACGTTAAACTAACCAACCTTCTAATTAAGTTGCCCCAAAAGAATGTACAATAGCCGCCACATTTATCTTTGCTGGTCGTCTTCAGATACGTCAATGCAATCTCCTTGATCTTCTTGAAGTTCAACGAGATAGGTTTGATAAGAGCTATCAACCAGAGCATTAAAATCCAGTTCCTTGTGGTCGCAGTAGTGTCGAAGGTTTGTTAATAAGTCTTTGACCTGGTCATCCTTATCCTCATCATTGATACCGGTTTCTGCAGCGAAGAATTCAATTGCGTGACAAGCCGTGTTTGATCTGTCTTCATTGCTGAACATAATTACCTCCTGGTTCCACTTCGTTGTATTCGTCATCACTTAACGCCATTCCTCAGCTTCCTTGTTGTCGCTTTAGACCACCCAACCGAAGCTACGCCAATTTCCTTTTCAGCTGATAACAATCTCCAACCAGGTTCTTTGCTATGACAAGACGTATTGTGTCATCAACCAGCAATATGATTTTCTCATTGCGATGCCAACCTAAAGGTCCACCAGTGGTTCGAAGTCCAGAAGCCTCTTTAGCTTGGGAACATAAGATGCTTCGCAAGACACAAATCGAATGACTCTTCGAACCAGTGCCAAATAACCAATCGCTCAGTGCCTTTCGCGAAATGTAAGAATGGCTCTTCAATCTGTTCATTTACATCTATTGGAATGTCACCGAGGTGGCCCCAAAGCTCTTTCGCTTGGAGTCTTCGGACTCTTTTTAGAGCCTCCTCCACTGTGACGTTGTTGTTGAATGAGTCTTGTAGCGAATGAACTGCGGCGTCTGGCTCTTCCACCAGATCAACAGCAGCCCTTCCTGCGAAACACTGTCTGGATAGTTTATCCACAGCGTTCAGATAGGCGTCACAGTCATCAGACACATGAATCAAGTCATCCCAATCAAAGTGCTTCTCGCAGCCTCCACACATCGGTAGCGCTGTCTCCGATCTAAGATCCACGTTTTCCGTCTTGCATGCCTCACAAACCCAGGTTACTTCATTCACAATTTAAGTCCTCGCATAATAGAGTGTCGCCGATTGGTTCCCGGCTGTACGACCTGTCACTTATCAAGATGACGCTGGGCTCATTCCCCTGTGTCGTAGTCCAATCGGACCCAGCACCCGCCCTTCCACTTATAAATTACAGCCGCGTACGCTGGGCGGGCCAGAAGCATCCAGAGCGGAGCAGGCTTATAGCCCTTCGCCCTGGCCTCTTCGACGAGGCCTGCGTAGTGAGGGCTCGACACATACGCATCGTAAGACTCCGTTATTTGCTTATCTTCGTACGCTTTCCAAGGATCGATTGCGTGTTCCATTATCCGCTCCCGCAAGTGAATGGTTAGTGCAGGCGACACCAGAACCAACCTGCGCTAGTTGACTGTAGGTATAATCTCATGCGGAATGACAATTATTTATTGTGGTTTACCGGGGAAAGGAAAATAAATCTCAGGCACAATGAACAGGCTTTTTTTCGTCCACAAAGCTAACAATCTCATTGAGCAAACAACGAGATTTATTATCCAAGGATGTTGTTGCTTAGATAAGGATTCTTTGCATAGATTCCACACACCCAACAAAGACTCTATCGTCCTCACCAAAAACAATGTAATCGCCAATATTATCTTTCAGCTTATCTTCGCTCATGGCGGCCAGATCAAGCTGAGTTTCGACTTTTATCCAATGCTCATTGTAATCAGAGTCCTGGACGCACACAGCGTAAGTCCGTATCTGCGCGAACAACTCACCTTCTTCAGGATCATCAGACGCCTTCACAAGTGCCGGGCTGTCAGTGTTGTAGAATGCGTAATCTGAAATAAAATTCTTACCGATTTGATCCCGAAGTGTTTCATTAAGACCGTCTGCAATATCGTTCGGATCAGTATGCTGGATAGCAAGCCTTACATTGACAACCGCATGTTCTTTGTTCGCTTTAATATCGTGAGCCATTAAGCTACTCCTCGTTCAAGTGCATGCCAGATAAGAAGCACCAAGTCGCGCTTCGTTTAGCAACAAGACAAGCATACCGTGATGCGAAAAACGGAAATTCAATTAGAAAGACTGGAATAGCTGGCAATCACTTAGGCGTATGCAAGCCCTCATAAAAAGGCTGGTATCGTCTAATTGTGGTACTTAGTTAATACTCTCAAGATAAGCTTTCACCGCATCAAGTTGCTCTTGCGTGGGTAGTTGCTCAATGTCAAATTCAAGATAAAATCCAGCAGCACCAGATATGCCAGTAGCCACAAAACTCCAGCCTGTAGGTAGTTTGTCTTGCTCAATGATGTCGAATGCCTGTTCAATCTCATCACAGAGTTTTCCCCTACTTACAATGACTGCGGTTTTAAAATCACAGAATTCCATACTCTCTCCTTACTGCCGCTTTAAAGACGAAGCCGAACTTCATTAATCAGCAATCTAAACCATCATACCGCGAGAAAGCAGAACGTTTAATTTGGGCAATAAGGGAAGGAATGCATCAGTCCTCTTAGCACTACTATTCAAAAAAGAAAAACCGGCACTCGTGCCGGTTCGTAAAGACTGACCTGAAGAAACGCCGCCAAGAGGAGGCAAAAACCAAAGAAGAGTAAAATACCAAATGGCAGTTACGAAAATCAGGCTGTTGGTTTCGCTAGAGGGTCAACACCAATACATAAATCAGGCTATACGCTCTGATCACCCTTGTCAACAAGGGTAAGAGCGGGTATAAACCTACCACGTATGAATGAACAAATAGACCCAAAAGACCATCCATATCATATCTGACATTTCGTTAAAGGTGAGCAAACATCGTACCTCCCGTACTTTACCGGCTAACCGAAGAGAATAAAGACCAATACGTGGCGGTTTATTATTAACGACACCGAGCGCATCGATGTAAACCTGACTCCCTCAGTGCCAATCCCCGGAGGTTAATATGGGCAATAGGGGAGGGGATGCATCAGCGCCTGGAGCACTACTATTCATAAAAAGAAAAGCTGGCACTAGCAGATAACGAGATTTTCAGGATTGAATTTCGCGTCAAAATGTTCATCAAGGTAACTCTCGAGGGCAGCCTCTAGACTGGCCTTCTTGTCGAAGCGCCAAACGGAAAACCACCGTTCACACTGCCCAGTTCCATCCGTTATTTGCCAGTCTTCTGTGCGATCGAAAACCTTAGCGAACGCACTCTCGGATTTATAGAAAGCAAACATGTTTGTAGTCCCCTAATAAGTGAAAATCTGCTAGTGTTGTTCAGATAACGCCAATTAATGTTCAGGTCGATATCTTGCAGATAACGGTAGACGAATCGCTTTAACCTATAGATGTACGTTTACGAGTTCAGCCATTCTTCGTAGCTTTTCAGAGGCGCCCCACCGCGCGTGATATCGCCACCCTTGCCATCATCAGCACAGGCGAGATAAATCTGATATTCAGAATCGTTGTCGCCCCGCGCTCGTGTTTGCCAAAACTCGTTTTCCTGAAGATTTGCGTCACTCACTTTTCTTTCCTCTTTTATCTGCATTTGGAACAACCTGTACTCTGTCCAACAACACAATCATAACCCGTTCAAGAAAAGGCAAATTCAAATGCAAGATCACCGAACGCTATTGACCATTCGAGCCAATACCAGCCCTAATAATAGGGATTTGTGTCCTCTAGCAGTTGACGTTCGCTAGTCGTAAATTGCTTCGCCACCCTCAATCCGTGAAAGTTCATCACGAAGCCAGTTAAAGGCTTCCGATGATTCTGCGCCATTATCGATACGGGCCTCGCAAGACGCGATTGCCGATTCTTTCTGATACGCGATGGAAGCGCTTCGATCATTACGCTCCTGGGAATCGAAAAAGTCCTTCAAGCCCCCTAGAATCGCGCTTCTGACGCATTCTTCAGCAATATCTTCCGGCAAGTTGTCGGTTTCACCATGATCAGCTGCATCCCAGAAAATGTCACCCATATCACCAACTGCTTTAGTCGCAAGCTCGGCTAGTTTCCCTGACGATTCAATCTGACTTTTAGCTGATTCAAATGACATAATATCGTGCCTCCAAACGGGTTCAGAATATGATCTCTACGAAACACGGCTAAAACTACAAGCAGTGCTTCGTTCATCGACTGCACAATCATATCGCGGTAGAGAAAAAGGAAATTTAATTATGAAAACTGCAATAGCCGACTAACACTTCAGTGTTTGCAATGCCTTCAAAGAGGGGCTGTATCGCCTACTTCCAACCTTTGCAGTTAGGCGTCGAGCAGTCCTTTTAACAACCCAGTCAATAGACTTTCATAGTCACACTCCAGCGATCTTTTTTGGCCAATAATGTAATAGCCATCACCTGCGCAAACCCAGTATTTGCATTCACTGAAATCAATTCGAATTGAAATGTAAGCGAAGGTATCCTTCCCGGTATTTGATACGCTGATAACGTAGTAATCGTAGTCAAAATCGTCATCAGGATCATTAAGGTCAAATCCAACGGGCTCTACAAAAAATTGAGCGCGAGTAATGATGTTGACGAACCTAACGATGGTTGATTTTCTCTCGCATAAAGAAATAATCAGGTATTTCTCACCCAATAATAGACGCGTACGCAGTACATGCTGACAGCAAGGCTCATCCCAATACATAACCATACAGTGATCAACGAACACGCAATCGGCTTGCTAAATAGAAAAACAATGATTGGTGAAAAGACAATCACGGCAGTCAGCGTCCCCCACGCAGCCAATTTCCACAAACGTTGTGATTTAGCGTAGAGTGCTTGGAAAAACTTCACCACAAGCGTTCCCGCAAATAACGGTCCCGCACCGATTTCAATCAACCATTCCCACATAACACACCCTTTTCGTTAGATTACGTTGAACATCAGCACTGACTACAACGCCGCGCTGAACTCATTAAGAACAGCATACCGCGGTAGATAAGAAGGAAAATTCAATTCGGGAATCAGTGTGTGGTTGCCACTACTTCGGGGGAGAGTGGGCGATTCATTTTCCCTCAACATTCGCACAAAGGCCGGGCAAAACTTGCTGTAGCAGTCCAGAAGCGGAAGGTAGAGCGTTACCCGGGATACGCAAAGCTAAACTGCCCCAACATATCCTGTTTTGCTTCGAGCCATTCTTGAGGAACATCAAAACACTCTATTGCCCGATAACAATGCCGGTTTCTCTTTAAGCCAAGGCCTTCAACCAATTCGCTTGGAAGCCCCTTATAATAATCATTAAGCGATTTGGACCAGTCTTCGACAAGACCGAGTTCTGCTTCTGTGATCAACAGTGACCGTTTAGTTTGCATCGCATGCAAAACGCCCAGTAACTTCGCATTTAAAGTCAGTTTCATTATTCAATGTCCCTTAATTCACTATGCGCTTGATAAATGCATTTGAAGCCAGCCAGTAACCTGCCGTCGTCCTCTAGCTGGCGGTCTTTCGTGAAGGCGTGTTCTTCGCCAAATAATCCTCATAAGCCGCTTCAATAGTTTTCCCGAATCCCGAAGCTCGCTTACTAAACCGCACGTGAGCACATTGTCCCATCTCAAAAGTAACTGCGTAGCCGCTCAAGGCGTTCACTGTTGTCTCTTCGTAGGTCACCGTGCCGCTCTTGCGTTCGACCACCTTTGCATCGTCAGGTAATCGCGCCGTATCGATGGTGCGCCATCGGCGTGTAGTGGTTGCCGGAATCTTGCGAACAACAATACCTTCCATTCCCAGAATGTCGTCAACCGTATGTGCAATTTCACTCATTCTCGCTTCCCCTCATAATCTGTATTTAATCCAGGCCCGAAACCCGGTCACTTTCGCCTAGTTGCTAAATCCTGCCTGTAAGCGTGCGAACGTTTCTTGTTGGGTTTCGGCGCAGCACCCCTTGCCCACGCCGATCGCGTGCTGTAGAGCATTGTTTGCAACAACAAGGGAACATAAATGCTCGCCTGCATTGTTACTTTCAAGAAATTCACAGGGCCCATCGATCTTCCCAGTTTTCTCTTTCGCCACCTCACAAAGATCAGTAAGACAGCAGAAACCACAATGATTGCAGGGTTGGCCAAAGGCTGGTTTCTTTTCAACAGAGATATTCAACAGATTAAGTAAATCGCTCACACTAATCCCTCATCCACTTAGCAAGTAACAGCGCATCAAGTTTTCGGTATTCACTTTCACTAAAAACGCCATTGCCGTAGAGTCGCGCCAAGCTTTTCTCAACACGCAATAGCTCGTCTTCTGTGGATGCTTTGTTAATGCGTTTTATGGCGCTTTTGTACTCATCAGTCATTGGATTTCTCCTTGTCCCGCTAATATCACTTTTGAATCTCAGGGCCCTCTGAAGGGCTTGATATCAATACGACCTTAATACCGAGTGCGTCGCCGTGAAGATCGAAAGCCAACCCAGATTAATCAGCCAACTGATACTTTCTGGTATGCGTGTTGACCATCCATTTCTGACCAGTTTCTACATCTTGCGCCCAGTAAGCGTTCAGTTTCTGGTGAATGGCACCAAACACGCACTTGAATCGTTGCCCGGATTCCATATCGGAAAAACGTGTTCCAGTAGTCGGTTCGTTGAAAATAGACATGTTGCGCCCCCTTAAAATAAGCTGTTTTTATGCTGTGCTGATTGACTGTAGTAATCATCGCACAGGGGCAGAAAATGATTTCCTATCCCGGTTGCATAGGGAGGGGAGGGCTGGCGAGCATCCTCTCGCCGGGCGGTAAACAATAATCAAGTAACGCTAAACGATCCAAGCCCCATCAGGAGACTTCCCCGGGTCAATCAGCATCAGCGCACATTGGTCGATAGACATCGCATCGTCATCAAGATACGCATCAGCGCTTTCAGAATCTAACCCATCACTCAAGGCGCGTGCTCTTGCTGCCTGCCTAAACTGCTTTTCGTCGTAAATGGACAGGGAAATATTGACACTCACTTCTAACATGACACTCCTCCTAATGATGAACTACCACAGGTCACCCCCCGTTTCGAGACCAGAATGACATTGTGTTGATTGCGTTGAAGCGCATTTGGTCGCGCTGATCGCATATCTTATGCGCTACCCCAACAAGGTATCGGGCACCATTGGATATACGAAAGAACCTGGCAAAAAGTGCCATCTCTGTCGTACCGATAATCTGGTGAGCCTCCCAACCCTTCAACGGGGGCCTTTTGACCCCGATCCTCATTGCCATGACTTCCATATCGTCATCAGAACGCTGCACTCTTGAAAGCATTGCGCTGCTCTCCAGGTGAAATACCTCGCCATCCTCAAGCCGTTCAACCTTCTGGATATCATTCTTCGAAACATAACCTTTGAACATTCTGACCTCATCCACTGTATCCATGACCTAAGCAATCATTCCATCGCATTCAAGTCTGCTTTTGCTAAGGGTGGCCCGGTGAGGAGCCACCCAGCATAATGATGAACTTAGGTCGGGCCATTGGACTCGCCAAAGGCTCCTGCAGGCAGCGCCCAGTCCTCAACCAGCACTTGATCGGTGTACTCGTGACTCATGGCAAGGGCAGCCAACTCTGGATGCGCTGCAATCGCAGGGTAGGGTGTCCCCGCGTCGGCTTGTTCGATCACGGACTTCGTGCGGTGAATGGTGCAATCGAACTCCTGTTCAAACGCAGCAATCTCGGCGAACCGTTGGGGATCCAGTACGCGAATACTGGCCCACTGATCCTTGGATGCAAAAATACAACTCATGCACGATAATCGCCCCCAACCCAAATGGTACGCCGGGTGTGGGTTGATTTTGTGGCGTTTGATTGCCTCCCAGACCTCTTCTTCTGTCCATCCATGCACAGGGCGCCAGTGATCAATCCAGCGTTTGGCGCGCCCGTGTCTAAGGTCAGTGCGATGCGGTTCAGCCGCCTTATATTTTGCGCGGCCTGAAGACTCCTCCGCGCGCTCGCCAGTCACAACCAAGGTTTTGCTATGAGCAAACCGCGTCTGGTTCGTCAGGGCCTTGGCACAGATATCTATCTTTAAATACGATGAACAATACCTGGTTTCGAGCTTCCCGCTGGTTTGCGGGAATAGACGTCGGGTTGAGAGCGTCCCAGTCTTCCCACCAACGCTCACCACGCTGCCATTAGGCGTCTCAAAACTACTTGGCCTGGTCAGGGCATTTTCTCGCAGCATCTCGCCCTTAAAACCGCCCTCTTTCCAACTGAAGTAGATTGGCAGACCCAATGCCTTTGCAACCGCTTTGGCATAGGACTTGGTCACCGGCCAGTCCATAAAGATCGGGTCATCGGGACTGCCGTCCACATTATGGTGCCAGAGCTCAATTTGATCTGGCCGGGCACCAGCTTCGAGCACAGCGATCAGAGCCGCCTGCGAGTCCTTGCCAGCCGAGAATGCAATGATAATTTTATCGTAGTCCTGGATTGGCAAGAGCTCGTATGCCTGTTCAGTGATATCAAATACATCGATGGTAAGCTGTTGCATAAGGTGCCTCTCGCCAGTATTTTTTCGGAAGTCTTAGTAATCGCTCGCAAACATCAGCGTCAGGACGCGCCGCGTCACAGTGCTGTTGGCAGGGTTTTCGGATAGGTAAGTCATGCTTGGGTCAAAGTAATCGATCTTGAACATCACCTGCTTGGTCTCACCCGTGGACAAACGCACAGGAAAAATAGCCCCGTCATGTTCACCCCAGGGGTCCCTTTTCTCGCTAAAGTCGTCAAACGCACGCATCGCATCAATGCATGCAATGCAGTCCAAGGGCCCCAGATCCATGATCCCGGGCGTCACAACAAACTGCCCCAAGTCGCGATTAAACGGGTCTTTGCGAAGTGCATCGTTCAGCTGCGCAGTTTTGCGTGGACCAAACTCAACAAGCTGTCCCATAGAATTCTCCAGTGGTTCGTGATCGGGCAGGGCGCCTTCGATCTGATGAAACCATTGTCGCCGCCGACACCAGAAAGACTTTTTAATCGCGAACAGGAAAGAGGCGCAGCGGCAGGAAACACACTAGAGTCTAGATATTTGCATAGTGCGCATTGCATTCGAACAAAGAGCTGTTACTATTAAAGAGCGTCTATCGACGCACTCACACAACATCCTCAACACGTCCGCTCTTTCACCCAAAGAACGCAATCGTGTTCTATCCCGCTCGGGATCTCTCGTTACTTAAATACCTTTTGGAGGATGTGATGAATCAATCAACCGCCGCACACAACGGCACCCAGGAACACTCGACTTACAGTGGAGCTGACTGGGACAAGATAACGCTCGAAATCAGTGGGCTTGCCCACGATATCATGGCACCGGAGCCTGACTGGCGGTTAGCCATACCCACAGGGCATACGCCATATTTCCTGACTGGAGATAAACCGCTTCGAGTGTTTGATCTGTACCATATGCAAGCGCAAAGCGTTCCCGGAAGTCTTCTAGCCACTGCACTCACCATTACTGGAACCAGATTGTTTCTGATCAGAAATGACGTGTCACCAGAGCTGCGAAGTCGCTTGGAATGCTTTCACATGAGTCTGAGCCAAACCTTGCATCGGCATGCCAAAGACTGTGGTTTGCATGACCTGACTGACCTGGAACCTACAAACCTGGATTTACGTAGGTACCTGGCCATCCGGGAGTGCACGCACCACAAGCAATGGCGCAGAGCAATCTCTAAACAAGGCGTAGCCTTTGTTGAGCCTGTTTCTGACACCAATGTAGACATTGTGCTGGGTGAGAAGAACGTCGCTTACTCAATGTCGCCCCGGCTTGCAGGGATGGTTGTTTCAATCCTGGCGCTTGAGTCGGAGTTTATCGCCTGTCCAAAACAGTTTCTCGAGTCCTGTCTCGAGCGATTGAAGCAAGATGCTGAAGAACTGGCGTCTAATTCAGGCGAGCTTGAAAGCTTTTACAAAGCATTTAAGCGATAGTGTGTAGCCTCCCTTTGGAGGCTTTCACCTACTCAATATCAAGCGCCTTCCGGTGCATCCACATTTTCATCCTCAATACATGCGGTCTTTCATCCAAAGAACGCACCTGTGTTCTATCCCATTCGGGATCTCTCAACTCTAAAAAACCTTTTTAGGAGGATGTATGAAACAACAACTCGCTATTGTAGTCACAATGGATACGACGGCCGGTTTCTTGCCAAGAAACTTTGGCCATAAATGGTCGAGAATAGAGCTCGGAATTTACGAGTTCGCAAACCAGTTTGGCGTCGAGCCCGCTGCGACTTGGCACTATGCGTACAGTCAATCTGGCAGCGCGTTTATGTATCCCGGTTTTCAAACCGAGAGCATTACACGGTTTCTCGGCAACGAGACCATTTGTGTACCTGGTGTCATCGTGGGTATGGCGGCCACCATCTTGAGCCTCAAGAAGGAATTGATCGTGTCCAAAGTGGCCAGTGAGCGCACCAGAGTGTCTCATATGATCGCGGCTCTACTCAAAGATGCGCAAACACTTGCTGAATCGATCGGGTTAAGCGATCTAGGCGGTGTTTTGGGGATTACGGATCGTGACCTCTGGCGTTACTTTGCGGTAAAGCAGTTTGCACGCGACATACCTCATTGGCGCGAGGAAGTCAGTGACCGCTTGTATCATTACCTGGTACCGTGTGTAGAAAGTGCAATGGTCAGAAGCCCATTCGGTCAAACAGCCGTGTTACCGGCGGAGCTGATTGGGTATTACGTCACCATTGCAGCGCTGGATATGGAAATCGCGCATCGCAGTACCCCGATGCTTCGAGCACAGCGTGAAGCGTTGCACTATGACGCGATCGACTGGGGCAAGCGAAACAATCTATCAGACGTCGTCTACTGGATGTTTGACTGATGGATCTTGTCCGAGATCTGAACTGGGCAAACGCACAGTTCAGACAGTCGAAAGATTTTAGGACGCGCCAAACGCTCGCTTGGGAGCGCGTGTTGCGCCTGCAGTCTTTCTTTGGTGACTTAGGATACGATTTTGATGATGTGGTAGATACCGTTCGTACTTCAAAGCCGAAAAAGCTAGAAGAACTGAGGAGTATTGAGCCGTTTGACCAGTTAGATGCTGAACACTGCCGCACGATGTTGCCGGTGATCTGTTCAGAAGCAAAACTGAAAATCAGACACTAAGTTGTTATGAGCCTCCATGTTGAGGCTCTTTTTTTATCTGCAGCCCCGGTGAACCAACCCTGAAGTCACCAGCGAGGCCAAATCAGTGCGCTCCCCACTGGGCGGATCACCAAGTATCCCGAAATCTAGCGCTGCCATCTCACCGCCGACGGTATCGTCCTGGGCAGCCAAAGCGTTTTCCGCGTCGCCAAACTGTCTATTCCCATAGGCATTCAGCAGTTCGATCGCATCTGCAGCATCAATCTTTTCTGCTTCGCTCAGATCCGGCAGATCCACCTTTTTCGACATGCTGAGAATCGTTGCTTCCAACTCGTCCCGGCTGGGCTTGCTCTTCAACCACTCTGCTGCCCGTTCTTGATATCGTCGCTCGCTCATAGGCCCACCGTGTTGTCAGCATGTTCGTAAATGGGCGTCATTCCCATCAGCAAAGGCATGTCTGCTTCGTTGAACACCACGCTGGCTTCTCCGTTTTCGACAGAAGGGGGCTGAAATTCGACAAACGCCCCTTTATCCACCAGCGCCATGGCCAAGTTACGTGCATGCTCCAAGTCTGTATTGATCAAAACCGTTTTCATCATTGCGTATCCGTTAATGAAAGAGGAAATTCCATTATCCTGACGCACGAAGAAATCATTTATTTTTGAGCGTCTTCAAATTCCTTGAGCAGTTGCCGCTTACTAGATATGGCATTTAGCTACACGCCGACACTCAGGTTCCGCAACCTGTGTCACGAGCTGTATGGATAAAGGCCACAGAAACGCCTGGATTGGCTGAATAGAGAATGTTGCGACATTGCGCCAAACGGGCGCCGGGCAAATTGACCTGTAAAGAGATTGGCTGAATAATAGCCCGTTAATACACGGGAGGCAGAATGACCAAAGACATCAAGAAAGTCGATCCGGCTCAAATGAGGTTGGATCTCTTTGAGCTCGATACGCTCAAGGACAAGAATTACAGCAATACGCTTGAAATACTTGATGTATCAGGTCTGTTTTCTAGTGATCGTCGCACCAAGTACCTCCCGCAGGCCTCGGCCAACCAGCTTGTGGCGCGACGCACCAATAATTACAAAGAACTGGAAATCAGCTATACGATCTCAGCCGCAAATATCGAACGAGAGACCAATGGTAAACGTGAAAGGGTGTTTGTGTTCCCCGGCGTTCGCGAAGAAACCCTTTGGGAAGTCTGCAAGAAAATTAGCACGATGGAAGGGCGCAGTGAACCCTACCAGATGGAAGGAAATGGTGGCTCGGGTCGCAAACTGGTTGGTCTAAAGCTTTCCCTGTATGAGATTCGCCAGGAATGTATTCGGCTAGGCAAGACTTACTCTTACGAGGAGATCCGCGAGGGGTTAAATGTACTTAACAAGGCTAACCTGCAAATAGAGAGCGACAATGGCGACATTTCACTGGACGGAACATACTTTCCGGTTCTGGCGATGGCGGATAAGGCAGACCCCGATAACACCAAGATGTTTATTTGCTTTCATCCCATGGTGACGGACGTCATCTACGCGCTAAACTTTCGGCGCTACAACTATGTTGAAGGCATGAAGTTTTCGTCCTTCTATACCCGTACCATCTACAAACGACTATGTCATCGATGGGTCCAAGCGTCTGTCAGTAACCCCTATACAATTAAGTTATCCACACTAGTGAAATCCATGAAGAAGCCCGCAGCGACGGTTGCCAGAGACAAGCAAACCTTTGAAGCTTGCTTGAAAGAACTGGTAGATGCGGGCGTACTTGAGAAGTACGCCATGATCCCCCGGAAAGAAGGGCGCAAGACCCTTGATTGGACGTTTGATCTTTACGCCACTGACTCATTTGCCAAACAAATGGCGTCCAACAACAAGGTGAAAAATAATATTTCAGGGCCGAGGGAGCAAACTATACCTGAAACCACCGAATAGGGGGTTTGCCTACTTGGTTTATGGTATACCTCAGTCAGGTTTACGGTAGAGTTCAGCGCTTTTGGTGAGGTTTGTCGTATAGAAACGTGAGGTTTACGGTAGAGTTCACGTCTCCCGGTAGGTTTATCGTAGAGTTCACATGTGTATTGCGACCATTCGAGCAATATCTGGCCAAATGTTGCCTGACAAGTGAGCAATAAGTGAATATGGTCAGGTTTACGGTAGAGTTCAGCGCTTTTGGTGAGGTTTGTCGTATATCTTGGTAAGGTTTGTCGTAGAGTTCAGCGCTTTTGGTCAGGTTTACGGTATATCTTGGTAAGGTTTGTCGTAGAGTTCACCTGCGTATTGGCTGATCGTTCGAGCAATATCTGGTCAGAAGCGGCCTGGAAAGTTAGCCATGAGCCTGCGTGGTGAGGTTTACGGTAGAGTTCAGCGCTTTTGGTGAGGTTTATGGTAGATTTCAGGCCTCTCAGTTGGTTTATCGTAGAGTTCACCGCTAGCTGTGGGCGATCATTCGAACCGTGCTAGGCCGCGAATCTGTGTAGTGAAAGCGAAGGGCTAGCTGGTGAGGTTTACGGTAGAGTTCAGCGCTTTTAGTGAGGTTTGTGGTATACCTTGGTCAGGTTTGTCGTAGAATTTGCCTGTGAACTGGATGGCAGAACAAGCTTAACCTAGTCAGGTTATCATTTCGTATGAGGCCAATAAGGGTAGTTGGTGAGGTTTACGGTAGAGTTCAGTGCTTTTGATCAGGTTTATGGTAGAGTTCAGCCCTTCCGGTAGGTTTAATGCGGGTTTCAGGTAGGTATTTGTCGATAATTCGAGCAATATCTGACCAGATAATGATCTGAGAATGGCGTCATAAGGTTTTTGGTTAGGTTTATCGTAGAGTTTGCTCATACTCGTTAGGTTTACGGTACATTTCGCACATCGTAATAGGTTTATCGTATTGTTCAGCGCAGTCATTTACCACTATTCTGAACAATATTGGGCACAAGAGGGTTAGAAATCTCCAGTTGCGGTGGGCAGTCAGGTTTGTCGTATAGTTTTGGTCAGGTTTAACGTAGACTTCTAGATAATACTGAGGTTTATGGTACATTTAGGTCAGGTTTGTCGTATACTTAGAGCATAAACCTAAAGCAATGTGCATAAAACAGTTGATAACCTGTTGAAAAACTGTGTATTTGTTGTGGATAGAAATGTATAAAAATGCAGGAAATAGGTTTGTGGTAGAGTTAGCGTCAGGTTTATCGTAGAGTTGTAGTAAGGTTTGCCGTATCGTTATAGTCAGGTTTAACGTAGACTTATTTTCGCTCTAGCCTTACGTCACTTGGCCTATAGCCCACATCCTGCTAAAGCCCTCCGTTATTACTCCGTCCCTATACCGTATATAATAATTTATTTACGTGTCTGATCGACAATCAAACCGTGCTATGCACAAGAAGCAATCTTTCAGCAGAATGTATTTTTTCTCTTTTGGAGAAAATTAAAAACCCAAGAATCGAATCAAAGCCTAGATTATCGGTAACGGCCAAACGCAAATTACTAGAACTAACGCTGTACATCCACAGGAACGACCATCACCGACTTATAGACAGGGACGATGTGTCTTTTAATCTCAATTTACCAAGGTGATTCTCACGCACTCACACTGTATCCATCCTGCTTCGAGGATCCGACCTCCGTTACCCCATAGGGAACATCACAGCAACACTCTAAATCCCATCCTGGCCAAGACTTGCCATTCTTACTCTTCAAGCGTATTCTGAAATATATTTGCATAGTATGAGGCGTACATGAATTACTCAGAGCATCTTATGAAGACCTATGATTTTCTGGCCTTGTTTGAAGATATCAAGCCACGCTTGGCGGTTCAAAGGCTGACCTCGCTCTATACGATCGCCCAGGCCAACCATCTGCAGCGTTGCAGAACAACGGGCCTTAAACTTGCCACCCTGGCAGAAACTCTGATTCCAGGGCCCAAGGAAGGCCTGTATATCAGCCCCAAAGGTGCCCGGGCGCTGATCGCGCTGTATAAGGAAGGTAAGCTGCCATGCCACCAGACGACCAAGGCACCAACGATCCCTCAGACAGCCAGTCAATATGCACGCTCGCAAGAAGCGGTGAAGCAAACTGTAATAGAGTCGCCAATCCCCGCTCCACAAGAAAGAACCGTAGATCAGTTGATGGCCCTACCGGCCAGCCAATTATTTAGAGAGCTCAACGCTCTGTTTCTCAAGCGCTATCAACGATTCACAGGCAAGAAAGTAATGGATGTGTGTGGCACTACCGTCACCAAAAGCGTCGAGCTTGTGTCGGAACCGGATGAAGCTTCGGTTTGCTATGACATTTCGTTTGAGTGGCGCAATGACGGGACGTTATTCAGTCTAAGCCGTATCGTGCAATCAAAAGCCAACAAGCCACATACTGCTGCCTGCGCAGATTAACACCCAAGGGCAGGGGGAGGGCCCAGTTAGGTGCCCTCATGCAAAGCACTTTCGATGAACGGCCGCAGCACACGCACCAGATCCGCATCCATCCCTCGCGTCATATCCAGCCACCGTTGTTCTCTTAAACAGGCGGTTTCTAACAAGTTGGTCCCGTAAACCACTGCGAGCTCGCCACGAAAATATTCATCGAGTGTATGCGGCAAATCCAATTTACTCTTAAACCATGCACCTTTGCCCTTTTCCAGCACCAGTCCCGCATCCATATCGCTGCCCAGTGATACCCAAGATACCATTTTGGTCAGGGACACCACCGGTAATGCCGCTTCCAGTGCTTTTTTCAGCCCTTTAAAACCTGCTTGGTCCCCATCCAACAAGAACACCACACGGTTCGTATACTGAAACAGTAACCGCAAATGCTCCTCGCTCACGCTGGTACCACAACATGCAACCACATTAGGCAGACCCATCTCGTGACAGGCCAGGACATCCATATACCCCTCGACCACATACAAGCACTCGAACTCTCTGGAACCGGTTGCGACCTTAGCCTCATGCAAGCCATACACAGTGCGTGACTTATCGTAAAGGGGACCCGCTGCGCTATTGATGTATTTGGCCGTGTCGGTCGCGTCCGGCTTCGCCCGGCCACCAAACCCTACAACCTGGCCTGTGGCGTCTTTGATCGGAAAAGTAATGCGATGTGCAAAGAAGTCATAGCAGCTGTCGTTTTTCTCCACGATCAGTTGTTGGGCAATAAAGTCTTCTCGATTGTGCTTGATGCTGCCGGCCAAGTAGTTGCGTGTGGGGCAGAACCCGACATCAAATAACTCCAGGGTACGCTCGGATAGACCGCGCCCCATCAAATAGTCTTTAATGGCCGGATACTTGGGATTCATCAGAGCTCGGCGGTACACTTCTTTGGCATAGAAGGCACTTTTGTGCATGCTGCTCAGCTCATTGTGTTCAGTTCGCGAGACGCCAAAGTGATCACACAGCGTTTTCATTGCTTCTTTCGAAGAGCCGCAACGCAGGGTTTCGAAATCGAATATATCCCCTTTGACATCAGGGCATACGAAGCAGCGGAACGTGCCTTTTTGGTCGTCCACAACGAGACTCGGGTTTTTGTCGTCATGAAAGGGGCAGCACATTTTATAGCTATGCGCTTTGACCCGGCTTAGATTAAAGCCCTGCCCCGTGAGATACTCACTCAGCGGTATCCGTTTGAACTCAGAGAAAACGTCCATCATTCGCACCCTTACTATGCATACATACCCCTATTGTACCGCACTTGTCACAATTCTTTGTGAATCCAACGCATCAACTTTCATAGGAAGTGAACCGAGTATGGTTTTACCATATGGTTTCTCGTTTAAGCGGCGGTCCAGAATGTAAATCGCCCCCGTATCAGACTCGCTTCGAATCAGGCGACCACATGATTGCACCATCTTGATTGCCGCCTTGGGAACCTGAATATCCGCAAACGCATTACGCCCTGTTTTTTGATAGTGGCGCTGTTGCGTCAACCCGATTGGGTCGCTGGGACACTCAAATTGCACCTTCACGACTATCAAACATTCCAGATAGCGACCAACCAGATCCACACCTTCACTCAGCGAATCTACGCCGAACAAAATCGAGGTGTTCCCGGCATCAATATCGCGCTTATGCTGTGTAAGCATCTGCGCCTTGCTCATCTGACCTTGCATCTTCACCTTGTCACGCAATGCTGTGGGTAGCTCAGCGTAGCATTCTTGCATCTTCTTGATCGATGTAAACAACACCAAACTGGCTTTGTACTCCGCGCAGCGCTGCGCGATGAACGCTCTTGCCTCGGTGTAAAAGCCTTGATCCTGCGGCCGATGCTTGAGTGGACCCACGACCAGGTTGCACTGACGCGCATAATCGAACGGAGAGTGTGCGACAAAAGCCTCACCGGTGTTACCGGTGGCTTCAAATAGACGGTCAAAGGAACCATTCACGCGTAACGTGGCGGAACAACCCACCACCTTGTAGCTCCCAGACCACAAGTGACTGGCCAGCGCCTTCGCCGCACAGGTCGGCGCAACGTGAAAAGTGGGCTCTCCCGCCCCTGCACTAATCCAACGGGCATACGGTACACCCTGATCAACGCGTTTGAGCACACTCCAAACCATGCTGTCATTATTCAGATCATCGGCCAATCGCTTGTAAAGACTCTCCAAGTGATCAAATACATCCGTTGCCAAGCCCCCGTGCGACTCCTGATTATGCTCCAGCCACTTGCCCATGACTTCCAGCACACGATACGCAGACAGAGCCTCGCGCAGGCGTGAATCCGCGTTCGTCCTGAGCAACTCTGGCGCCGCCCCGTCGACAAACACCACATCTTCACGCAAATGATCAATGCAGGCACGCTCGCTCTTTAAGCCTTTGCCAACCACAACCAATGCCGCAACCAGATCATCTACCCAGCCATCAACGACTGCGTTTTCCTTCATTCCTTTCAAGGCTTTGATAAAACTGCGCAAGCTGCGCATACGTTTGGCCACGGGCAGCGCACGGGCGAAGTGATCACGCGCAATGTCCGGGACCTTGTGATATTCATCCATCACCAGAACACTTTCGGATAGTTCCGGTAGTAGCAGGCCACCCCCCATACTCAGATCAGACATCAACAAGGCGTGATTGGTGACCAGTACATCCTTCTTCAATGCATTTTCACGATGCGTGTAGTAAGGGCAGCTTTGGTAGTAAGGGCAGCGCTTCGCGGTGCATTCGGCCGGTTCACACGTCAGTTCCTGCCATTGCGCATTGCTTAGTGTGCTGGGGACTTGCTCCCGGTCACCGTCCCAGCTTTTTCCCAATGCTTGCATGAGTTCAATATGAGGCTCTGAGGCAAGGTGCTTCGATAGCTTTTTGGGACAAACAAAGTTGCCACGGCCTTTTAGTAAGCCAAACGAGAACTTCAGACCCGAGGCGGACTGAATCTCTGGGAGATCCTGATCTACCAGCTGAGCCTGAAGAGCAATGGTCGCGGTAGAGATAATTGTGCGCTTATTTTGGGCCAAGCTGTGAGCGATCGCGGGAACACTATAGCCAATTGTTTTGCCGGTGCCTGTTCCCGCCTCCACAATACACCCATCACGGCTTCCACTGTCCAGATAACGGTCGATAAACCGCACCATCTCAAGTTGTCCGGAACGTACCGTGCGCCCCGTTTTTTTCAGGAACTTGCGGTAACTACGCTCCGCATTTTTGGTTAGCTTCATGAAGACCTCCAACTAGGACTTCATCATATCTTGGCGATCGAAAAGTATTTTTAGTGGGCGCATAATGGTGTCGAAAACGCAGCCCCTGTGAGGGCGCGCAGGCGCGTTTTCTGGGTGTCCAATCCATACTTTTTGTGCATCTGCAGGTCTCCGAAAGAGGCGCGTGTCTTACCAACCGGCCCGATTCAACCGATCAAGCCACCTGGTGAATTTCAAACTGTGGGTCATTTCCACGTGCCTCCGATTCACCAAGCGGCTGGGTTGAGAGATAGTCTTTGTGGCAGCGAATGAAGCGCACTGCAGAATCCGGCTTGGACAGCACTATCCGATCGATCACGAAAATATCTGTCAGATAACCGGAGCTGAAAAATACTGGTGACTTGTTGGTGATCAACTTAGCAATCAGCTTGTCTAACCCTTCGTGACCGGTACCATTCTCCAGCGAGTCTTTCAGCAGAAAATAATCCATCAATGCCCGAATCTGTTCATGGCATGCAAACTGAAACGCACCTAGCTCGCCTACCGGCCGATACACGGCTGAAACGTGACATAGAAAGTGCTCCACTTGCTGATAGTCTGGCAGTGACATGCCCTTTATCAGGCCTTTAGTAGCAGCCGCTTTGACGGTAACGCCCAGGTGCTCACCCAGTGCTTTCAGGTACATGTGGGCAGCCTTCAGATCGTCTGGCGTACCAAAATTTCGAACCAGGAAACACAGATCTGAGGTGGCTTTTTCTTGAATGGCTTTTCGGTTGGCGTTTTGCGCGCCCTTCCAAGGTCGCTTAATGCGCTGTTTGAAGGAGGGTGCATGCAGGGTGTTAATAAGACGAAAGAAAAGAGATAGGGTATCTGATTGTGTGGTCATGGCAGCCTCTCGAAGTGAAACGAATCGTTCATTGATGTATCAGACGTTATTGTATGTGCCGTGGAAGAAATCATTTTCCAGCACAGCCCTCTCACTGCGCTGGAATACTGCCGCTTATGCCGGTTGCGGCAGACGACTTCCGAAGAAATCGGAAACCTTATAGGGCAGTCCGTACCACCATTTTCCAGATCCCCGCAAAGTAACGACGGCACTGGCCATGCCATTAATATCATCGGCATCGGCGATGGGATGCGCCCAGCGCTTATCGTTTAAGAAGGCAACTTGATGAAAGCCATCCGGCGACCCTAATAGTTGATACTCTCTCTCTGAGTAGGAATACCCACGAAAACCCAGTGTCATCAAGTCTTCCACCTCCACCGGCCTAGTATGTGTGAGCAGGCCCAGGAGGTAGTGTTTAAAAGCCGTTCCATTGTTAGCGATCGGCCCCTGACTGATCCCGTCATCAAACTGGTCCATCAAACATGGCAGAACAGTCGTTATCAGCTGATCCTGAGTACCTACAAACTGCAGGCGCCAGCTCGCGATATGTGGATAGCAGTTCTTTTCATAGGTATTGACGAACATCATCAGCCCTTCGTTCTCACCAGGCTGATCGGCAGTCGCCTCAAGCGTGCAGGTAAACAGTCGAATCTCAGTAAACACAGTTGCGCCCATACATATCGTCCTCGTTGCGTGTGGCAGAAAAAGGAGACCAACCGGCCTCCGACTGAACAACTATAACGAGCGGACTAGGAATGACTTTTTAAACCCAGGAGGCGTTAGGCAGCGCACGAGACACGGCATATCACCGTAGAGGCGTCACCAAATATCACTTCGAACTGTGTTTTGACGCTATCACCCCCGAGCGGATTCTCCAGATACACGTTCCGTAGGTACGTATTGCCGCTTATTTGCCATCCATCTGAGGCCTCAACGGCGCTTTCAAAGGTATGGCCGGCAAAGCACGCCTCGGCCAGCGCATCACGCGCCTGTTGCAACCAGCTGCCTTTACTACAGGCATAGTAGGTTGCCCCAAACAGCATTTCATGGTCGAACGAATAGAATCCCTTCTTCTCAGTCGTCACAGCACTGTCGTGGCGCACGTACAAACCATTGGCGATGTCGGAGTCGATATGGACCGACAACGCATGCTCATCCAGACCCAGTGAGATCGCCGGTTTTCCGTTGCGGATTTCGATTACACCACACAAGCCGTTGCGGCTTACGTCTGTGGACAGTGAGTCCAATGCGCTCGAGTAGAGCTGAAAGTAAACCTGCTTGGTCGCCGCTGACTGCTCCAGTACACAGCGATACTCATCACGATGCTCATCAGGCCCGCTCCACTCCTCCGCCTGATAGCTATGCCAATCCTTGATTACAAAATCAGCCAACAAGCGTGTCGATCGCACGTTCGGTTCAGCCGCACAATCGAATACATCGGGTTGTTCCAGAATCGTCTCCGGATCCACAAGTGATTCACCTGGAAACGTAATCCCAACGCCTTCGTTGATAAAGCCATCCAGTACACAGACCACCATCGCCGTGGAATATTGTTGCGCCACAACATTGCAAGCGTTCATAGCACTCTTTGCCTGCACGTGATGACTAAAGATCTGACAAGAATCAGAATAAAAACCCAGTACCGTAAAATTTCCCATGTTTAAGTCTCGAATTTACGGAAAGTACTCCCTACAACACCTTCCATGATTGCTTGGATACAGCGCACCACTCACATTGGCTGCGATATATCACATCACCGAACTACGCAGCGCCCTGCGAACTTCGATCCATGTGCGACAACATCAGAATATCGCTTCGATGAATAATGTTTTTTCAGTCCAGTGAGTCAGCGTCTTGATCGGGAATAAAGCGCGTTTTTCCGTCACAAATGCTTTCGCAAAACTCACAGAAAGTCAGATCATGTTGCTCACAAATAGCGCCATAGTGCTGCTCAATCAGCCTGTATGCTTCGGACTGCAGCAGAGCAGCATGCTGGACACTACTTGCGCCCAGCCGCGTAAGCTGCTGACTGGCGCGATAGAAACCCTCGATCTTCTCAAGCAGCGAAGGCGGTGTATCAAAGAAATCGCGTGGCATCGGTTCAGTCATGAGTTCCACCTCGAGTAGGTTGTACGCTTTCAAAGAGCGCATCGGTAACAGGCCCCACAAAGGCTTTGATGCGCACACTTTCTGCCGGCCATGGGGTTGTCATCCATTCATTCGGTTTGAGATACCGGAGCATGCGCTCCGCATTTACGAACCCCGTATTGCTTTGATAGCCCAGCTTGGGCGAAAGCCTGACATTGCGCAGCGCGATGCGCTCGCGAACGCTTAGCGACTCCAAATAGCGAATCAGAGGAGAATCTGGTCGCGTTGCTTTTGGCAAGCGTCCATGCAACTGATAATCGCTCATTGCTTTGGGGTTGCGTAACAAATGTTTTAATTGGGTATTGCGTTTATTCATCGTGCTCTCCGGTGCTGCAAGTTGTCACGGGAAACACCATTTTAAAGTGAGCCAAGAAAACGAATTTTTAACCGGCAAGGCACCGATAGCGCGCAACCAAGACCTTTAAAAACCGCAGTCATGGTGCGCGAGAATCTGTTTAACTATTTGAGATTGGGCTGAGCGGGTCTACGTCAGGCCCCTCTATCGTCAATGGCAACAGGCCAGCTGGCTGAATGCGCTGATACAATGAGACCGCCTGATCTCGAGTCGTCAGATCAGCGATGGCCTCAACCCCGCCTTCTGGCAAATGCCCATACAAGGTCCAAAAATGTTTGAGTGCGTGTTCTTCGACCTTCTGTACCGGTTCACAGTGGCCAAACACGAACTCCGCGACAAACTTGATCTCGTAGGCATCAAAGCCCGTAGTGCTGGGTATGCTGACGCACACATCAATTTCATCAACCTTGGCTAAGGTGTGATAGCCGTAGGTCTTGCATAGTTCGTGATTGTCGATGCGCTGCACGTAGCCAAAGTTATCACCGCACCCACCAACTTTAATAACTTGGGTTTGTTGTTCTTCAAACCAGTACACCGGAACTTTGTTGTTGCCTAGTTGCATGTGATCGCGTCCTCGCTAAGAGTGGAATTCAGTCGGGCTTAATCACCCGACAACAACCTAATCATATAGCGCTCACGAGCTTATTTTTTTTCATCCGGTCATGGATGCGTCACCGCTAAAAGCAAAACGCGATTTGGTTGCATTCCGGCTCATTTGAGGCAGACTCCATCGCCGCATCGTTAATGCCTACCATGGTTTTAAGCCACTCGCCCAATCTGTAACCAACACTTATCCAAGCTTTTGGTGCCACAGAATTACCCAGCATACTCTGCGCTTCGCTCGCACTACTGCGATTAGTTCGTTGCGCATAATGTTGACCCTTGGCGACGGCCTCCACATTGCGTTTTAACGGTCCGGCAACATCACGCAAGTTGCAATGCTCAGAAGGTGTCAGAGTACGCGTCACTAGCGGATCGTTTGGATGCGAAATCATCAGACTGTCGGGCTGTACTTTGTGGTAGTTGGCACCGCAGGTCGGCACCTGCGTCGCGCTAAGCTGTGTTATGCAGTAGCCGTGACCGTTATGCTTTTGCTCCGCTTTACGCTCCAAATAAGGCCTTCTGCCCCAGCGTTTGTCCTGCAAATCAATGGGCTCAAGAATATCCGCCAATGTGCGTTCATTCGCGCACTGCAGTGGAAGATCTTCCAAACAGATCGCTTCCAATCCTTTGCTATACCACACCGTGCAGAGGCGCTCCCGTCTCTCGAAGTCGCCAAACGCAGTACCTGTTACGATGGTTGAAGCACTGAGATAACCGAAACGGCGCATGACATCGGACATAATGTGGTCGGTAGTAGAGCCCGCGAAGCGCGGGGATTGTTCCAGCACAACGATTGCGGGATTCGCGTGGCGTATCAGTTCCAGCGTGGGTTGAAACACTGTCCCAGAGTCCGGGTGGAATACATCTGTGTGTCCGGCCTTGGCCCGTTGCGTATTGAGTTGTGAAAAGGGAGGGCAGGGCATCCCCATGACAAGCAGATCGAGCGATGGGACAGTATCCATCGGCATCTCAAAGAGGTCGTCAACGCTGAACAGGGCGTCTTCAAAGGCATCTTCCCAGATCTCATTGCCAGCCATGTTGACTTCAGCTGGGATCGGATTGTATTCGTTAGCAAAGCGCTGCTTAACCGCAACACCGGAACGTTTCAGCCCACGATGGACCGAACGGCACAGCAAACCCATTCCAACAAAGGCCCCGCCTTTGCGTAAAGGCTCACCGGTTCTTACACGCCGCAACAAGGCTTCTTCACGCGCCTTAATCTTGTTCTCTGCGTGATGCCCCGTAACGATAATTTGCCCATCAGTGGATATAACGTCGACGAATTCATTGTCTCTGAACATCGCGCTAATTTTGCCATTCACAATATCGATGACACCTCCCTTATGGGTGTTCGCAATTTTGTGCCCACCCTCATTCGATTTGCGAATAATGAGATTGCCATTCACCTCATCATAAACGTGCTCGACGGTATCGCCGGCATTGAGCGATGCCGCCACAATCGTGCCATGGTTGATCCAGATGCGTTTTTGCTTCTTGTGATAGCCCAGTAGTTGTTTTTTGAGCGTTTTCATACAATCCCCTCGAATGCAAAATCAGACGTTGTCGGATAAGTGAACTCATTATCTATCGAGACAGGATTCGAATTATTTATTTGGGTCCAGAAAACGCACGATTCCAGTAAAACTCAATAGTTGGTAGTGAACTGCTGCTTCGTGTTAGGAGTAGCAATGCTTCTGGCTCACGGAATATCGGCGACAATTGATGCCTACGTCAGGATTGAAGGAGATAAGTTCTGCAATGTGGTCGGGGGACAATAAAAATGAATAGGGTATGCCGAGCGTTTGCCAGTTCAATCGCTTGGGCGTGGAAGTACATCATTTGAAACAAAATCGTCTCGCTTGTATGCAAATACTTTTCCTGAGCCTGGCTGTAGAAAATGCACGATATCTTTAGTCAAAGTGCACCGAACGGAAATCATGTTTTTAGGATCGGAGACAATCGCCTCATGATTCAACACGGCTACATTTCGCGCCCCATCGTTCGTTCGTGCCGAGAAGTAACGAATGATATCGGCACCTTGCTCTCTCGCTAAGCGTCCAAAGCGCTGACACGGTCCGTAATTATCTGTGTTGCGCCAAGTCTCACGGTCCTCATCAAACCGCCCCTCATCCAGTGCGATTGCCTTGGTTGTCTCTACTCTCACACCAAATAATGAGTGTTCCGTGATAATGGGGTCTTCCAAAGGTACATCCATATCTTCAAGGAAGACGAAACGATAATAGGCAACTTCGGCAAACAGGCAGGCATCCGTGTAGCTGGCGTAGAAAATACCCCGCTCATGGCGCGATCCGAATCGGCTGCCATGACGAAGAGGAGGGTATCTGAAAGGCGTTTTGATTAGGTAGTGGCGCTGGTCTAGCGCTTCGTCAAGCTTTGGCTTGTGGCGCTCAAGAAGGGCCTCTAGTACATCGTGCTTGTCAGGGTCGAATCCAGCCACTTCGAATGTCGCGCTTTTCTGCTGGGATTCAACCAGTCGTTTTACCAGCGCTCTCAGAGGGATAAAATCTTCACTCTTAGGTTCCAAACTCAAACTTTACCCCTCATGCCATCACAGTATCGCAGTACTTCAAGCAATCCTTCCACTCGTTTCATGTGCGCGACAGGCTCCGCAGAACCAAATGCTTTGTTAGGAGTATGCAACCAATGCTTCATTTGTTTTTTATTGCCGCCTACCAAGCTGTAAAGAGCCCTGTAAACGCGCACTAGATACATGCACAGTTCCCCCGTTTTACTTTCAGGGTCGACGCCGCGCAGCATAATGTTGCGCATACCTGTTTTCGAAACACCGATAATTTGTTCGCAATCCTGTTTTCGGATTCCCATTAGTTCAATTGACCGCATCAGCGAATCACCCAGAACTTCGCTCTCGGTCGCACTTTTTCCTTCCAACATCGCATTGTCCTCAATTTGTGGCGTTTCTAGGGTCAATATTAACCCTATGGATTAAAAAGGGCAAATAATGACCGCTGAAGGGCCTTTTTCTAGAGACTTGGTTCGTACTTGCATTCTTACCTATTGCTTAGTGAAAAGAACACTCTGGGCTAAATTTGTCCCAACGTGGCTAAGCAGTATCCGCCAGCCAAAATTCATGGACCTCATACCCAGCCTGGCTCCACTGTTCGCAGACCTCTGTTAGAGAACGCCAGTTCATCGAGCACAAGCTGTTCAAAAGCTCAATCAGATTGTGAACAGTAAGCTCCTGAACTTCGCATTGATCGCTATGCTCTTCGAGCCAGCTAAGGTACGCAGGATCTTCAAAAATATTCGCATCATCCGGATAGGCAGCTTTGTGAGCTGCTCTAATGTCGATATTCGTGCGCTGACACATCACTGACGTTACGTCCATCGCATTAGTATCCCGCGTGCCATCACACCTGTCGGTGACTCGATAAGGCCTCACGGACCATTGTACGAAACCAAAGCAATTCTCTGGCACGTCCTCGCCGTCCCAGACTATTTTTGCGACTTTACGACTGCTCGCAATGGCTTCATCAATGACATACTTTGGGCACCCCTCACGAATAAGCGAGGGCTGCACATCAAGAAAAGTAATAGACATTCGTTGCTCTCTTCTCTGTTGTATGGCGCTTGGCGTCCTATTTGACCAACGAAACCGATTTGCTCGAAAGCTTAATTTTGAAATGTTTTGCGCCAGACTTGATAGCCAATTCAGCCCACGCCACCGGAATATCAACACTGCCATCATCCCCACCGAAGAAACGCTTATTGTCATCATAGTCGTCGTCCTTGTTAGGGTTGCAACCGGATGCGTAAGCGATCAAGCCAGTTTTTGAAGGGGCCTGCCCATCTTCACGGATCTGATTTGTGATCAGGTACACTCCGTGATCGCCAACCAACCGCAACATCGGCACTATGGCTTCAGGCTTAATGTGTTTGGAGGATGGCCAGAAGGTTCCTTGGCATTCTTTCTCGCTATGCCCGTCCTCATTGAGCGGTACGCCACCCTCGAAATTGTCCCCCTCAAAAATCATATCCATCGTCGCTGAAAACCGGCCCCCAGATTTCTGATGGTCTTTGATTTCGTCTACGAGCTTTTGAACATCTTTGATATCAAATGTTGCGATTGGCATGTGGCGTCCTCTTTTAGAAGCGTTGTCGTTAGAGAGGACATGATCCCTTACTCAGCAAGAATATTTTTTCATAATAACTTTCTCTCATTCTACAATTGGCCTCCATTGAAGTAGGAAATTTCCTGCCTGGTATTACCTCAATACGAAGATCAATCCGCGCCTTTATCCTGTATGGCTTTACCCAATAATTCCGTTCGGCTTTCATTCATACCCACAACGTGCTGCGCAAGATTTTCAACCTGCCTCACTTGCATTATGGAAAGTGGCAAATCACAACCTCTTAAAGCAAGTAGTCCGCTCGGATCGCTTCGTATCTGATCTCTCGTCAAATGGTTAGTCAGACCAATAACTTCACCATACTTAACATTCATACCCAATACTTGCTTTGCCTTGGCTATCGCGGCCAAGCGAAGCTTAGGCGTTGGCAGCTCATCAATGATGTTTGCTTGGCGGCTGTATTCGCCACTTTCAGAAAATGCTTTGTAGCTGTGCCTATCAAATCTCACATCACTCTCCATCTTTGGCGTAAAATCACGGTCGGATCCGACTGAATTGCGATTAAAACTAATCAGCAAGCAGCGGAAAATCATCCGCAGCGCTATCAAACTCAACTAGTCGATACCCCGCATCTAACGCCGCAAGTAAGATAGCGTGGAACTGATCGCCCATGCCCTCATAGCCTAGATTGTATTCCGGTTCATCGTAGAGCTTCACCAACCATCCTGTATCGCGCCCCATGATCATATTGCAATCTGAGTCTTCAGCCAGAACATCCATTTGCTTCCGTTCATCATCTGAAAGACATCCCGTAGATACAGCGATAGCCTTATATTGTTCGCGACTTGCCGAGAGTTCTTTTTCAAAGATGGGCTCCTCAATGTCACCATCCAGAACGGCAATCATCGTAAATAAGGCCGTTGCCGTTGACCTGGCGTCTAATAGGTCCTTTGTCGCTGTTGCTTCCGTCAGCACCTCATACGAGGGTCTACCACCCCAGTTGTTTCCAGCTGTGTCTTGAACCTGATAACCAATGATCATAACTGATACCCTCGCACCCGATGTCCACCCTTCACGGTTTCGATCAAACAATAAAACAAAGCCCACCCATCAATCCGGCTAAGCGGCCAAGATGATGTTAAAGAAACTGAAGCCAGCTCCTTTTGCATCACCCTGGTATCGCTGCTTGTGCTTGATGTAGCCCGCCTTTAAACGGGTTTTGCGGACAACAAAGGTGGTCCTTCGACTCACCCTATCCATGTATTTCGCAACAGGATTGCGTTTTTTCATCAGCCTCTCTCCTCTTATGTTTCACTGATTGAGTTAGTGTACGTGATGCGGTGTTTTATATTTTTAAATTACATCGCTCACAAGTTCTTCCCTCGTTCAGGGGCATAGGAATGATACTTCCCCTTTATCCACTCTTTGCCAGTCTCACCTGCAACGATGGGCAGGCCTATGGCCTTCATATAATCTTGGTCGCCATAAACCCTATAGATAACGGTGTATTCGTAACCAAGTGCATCTGCTATTTCACCAACGTGATTAGGCGTAATAAAACGTGCGGTACAGAAGTGGTAATTCAGGTGTCCCCAGCGATCCCTGAATGGCTCTTTGCCTGGGGGAGCAAATAACTTAAAAAGCTTTTTCAACACTTCATCACGATTACGACCGCTCTGCGCCTTAGTGTCGGCCTTAAAATCTACGTAGACTTCAAAAGCCTCGCTGTCGTTCCAGCTGAGCTTGATTTGTGTCGTGTTTTTTCGCCAATTGACCCAAACAATCCTAGAGTGTTTTCGTTTACACCAACTTGGGACATTGGTGTTTACAGCCTGTTCCAATATCTTAGGATCGATCAGCATTTGTACAGACATCATAATCACCTTCTGGCTTCGATCATTGTTGAGTACATATGATGCCACCCGGCACAGGAAAGAAATTTCAATGAGCACACTAAAACAATTCAGGTTGATGCGGATTATTAACCGGCAATATGCGAGAATCGCCCGCCTTGAAAGGTGGCAGATCAGCGTCCAGGAGCTGCTACTAACAGCAAAAAAACAGCAACATCAAATAAAGGAAACCGCGTGGAAGTAGAACATATCCTAAATGCTATAGGGTTCTTTGGGTGGGCCGTAATCACTTACTTGACCATGAAGCTAGAAGCTAAAGCAAAAGAACAGGAGTCTCTGCGTGGTCAGCTTAAATTGATGTACGGACTTTGGGTAATATGGCCGATAGCGGTTGTAATTCTTATGAACTACCTTGATTGATCCGAAAGATTGTTGTTAACAAAGGGAGTAGGGCGAGCTTCATGCCGAGGGCGACGATCAAGTCCATTCATCGCTCTTTTTTCAGTCTTCCACTGCCAGAATGGAACACCAGCCACTCGCCGAGCCAATCTCCGTAATCTGGACTTCGGAGCCTTCTGGAATGTCCATGGCCATACAAACAAAAGTGTGTGCAAGCACATTTTTCTTATCTGCAAACCGAGGATCTGGATCGTCGATGTCCGGAATGGATTTGCCCTGTTCCAATACCGAGTCCAACGTTGCGCCTTGATGAAGAAGAAACTCGTGCCACTTGCCCTTGTTTAGGCACATTCCAAAGTGAGAAAAACGCTCTCCCTTGATTTCTTTTGTCAGGGGGCCTCCCCAAAACAGGAGCGCTTTGTCCGAGCCGAACAATTCCTCACAATGATGTTGCACAAGCTCCATTGTATGATTTGCCATCTCATCATCATGATCTAAAGGTACCCGCGACAGCGAAGTCAAATACACCGGGATCTCAACATCATTCTTACCAAGCACTACAAACGATTCTTCCCCGTAGGTGTAGTCCTCCGAGTAGCTATCATCATCAATATTCCATTTAAGGGTCGCTAAGAGGTTGTACCAATGACCTGGGAAAATTGGTTTTGAAATTCTCAAGCGCTGATGAAAGTTCTCAAAGCTAAACCCTTCTGGCATGACATCACCAAGCATATCTTTAGCAAAATCATCTAACGTCTCTTCCAATGCGCTCTGGTCGCCAGGGAAGCCTTCTTCTAGCAAGTCCACAAGCGTAACGTTGTCCTCCGATGGTTCATACATCTCATCACGGTCAATCGAAAAACGTCTAGGTTGTACACAACTAGAAGGCGATACATGCTCTAGAAAATAGCGAGCAAAGCGTGGGTTCAAACCAAAGATGGAGATCAACACGTCTGCATAAAAAACCATGCGTGTCTCAAGCACATCAGTTGAAATCTGCTCATCCGGTTGTGAGGGCGGGTTGATTTGAATGGCTGCGATCACTTCATCCCAGGACCTAAACCCGCACATGTTTGCATACATGCAGGCTACCTCTTCTGTATCAATTCCTAAGGATTTGGTAACGATGTCCACCCAACTTTGAGCATTAGAAACGGAGGCAGGGATGTATTGCATGCGCCAAAGCCCGAGTATACGCGCGAAACCGCGGTTTGATTGTGGATTTAATGACTACTTACTGGAGTCTAACATTGCGCTGGTAGCGATACTATGCACTATTATCCGCAGTTTCTGCTTTGGCTTCAGCGCTTAGCCGCTAGCGATACACATCAGCGACTACTATGTCAGGGCTCGCCTATGCGTCGACATTAATGCTTAGGTTGAAAACCTCGGAACCATCCGAGAGTGTCTAGCAAAGCAGCGATACTTCAATATCTCCTCTCGTGTGAACCGGCGCTCCAGCTTGGTCACTAAACTCTTTTATTGCTTGGGCCAGCGATTCAGCATCACTCACCGTTTTGCAATTCACGATTTTTTCAGCCATCGTCTTATTCCTCATTTCCCAGTTTTAAAAGCTTGCCTAAGCAGTCCGTAGCCCTCCATTAGAGGGCATTCTTCGACTTTACAACGCACTAGTCGAGCGGGTGAATCTAAAAAGTGGAACGTGGTTAGCGACCGAAATGACGCCCGAATTCTTCGCTATCATACAGGTGAACATCACCCGCTTGCGCGTGCCTAGCACTTCCATAGCGCGGCGTTTCTTCAGCCCAGTTATTCAGATTGGGTGTTACCAGGCCGGCATTGATTGCTTCTGCAATAGCCTCTAAGCTCGCAGCCTTAGCTTTTGGGTAACCTTCTGCCAGAATAAAGCGTGCCCCGTCTTTTCTTTCCCACGAAATAGTGAGCCCTTCGCCACCATCAATTAGAGTTGGTACAACTTGCGCCTCTTGATTGTCCATTTCCTGCCACCTGTTAGTTCTACTTTAACGCCCTGACCATTGTCGTCTAGCAGTCGAACTAGCCTTTATGGATAGGCGCGCCAACAATACGATCATTAGAGTAACCCTGAAGCTACACGTTTCTCTAGCGTGATCCATCCTTTTTCTGCCAGCTCTCTTAAGGCACTTACACTTTCAGGCGTAAACACAAGCTCCTTCCAAACTTCCTCTGGCAATTCGGTTCTAGGCTCAAGACCTTTCTCTTCCTCTTCTTTTCTCTTGTCGATTGATGCCCAAAAGTGTTTTCTACCCTCCCTGTAGTTGGTTGAGTCAGGCGTGCACTCGTATGTGTCCTTATGAATATACAGACGCAACCAACTGGTATCCGAAAAATATCTACACGTTTCGAAAGGCAGGTTCGCGATCCCCATTTTCAGCAATAGATTTAATACTGCCGGAAATCGATCCCCGAGCTCATCGTGAGTCACATCCTGTCCCTTCTTCCAAACACGAAGATCATCCTTATTCCACTGCTGATAATTTGCTGCATATAACTTCTGAAACGAATACCCTAAATCTTTTAGCTGCGCGAAATCTCCAGTGAACTTAACGAAATAATCTCGAGGGTGAACTATCTCCGGCTGGGTATGTTTCTGTAATGTAGCGGTCATTGATACAGTCCTTTTATATGGAATTCTCGCTATTAGTTCGGTTGGCTTCATCAAGCAAGCGACCATTAGATCTAATATCATTTAGACAGAGCCAAAGCCCTACTGCTGTCGTCTACTTACTTTCCTTATCCTTTCAGTTTTAGAGCATTAATAATATCGTCATTAGAGTAACCCTGAACCCAGTCATCAAAGTCATCATTGTCCTCAGCGATCTCCTTAAACTCTGCCTCTTTACCATATTTCTTGGCGAGATATTGAGCGAGTTCTTTTTCAGTGATGCCTATACCTTCGACCTCTATTTCTAAGGCATTTGCCAAGCTTTGAGCAATCTCGTGAATGGGTAAATCGTTCTGCTCATCTGCATCAAGAATATGCACGCCGTTTAAAAAAAGTGACTCACACTCAAATGAAGCAGGAATTGTACTCTGATCTACGATGATTAATTTATTGGACACTTGTATCTCCTGAATACACGTTTTGGTAAGGGCGGCTGCAAAGACGGGGTAGAACCCCCGCCGGGTTCGTCTATAAACCGACCTTTGCACTATGCCGCTAAAGTAATAGAAGAATACTTTCCAGCTTCTTTGATCCACTCAGGAATTACCTTCCCATACCTCCAGCCAAAGCTGTAAGGTGTCGAAATAGCAAGCGTATTTCCGTCAATTTCCTCTATACGAAAGTTTAGGAAACAGCTATGTAGCGGGTTGATAACTTTAGCAAACACATATTGGCCATCTGTTACACCGTCCACTTCTAGAAAATCAGCAACACTCTGATCTAGAACGGCATTTTCTACTGGAGAAGTAGCAATGACATAGAAGCCTCTATCAAGGCCGTGTACCTCTTCAGCTACTTTAGCGCCATGCTTCTCGGGTAGTGCATCGAAGTGCTCTCTCATAGTGTATTCCGCGATGAACGAGTCGATTTCACCCTTACCTTTTGCGCGAATACCTACTCTAATTGGTTCTTTATGTTGCATGAAAAACTCCTAGAAAAATCTTTCGTGAACGTCCGCTATAAAGAAGGGACAGCCCCGCCGGTTCGTCTACTCGCGGTAGTTGGGTTTCAAACTGGATAGTATTTATTGAGAAAGTCTCTCAATTGAACTGCTTCGGAATTCTGAAGCATTACAATCAGCTCCTTTTCGAAATCTTGGTTCTCGATTCCGATTTCAATCCCTTCCCTAAAAGGCTCGCCGCGATTCGTGTATTGGACTACAAATGAGTCTGACGGATCATCACAAGGAAGCCTTAACGTTTCTGATTTTTTCTTTCTAATAATATTTGGCATTTAAACCCCCCTCTTTCCTCTTTAAAGACCCTTCCGAAGCAGGGCCCGTGTCGTCTAAAAGCAGACCTTTGGTTATGCTGTTTTTCGTGGCCATGCCTGACTGAAAATGCACTCAGAAGTGAAGCCGTGAACAAGCAAAAACTTGATTTGTTTTTGGGTATCCCATTCCTCAAATTTAGCATTCTTGCCTGCTCCCCATAGTTCATGGTTAGGGTAGCTTTTTGGCGCTCTAATGCCGTGAAGATCGTCCCTGCTGGCACTCTCGCACATCTCGACCAAAGTTGGAGTGTGAAAACTGTGGCTGGCCAAGTCCTTCACTTTCAATTCAAGAGACTCGTTGATAAGTGCCATATTTCCTTTATGCCCAATGCTTTTTAGTTTGTTCATCAGTTTAATTTCCTCTCATTCTCGAATGTCCGCAATAAAGACTTTCCGAAACCACCACGCCATCTATATTTCTGACGATTGACAAGCATCGCGAACCACCACCTAACGCGCACCAGAACAAACTGACGCAATACCATTCACTAGAAACTATTTTGGCATGAGAAGGAAAAGTGATTTTTGATTAGCATCACCAGGGCCTCTATGTTAAGCCGCACGGGATGCGAGTGATTTTTTACGGACTCGCATTTAAAGCACGCATGTTCTGCCGCCATCGCTCGAGGTCGCCCGCGTAGTGATCATCGATATATGTACCAAATTGACGGTCATCTTCGTTCTGAGGATCGTGGGTGATCGCGAGTCCATCATCCAAAGCATCAACGTCCATGACTCGACATAGCAAGTTTGCTGGTTGCTGGCGTAGCACTAAAGTATCGACCGGGAAGTCGTAGCTACTGGTGCCAGCGATTATAAAACTGCCAGCGGGTGTATACGCACGATCAAACCGGTCAGTGACCGATATTCGTGGCAAGTGATCTACCGATATTATCAAACGGTACACAACACCATAGCGACGTGCGACATTGGGGGAGAGCGATAAGAACATCATGTCACTCGCATCACTAACACCCTTGATGCCCCAAGCAATCGTGTCTACCGGGTTGCATGAATCTGCCCCGGATGAGCCGTGGTAAAACGCTGTAGCCACCATAGAGAGTACCCTGCGCCTTCTAGCATCTGATCGTAGACACTTGGATGTCGTAAAACAGCTGAATCCCGGGGGCCTGTAATCGTATCCACTGAGCCGCCTCTTCGTAACTCATGCGACGTATGGGAGGTCTAGGGACCGAAAAGCCCCTCCGGGATATCGAGTATGTGGTTTGCATTGCTATGCGCTCCTTGTCTGCTCCAACGCGATTTAGCTTACTGATCCTGCCATCCTCAACATAGCGTTTGGCCATGCCGGAGCACCGTGGCTGCATGCGCCATCAGGCTCAATACCTTCGCAACCATCCGTGGCACAGGCGACACCGTTGGTATCCATCGCCAAGACTTCCTCGAAACGTGGTATATCACCGGCGACCAAGTCCCTAAACCCATTATTTCGCTGCCTGGCAATGAACTGATCAATTGGCATATCAGGACGAATACGTCGATAACGTTGCCAACCCTCAGTGTCCGGGCCTGAACGTTCGATTCGGCGGTCTTGATGAACTCTGATCGCCAGACCGTTCGACGGATTAAACAACTCAACGGGTGGCAGGGGATTGGCGGAACGATCTTTCATTTAGCACTCCTCAGTAACAGCCTTTATTGTCTCGCCATTGGCCAGAAATATTATTTGAGAGAAGTGATTGATCGATACTTGAAGCTGCACCTGGTGATTAACGTACACAACACCGGTTGACGCATTGGTCAATAAAATGGAAACTGATGGCAGGCTTCATAATATGAATAAAACATTCACGCCTAACTAAGATAAGTTCAACTTATCGCTTCTGCGTCATGCTGTTGCGCTTGCCTTGCTCCCATTTGTGGGAATCTGAGTGCGATGAACGGAACCCAAGCGTGAGTATTAACTCAAAGGACGACCGATGATATTTCGCACATTACTTTTGACGTGTACTTTCAGTTTTCTCACGGGCTGCTTTGGTCCCGCGACGTTTGATGCATCAAGCGACCAACGCATAAAAGAGACCACCAAGCAGATTCTCGAGACACTTCCAGAATCCGACCGTGAAGAATTCCAAAAAGCGCTTATGTATTACGCGATGGGTGGTGAGACCGGCATTGCCGCATTCCTTGGTTCCGCTCTAACAGGCAATACGTCTGATGACACCAAAGAGGCCCTAATGGCTGCAAACATCAGTGCTATTGATGGGCTAACCGGTGAACAGATTCTCGCTAAATACCGCCTAGATGCCGAGAAGCTTCGTATCAAGCAAGAGCAAGCAAAGGCCAAGCGAGAACAAGAACAAGCAGAACGTGAACAGATTGCGAAGCTCTCTGAAGAGGCCAAGGAACTCCTTAATAGCAATCAGTTCGAGGCCGCTCTCGAGAAGTACCGAAGGATGAGTGCTTATCCCTCTGCCAGTGACAAAGCAAAAGCGGGCATTGAAAGCACCACCAGCGCAATGACCGCGTTTGCCGAAAAAATGAACTACATCGACCAGATTGAAATCACGGAGTTCTTAGCGCAACGCATCGACACCTACTCTAAAAAAGAGATACCCGCGGTCCGGATTTCGGTGAAGAACAAAGGCGATCGCTCCTTAGATAAGGTAAAAGTGACCGTTTACTTCCAGGACAAAGACGGAAAAACCATTTTTGAAGAGCATTTCCACCCTGTGCTGGTGAGCAAATATAACTTCAGCGGCGACAACAAGCCTCTTAAACCCGGTTACGTGAAGGAAATGGAGAAAGACAGGTTCTATACACTCGAGTCTGCACTTAGCGAGTGGCAGGAGGGTGATGCAACTGCAAAGGTCGTTGATATTGAGTTTACGGATAGTGGTCACGGTTAAACCACTGCTTGATCCATCCCATGAAAAAAGGAGAATAAACCATGCTATTCATCCGCGCATTAACAACCTTACTGGTGATAATTGTATTGTCAGGCTGTGGGAGCAGACAGTATATTGAACGTGAGTATTTGATGACACCTCATTCTGATATATGGCCTGACGGACACAGGCAAGTCGCATTGAAAAGCTACCGCTATGCGCAGATGGCAAACAATACCTACGGACAGGCAGGCGATGAGTATCGCAACGATGAGAAAGAGTTTTTACTTCCGGATAACTATCAGGTGTCACACTTCGGCAATGACGAGGTTGGGTTAGCCCACTCTGTATATCGAAAATACTCAGGGGAAAAACTAGAAGAAGTGGTGCTGGTGTTCAGAGGAACCGAAGGCGGCACTGACACGGATGATCTCGCGGCCAATATATTGGCCAGACAGAACCCTAAAGCGATTGAGTACTACCAGAAATTAAAAGATCGTTTGATCGAGTCGGGCCATTCGGAGGTGCCTATTACGCTGGTCGGGCACTCATTGGGAGGGGCGCTCGCAATTCATACGGCGATTAATGTCGATGATAATCGTGGTTACTACGTATTCAATACCTCACCCCGGTTCTACAAGATTGATAAGCAATACCTTGGTGCCGAGCGGCATTCAATCGTAGAAGTAGGTGAATTTCTAAGGCTGGGTCGTGCCGCCGCTAAAGAAGCTGATCAGCTGTACACGCCTTACAACTGCAACCCTAGTTTTGCGCCAGCCTCAGACCATAGCATCGAAAACCTGGCAGTGTGTTTGACTAACATAGCTGCACTCAATGACCCTGAGGCCAAAGTAATCATGGTTGAAAGGGGCACCGCAAATCGCGAAGTAAACAGCGGGATGTGGCTTTCACACAGCAAAGAGTAATACCCTCTAACCAGGAGTAAAACAACAGTCTTTTTCATGCTATAAACGGAGCGAGAAACTATGCTTAGCTTAAAATCAATCTACTATTTTAGTTTGACGGCATTGAGTCTCATTATCGTATCGTTAGGCTCCCCAGCAGCGAATGCAGGACTCTCAGAAGAGGACATCAAGTTGCTGCAAGGCGCGGGGGAACGCCATCGTCAAAAATGCGCTGCGGGGCAATATTCAGCTGTAGTCACAAAGCAAAAGCTAGAAGAGTCCTACTCAGGATCTGGAAAATTTGCGATTAGTGCGCGAATCAAGAACACATCCACCTGTGAAGCTGTCCTATCAGCCCACATAAGATACTATGATTGTGACTCTAATAACGATTGCGACTTGATAGAGGAACAGTATTTACCAGAGCCGTGGATAAAAAGAGCCGATAAACATCGTGTTGTTTATGTGAACCGAACTGAAACTCTTACGGGAAGTATCATCATTCCCAGCGAAAAAATATTTGGCCAACTAATGTACACTGTCGAAGCATATGCGCGAAAACCGGTTTACTAACACCGGCAGTAAGCAACCAAGAGCCCTTTCCTGGACAACTGCTTCGATAAATCCCACCCTGTCAAGCGACCTCGAATTCACAAGAACGTTCCCCCTAGAACAAACTGAGTTGCCGGGCGTTCTCATGTTCAATGAACCAGCGTTTCCATTCGGCCACCCCTTCGCGGCCAAACAGTTGTTTTAGCTTGCGCATAGTCGTAGGGCGAGAGAAGGCTTCTGCGATGATGGAATAGCGCGACCTGTCATCCAGGTCTGAAAAGCAAGCGCACGCATCAAAGTCGCCCGCTGTGTGCGCAGCATCCCATGCTTCGATCAATGATCGCGTTTGTGTCGCAACCGCCATCTTTTGCCCACCCAAGACTATGCAAATATATTCATTATAACGATGATTGAATCTAATCTGAACCAGCTATAGTCCATATTTTTCCACCATCCAGACCGTCTCTTCAGACAAGCCAAGCTGGCGGCGACTGCATTTTTTCAGCCGCTCGCCAATCTCGACCAACAAGACCATCAGAGCATTGATGTCTTGGTACTTGAGACGAAACGCCGAAATCTCCTTTCGACCAAAGCGTTTCATGTCTCTGGCTTCAACCCGCGCCTCATGAATTCGTTTACTGACTGAGTCTTTGTTCATGCGTTACCTCTCTCTGCTACGGCTATCCCAATGCTTCCAACTGCTCGTTACCACAAACGATACTTGTCCGGCCGAACTCCGGCTGAACGATCACACATTGCACCTCTGAAAACCCTTTAGTAACCATCAATGTGGCATAGTCCTGCATGGTCTTCTGATACGCCCCCAAGAGCTGATCATCCGATTGCTCCTGAGATGGGAATTTGTAGTCCACCACAATGCAGCGATTGTCGCGCACGGCATAGTAATCGAGCCGTTTGGTGACGATCTTTCCACCCAACTTTCCAGTAATACTGCATTCGCTGTCATGATCGCTGGTGCCGTCAAACAGCGTACTTTTGAGCATCCAGTCGACAATCGCACGACATCTGGGCACCACCCGGTCCAATTGGTGTCCCAGACCATGCCAACGTGCCAGCGCCGGTACCTGCCCCATCCAGTCAAATGACCGATCAAAGTCCGATCGCTCAAAACGCTCCAACAGCTTATGTGCAAGTTCACCGAACAGTCGCTCATCCAGCGGCTGAAGTACATTCAACTCATCAACCGACAAATCATTGGTACGCGCCAGTTGCAGGCCTCCGTCCGCTGTTTCCGCCTGGAAATGCGCAATCAGCTGCCCGGTACCGCCGGTTGAACATACTGGCGGAGCGGCTTGCTCGATCGCCTCGAACAGGTCCTCTAGCACGCCAACGCTGGCGCTCAGCAAGCTATTCGGCTTGCAAACCAGACCGCCAGCCACACAGTGGCCAAGCAAATACAACCCATTACGTGCCCGGGTTAAGGCTACATACAATAAGCGCTGCAGCTCGAGGCGTTGTCGCTGTTTCTCTATCTCACCCAGCAATTGATACTGGCGAGAGTGCTCACCGCGCGGGCACTTGGTGGCAATGCACATTCCCCACATCCCTGACTCATGGAAGGCATCCATTCGCACCAACGGCAGGTCGTCATGACGGCCACCATCGCCAGCCCCAATAACAAAGACATAATCGAACTCCAGGCCTTTGGACTTGTGGATCGTCATGCATAGCACTGGATTGTCTCTCTGCGCATCACGGTTACCGAAGCTCGCATCAATGCGTTCTTGCAGCTGCTCGGCAAACAGTTCGCCCTTACGCTCCAGCGCATCAATGATCTCGAACACCTTCTCCGTTTTAGACATCGCTCTATGATGCGATGCGATCGCCACGCCACCCAATTCGCGCCAAACTGCCCTTACCACTTTTGACGTGTAGGTCCGATAGCGTTGTCTCGTGGCCCACAGAACAAGCCTGACCTTGTGGTCACCGCGCTGATCCTGAGTGAACGCCGATTCGATACTGCCACTGAGCTTTGCCCTTGAAACTAAGGCCTCCACTTCACCCATCTTCCAACCCATATAGGGCGAATGCAGCACAGCTACCCAGTCTTCGACAGACTCCGGATTGACGACCACATTACACAGCGCCATTAACCACAGTACGTCCAGGCATTGATTTAAAGGGTCCATATCAAGCCCTCGGAAATCGATTTCCTGACGGTTCATCTGGTCGATTACCTGGGCGAATGCCGCACGGCTCTTGCCCAGGATCGCAATACTGGCGTGCGGCGTATTAGTCCGGATCCGCCCAATCTCCTCACAGATAAACCCGGCTTCCTTGGCACGGCATTCCGTATCGTTTTCGCCTTCGATCAGCGGTAACTGCACACCGCTATCCTCTGCTTCTCGAACGGCATACGAACGCCTGTGCGCAAAACCGTTGTAGCAACCTAGGCTCGCAGACGGAAAAATCTGCTCGAACTGATCATCGATCCATGACACCACTGACGACGTCGAACGAAAGTTGGTATTCAGTTCCAATGGTAGAAACTTCACCATATTGATCCCGTTGCGCTCCAAATAATCGAAGATCCCGGCATTCGCCTTACGGAATCGATAAATCGATTGCTTGCCATCGCCCACAACGAACAACGTCCGACCATCGTCTGGCTGCCAGCCTGCAGTCAACAACTCCAGCGTCCTTAACTGCAGATTTGACGTATCCTGCGCTTCATCAACCAAAATATGCCGAATCTGATAATCCAGCTTGAGCAATAATTCCGAGGGAGCATCTTCTCGCCCCAAGACTGTATTCGCCCGCAATGCAATTTCGGTGAAGTCGCACTCACGCTGCTTATCCATCGTCGCTTTCAGCTGAAGTAGCAAGGCATTAAGCACCGTCACCATGGTTTCCAGCAGAGGATCCTCATCCTCACCCAGCATTCCCAGCAACGCGAGCGCCTGCAGACCAACTCCATTCCCGATCGCCTCGCCCAGAGCGAGGTAATCCTGCTTCAGTTCCGATACCAGGTCTGCGTTAGATTTATCCTTAGATGGTGGAAACCCCTCACGCACAGTGGCTTTGCGCTTAAAGGTCTTGTTGCAGGTCAACAGCCATCTCGAAAACGCAGCATATTCAGCCACATCACCTTCGACACCCGGTCGCTTAGAGAACGATTGCAACACGGGATGATCAAGTGAGCCAATGTCATCCAGCTGACCCAGTAATGTTTTTGCGCGATGAATAACCTCGTCCGGGATATGCGCCATACACTGGCTACCCAGCAACTTTTGAACAACCTCAAAGTCCCCGCGAGACTGGAAGCTCACAATCGCCTCCCCCCACTGATCTCGCGTTCTCAGCATATCGACCAAAAGGGCGCGAATACGACTTTCAACGCCATCAAATACTTCCCAAAGCTGGCGAACCGCTTCGCACCACGGGAACTCATCTGACCACGCGTCAGCCAAGACACTATCAATCGCATCATCGTACAGAAACTCCGGACGCTCAGTAATCTGCAGATAGTCGCCCCCAAGCACGTCATTGCCCACCTGCTTTACGATCAGCTGATAAAATGCATCAAATGTCATGACCTTCAGTCGGTCAGGCTGCGTCAGTAGTTGCCAACCAAGTTTTCGGTCACGCTGGGCGACCTTTTCCGCCAGCAGATAGGTGGTCTGTTCATGCGCTGCAAACGCGTCCATCCCGCCCTGGACCCGGCGAATAGCATCGATTACCCGGGCACGCAGCTCTTCTGCAGCATCCACAGTGAATGTGATCGCCAGAATCTCTTCTGGCTGGTCACAGGCGGAGCCCAGTAAACTCAAGACACGATTAACCGACTCATGCGTCTTGCCGCAGCCGGCACTGGCGCGCACAAGAATTGATTTACTGATATCCAAACATTGTTTTCGAGCTTCTAAATCACGCATTTCGTTCTCCTTTTGGAGTAGTCTACCGTCCGTGTCAGAAATCTTTTTTCACTGCGCTTCAACATGACAGCAACCACGTAATGAGCAGCCCTTGCAGTCGATCGAAGCATTCAGCGGCGCAGGTGCAAACACACCGTCTTTTATCTCGGTGGCAATTTGATCAATCCGTATCTTGGCCGCCTCTTTCAAATCTGCGAAGGTACGTTCGTCTCGAAACTTGCCAAACCCGCTGACATCGATCTCATCCGCCAGGCCACTGACTTTGTATTGATTGCTCAGAACTTGTTCGACTCCGGCGCCGGCGGCTTCCAACGACTCATCCTGGATGTAGATCAATAACTGCAGCGATCGCAGATCTTCACCGGTCCAGTCTCTTAACTGGAATGCATAGCGTTTGTAATCAATTGGAACGCGGGCACCTTCAATTTGGTCCACGCGGTCAATGATTCCAACAACACGATAGGGCCCGGCTTCCACTTCAATGGTCTGTTCCGTGGCCACGACCTCGAAAGATTCAGAACGCTTTAGCTGATAGTTGAAATGCGCATGCAGCACCTGCCGGATCAACGCCTCGACATGTGCCAGCAATCCTTCCAGATCAGGCAAGATCTCCCGTTTCAACAAGGCATCCCGACCTTCTCTGGCCCAGCGAGCAATATGCTCCTGAAGCTGATCTTTTTCTTCATGAAGCTTTGCGCTGGTGTTGAGCTCTAACCAAGCCAGTTCAAGGCATTTGTGCACCCACAGAGAAAACAACCTGGGCTCAAGACCAATGTGTTTCTTACGCCGCGCCTGAAGGCCTAGACGGTGGCGCAGGAAGCCTTTCATTGGACAGCTGTTGTGGCTATCAATCCATGCCTGGCCTTGTCGGAGTACCTTGCTATCACTGACCCAAGGAAGCACTTCAAACGCTCTGCGTGTGAGGGTTACCTCGCCGAGTCCGCCCGTCGCAGCTTGAGCGTTTTGAAGCTCACATGAGTGCAGTTCAGACATTGGATTGCTGCGCTTATGGTTATAATGCTTCGCACATGACAAATGGTTCCCCAGCTTAGCAAGCGAAATAAGCTCTGCGTTACCGAACGTTCGCAACTGCCCGTCCTGAACACTTGGATGCCCCCAAGCCACAAGCAGATCGACGGGGATCAGGGCAGGGCGGTCATAATGCCGCGCCCATTGCCCGGGGTCACATTCAGCCACCCAAGCGCCATTGAGCGGCAAATTGACAATATCATTGCAGTCGATCAAGCGAAGCTTCACATCCTGCACAGTCTTGCGGAGAACCTTACGACCGAGCATGCGCTTTACAAACTGCCAGAACTCGGTAGCGCTAATGGTGCGCCCAAATACCCCCACCGAAGTGATCACCCGGCGCAGCTCGTCAATTTGCATCAGTGACGTGGCATCATGCAGCGCCAAATTAGCAGTGTGATCGAGTAGGGCATCCAGCTTGTCCGCTAACCACTGGCTCCACTCAAGCGCCAGCTTTGATTCGTCCGAGAACGACATGAAACCCTGAACAGCCTCAATGAATGCATCGCACCCCTCACGCTTGCACAGCGCAATAAATTGATTGGTGCTGATGGCACGCCGCGGCCAGCGATCCAGTTGAGACGCGACGCGTCGTCTAATGGACACCTCTTCGGACCATCCCGCGATAAATGGCGACAGAACGATACTCTGCCACTGCGTCAATGTCAGTGGTTCGAAGGCCTGCTCGAGCAACAGAGCGATCGCAGATCCGATACCTGTATCATTCAGAAAGGTCACGGTTCCGAAATCGACCGGCAATTCACACACCTGCTTGCCGGTATTCACAGCATCAGGCCATACGATCTCAGTGAGAATTCGATCGATAGCTGTTTTCTTGTCACCTAAACGAGGAATCACTGCGGTACATTGCCTGCCACTGCTGACGGAATCTTTCACCCAGTGTGCAAGCGCTTTGAGCTCGCTCTCTGAATCATCAAATAGCTGGAAAGAGGTGCTTGCCCCCGGGCGTTCCGGCAACTGACTATCAAACCAGGCATCGAGCTTGGAAAAGGCCTGGCAGGTGAGCTGTAATCTGCTTGGGCATTGGTCATAACCAAATGTTCCGATGCAGTAGTGTCGCGAAAGCAGCAACGCATTGTCGGCGACCCACCGATAGGCGTAATAGAATGGCGCAAACCCCTGTGCAGTGCGTTGAGCCACTAAAGCCATGGCCTCGGCGACCAAAGGATCCATCTGTTCGACATCGTGTGGATCGCCCCATAATGCCAACGACTCAATTGCGACGAACAATTCCTTCGTCAGCTTGGTCGCATCCAGGGAGTGCCTTCGGGCCAACGTGGTACAGACTGATGCCCAAAGAAACTCGAACGCATCTTTATGGATTAGCTGGATATCCTCACGCCAACCAAACCGCTCAAAGCATTCAACCACCCAGTTTTCATAGGACATGACCCGGACATCTTCCCCGCCACCGTGGCTTCGCCATAGCTCGCCTTGACGAAGATTGGGAACAATTAGAACTTTTTGCTGCATAGTTGGCTCCTTTGGATACGCTATACGCGTGACACTCGAGAACTATAACCAGTGATCCAATAATTATTTTTTATTCCAGCTCACTTGACGCAAAGCCGGCTGTAAGGGAAAAATGACGTGGAATGACAGGTCGGACGTCAGAGGGCACCGGTCAAATAACCACAATCGCGAACTCCCTTTTGGGTTTACTTCGAAGTAAAGTCCTCCTATATTGTTCCGCAGTAAGAGCGAGATCGTTCGGATTGAGGAGTGTAGCTCCTAATAACCTCGCCTCCCGCTGTCTGTTCACCTGCGAAGGACTGCCTTGTCCCAGTAGAGGATAGCGCTACTGCAAGCCGGTAGAGAAGTATCATTGAGTGATACCGATAGGAATCTCGGAATAGCGCTGGCCCCGAAATACCATAAGGTATAAGGGGCCACTGCTTTTTTAACCTTTCTTCTTTTTCTTGTTATTCCGACAGATCTTACCGGCCTTGCGCCATGCAGCCTTCGTTGATTCTCCTAGTGGCCAATGTCTCAGCCCTTAGATGGCACGCCCGACAGATTAGATAATTAACGACACGCTTGGCAGTCCTTAAACTGCCAATGTGTACCCCATGCCGCATTCATTTCAGCAGCTTTTTGCTTCGCCATCTTGATCGCTTTTTTACGACCATTTGCATCAATTCGCAGTTTCAGTTGGTTGCCACGGTCACTGAAAAACACCCAGAAAATACCCATAATCGGTTACCTCAACATTTCTTAAAATCGGCTCGAATCTTTGACTTTATTCGCGGTCACTATTCCGCGAGCAGTAAGCTTTCGGACTAGCGTTTCCGCAAGTCGTTCGATCATTTTGTCAGAAGAGAACTCGACGCCATACTCAATGAATCTTACTTCGTACTTGTTCATATTTTCTTCCTGTTTCGATTGTTTAAAGTTCGTAAGCGTCCGGTAAAACCCTATTGATCCGCTTGCCAGTTGTGAGGCAACAACTCATCCAGCCGATTGTTTTTGTGTGTAGGCAGTCGTGC
>PZPK01000037.1 GCA_006212045.1 Oleiphilus sp. | reverse complement strand
GCGTCCAAGATGGCATCTTCATCAGCGGCGACTGTGACATCGACCGAACCGGAAGTATTGCCAGCCACGATGGTAATGGTTTCACCATTATCCAGATTAACCGTCATATCCGTCGCAGGCGCATTATCGACGCTAGCGGTATAAGTGACTGTGCCGCCCGCTTCCGTAATCGAACCCGTTGCAGACAAGGAAACGGTCGTAGCATCGATCGTATCTGTCACTGCTGTGGTGGCTGGAGTCGTGTTTATTGAAACACTCTCCAAACCACCTCCGCTTGTACCTGTGATCGAGGCACTAATGGTTTCAGCACTTACGTATACATCGTCATCGGCAACAACGTTGACATCAACGGAGCCGGAAGTTTCACCAGCGACGATGGTAATACTTTCGCCATTATCCAGGTTCACAGTCATGTCAGTTTCCGGTGCAATGTCCACCGATGCTGTGTAGGTAATCGTGCCGCCAGCTTCGGAGATACTGCTGGTTGCACTTAAGGATACGATTGTACTGATGGCATAGGATTCGGAAGTGCTCACCGGCTCGGAAACATTGCCTGCTGCATCTGTGGCCACAAATGAAGCCTGAATTGTTGAATCTGCATCAGCCAGCAAATCGCTGCCCTGAACTTCAATACTGAAGCTGCCATCCGCAGCAACCGGGCCGGTTGATTCCACACCATTGATCGTCAAGGTGACGATATCACCCGCCTGAAAATCACCGGAAACTCGACCCGTAACAGCAACAATTCCCGAAGCTTCAGACGCATTAATAATATCGTCCGCAGTAATGGCTTCATCCAGACTGATCGTTGCAACCAAGGGTGCTGATACGGTATGGGTTGAAGTGGCACTTGCAGTAAACGTATTACCGGCATCATCCTGTCCGGCAACAGTAACATCGAAACTTGGCTGCCCTGCCAGATCTGCACCAGCAACCTCAACACGGTAGGAGCCGTCACTTTGAACAGTCGTGGAATAATCCGTGCCGTTAACAGTGAAACTGACAACATCACCCTCAGCCGCGTCTCCTCCAACTGCACCTGAAACTTCAATCGTTTGGTCTGACTCGACGTTATTCAGGTTGTCGTCTGCGGTTATATTGTTGACAACAATGCTGGCCGATGCGCTCGTATCCACCGAATATGAAACCGAGGCGGTGACGGGTTCTGCGACATTGCCGGCGGCGTCTGAAGCGATGAACGAAACTCCGATCGTGGCACCCGGATCGGCTACCAGCTCACTACCCGGGACATCAAAGGAAAAACTACCATCTTCGCTGACCGGTCCGGAAATACTTGTGCCATTTATCGTCAGGGTAACGATATCACCGGCCTGAAATTCCCCGCTTACCGTCCCGTTAACAGGAACAGTCGAAGTAGACTCGCTCAGATTAATAATGCCATCGGCGGTTATGGCCCCGTCAACCGACAACGAAACGGATGGCGGTGTGACATCGACGGAATAACCCTCGCTATCGGATGCCCGGAGTTGTCTGCCAAACGCATCGGTAGTCGTCACGGTGGCATCAATCGTACTATCCGGATCGGCAACAAGGTCACTGGCGGCCACATCGATACTGAACGTATTACCGGTCCGAACCAGACCGGTATACGTTTCACCGTTAATGACAAGTGCAACGGCATCGCCGACCTTCACATCACTGCCAACAGAGCCTGAAACGGCTACCGTTCCCGCGGCTTCCGCTTCGGTAATCACGTCGTCGGCGCTGATAGACGCATCAAGCGCGATAGTAATGTTTTCGGTATTGACCGGAGGAAGCGACTCTGTCGATCCGGCCGAACCGGCCGCATTATTAATGCCGGATTCGATATTGGAACCAAGATTATCATCAGGGGCAATAAGACCATCGTCATCTATCGGTGTAAGACGCGTCTCAACCTGACCCTCCAGGCCATCCCGTTCATAAACGCTGGACTGATGTAGCGAGTTGCTATCTGAATCCTGGGATTCCCTACCCGCAGCGGTTTCCTCCAGAGCGGATACATCAAGTCCGTCCAGAATCAGTTGTTGCAGTGCGGCCTGCTGGTCTACCAGATCCATGGAAAAATCACCGCTATCAAACGATACAGAATCGTCCAGGGCGACACTGGCTTGTGGGCCAACCGTTAACTTTTCACCGCTATTGAAATCAATGACAACTATGCTGTTTTGGCCGGCAAGAACTACCTCTCCCTGCTTGACGATATCGCCCAGATGCGCAACTTTTATCACCCCGTCTTCGGTGCGAATTTCTGCGTTACCAACCAATTTCGAAATAAAACCAATACTTTTAGCCGCCATTACCTACTCCTTTTACGATGTCTTTAAAGAATAGTCGGGGTGGTGGCAAGAAAATATCGTACCTGGGTAGCAAGTCCTGTATCTTTTTGTTTCAGCTCAATTTTTTAGCAGAGGGGCAAAACGTGGTTCATTTTATCTTAAAGGCGTGAGTCAGCTTAGCGTTTGTTGCTGCCTAACATGTTAAGTTTTTTGAGGTGGATAACCAGTCCGATTCTGTCGCTGACATTCAATTTATCGAAGATTTGGGTGAGGTGGGATTTGACGGTTCTCTCGGCAATACCGCACTCTTCGGCGATATCTTTGTTTGATTTACCTTCCGCAATGCAAAGTGCAATCTGACGTTGCCGTGAAGTGAGTTCCAACAACTGCTCATGGCTTTCTTCGGGACGAACACTGGTATGGGCAACAGACAGGGCTTGCGATAACAAGGCGGGAGGAAACCAACTCTGTCCGCTTTGCAGCATCAGCGCTAATTGCTCGTAATGCGCTTTCGCCATATAGGCATTGCAATAACCATTCACCCCCAGATTTGCGTAGCGAAGCATTTTCCCAAGGTCGGGAAACTCTTCTGCAATGGCAACCGCGTATGAACGCGTCGCAGAATCCCTGAGCGCCTCGGTCAGGTTCTGTTCAGCAAAAGAGTCGCCATGAATCAGCACCACATCACCGGCAGCCGCTTTTATATTGTCCAAGTCCGAACGGAAAGTGGCATGCGCCAACATCAATGTGCTGATATGGCTTCTAAACGAGTCTGATTTTGAATATATGTAGAGTGTCATATCAGCTTTCTGTCAGTGCTTTTTGTAAACCACGGTTGATCGGTTTAAGTAAATATTCCAGTATCGTTTTTTTGGATGTAATGATATCTGCCTCACTGGTCATCCCGACCTTGATTTCCATTCGCTTGTTGGTTTCGTCCAGATAAATCTGTTCCGGCAACACACGCACAATGTAGTAGCTTTCGCCTTCGTCATTCGTGATGGTATCGGCACTGACAAAGACCACTTCACCCGCAACACCACCATGTATGGCAAAGTCATAGGCGCTGAACTTCAATCTGGTCTTCTGGCCCACGTCGATTGACGCAATATCCGCGGGTTTTATCTGAACCTCTACCAGCAATGAATCACCTAATGGCACCACTTCCAGTACTTTGTTGCCCGGACTTACAACACCGCCGATGGTATTGGCGTGCAGACGTTTGACGACACCATCCACGGGTGATCGCAAAGTCGTACGTGTCACTCTGTCCTCAAGCGCAGTTTGCGTCTCGGCCACTCGGGATAGTTCGGCAAGCGTTTCGTTCAATTCCAACTTGGCTTTGTTTCTGAAATCCAGCCGGCTTTGCTCCAACTTCCCTTTCGCTTCTTCAATGGCCGACCTAAGCCGTGGAATCGAAATGCTGGCGATATCCAGCTCACCTTCCGCTTCTGCCTCTCTTTGTTGCAACTGCAGGTACTCAATTTCGCTGATAATCCTGTTTTCAGCCAATGGCTTTTTAATCTCAATTTCCTGTTTCAGGAGCGCTAGAGATTTTTTCAGACGGCGCACCTTGGACTGCGCTTCTTCCAGTGCGCTCTCGTGCTGACGAATCTGCTCTCCGAAAATGCTCAAGGTTTCGCTTAGCTGTTGACGATTGCTTTCGAACAGGCTTTTTTCTGACTCCAGGACAGTAGGGTCTATCTCCTCCCGAATCATGGACGCATTAAAATCAGAACCGTTCGCCTCAGCTTCCAGGCGAATACTTCTCGCCTGCAACTCCGAGTAAAGCAGGCGGTTTTCTTCAAAGGAACTGGAAAATGCCACATCGCTTAATTTCAACATGGCCTGCCCTGCTTTCACCAGATCACCCTCTTGTACCAAGATGTCCGAAACCACGCCGCCTTCGAGACTTTGCACAACCTGCACTTGCCGCGATGGAACCACCTTGCCATTTCCACGCACAACCACATCAATTTCGGCCCAGTTCATCCAGGCAATGGCCGTGAAAACCAGCGCAACCATGATGATAACGACCATCATCAAGTGCTTGGGTGAACGCTGCACGACTGCCGCAGACAGGCTGCGCATATAGGCCAGATCACTATCCGAATATTTTTTGTTCTGATTTGGCTGGCTATGCTTCACGATTTTTGCCTTTCAGTGCGGCCATTACTTCAGCTTTCGGGCCGTCCATCAAGACCCGGCCCTGATCAATCACGATCAGACGCTCGACCAAATCAAGCATCGCCGCCTTGTGCGTCACCAACACCAGAGTTCGATCGCGCGTGTATTCATACAGGTTTTTCCGAATCACTGACTCGGTGGTATTGTCCATATGGCTGGTTGGCTCATCCAGCACCAGAATCGATTCACCCAATAACATGGCCCGGCCGAGTCCAATCGCCTGACGTTGCCCACCCGACAAACTGACACCCTGCTCTCCGACCTGCGTATCAAAGCCGGAAGGCAACCGATTCACAAACTGGTCCACGCCGCATAAGGCAGACACTTCCAGCAAGCGCTCGTCTGTTATTTTCGGGTTTCGATAAATCAGGTTATCCCGAATGGTGCCATGCACCAATTGCACGTCTTGCGACAAATAGCCGATATTCATGCGCAGATCGGCCGGGTCGATCTGGTTAATATTGATGCCGTCGATCGACAGGGAACCGGACGAAGGTTCGTAGAGAGACAAGAGCAGTTTCGCAAAACTGCTCTTCCCCGAGCCTACTTTTCCGATAATGCCGACATGTTCTTTGGGCTGAATCGAAATACTAATATCTTCCAGAGCGGCACTTTGGGCTTCCGGGTAGGTAAAGCTCATGTGCTTGCATTCTATCTGGCCTTCAAAAGACGGACGCCTTACATAAGGTTTGCTCTCGGAACGTTCAACCGGCTTTTTCATTAACTCATTCAAATTATCGTAAGCTGCGCGCGTCTGATGATACTGCGTGATGAGCGTCGCCACCTGGCCCATGGGTGACACCGCACGTGACGACAGCATGACCACCGCAATCAAGCCTCCAAGGGAGAGTTCAAGGTCGCCAATCATATAAATACCAAAAATGATGATCGCGACCGTGTTCAACTGGGTCAGCAGGTTTGTCACCACCGAAATCGAGTTTGAAAGCATGCGGCTATTCATGGATTTTTCGGCAATATCACCTGACGATTCTTCCCAGACCCATTGCGCATGATGGCTGGCCCCCAGGGCCTTAATGGTCTGGATCGCACTCAGACTCTCTATCAGATGCGCATTTTTATTGGCAGAAGCCTCATAAACGGACTCAACGCTACGGCGCAAAGGTTTCACAACCGCGGCACTATAGAGCAACAACAGCAACATCGTAATCAATGGAATGGCTACAATTGCGCCGCCGATATAAAAAACAATCAGCAACAACAGTATGGCAAAGGGCAAATCAACCAGTGTGGCGAGGGTTGATGCGGTAAAAAAGTTCCGGATACTCTCAAAATCACGCAGGTTACTGGCAAAAGCACCAATGCTTTTAGGCCAGTGATCCATCTTTAAATTCAGCACTTGTTCGAAAAGAATCGATGACATAATCACATCGCTCTTTTTACCTGCGGTCTCCAGAAAATAGGTGCGGATAAAACGCAGCGCGGTATCGAAGATATAAACAAGTGCAACGCCGATCGCCAGCACCCAGAGTGTTTCAAGCGCATCATTCGGCACCACTCGGTCATAGACGTTCATGGTAAATAGTGGCGTTGCGATCGCAAATAAATTGATCAGCAAAGAGGCCATGAGGACACTAAAGAACACGTCCTTGGATTTATCCAGGGTATCCCAAAACCAGTGCCCCTGATTCACCTTCAGCTGGCTTGTTTGCGCGGCACGTTGCTGGTATTCACTCTTTAACAGGAAGGCAAAACCCATATATTGCTCTTCCAGCTGGTCCAGCGGAACCCATTCTTCACCTTCGCCGACCTCGGGAAAGATGACTTTTGCCCGCTTATTCCGGGCATCGATTTCTTCCAGAATACAGGCGTTTCGATTTTTCAGGATCAGAATGCATGGCAGCAGCAATCCATCCAGCTGCATCAGCTCACGTTTAATCAGGCGGGAGGCAAATCCCGCCCGCTTTGCCACACGGGAAAACATGCCCTTCGAGCTGTTAATCGAAAATAATTCAGGACCATTTTCATCGGGCCCAACCGGCAAGCCCGCAATCAGCGCATCAACAGAGACTGGCCTGTTAAATAGCTTGGCAAAAATGACCAAACATTCCAAAAGTGGATCGTAATCTGATTCAACCTGATTCACATTAACAACTCAGCATCTGCTAATAAATTACCCTGCATTCCATTTACACCTAAAGCCAATAGTTTGTCTGCCAGTTCCTGCTTGTCTACCCCTACCGCAATGATCTGGATATCGAGCGCAGAGGTTAAGGTACTCAGGGCCTGATAAGCACCGGTTGCCTTGTTCTCACTCATATCATCCAACAGGCGCGCACTCGCTTTCACGTAAACCGGCTGCACTGCCTGAAGAACATCCATAGAGATATTCAGGTCCAAATGATCAATTCCGAAACGGTGGCCTTTGGACTTCACTGCGGATGCAATCTTCCGAAACATCTGGGGGGATTTCAAAAATGCCTGATGGCTTGCCTCAACACATAATTGCTGCCCTTTTGCCTGGAAATGATCAAGCAGCGCCGTAAAGTCCTCCAGGGCATCCGCCTTTTGGAAAAACGAATTCGACAGATTGATCGCAAAAGGAATAGGGTTCCCACCCTCGCTTAGGATGTTATCCAGAAGTTTGAAAACCATCCGGTCAACCGCCAAAGCATAGCCCAATACTTGCGCCATGGGGATAAAAACACCCGCAGGTACGAGCTGCCCCTTCTCATCGTTTACGCGAATAAACAACTCTCTCTGTATTATCTGCCTGGACCCATCAAAAACAGGCTGCGCAACCAGATAAAAGCCGTTGTTTGCCAGTTTGTCTTTAAACCACTGACGCCATTCGGATTTCCCTTGTGGTAAAACAAGCGGTGTTTCGCCGGCGTGCCTGTAAGCGTATACGCCCTCGGAGATCGCTTGCGACAGTCCCATATCCAACTGCGCCAAGACCGCCCCTGTTTCAGAGCCGGCTTGCACCGAAGCAGAGCCCGCGACCAGATATGCACTCGCGAGTTGCGAGGATAGCTTTTCTTTGAACGACGCAAAAATTTCGTTCGCGGCCTGACCGGCACCCTGCTTATCTGAAGGAAGGACCAGCGCAAACTCATCCTCACTCATGCGCGCACAATGTTCTTCCAGTTCTTCTGATATGCGCCCGTTCAAAATCGCTACAAGTTTCTCAACACAGAGATCTGCTTTTTCATAGCCGTACTGGTCACTGATTTCTTTCAGATTACCGATTTTGAATAAGATAATACTACCACTGAAAGTAGACTCTTCGGCTGTCAGTTTAACCAACTGGGACAACAGGTACTTACGGTTACCAAGACCTGTTGCTTCATCCTTGTAGATTAGGGTCTGGCAGCGAGCCAGGGTTTGCTCCTGGTCATTGAAAACCTGTTGAACCTTGCCAATCATGTGATTCATAGCAATCACGACACTTCGAAGCTCCGTCGTCTTGGGCAATTTTGTTTGCTTGATAAAGCGGTTTTCATGGATCGCCTCCGCCTGATCCCTGACCTTTTTCAAAGGCCGAAGCAGCACGTGTAAATCAAACCACAAGACACACAGAATCAGAAAAAACAACAAGGCGAACCAGGCAAGGGAACGCTTGATATTCTGATACAGTTCGGCATAAGCAAGCGCCGGGTGAATACTCACTTCCAATGTCCCAAGCACAACCCATCCTTGACGAATAGTGGCCTTACCAACGGCCGGAGCCAGAGGAACCAATTCAATAAACCAGTCAGGAATTGAGTCGACCGACATCGCCCGCTCTTTCATATGAATAATGCTGCTATCGGCTCTTACTAACTGAATTCGCGAGTAATAACCGCTATCAAACATGGCATTAAAGTAGGTTTCGAGGGCGGCCTTGTCATTCCCACTGTTGGTGGTCGAAATCGCGATGCCTAAAGTCGTGGCCACATCCTGGGCCGACGTTTGCATTTGTGACTCAAGAAAATGGCTGGTTCGCTGAAAGTTATCCAGGCTAATGAGCACCAGCAACACCATGACGCCCATGGAGACGATCAACGCAATTTGTTTAAACAAGGTCATTTAACCGCCTCTTTGAGAGAACCTAATAATTTTGTCCACTTACTGTTCTTGACCTTATCTGTCGGCAAGCGCTTACCCAGACCGGCAGATGCATTGGTTAAAAACAGCGACTCCGCATTAAAACTGTAGATCGGCAGCAAATCTGTACGCTTATCGGCGGAAAGAATGCGCAAGTCGTAGTTATCGAGCACAAGCGGAATACTTTGAGGTGTTTCGAAATACGAGAGAACCATATGCGCGATATTCTGCTTCAGTGCTTTCACATAGGTTAAATAAAGGTGCTCGTCAGCAATCCCCAAATAGCGCAGGGTAAAGTACTTCGCGATCACAAAATCTTCGCAATCACCGGTATGTCGCCCGATAAATTCTTCAGGTGTTGCCCAATAATCCGACTCGCCCCATACTTCCTGGTCAAAACGGTGCCTAGCCTGATTAAAGAAACGATTCACCTCAAGAAGCTTGGTTTTAGTGTCTTTCGTCTTTAATTCCAGCAACAGCTGATTAAGGCGCTCTCCCCGCTGAAATGCCGCTTCTCCGTATTCACTCTTAAGGCGATCCAGCGCCACAAAGTCCAAAAAAGGTTGAGCGTGGGTTTTCAACAGGCTACAGAGTGCGACCATAAGAATCAGACACAACCTGATCAATCCGCGTTGAACCTCGTGATGCCTAAAAATGACCCTAGCCCCCAGCAGCTCAATCCCGATATCAGGACAGAGAATTCGTTTAACGCCCTTTGCTCCATACGCCCCTTGGACTCACCCATCATCCAACAGCCGGTGTACTTGAATTTCACTTGCGAAGCACAAATTCTCCACGCCGGTTGATTGCTCTACCTTCCTCTGTGTCATTGTCCGCGATCGGGTTTTTCTCTCCCATCGCTTTGACGAAAAGGCGTTTTGTATCAATACCTTCTGCCGCAAACACGTCGACAATCGCTTCGGCGCGCCGCTCTGACAAGGCCAGATTAAAACGCTCAGAGCCCCGGCTATCCGTATAGGTAAAAACGTTCAAGGTTAATTCCGGCGACGTCTGCATTGCCCTTAGAACCTGATCCAGTATCAAACTGGAGCCCTCGGTCAGATCCGCTGAATTGTATTCAAAGTTGACGAATAAAGATTCATCCAAAGAGATTCGTTCGGGAATATGAATGATCACATTAGCCGTGGCGCCTGCGCCGCGCTCATCTTCAATGGAATAAGAAAAGCGGTCGGTACCGACAAAACCATCCGCCGCCCTGAAAACAAGCAATCCGCTCTCATCCAAGGCAACCGCACCGTACTCTGGCTGAGAAAAACCAACAAAGATCAGTTGCTCTGACTCGGCATCGACATCATTCGCCATCAGCATTGCCGGCGACACTTTCAGAAAACTGTTTCGGCCAACATCGTACTCGTTGTCCATTGCCACCGGTGGCGTATTCGCCTGGTAAGTTGCCGGGGCTACTGTCGTTACACAGCCATATCGTCCGATGACAGCACCTTTCAGGCTGTTGTCACATTGATCCAGGCGATCAAGCCTTGTGTCCGCATCGAAGTCCAGCTTCCGGCTGGCCTCGATGGTATCGACACCTTTGGCTTTAATCTGCGATACCTGCAAATCATCCCCATCTACCACTAGCTCAATCGCCAGCGGCTGGAACAGCTCTCCTAAGCCTTCGTAGACCCGAAAACGCGCGGCCAAGGCATCATAGTAGGCTTCAGAATAGCTATTCTGTGCACTATTCACTTCGTTCTTGGCATCCAGTAAATCAATCAGATCCCTCTCACCAACAAAGAACTCCTCCTGGTAAGACACCATGGTTTCCTGGGATTTAACGACATGCTTATCCAGATACACCAATTGCTGTTGAAGTAACTCATCCGCCTTATGAGCCAGACGCAAGGTATTGATCACCTGCCTGCGCACGCGGCCTTCAAATTGCTGCTCCTGGGCGATGCTGCTGACTCGCTTTCTGCGCTCCGCTTTGTCTGCACCACCGTTGTACAGGTTATAACTCAGGTTCAGAGACAAGCTCAGCTCATCATCGTTGTCTCTTGAATCTCTTATGTTGTCATTGATCTCCTGCGCCAGACGCACATCCAGCTTGGGATAGAATGATTTTTTGGCACGGCGATGATTATGCCTTGCCGCTTCAATGTTGTACTGGGAAACCTTGAGAGCAGGATGTTCCAGCAAAGCCCGGTTGGTCAGGGAGTCTAGAGCCCCATCGATTTCATCGGGCATTTCGGGGTCAACAAAATCATCAACCGCGATATAACGTCCTAAAATTTCATGCAAACGGGTCAGTGCGTCTTCAAGGTTATTATATTGTGCGAGCATACTGGCAAAGGCTCTGGCGACACGCCCTTCGGTTTGCTCCAACTCTGAACGCCGACTCGCACCCGAGGCATTTCTCGCATTGATTTGTCTGAGTGTTTCTTCGTGAGACGCGACGTTTTCCTGCGCCAGTGCATAAAGCTTTTTCTGCTTCAGCACCTCCAGATAAGCCTGAACGGCTTCCAGTGCAAGGTTGTCAGCTGTGTCGTAAATATCATATAGCGCAGCCTGAATACGCGCATCCGCTTGCTTAATGGCATTTTCTGTATCGAAACCGTTAAACAGATTCTGGGTAACCGACAGTTCAACGATATTGCTGTTGTAATCCCCCGACTGGGAATTACGTGTCAGTGTATCTGACTCCACATGGCTAATGGTGCCTTCCAGATCGACACTCGGACGCCAGCCACTTAGAGACGACTCTTTATCCTGCAGTGCTTGTCGATAAATATGCACTTTTTCCCTCACAATAGGGCTCGCGCTTATTGCATCGGCAACATACTCTTCCAGCGGCACAGACATAGCAGAAACCGGATAAACGCTGAGAGCAACTAAGAGGGTGATCATTCTTACAACAAAGTAGACGGACTGACGCATTATTACGGATATTTCCTAAATTTATTCATTACTTAGATACTAGACCAGCCAATGCTGATCGCAACTTAACAAGCGAAATGCGCCATGAATTGACGAAATGGTGAATGTGCTACCAAAACGCATCGATTTACCGGAGAGGCGGTAATAAGGCAGCTCCCTGTCAGTGGTGAGCAAAAAGTGTAACAACGGTGGCCTTTATCTGCTCTATTTCAAGCCCTGTGCGGGAAACATTCCCCCCTTGTCAATAAGGTATCCGATTAGGAGGGATTCTGTCTGAAATTCATGATGCATGAACATCGAATCCGGGATCACCCGGTGATAGATTCATTTCAAGTTCAATATTTGCATCTCTTTCCGGACGACCCAGCTGATGTTTTTCTAATGCAAACCCACGGCCATAAAGTCAAAGTGAACATAAAAATTTCCAAGACAACATGATTCCAACTAAACTCACCGCCATCTTCTGTTTGAGGCCCTTGAAACCAGCAAGAAACGGATGATATGAATCACAGGACGATTCTCTGAGTGAATTCCAGAATGAAGATATGGATAATTCCCTACTTTTAAATCTACGTGCGAGCCGTATTTGTGGACATAAACCAATTGAACAAGATCGAACAAGCGACACTCTTCAATCGACCTGAGATAATGAGATTCGGCTATGCCATTCTCTTTCTCGTCGCGATAGTCATCTACATATACTCGCAGATTGAGGGCGTACCCGGCGGCTTTATGCTGATACCCGCCGCGATGATTGGCGGCTATATGGCCATCAACATTGGTGCCAATGACGTTGCCAACAATGTCGGACCCGCCGTCGGATCAAAGGCGCTGACGCTCACAGGTGCGATTATCCTCGCCGCCATTTTCGAAGCCTCCGGGGCACTGATCGCCGGAGGAGATGTCGTCAGTACTATTAAAAAAGGCATCATTGACCCCTCTTCGATCAGCGATCCCAACACCTTTATCTGGCTGATGATGGCGGCTTTGCTCGCCGGTGCGGTCTGGCTGAATATTGCGACTGCGCTGGGTGCTCCTGTATCAACAACGCACTCGATCGTCGGCGGTGTGCTTGGAGCCGGCATTGCAGCCGGAGGGCTCGGCATCGCCAACTGGGACAAAATGGGAATGATCGCCGCTAGCTGGGTGATCTCACCGGTATTGGGCGGTCTTATCGCGGCCACGTTTCTGTTCGTTATCAAGCGCACGATTACCTATCAAAGCGACATGATCTCAGCAGCCAAGAAAATGGTGCCGATTCTGATCATGATCATGGCCTGGGCGTTCAGCACCTACCTTGCCCTGAAAGGTCTCAAGAAGATCTGGAAAATGGACTTCCCCACGGCAGCCGGTATCGGACTGGCCGCCGCGGTGATCATCTATACCGTGGTCAGACCCATGATTGCCAAAAAAGCCGACGCATTGGAAAACGGCAAAGCCTCGGTCAATATCCTGTTTACCATTCCTTTGATCTTTGCCGCCGCATTATTAAGCTTCGCGCATGGCGCCAATGATGTCGCCAATGCGGTCGGGCCTCTTGCAGCCATTAACGATGCGATTCTTCAGGGTGGCGTGGTACAGAAAGCCAATATCCCGCTCTGGGTCATGATGATCGGGGCCTTGGGAATTGCACTGGGCCTGGCGCTATTTGGTCCAAAACTGATCCGGACCGTCGGCTCTGAAATCACCGAGCTCGATCAGATGCGTGCATTCTCCATAGCCATGGCGGCTGCAATCACCGTGATTATCGCCTCCCAACTCGGTCTGCCCGTCTCATCCACCCATATTGCGGTGGGTGGGGTATTCGGCGTCGGATTTTTGCGGGAGTACCTGAAAGCGGCCTACGCCAGAAGGATTCAGAAAATCAAGGCACACCATCAGAATGAAGACGAAGAAAAGGTCAGCCAATTTTTGGCGGAGTTTGATAAAGCCTCCATCGCTGAAAAGTCCCGTATGCTGCAGGAGCTAAAGCGAAACAAAAAAGAATCGCACCTTTCCAAAAAAGAACGCAAAGGTCTGAAGAAAGTTTACCGCGAAGAATTGGTCAAACGCTCAGCCTTGCTGAAAATTGCCGCCGCGTGGGTCATCACCGTCCCAGCTTCTGGCGCCATGGCTGCGCTTATCTTCTTTACCCTGCGCGGCATGATGCTGCCTTAATCAAAAAAAGCTTAGCCCCCAAAAAAAACCTGGACACTGATTCAACGACCAGTGTCCAGGTCCATCGCCCGCCCTGAATACCCAGCTCAGTCAGACAGAATCAACCAGCCGACATTTTCCGTCGTGTGATTGACTTCCGAGTCTCTGGACTGCTCTTCGTCAACCTGAACCTGAAATGAACTTGCATCGAAGTTTCGTGCGCGAATATTCGAGGTATCGCCGCCATAGTTGGATTGCATGTTGGCCAGCGCGGTATACGAACCAAGAGCGCCAAAGTTCACCGTGTACCAACTGTGCCTGACTGCCCGGCCAGTAGTGCCCACCAGGATCTGCCTGCCATCGAGTTCCGCTGAACCGGGCTCAATCGCAATGAAGTGCACATCCTCATGCGCGTGACTCTGATTGGATGCCTCTTCCTCTTCGAGCTGCACCTGGAAGCTATTGACTCCGATGTTACGCAAGCGCGTCGTAACAGCATCGCTTTCGTTGACAGAACTGACCTGCGAAAACACTACCGGCACCTGAGCAAAGGCCTGGGAAAAACCGACCGTCTGCCAGGACTGATTCACGTTCATCATGCCGGCTTCCACCTTCAGGCCATCGATCTCATGCTGACCGGGCTCCATCGCAATAAACTGGACAGTCTCGGTCGTGTGCCAGCCATCTTTGTAGTCCCACTCGTCCATCTGGAACTCAAAACCTGTTTCAGTCACGTTTCTGACCCGCATCACAGTCGGATCTCCACCGTTCAGCGTCAGTGGCCCCATCACGACCACAGGAGAAACATCAAATGGCGCTTCAAAGTCAACACGATGCCACTGGTCAGCCCCGGATTGCAGGATCTCCATGCGCCCGGTCTGAACCTGAAGAGCCGGTGCAGTGTTTTTTGGTGCCGCTTCCAGCTCACTGAGCAAGGCCACCAGTGCAGAAACTTCCGATGCCTGCAAGGTCAGCGATGCATGCGCGAGGATGGCATCTTCCAGGGTCTGGGCCGAACCATCATGCAAGTAGGGAGGGCTTTCCCAGACGCCCAATAGTGAAGGCGTATCAAAGCCTGTTAATGGCGCCCCGAGGCGAGTGCCACTGTCAGCATCAATCGTCCCGACATCATGCAGTAAATTTGCCTCGGAATCGGTCAGATTCGGCACCGCATGACAGCTATCGCACCCGTGACTGAAAAACAATTGCTCGCCGGTCAAGGCCTCGCTCGACATGGTGGCGGCCGAAACCCTGAATGGACTTGGCGGCACCTCGGTCAATGAGTTTACATACGCTGCGAGCGCATCGAGATCCGGGCTAAAACCAGCCTTTGGCGTACCCAGGGTATCACTCGTCAGATCAAAATCCGCCTGATCCATCAGACCAGAACCGATGTTCAGGAATCGAATCTGATTCTCAAAGTCCTGCACCTCATCGAAGTTTCCGGTCCAATGGGCACGTCCGTGACCTGCACCTTTTCCTCTCAGCGAAATCGTGTTGCGCAAGCCTTCACCCATCATGCTCAGGTCCCAGACCCTGCCATCACTGTCACCCTCGTTGTGGCAGGAGGCGCAACTCATATAGTTATCCAGAGAGAGACGATCATCCGCCGCATCGTAGAACAACTGCTTGCCTTTCAGGATCTGATCAGACAGCGCTTCGGCTGTCACGATTGCATACTCCCCCAACACCTCGGTATTTGGCAGAGCCGTTTCAATCATCTCACTCAAATCAAATTGCGAAACACTTCGATCCATAAAATTGTGCACGTAGGCAATCGCTCCGTCGGTCGACAACGCCACGCCCTGGGGGGCCCGTCCGGTAGGCAGACGCATCAGTTCATAGTTATTAAGCGTGTCGTACACGGATAGCTCCCGACTCGTTTCCAGCGCAGTCAGCAGGTAGCGGTTATCCCCTGTCAACGCGGCCCCGGTTGCAAGGCTGGCATTATCAAAATCGACTCTGAAACCGGTATCTTCCAATCCGGTATCCAACAGAATACGCGAAGCATTGGCCCTTACCGTAGATTCGAAGGTCATACCGGCAACCCCTCGCAGGGCACCGGAACGGATGTTGTCTTTCTTGGACGGGACATAGGCATACCGGTCATCAAAAGAGATCACTGGAGCATGCAGGTAATTTGGCAAACCGGGTCCCTGGCTTTCACTGATGCCACGGTCATCATGACTCAGCCCGACGATATCGGATAGAGCCATTGACGCGGGATCAATCACAAAAACCTCGCCTGCGCCATTGGCGACATCGACCGTTGCTGTGCTTTCGCCCGGTACCGGGGGAGTGATGAAATTACTGATCAGCAACCGACTGTCATCATACTGCATGGAAACATGACGCGGCTTGCCTGCTAACTGCACCGTTGCAAGCAGGCTGTTATCCGAGGTATTCCGCTTCTGGACCTGTGCCAACGCTTCCAGCACAACGAAGTAGTCTGCACCATCACTACTGAACACAATGCCATGTGGTTGCGAAGCCCTGGGCAGATTCACGGTTTGCGCAAGTGTCAGGCTTTGCGTACTAATGATACTGATGCTTGCATCCTTCTTGTTGCTGACATAGATCAGGTCGGCGTTCGGTGCTTTGGCGAGTGACCATGGATTACTGCCTACCGAAATCTCCGCCAGCAGTGTGCCGGCCGGGTCGATCACGGAAACCGAATCGTTATCCGGGTTGACATTCCAGATACGGTCACTGCCAGAACTGGATTCAACAATAATGGTAGAAGAATGGCGCGGCATATGCGGCAATGGCGTGACAGCCGGCGGCGCAGCCGTCTGGACTACCAATTGCTCAGTCTCGGTAAACCGCGCAACAGGCGTGGGGAAATCTTCTCCTGAGCGGTCATCAAGCATGACCCAGCTCATTCCATCCTGACTGGCTTCAAGTGTCCATCTGACAGGGTCTCTCGCCGTCACATCATTGGCCGTGGTAAAGGCATAGGCTTCAACATTCACAGTCTGCCCAAAGTCATACACCAAGGCACCCTTGTTGAAGTCGAGCCATTTTGTGCCGGTATTGCCGTCATTCGCGAGATCCGGCGTCTCGTTGGATGGATTGCTGCCATTCGGGTTCGTTACAAGGGCATTCGCAAGCCGCACACCGAAGCTGTAGAAGCTCAGCTCTGACAATTGCACACTGTTTGCCGCCGGGTCATCCCTTAGCTTGGCAGGCGTAAATTTATAGTATTGATAACCCTCACCAAAAGGCGTCGGATCAGCATTGTCACCAATACCATCACCATCACTGTCGAGCGTTTCGCTGGCATCGTTCGGGAAGGCATCGGCGTTGTCCCCGACACCGTCGCCATCCGTATCCTGGCTTTCTGTTGGATCGTTCGGAAAGGCATCTTCACTGTTGATCACGCCATCACCATCGTCGTCGGCAAAGGGGTCAGCAGAACGGACAATCTGAATGGTTTGCGCTATGGAGGGTGTACCGTTTGCGTTCACAGCAAACAGGAAGTAATTGCCGGGAATCAGCACATTCGGATTGGGGTTCAGACTTAAACGATAGGTTCCGTCTCCATTGTCGATTGAATCCACCGGAATATAGCGCTGGTCGGTATTCAAATGGTGGGTGGTACCTGACAATCGCACCATACTGAAATTCGTCGTATCGTTCCCGCTTGTGACGATGATCTCCTGAGCGGCGTGGGCCTGCGCCGGAACGTTCAGTAATTCCGGCCTTGTCGCAACACTTCCGTCAGGGTTAAACAGATAAGGCGGCGAGAAGATTTGCCCGTCCAGGTGATTGGCCGAACATCCTCCGCAGGCCCCCCCGCCAGCGGCCAGTACCCGACCGTCTTTCAGCAATAAGGCAGTCGAGTGGTAGTTGCGCGGGACATCCAAAGCATCAACGATGGACCAAGTATCACTTTGCGGATCATATAACTCTGCATTCAGTACCGACCCTTCATCACTGAAAATCTTGGCGACGGTGTTGCCGCCGACCACCAGCACCTCGCCACTTGGCAGTGTGACGGTATTGCTCAGGGCCCGGGGATAGTTCATCGGTGCACCTTGCGTAATCGCAGGTGTCGGACCATTCAGGTCAACCAGATAGACATCGTCCACGGAAGTCGGGTTGGCACGGCGTCTGTCTGCGCCACCGACAAGCAGCACTTTACCCACATCGTAGGTCACCGCGTTGCCGTACATGCGGGCCCGGTCACCGATCATTTGCCCCAGCACCTCGGTTTCGCCACCACCAACAGGATCAAAGTTATGGAAGGTCAGCGTGGGCCCCCCCTGGAACACCTTACCCTGCGGCGTCACGGCCATATGTGCCCACCATTCACTGTTCAGCGCGCCGGAAAGGTTGGGTGCAGAGTTGATGGCATTCTGTTCATTCACCAGCGTCTGCATGTCGGTATTGAGTGAGCGGTTCCAGGTGTCGGTCAACGGATCATAAATTTCCGATCGGTTGTTGGCAGTCTTTGCCCAGGTAGAAAAAATCTGGTTATTGGGCAAGGTGAGGTTTGTTCCATACCAGCGTCGGTCATTCATATCGGAAAGCGGCGACCAGGTCATGGTTTCCGGGTCAAATGAACTGGTTCGACTGTCGTCCGGATTACCGCCCGACGCAACGATCACGCCGTCTTCCAGTATGGAAATACCCGCGCAGAACATGTCGTGGAAATTACTGTCTACAGTCTGGAAAGTCGCGGTAGTCGGGTCGAAAACTGTCGCGTGGGTATATTCACGGTTGGAAGGAAAGGCATTTACCTCTGTTGATGACCAGCTCAGAACGCGTCCATCCGGCAGGTTCGCCGCCGAAATCGCAATGTGCGGCCACTGGATCACCGGCCCCCATTCCCCCACGTCGGCTTTCCCCGGCACAATGCCGTTTAGCACTCCATTCGCCGGGATAGGCGCATAGCCGTTGCCCTCGGCCCGGTAAGCCACATCGAGCACCGCACCGCCGGTTTTCTCAAAAAACTCTACCTTTAGCGCATAGGTCCCGGGACTCAGATCGATACTGCCCTCGACCAGCACCGGCGCATGCAAACCATCATTATTCACGACCAGAATATCGTCGATGTAGAGTTTCGAGCCGTCATCCGAGTTGGTCTGAAAATAATAGGTCTGCGCGACATCAACCTGGATATCTTTGGTAAACACCAGTGCATAATAATCTGACTGATCACTGACACTGGTTGAAATCTGATTGCTCAAGCCTGTTTCGACTGGCGTTAAAGCAGAAAAATCGGGCAATTGATTAAAGTTGCCGTGATAAAGCCGGTAATCAAACTGCGCATTCGCAGCAAAGGGTAGAAACAAAAAACTGTATAGACATATTCGCGCTAAAAGGTGCATGCCAGCCTCACTCGGATACTATTGTTGTTCGCACTGAACTTTTCGATTATTGTTTTCTTACGTTTGCCGCTGACAGCCAGTAGCCGTTGGATTGCACTCGTCAATTATATTTAGCGCGCGCCTTATGCGACTTTTCAAGGTATAAGCAATTTTTAATCCATACCTTGAAAAGCATTATTATTTAGTGGCTTACGAGGCAAAATTCAGATCATTAAGTGCTAATGTGCAAATTTTTCCGACAGGTAAACAGGCTCTGTGACGCAGGTAACACGATCAACAACATGCACTTATTCATGATGATAAAAGGATCGATCAAACCTCCCCCCGGTCTGAAACGGAACCGTTTCAAACAGTCCTTCGCGATGCTGACCCTGTTGCTGTCGATGCTCGTTAGCGGCTGCAGTCAGGAAACCGAAAACCCACAAAGTACTGCAGCCGCTGGCCAGACAACGGTGCTTTCCGGTAAAGGACTGTTTTCACTGACGCTGCAGACGGAATCACGCAATCCTGCCCCGATCAATCAGTTTCACAATTGGCTTATCGGGATTCGGGACCAAGATGGCAAACCTGTTTATCCTGCAGCATTTTCTGTCACGGGCGGCATGCCCTCTCATGGCCACGGTCTGCCGACACAGCCAAAAGTCACGCAGTATCTCGGGGATGGCAAGTATTTGCTTGAGGGCCTCAAATTCAATATGGCGGGCGAATGGCAATTGAAGTTTCACATCTTGTCAGGCGAGCAACAGGATTCAGCAGAAACTGTCATTCATGTTCACTACTAGATACCTCACCCTCATTGCCGTCATGGTTCTGGCCTCATGCTCGACGGACCAGCCCCCTTGGAATGACCAGGAGTTGGCCATTATCCAGTCATTTCAGCTAAACAGGCTGCCGCCCAAAGATAGCCCTTCCAATCAATATGCGAATAATCCACAAGCTGCCAGCTTAGGTAAGGCCATTTTCTTTGATCCGCAATTCAGCCTGGGTGCAACCTTGTCATGTGCCGGTTGCCACAAGCCCGAACTGGCATTTACCGACGGTTTGCCCAAAGCTCAGGGCATCATGAAAACGGGACGCAATACGCAGAGTATTCTGGGCGCTGCCTATCACAACTGGTTTTACTGGGACGGACGAAAAGACTCACTTTGGGCGCAGGCACTGGTCCCTTTCGAAGCGGCAGATGAAATGGCGAGTAACCGTGTCCGCGTCCTGCGGATCATTGGTGCAGATGAACGCTATCGGCGAGAGTATGAAGCGCTGTTCGGAACCTTTCCGACCATGGTATTCCAGCCTTCGATTCCTGACGAAGCAGGCCCTTGGGGCAATGAGAAATCCCGAAAGCAATGGTTTGGCATCCCGCAACATGCCCGACACACAATTAATAAGGCCTATGCCAATATCGGAAAAGCCGTCGCGGCTTACATGCGCACTTTAGACATCCCGAAAACCCGTTTCGACCACTATGTTGAAACCCTGGAGAACAAAGGCGAAACCACGGCGCGAGCATTACTCAGCGAACAGGAAACCCTGGGACTCAAGCTGTTTATCAATGAAAACCGAACTCATTGCCTGAGATGCCATAACGGCCCGCTGTTCACCAATGGTGATTTTCATAACATCGGCAGCGGCCGCTTTAAAGGCGAGCAACTGGATTTTGGGCGATATCTGGGCGTGATGGCGCTGCAGCAAGACGCGTTTAACTGCCTGGGAAGGTACAGCGATGCGGAACCCGAGCAGTGCCAATCGCTGCGTTTTTTGCAGCGCGATGTGCATGAAGAGCTGAAAGGCGCTTTCAAAACACCCTCGTTGCGTAATCTGGACAAAACCGCGCCCCACTTTCATGACGGCAGGTTTGGCTCGCTTGAAGCGGTTATTCAACACTATCTGGCGCCACAGACACCCGACTCAGAACTGCCGGACATTCAGCTGGATGACACAGAACAACAAGCTATTCTGGCATTCCTTAAAACCCTGACGCACGATCGCTAGAACAGGTATCCGCTGAGGCCAAGGCACAAGAACGAGGGGAAGCTCTCCTCTGACTGTTCGGCAAAATCCATGTTATTGAGGACACCCCGAGGGATATCAAATACACTACCCGACCCATTGATGCGCTGTGAATCATTTAATACTAAGGACGACTCGATGCCAAAAAACAAACCGCTATCTCCCGGAGACAGCTTTTTCCTTTTGATCGAGAGCGACAATACCCCAAGCCAGATCGGGGTATTGGCTAGAATGAAGTTGCCCAAAGGGGCGGACAAGCGCTTTATTCTGGAAATGGTGGAAAGCTTCAGAAAGCATCAACCGACAATGCCACCCTTCAACCTGCGACTCGCGGAGCGCTCTGCGAGCCGTCCGATGTATGCCTGGGAAACCGTCAAAAACATCGATATCGACTACCATTTACGCCATTCGGCCTTGCCTCAACCGGGCGGCGAACGAGAGCTGGCCGTACTGATCTCGCGCCTGCACAGTATTCCGCTGGACCACCGACGACCCATGTGGGAATTTCATGTGATTGAAGGGCTTGAAGACGACTGTTTTGCGATCTACTCCAAGATGCATCACGCCCTGATTGATGGCGTGGCAGGAGCCCGTCTTATGGCGCAGTGGATGCGTCAAACCACACCAAAGGTTTCGCCTGATTTTTTGCCCATGTGGGCCATGAAACCCGGCAAACGCACACGACAACAAAAACAGCTGCCGGAAAGTTCAACCGCCTATACGCAGGCCTTGCTCAATACGGTGTCTGACCCGATCAAAGCTGCGGCAGGTGTTTTCAGCGCAACCTTCGACAGCATTATCGGTACCCGCAGCAAGAAGCATCCGGATCTGGTCGCACCCTACACGGCGCCCACCTCCATTCTGAATTCAGAGGTTGGTCCACAACGGCGCGTCAGTACAGTGGAATTCGACACCGACAGGTTATTGAAGATCGGCAAGCAACTGGGCGGCACCCTGAATGATGTGGTGATGGCTATTTGCGGCGGGGCCTTACGCGACTATCTGATCGAACAGGATGCACTGCCGAAAAAACCATTGATCTCGCAGGTGCCGGTTTCGTTTCGTCCCAAGGAAGACGCCGGTGGCGGCAACGCCATCGGGATGATGCTGGCATCACTGGGAACAAACGAGGCAGACACACTGACCCGCTTTACGAAAGTTCGAAACTCGATGCTGGCCGGCAAGGAACTGCTGGCGGATATGAGCGCCAATCAGATTACCGCGTACAGTGCGATCATGACGCTGCCGTTTGCACTGGGTCAAATGACCGGCTTCGGCAACCGCAGCAGTCGCCCGATGTATAACGTGGTGATTTCCAATGTTCCCGGGCCGACCGAAAAACGCTATCTGAACGGAGCAGAAGTCTTCAGCGTGCATCCGGTTTCATTTGTAATGCAGGGACAGGCACTTAACATTACCCTGTTCACCTATGCCGACAAAATCACCTTTGTCTTTACCGCCTGTCGGGAATCGCTGCCCAGTGTGCAACGTTTGGTGACACATACCGGTAATGCCCTGGAAGCACTTGAAAGCGCGCTCACAGAAAAACCAGCGAAGGCCTCTGAAAAAGCCCCGAAAGGTGGCCGGAAAAAAGCCACTAAACGCTAGTTCATACGGTGGTGATTACTGAGCGGAACACTGACCGGCCTTTTCGCGGGCCGAGGACCCAGCTTGCAGGCTTTGTTTACAGGCTGATGCCCCTCGTCATGCAGCGTTCGACAAAGCCCTGTGGAATGGGAGAAACCTGATGGACATCGTAATCAAAAAACAACAGGCGGGTTTGCACACGCGCGACTTCTTGATCACTGCCAGCTTTGGTCAGGCTGTAACGCAAATCAATGCTTTTATCGGACGCTTTGTTGATCGCCAGCCCTACACGCAAGGCTTCACCGTAATAGGCTTCCGATAAATAATCGGTCTGCGCACTGACCATGATCAGCCCGGCATTTTCGAACACTACGGCATCCTCATAGCCCAGCGAGCGAATAAAGGAAAACTGCGCCTCAAGCGCAATCGGCAACACCCGGTCTGCGCCGAGATGATTAGCGGCATTGATATCGCTGTACACCACACGATAATCAATAAAGTGATCAAACTCTTCGGGTAATTCGACCTGGTATCTTGGCATGACATAACCTCGGCTTCACGCCAGCATTTGATAGACTTAAACGCTGTCGCTAACAACAAATAACTTAAACAAACAGGAATGGATTCAGACTGCAATAGCCGGGCGCATATCTTACTACGCTGGCAACAGACCAAACAACGGGATTGCATGGTGTGGAAGGTTTCAGCGTGCCTTTTTAATAAGGCTTACTGGCCCGGATATAACGCAACTTCCAGTTCATAGACTCCTAAAGGGGTCAGAGCCGAATGGCACTTACTTAAGCGTAATTAATGAAAAACCGGTCCAGTGATAGGCTATCAATCGCCAAACTCACAACCAACCA
>PZPK01000002.1 GCA_006212045.1 Oleiphilus sp. | reverse complement strand
TTGCAGCCGGTGCTACTTCCGGCACCGTGGATGTCACGGTCGCCGCTGATGAAGACGCGATCGTGGATGCCAGCTCAATAAGCGCAACGATTAGTTCAACATCGGGTGGCAACTTTGAGAATGTTTCGATAGATACGACGCCTGCGACAACAACTATCACAGACACAATCGACACAACCACGGTCTCACTTTCAGCAACCGGTTCGATTACCGAAGCGGGCGGCACCGTTACTTATACGGCAAGTGTGGATAATGCACCGGCGACCGATATGACGGTGACGCTAAACAATGGCGAAACCATTACGATTGCAGCCGGTAACACCTCCGGATCCGTGGATGTGGTTGTTGCGGCAGACGAAGATGCCATTGTCGATGCCAGTACGATCAGTGCTGCAATCAGTTCTACCTCAGGCGGTAATTTCGAAAGCGTTTCGATAGATACTACTGCTGCGGTGACCAATATTACCGATACGATCGACACCACGACCGTCAGCTTGAGTGCTACAAACAGCATTACGGAAGCGGGTGGCACAGTCACCTACACGGCTTCTGTCGATAATGCGCCCGCGACGGATATGATGGTGGGTCTGGATAATGGTGAAACCATCACGATTGCGGCCGGTGCTACTTCCGGCACCGTCGACGTCACAGTCGCCGCTGATGAAGATGCCATTGTGGATGCCAGCAGCATTAGTGCTGCAATCACTTCGACCTCAGGCGGTAACTTCGAAAACGTTTCGATAGATACGACTGCTGCGGTGACCAATATTACCGATACGATCGACACCACGACCGTCAGCTTGAGTGCTACAAACAGCATTACAGAAGCCGGTGGCACAGTCACTTACACGGCTTCGGTCGATAATGCGCCAGCCACCGATATGACGGTGAGCCTGGATAACGGTGAGACGATTACCATTGCCGCGGGCGACACTTCAGGCACCGTGGATGTGGTGGTAGCGTCAGATGAAGATGTGATCGTGGATGCCAGCACGATCAGCGCTACAATCAGCTCTACCTCCGGGGGTAACTTTGAGGATGTCTCGATTGATTCGACCCCCGCCGTAACCAACATTACGGATACTCTCGACACGACACTTGTCAGTCTGAGTGCGACAGCTTCCATCACCGATACCGGCGGAAACATAACCTATACGGCTTCTGTTAATAATGCTCCGGTTTCCGATTTTACGATCACTCTGGACAATGGCGAGAGCATTACAATCTCGGCGGGTGACACAACTGGTGCCGTCATTGTTAACTTTGGGGCAACTGAGCTGATTGATGTTAAAGAGGTAAGTGCCGTTATTCTAGGAACAAGTGGCGGTGAATTTGAAAATGTTTTGATTGACGTCTCTCCTGCAGTAACGACTTTAATCGACACCACTGCGCCGACGATCTCATTCAATGCGATTGCCACTGACAACGTGGTTGATGATTCGGAAGACAGTTCGGTCGTTATCAGCGGCACAACGACAGGTGTAGAAGACGGTCAAACCATCACAGTGAATGTGGCGGGAACCGACTACATTGCGATTGTGACAGGCAATGCCTGGGCGCTGCCAGGCATTGACATGAGCGGTTTTTCCGAAGGCACCATATTCAATGTGACCGCGGATGTTTCTGATCAGGCCGGTAATGCTGCTGAACAGGCAAGTACCAGCTTTAGCAACGTGGCGAGTGCATCGGATGATACAGCGGTAGTGCATGAGAGCGCGCTGGAATCAGGCTCTGGGCAAACAGAGACCTTGTTTGATACTCAGGATGAATCATCCCAAAATGCAGGAGAAGGGGTTAATGTTGCAACGGGTAATTTAATTAGCAATGACTCTGGTGCAAGCTCTGTTGCAAGTATTGATGGTAATACACCAGATGGTAGTGGCCTGATTACTGTCACAGGGGCGTACGGTGAACTGGTCGTGGATGCCAGCACGGGCGACTATACCTATACCCTCACATCGGCGGCGGATAATAGCGCGGCAGCGGACGATGCCAGTATTCTGGAAAGCTTTACTTACACCAATGATGTAGGTGTCTCTTCTGATCTGAACATCACCATTATTGATGATGCGCCTATCGCGGAGAGCAATACTGTTGAAGTCCCACAAAGCGATATGCAGAGCTATAACCTCATGTTGATGCTCGATATTTCAACCAGTATGACCAATCCGGGAATTGATGGCGTCGTTTATTCTCCGGATGGCTCCTCTGCGACCCGACTTGAAATTGCGAAGCAGTCATTGAAAGCATTGGGTCAGGAATACTTCCAGCAGTCTACCGACGTTGAAATCAAAGTGGGTGTATTTGCAGACGGAAGCTATATCCTGAATGGAGGGACGGCCTTTACGGATTTCGCAAGTTTTGAAGCGGCAGTGGATGCGATTACCGACGCAGCCGGAGATCCAAATGTGTCAGATGGCACGAACTATGAGTCTGCTCTGAATACAATGAGCGCAAATTTTGACGTGGATACCTCAGGCGCGAATGTGTCCTACTTCCTTTCGGATGGCGAAATTTCGCGAGGCAGTACGGATCTGGCCGCAGACACCACCTGGGTTAACTTCGCGGCCGCAAACGATATTGATTCGTTCGCAACCGGTATCGGTACCGGTCTTACCAACTTCAGTGATTTGAATTACATTCACAATGTCGATGCAGATGGCGATGGCACTACGGATAATGCTCTGGTCGTGCCTGATCTTTCCAAGCTGGATGGCGTTTTGTTGGCAACTGTCCCCGAATCCTTTGGCGGGAGCATTGTTTCGAACGAAATCTCCAGCGCTGTATTTGGGGCAGATAACGGTTACGTCGAATCGATAACACTTTTGCTAGATCTTGATGGAATTTCAATCACACCCCATCAATCTGTCACATTTACCTATGATCCGGATGCAAATTCGGGCTTGGGGGGCATCACAAACGATGCAGGCCTTCCCGCAACCTCAGGCAATGCCTTGACTCTAACAAACACCGATGGGTTTGAGCACGGGACACTGATCTTCGACTTTAGCGAAGGCGACTACAACTATTTTGTTGGACCCGGTGTCAATGAAGGCGACACCTTTAACATTGATTATACCTTGGCCGATAGTGACGGAGACCGTTCTACAACCGAGACCACATCGATCACAATTGTGGATGGTGTGCCTACGGCGAATGACGATATGCATACCATTAACCTGAATGAAAATGGTGCAAGTGGTAATGTGATTTCCGGTATAGGAACAGATGGTGGCGTGTCGTTGAGTAGCTCCTTCACCAGCTTCGCGGGGCAGGGTAGTGGTGTCGATGTCGCCATCGACAATGCCGATGTCACCAGTATTAACTATCGCGGTGATGTGATCGACCTGACGGTTGATGTGCTAAGCCCACAAAGCGCCACTGCAAGTGATGGTTCCAATTATAGTTACACCGTATCGGGTGGCGTGTTGAATCTTAGTAATACCAGCGACGGCAGTGCCTTGCAATTCAACAGGGCCGGTTTCTATGAGTATACGCCCGCAACCGGGCCCGTAGCGCAAACCGGCGCAACGGTTGTTGAAGACTTTAGAGATGGAGCAACGGGGAATGGCGTAGTCCTGAATGCTTTGCTGGACACCACACTCACGTTCAACGGATCTAATGGCGTAGGTATCTCTGGAGGAACAGGTCGATACGGAGACAGTGTCGACGGAGGCGAACTGCTGGAAATTACGTTCGACTCAAATACCTATGCTTATGGCGTTCAGAATGTTGTGTTTGATTTTGGCTATGACAGCCGGTCGGGCACCTTGCGTATCTTCAGTATTGATGGCTCTGAACTGGGCTCGGTGGCATTGACGGGTAGCGACCAGCAAACCGTTCCGGTCGAATACAGCAATATCGGCAAGATCACTCTGCAGGCCGGTAGCGCAGGTGACTATAGTCTGCAGGATTTGAGCTTTGATCCGATTGAGCTCGATACCACAACAATGGCGGCTTCGCAGGAAATTATCGGTTATACGCTTACCGATGAAGACAACAGCTCCAGTGAAGCAACGCTCACCATCAACACTGTACAGAACACCATTGCGGGCAGTATTACGGACGATACCTTAACAGGTACAAACCTGAATGATCGTATGGTTGGCCAAGCGGGTGACGACGATATTTCCGGAGGTCAGGGTCACGATATCCTTGAAGGCGGAGCCGGGGATGACACCTTGCTTGGTCAGGCCGGTAATGATCTGCTGACGGGCGGTATCGGAATGGACGTGCTGCGCGGAGGAGCTGGTAATGACACGCTTGAGGGCGGTGACGATAACGACACCCTGATCGGTGGTTCCGGCGACGACGAGCTCAGTGGTGACGATGGCAATGACAGCTTGTTTGGTGGAACCGGCGATGACAGCCTGATGGGCGGTGAGGGAATTGATCTGCTCTACGGCGGCACCGGTGCAGATCTGCTCGAAGGTGGCGCTGGCGGTGATACCTTCGTCTGGCAGAACGGTGATGCAGGCACAACGGCCAACCCCACACTGGATACCATTAGCGACTTTGCTGCCGGCTTGGGCGGAGATAAACTCGATTTGTCAGGCTTATTGCAAGGCGAAGATAGCGAAACGCTATCCGAGTTCCTGCACTTTGACAGTGACGGAAATGGCGGCACCATGGTGTCGGTCGATGTTGATGGTGGCGGTAGTTTTGAAACCTCTCAACAGATCAATCTGGTGAATGTGGATCTCACGGCCGGAGGCACACTGAGTGATCAGGATATCATCAACAACCTGCTGGCCAACGAGAATATCAGTATAGATTGATCCTGAGTAGATAGAGTAAGCGGCTCTTTTTATCGAGCCATAACTCTTAAGCAAAAGGCCAGCACATCGCTGGCCTTTTTTATCTGTTTGGTAGCGGGGGCTCGGGTTATGAGGACGATTTTTTTGAAGGATTTGAAAGGACATAAACCTACGAACATAAAATCACAAATCCGTAAGCCAATGTTTTAGAATACATTATTATTTTAAAAGTGTGACATCTTATAGTCAGCTCGAGGAAGACACTAAATCACGAACGGCTAGATTGTCACACTTTCTTTTTAAGTTAAGTGGGCACGTTCAGCGAGAACTAATCGTTCTTTGACCCAAAATCATACTTTCGACGTTTATCATGTCGATACGCTTTCGCTGTATTGTCGAGCGCACACGCATGACTAACAGACTTCTCAATAGATGCTCTTAACCCGTCCATTAGCTTAACCTCATCAGACTTCTCCAGATAATCCAGAATAGATTGCCCCATTTCATCAATGATCTGATCCGGCTTTTTAACGCCAAACGTCCGACCCAGTTTTATAAGCGCGGATCGGCTAGGAAACGACTTTGCACCACCAAGTTTCAGGGCCATATTGTTATCAATATGTTTGTAAATAAGGGTATGCGTAATATCGTAGGGTGGCGTAAGTTGAATCCGGGTTCGCCCCTCATCGTATTGCAGCGCAAAGTTTTTCAGATGCGCATCGCCATTGCCAATCAACACGCTAAACACAACATAACGATAAGCGCGAGCCACTTCTTCTGGCGAACGCGTAAAAAGTTCAACCACTTTTAAAACATGTTCATACGTTCCGTGATACTTTTCCTTTCCCGTCAGCGTTGAAAAATCCTCAACACCCAAACGATCGTCACCTGAAGTATCGAAGCGTGCAATCACGAAAGAAGTGCGATCATCGGACAGCCAAAAGTCTGGCGGATTGAGCCCTGCGGCTCTCGCTGCCGACATACAGACAAATTCATTGATCGTAAGATCTGGAAACTCATCATCAAAAGTCTTCACGATGAGATCCTTCTGATTGACAGAAAGCTTTACATTATTCAGTAACACTTTCGGTTGCACACCGGAGGCAAAACCGCCAAGGTAATATTTGTTCAATAGCTGGGGAAAGAGTGGCTCTATATCATGCCAAGTGAGTATCTCATCGAGGCTCAGCTGCTCTACCTGCTGCTCTGGAATATCGGACGTATAAGATAGATGCCCGACTCCTTTGCCTTGTTGTAAAGCCAATAGATAGAGATCATTAACCTTTGCATGTCTTTCCAGCTTTTCGCTGATATATCGACGCACATAACCTTCCGGTAAATTCTGTGCAAATACCGGATGGATCGCTCCGGAGTTAAACGGCTCTGTGCGAACATTCATGGTAAGAGAAACTGGCGCAGCGGAATCACCATATTCAAACTGGTAGTGAGAGGGCAGCGATAGCTTTCCACTTGGTTTGTCGAAAGACCGGACAGAAACCTGTTTTACCTTCTCGGGTAAATTAGTCATTATCGTCCTTGAATATTTCCTCTAGCGAATCTATCTGAGGCAGATCAAAACCCATTCTCTGCGGTTTGATGTCAACTCTTGCGAGCGTCAGGTAACGATCTAACGTTGAAATAGCACCCAGGAATTTCCCGTTCTCGATCTCCGATACAACAGCACGTTTAATACCTGCTCTCTCAGCAACGTCGGCTTGCTTCCAGCCATTTTCCTTGCGCACTTTGCGCAACTCCTTGCCAAGTCTAATACGCCAGGAATCCATAGCGGCTCCCCATGTGTTCTAATAATAGTACATTATGCGTGTTTATATCTTAAATGTATATATATTAGTACATTTTAAGAGTGCATCCCAGGAATCGGACTTAAAGGAGTAATGCTGTCAGAAGACGGGTGTTGATTAACACTGAATACTGACTCGCTAAATTGTTGAGTTGCATCAAATAGTGATCAACTTTCTAGCGTTTGTTGCGCAGAGAAATGATCCACTTAATTTAAGTTAAATTCCTTCCCGTGTTGAGCATTTTGTCCAGCTAGTGGGTCAATATTCGATGCAAATGGTGGGGGTCAGTTTTAAGTGGGATTCTGCGGGCTGTTTGGACCTTTTTTAGCCAAATAACGCTTCACTTTTGTCACAATGAAACCGGGCATGCTCTACTAGATTTTGGTTTGTTTTGTGTTGTCTTAATTTAATGGCGTGACTCTAATCAACGGGGAAGGTCAATTGTGCAGCAGGTTGCTGCGCAATTCTGGATCAGGCTGTTGGGTCCCTCATGTTATTGTTCAACATCAATTAGTCGAACAGCATATGCTGAAAAAGCACTATCTTTGGTCATCAAATGCATACCCTCTGACTGGGCCTGTGCAATTAGCATTCTATCAAACGGGTCTTTATGATCCTTCCCTGTTTGAGGGTGAGCGACTATCGGCAGACTGCCAGCTTGTTCGCCATGAAACAAGGTAATCGGTAACTTCGAAAAACCCCGGTCTTCAACAATAGTATCAATGTCATCGGGGGCTATCAGTGCCCCGATATTCTTTTTAATCGAAATTTCCCATGTGCTTGCAGCGCTAATGTAAACATCGTTTCTAGGATCTGATATTAGTTCTCGTGCTTTCGCGCCTATAAAACTGTGTTTTTTGTTATCAATCCACCATAAGAATACGTGTGTATCTAGAAGTATCTTCCTCACTAAACAGCTCCATAGAAATCAGATTCAATATCCGAATCTACAGAGTCGAAATTAGCCATATCCACATCGTACCCTCCGGGTTCTCTGGTTTTTCGTTCTTTGTGAGGCACCAAGTCAACGTATGGTTTGCCGGATTTCGCTATTACTACCACTCCACCCGAATGAGCGATATCGGCCAACTGAGATAATTTTGATTTTGCTTCATGCATGTTTGCTTGAGTCATAAAACACCTGTTTAGCTTAGCTAGACTTAGCTATAGTATATTCAAATAGAATAGTATTCACAATACGTAACTGGCGGGGTCATAACTACTGTCTGACTTGTGGCCCCATCTCACATCAAGTGGTCCAGTAGACTTTACACAAACTATGTATAAACGTGTGTAATGTCTGTTTGAATCACCACTGAATTGAATTGCATCAAAAAGTGATCAACTTTCTAGCTTTTGTTGCGCAGAGAAATGGCCCACATAATTTAAGTTAAATTCCTTCCCATGTTGAGTATTTTGTCCAGCTAGTGGGTCAATATTCGATTCAAATGGTGGGTCAGTTTCAAGTGCAAATTAACACATACCGTTTAGATTGTTGGGTTTCTGCGAAATCTAAATGGTTTTGGGCACAATGTGGGCACAAATAGGGGATTGTGCACAAACGGGTCATTTTGAGCCTCAGACCCAGAGTCTGAATACGGGTTAAGAATGCTGTTGTAGTCGCACGCTTGAAAAGTTGACGGGTGTTGGAAAAAGCGAGGAAATACGGGCTATTTGGAGGTTTTCTGTAGGCAAAAAAAGACCGATTAGAGGGTGTCTAATCGGTCTTTTTTATTTGGTAGCGGGGGCTGGCTGCCAACGGTATCTACCGTTAGTCACTGCCTTTGATATCGCCTCTAAGCCGCAACCCCTTAGTGCGTTACTGTCTAGCTTAGAGGGAGCCCGCACCGTTCTGGGCGCGAATTCTAACCGAAAAACCCCTTCTGCATCAATGGGAGGGCGAAAAAATGGCTAGAAAGCGTCCTCCATCTAAGAAAACCTATCCGCCACCATTTTCGGTTCGTTTGACCGAGCAGGAACGTGCTGAACTGACGAAACTGGCCGATGGCCAGCCGTTGGGGCAATTTATCAAGGACGCGATACTGCAAAACGGCGTCCGGCCACCGCCTTCCCGCAAGCCAAGGATTCAGGATCAGAAGTTGCTGGCCAAGCTGCTTGGCGCGTTGGGTCAATCTCGTATCGCCAGCAACATCAACCAGCTCGCAAAGGCGGCCAACTCAGGCTCCCTGCCCGTCAATGAGGAAGTGCTGCAAAGCCTGCATGATGCCGTAGCGGCTATTCGCTGGATGCGCGACACCTTAATAGAAGGAATGGGGCTGAAGCCGCAAAGCCAGCAACCGCCACCAGAGCCATTCGAGGGGGCGAGCGATGATCCTTAAAGGCAACCAGCGTGCCGGAGGGCGGCAAATGGCGCTACACCTGCTCAACGGCGAGCAAAACGAGCATGTGAATGTCCATGAAGTTCGAGGATTTATTGCTTCGGACGTATTGGGGGCACTGAACGAAGCCTATGCCCTGTCCAAGGGTACGCAATGCAGGCAATTCATGTATGCCCTGAGCCTGAACCCGCCGCAGGACGAGCGGGTTTCCATCGACACGTTCGAGACCACGTTGGATCGGGTTGAAAAGAAGCTCGGACTGGAAGGTCAGCCGCGTGTTGTCGTTTTCCATGAGAAGGAAGGCCGCCGTCACGCTCACTGTGTCTGGAGCCGGATTGATACCGAGGAAATGAAGGCCATCAATATCTCGCACCCCAAGATCAAGCTGAACGAGATAGCCAAATCGCTCTATCTGGAACACGGCTGGCAGATGCCGGACGGGTTTCGGGACAAAAGCCGCAAGAACCCTCTTAACTACACTCGCGCCGAATGGCAGCAGGCTTTACGCATTGGCCGCAAGCCGTCCGACATCAAGCGCGAATTACAGGAAAGCTGGGCGATATCGGACAGCAAACAGAGTTTTTCCAATGCTCTGCAAGAGCAAGGCTACTATCTGGCGAAAGGAAAACGTGGTCATGTCGCCGTTGACCTGCATGGCGAGGTCTATTCCCTGACCCGCCAGCTTGGCCAGAAAAAGAAAGCACTGGAAGCGCGTCTCGGAAAGGCTGATAGCCTGCCTTCCGTCGATGACATCAAAACCAACATCCATGGCAGGCTTAGCAGACTCTTTCGGAACTATACAGATGACCTTGCCCGTGAACACCGAAAGGCAAAGCAGCCGCTCAAGGCTGCAAAGCTGGAAATGGTCACGATGCACCGAAAAAAGCGTGCGAAGCTGGAAGCCACTCAACAGGAACGCTGGCAGGCCGAAGAACTGAAGCGTTCTTCCCGTATTCGCAAAGGCTTCAAGGGGTTGTGGGACAAGATCAACGGTCGCTACTGGAAAACCAGAAAGCGCAATGAGCAGGAAACATGGCAGGCGCACAAACGCGATCAGAAAGAGCGCGAAGCACTGATCCATCAACAGCTTACGCAACGTCAAAATCTGCAAGTGCAGATCAACCTGCTACGCGAAAAACAGGACAAGGAACGCAAAGACCTGTTTCGCGATCTGTCACAGTTCACGTTGCAGGAACAGGCCAAGGGCAATGAAGCGCTCGAAAAGAACTGGCTCCATGACCTCGAATTCGATCAGCGCGGCGAGTTCGAGCGGGAATTTGATAACGATCTGGACATAGACGATCCCGATATCGACATGGAGCCGGAACTCTGAGTGGCAGTCTCTATGCCACGATTAGTCACCAAGTCGAAGCAAGAGTTGAAGTTAAAGCAAAGAAAATCTATTCAGCTTTGCTTCTTATACAGTTCGTGAAATACATGACAGGGCATCCACGTCTCATACTCTTCCTCTGTGCCTACCTTTCTAACAACGAGAAAACCGGAAAATATCCTTCCTGTGCTTGGTGGCGGTTTCATCTTCTTCGTAGATCGGAATTTTTGATAACGGAATTTATACTCAATGTTTGCAAGCTCGATAGCTATGACTTTCTTGCCATACCGAGTCGCCGTCTTGGAATCTGCGGCGATATATTCATCAAACTCATTGTAAGTTGTAAACGGTCGTTTCGGATCGTAACTCTGCATTATCTAGCCAACCTTGAATCTGTTGCAGACACCTCGACCACAACCTAAAACGATATCGAGCCTAATTTTTAGGCCGCGACCAATTATTTGTATCCATATTTTTGAGTCGGCCATGTTTTATCCTCCTATTAAGTCAGTTCGATCAAATATTGAATTTAGGTACATTGGTGTTCCTTTTGAGCGTCGCGATAACGTGCCTTTACTTGCAACGTCCATAAGCTCGCCAGACAACGAATATTTCAATGTAAAGAAATAGCCCAAGGGTCTTTTTACTTCTCCAGCCTTTCCGCGCAAATCCTCTTGATAGTATCCCTGCGGCTTGAAGTACGTGATCTGGTAGTGATCCTCGGACGCGCCAAGGGCTGAGCGCGTGAAATGCTCCTTGTATTTTTCGAAGTGCCAAGCTCTGGATTTTTTGAACCCACGCTCATTAACAAGAAATGAATCAACTTGGTCTTCGGCAGTGCCTGTGGGATGCCTAGATAGAAAATACTCGCGAAACTGGCTTATGTTTCCGTATTTGGAAGAGTTGTATCTGTCAAGAATATGAGACTGGTTCATCAGATAGACAATCGCAGTCAATGCGATCAGAACTCCTACTACTTTGACTTTTGTTACTTTCATAATGTGAGTCGATTCTTTTATCGCATCCTTTTCAACACGTAGCACCTGAGCAATCCTCATGCAATCGTAAATATGATTTTGTCTTCGAGTCGCAATATTGAGTATCAAACAAAAAGCCGCCGGACTATTCGGCGGCTTTTTGCGTAGATTTTTCTAGTGTGACCAGAAAACGTGCACTTCTTCATAGGCCGTTTCGATGGTGTAAATATCCCCGCTTAAATCCATATCACGCCCCATGCGCTCATAGTCGATGTAGTAAGCGAGATTTTCAGGAATCTGGCTGGTGTCTTCGGTTAGTTGTTCTGCATAGTCCGCTAGGGACTTGTAGCAACCGGAGTAGTTCTCTTCCATAGCCTTTCTGGCATCCTCAAGATGCCCGCCAAAGTGGCTCAGCAATTCCCCTGCAAGGTCGGGATACTCTTCAATGAAACAGGCAATTTCATGCAATGATTGAATACCTTCGTATTCGCTCACCGAATAACCACCAAAACCCTCATAGTCGTGAATGGCGTATTCTTCCGCGAAGCCTTCGGGGCTTTCGGCCAGCATGGTGTTAATCTGGTCTTGAATGTCGTTAATGTCTTGGGTCGCATCTATCCATACGCCGTGTAACTTGCCGTTGTTATAGGCTGCGAGGTCTGCCACGTAAATTCTGATTTCTTCACTCATCGTCTTTGCTCCTAAATTCGCTGTTGAGGTTCTTACAAGCACCGCTTGTGGTGCGCTGCTCATGAACCTCTGGCGACTAGGCCGACTAGGCGGGGGTGAAAGAATCCAGAAAAATTGCGGAGGGTCTGGCTCCGCTGGAAACCGTCATTTTTCTTGATTCTGAGGGGATGCAATGCCCCTCAATTGCTTTTCGATCTATCACGCTCACCTACAAGGTGAATACTTCCTTCTCTTCCATTGATGGCCGCTCATCTTCGATGACTGCCCTCCAATGCGTACCGATTACTCGTAGTACTCCATCTTTTCCAGCCGCAACCTGCGGCCTTTTCGAGTGACCTATTTGTTGCATCAGTAAGCCATAGACCAGCAAGCGTGCCGATCCTGTACGGGCACGCTTCTCCATATATTTCGACCACGGGTGCAGGTCATGACCTCCTGAGCACAAGCGGCCACTGATAAGGCCGCGATGGGCGCGGCCTCCAAGAACAGGAGGTAACAATGAAACTGGTTACGCGATTTGAACTGGCAGCCAAGAACGAAAACGAGCTGCACGCATATTTAAGAGAGGCGTTTAACGAACTTGCGAGAAGTGAACCTGATACTCATCAGCGCAGAAACGCACTGGCATCCATCGAGAATATTCAAAATGAACTGGCTTCAAGGGCACCATGCCCTTGAACACTATCACTCAAGCTCTAGCGCTATTCCTGTCCATTTTCAGCACCTTGACCGTCGTCCTGAGCGGTTTGCTGCCAATCTTCAGCGATCTTAGGCCAGTCGATTGCTCTTTCCTTAGTTCGCGACCAAACATCCCAGAAGTCTGGATCATCAGATTGTGGACGCTCATGGTCTGCCAAATCATTCATCCTCACCATGATCGGCAGCTCGGATGCCCACCCAAGCAGAATTGCCTGCTGCGATGGTAACGATGGTAACTCTCGAAGCAATCCTCTGAGGTTGTCGGGCACCAGCCTATGAATTAGCTCTTGGTCTCTATCGTTGCTTACTCGATGCAGTAAGAATGTATTGCACTGCGACAGCACGGTCGGCGACAACTCGGACGGCCTCTGGGAGGACAAGACAAGCCCGAGTCCGAATTTTCTACCTTCTCTGGAGATTTTCTCAAACATCTGGCAGCAAACAGAAGACGCACTCTGATTTTCTGTGTCTTCCTTGTATCGCTTAACGAACGTATGCGCTTCCTCCATGACCAAAACCGTTGGCAACGATTTGTCATTTAACTTCCTGTAACGCTGCAACGCTTCAAACGCCATTCGAGCAACTACGGCAGTTACTACATGAACAATATCCGCAGGAACCAAAGATAGGTCAATGATCGTCACACAGCCGTCATTCGCCTCATCTTTACCGATATAGCTACCAAGCCAATCCTCAAGTGAAATATCAACATCATCGCCGATGATGTCCTTCATTCGAGTATCGGCAAGCATTGTTCGGATACGCGCTAATAGAAACTCTACATATTGTTCGTTACCTGTTTCCTGTGCTAACGCTTCAAGGAAATTAACAAAGACTTCGCCTGTAAATCGCGTTGGAATATCTTCGCTTTTTGGGAGAAGGTCTTGCTCCGTTCCACCAAATGAAAAGAAGGCAGTAGATATATGTTCGACTATGCCGGACACTTCGTTAATATCCGACTCATAGGTAGGGTACTGCCCTGCGCGATTATTCTTGTAAGTAGTGAGGCTGGATATCAGCCCATCCAGCTTGTCGTCGTTGGCCTCAAGCATTCCTTTAAGAGATTCAACGCTATCGAGCCATTTGCAGATTTTTTCGTAGAAGTTCTTTGGCCTTGGAAACGACCCCCAAGGAGAACCCAAGCTCAACTCGTGTTTTGCACTGATTAGAATCGAACTCAAAAACCGCTTCACCCTGATACTGACTTCTTCTGTTAGCTCAAATTCCTCATTACGCATGGAACGGAGTGCTCGCTTTAGTAGCGGCACCTGCGCTCTCGCGCTAGCTTGCGTAAATGAACACCATTCAGCGCTATTCCAGAACCAGAGTGGAACCTGCAAGGGATTCGTCGAATCTCCAACTTTGAATACTCGACCTGCATCTTGAAATACTTTCGAATACTCGCCATTAGGGTCGAGCACGATAAATCTTGCATTTGGCGGCTTGTCGCTGTTATCCGATGCCGCTTTTGATGCAGCAATCGACCACTGAATCAAACCTGCTACAGAACAGGATTTTCCGCTACCAGTGTTTCCTAAAACCGCAAGATGCCGCCCAAACAATCGGTCAGGATCAACGCAGACATCGGCATTTGCAGCCATGGGACTTGTACCAATTTTGACGCGCCTTCTTTCCCCAGACTCGATGATTGCCCTTAGCTGCTCATCCGTCGGAATAAGGACTGGCTCACCAACGCTTGGGAATCCGTGGACGCCCCGCTTGAATACAAATGTCTCGCCATCCTTTTTGAGAATGCCAAGTGGATTGACCCGCATCTTGCGAAGCGGAAACGGCAAATCCACAAGCCCGTAGTCCTGAAATCCTTTGCGCTTGGGGAATGGAGACCGCTCGACTGCTATCCATTCCACCTGTGCCACAATATGACCGGACTCGGTAGCAACAAGCACATAGCTATTGATACGAGGGAATGCTCTCGGAATGCCCGCATTCGCGGCTATTCCGTCTGGGGCTTCCAAATCCAGCGCTACCTTTATCTCATCGGGTGATACAAATTCGACCGCACCAATACGCAACGAGGCCGAATGCTCTACAGGAGAAATACTCATGATTCCTCCTGACCGTGTTCACCGTGTGGAGCCGCAATACCTCGCGCTTTTAGAAGATCGGCCATTTTGATCGTAGTACGATCAATAGCTGGCTTCGGTAGGTAGTTGTCGATCAAAGATTTCAGATCGCCGAAATGACCACCAATGAGAAGTGATATCTGGGCAGGTCGCTTAACCCTTTCGTAGAAATTTTTGATCCGATCACCTTGGTCGTCAAAACTAATGATGACCAAGTGCGTTGACGGGATCGTTAGCATGTCGGCAATCACTCTATTGATATGGTCATCACCAAAGCTGTATCCATAAACTACGACCGTCGAATTTGCACGGCATACTGAGGCCGCAAAGTCACGAAATAATTCAACGTATGGGTATTCTGAGGTTTCTTTATCTTTTGCTGCATTGGGATAGATAAGCAGGTTCTTGCACCCGTCCTCCAAGTATTTGCCGATGTCATTGGCTCCATACGGCAAGGCATATCGACGTACAACATCGTCTTTGACACTCCAATCCAATGACCCATGAAGCTTTGAATACTGAACCACACCCTCCAAGTATCGCGGCTCGCCGCGAATACCGGGTGGGTTGTAGTGCATATCGACCTCCATTCGCGAAGACCGAAAAACTGGATTGACCGACCCTACAAAGCGATCAATCAGACGAATGCCAGCCAATTCAGAGCCGTACTCAATTATTCGGTCATAATTTGTTGTGAAGATGTTCAGTCGCTCTCTGGTCGCCGAGCGACTTGCAAAGCTGATGAGAAAGCTCATCAAGCACTCCGCTGCTTTTTCAGCGTTATCAGAGTGAATTATATTGTGTTCACATTTCAGAATTAGGTTCGCGAAATCCGCTAAGCCATCCTCCAGCTCATTTTCAAACTTGGCGAGATTCTTTCTGATCTTCTTGCACCCATATACGTCTTCCGACACATAGATGCCCAAGCCCTTAATTAGCTCATTGCAAACTCGAATCTGATCTTCAATATTCGGCTCACCGCGACCGGACTTAAGGGCACTTTCTTTTGACGCTTTTTCTATCTGATCTTTGAAAACTGAAAAGGGAATCTGCGCCATTCCCGCTCCGGCTTCGTTTTTTGCCATCCAATGAAGTGCTGACGATATCCCTCCGCCTAGCAGAAGGGATAAGTGTTCGCTTTGAAACAGTGCGGTAAGCCACGGCTCAATCTCGGAACGAAGTTTCTCTGCATCCAGCTCTTCGAGCTTCACTGGCTGCCGCTGATCGCGAACCTTGTATAGGTTGCAGCCGTTCCAACTTGCAATGTTTGACTCTTCGCTCATAACCAAGACCTACTCTTAACTTTAATCTATCTACATTGGCCGCTCTCAACGCTCATAGTAGCCACACCGTTTTCTACAGCGCCTAACTGATACCTAACTTGTGGAAGAATATTCGATTCCTCATTTCGGCATCGCGTAGCACTTTGTCCCAACTAACCACTTCAAGGTACAGGTTGATATTGTCATGCCACCTAAACCATCCGAGTTTGTCCGGCATCGGCTTGTAATCTTTCTCAAACTCAAGCCACTTTTCTACTTTGGCAGTTAAATCACAGACGACATACCCGTAGAAAGGCGTATTCTCAGACACCAAAATCTTGCGTCCTTCAGGAGTCTTGTACTTACCTTCGCGCACCTGATTTACGTACCGGACGATTTGTTGAATGGGGTCATCTGCTGACGATGGATTTGCAAAGTCGTCTCGCTGAGGCTTCTTGAATTCAAAGATTGTTACCGGATTGCTGGATTCGTTGTCACCCCTGAAAAGAACTCTCCGGTCATAAGCAAGCAAGTCCGGTCTGTCGCTTACCCCGTCATTCAGTGGCTTATCTGACGAAACGTAGTTTGTAAAATTCAGGCGTTCGTCGATGATCCAGAGATTGTGATCGTCGAACGGAATTGACTCAGTATCTTTTCGCCGAGGAAAGATAATGTCGTGCACAGTACCTTCAGACGAATAGCGGCCATCTGGATCAAGCTCCAGATTCTTCCCGAAAAGCTCCAATACCTTTCTTCGAAGAGCTATGTAGTGCGTTAGATCGTTTTTGCTGGTCTCTGAAATCTGACTTACCAGCTCGGTCACATTCTCTTTCAGATCGTCAATACTGCCTTCCTTTAAGAGCTTTCCGATCTTTCCTGTAACCTCAATCTCCTGTCGATGCTTTTCCTTTTGTAGCCTCAGTTCAATCTCTTCTTTTGACGGATTGTAGGGCATGGAAGTTAGATCAACCGATTTTAGAATGGCTCGATGCCATGGCGCCTCATCGTCTACATATGACTGAACGCGCTCTTTCTTCTTCTCTTGTCTTGCTGTGATCTCATCGCCAATAGCTGCTTTGGATATTTCTGCCGCCTCTTTCTCGATATCCGCTTGCGACACTCCAAGGATCAAGTCACTTTCTTTTTGAAACTCAAAACCGCCACGCTCCAAAGAAACATTCTCATCAAGATAGTCACCGAAAACATAAGCCTTCACAACGTAGTTGCGATCACGATCATCTGAACCGTCCGATTGCTTATCGTAGAATTCTTCTATGAACTCGGGGATATAGTTATGGATTGCCGTATCAGTCACTTCTCGCCTGTGAGCAACCAAGCTGATTTTGCTGCGTTGATTCTTGGGCGAATAGAACTTGAACAATCTCACCCTGAAGCCGTATTCGATCTTGTTGCCCTGCAAACTGAAAATATCGCTAGAGAGCTTTATCTCCTTTATCAAGGCTGAAAGCTGATTACTAACGTAGTCATTGAGAACTATCCGGCCTGACCCATCACTCTCAGACACGGCGATTGAGGGACAGTTGTAATCCTGATCTATGAAATATGGGAGCAATCGTTCTGCAAGGACACGAGCAATCGTTGGCAGCTTTTTATCGGTGAATCTTCCGTCCTTAACTCGCGCCAGCTTTACGCAAGTTCTGCTCTCGGTTTCTTCGCTGTCTGCATGTTCTTCATCGACGATAATATCGTTACCTTTGCCCATTCGGAATCTTCGCGATTTAAACTTCTCACCGTCTTGGTAGATACTCTCAATCTCAAGGTCGTCAAAGTATTTCAGGCAAGTAAATCGTCCGAATCCTTTCCCTCCTTGGGAAAGTTTGTAATCGGAATACAAGGTATCGAAAGAATCTCGGTTCTCGTCCGTAAATCCGATCCCATCATCTTTGATAAGAAAACTCTCAACCGAAGGCACCTTCTTGTCCAGCTCTTCTTGACTAGAACGCACCACAACAACATCAATCTGGCCAGCTTCGTTTCCCTTGTCTTCTATCGCTTGAATCGCATTAACGATTATTTCCACGAGCGGCGTATAGACCGTAGTGCCTGATCTGATGTTTTCAACAGCTCTCAATATGTTGACATTACTCATCAGGCCACCTCATCCTAATCCACGTATCCCATCATCCCGTCCACGTCCGTAGACTTGATGTAGCGGGCTGGGTTTTCTGTGTCTGTTGCGATTTCTTCAAAATGGCGCTCTCCGCACTTGATTTTCGCGCCTTCAAGGTGGCGCAAATCGTCCCACCATGTGCTGCCTTTTGTTTCGACGACGAAGTACAGTTTTTCCTCGCCATCGTTCTCCACGACAACCGCCCAATCGGGGTTGTACGAACCAAGTGGCGTTGGCACTTTGAACCACGCGGGCAACTTGGCATAGACCTTCACTTTTTCATTCTTCTCTAAGTCCTCGGCGAATGACTTCTCCACGCCTCCTGAGTCATACACGACATGGGTGTAGACGGACTTTTGAACTTCCAACGTATTCTTCAAATAGCCTTTCAGCTCTTCCTGCTCGAAAAGCTCTTGAGCGTAGAAATGGTCGTCACCGATTTTCGTGTACTTGATTCCATCCACCAGCGCTAACCGCTTCGTGCGGTTGATCGCCTCTGAGCAATAGTCGATAAACTGCTGGGGATTGCGAAGGAAGTCTTGTAGCCTGCGGCTCTCCCTGAGAACTTGGACAATGCTCTTTCTGGTAAGCTGGGTCTTGTCCTGCAAGTCGGTAATGATGTCGGGCAATTCGATATCATTCTCGTGGATTGTGGTATAGCCGGATGCGCTGGTTTCCTGAACCCCTACGCCACCTTTGCCAATTGCTATATCTGCCTTTCGGAATTGAGCACGAGTTTTCGTAATTGGCGGACAGTTCCTGATTGCGTCAGCACAATCGTTCAGAAGTTTGAGATTGTCGAACTCTACGCGATAAGTCGTCTTATACTTGATCCGCTCCCAAAGCAGGCGGAAGTCATCGGACTCAAGAACAGCTTCCCGCGTTCGAATGATCTTCCGGTCATCGGCGTTTTTAATATCCAGCTTGCCTGCCAGCTTGCGAAGAACACCCTGAATGTCCGAAGCGATAATGCCTGCCTGTTCCTCTCCGTGATCCTTGACAAGCTCCTGCTTGATGCCTTCCGGCAGTTCAAAGTTTCCGTCTTTCAATACTGCGCGGAGACTGTCCTGCACCTTGCCTTTGGCATCCACAAATTGCTGATCCTTGAGGAACTGCCAAATCTTCTCTGACTGCTCGACACCCAAGGGCGCAACCTCACCTTGATCGTTGAGAGTTTGAATGGTCGCGAATTGGTGCGGCTCAACAATGCCAAAGCGAATGCCCGTGTCCTGCTCGATCTCTTTTTGCAGGTTCTCGGCAAACTTCTCGTAGTTCTCCGTCGCAATCACGGTCAGCGTATTTACGTCATTACCGCGAAGCCTTTCACCGTTCTGGTTTACACAGAGGCGCAGACCACGGCCAAGTGTCTGGCGGCGCTCCCTCTCGCTGCCCATGTCACGAAGCGTGCAAATCTGGAATACGTTCGGATTATCCCAACCTTCCTTCAGGGCGGAGTGAGAGAAGATGAACTTCAGCTTGGTATCAAAGCTCAGTAGCTTCTCCTTCTCCTTCATAATCAGGTTGTACGCCCGCTCGGCATTGTCGCGGTTTGCCTGATTATTCTCGGCGGTTTCTACGGATCGACCTTTCTTGTCGATAGAGAAATAGCCGTTGTGAACTTCGTCGGCATCGGCATCTAGATCAATCTCCTTGAAGAGGCTTTGATACTCCGCTGACTTTGCCAGCTTGCGGTATTCTTCCTCGAACATCTGAGCGTATTTGCCCTTCACCGCATTACCGTCTTCGTCGTACTGGCGGTAGTGCTCAACGCTATCAATAAAGAACAGGCTCAGCACCTTGATCGGCTTTTTGTTCGCAGCAAACATCAGTTCCTTATCGAAGTGCTCTTTAATTGTGCGCCGGATCATCAAACGTTTGATCTGGTCAGGATCAACACCGCCAATGGCATCGCCGGGCCTCAGTAGTTGATCGAACCCATCACCTTTCACTTCGATAGACTCGTTATCCTTTCCGCAGGTAATGGTTCCGATCTGCATATTCTCGTAGATGGATCGACCAGTAATCTGCTCCAGATCGTCACCGTCCTCTACGGTTAGGAATTCCCGCCGGACATTCTTTCCACGCTGTACATCCACCTCGACCTTGGCCGTGATTGATCCTTTCCGATTAAGGGTAGAGTCCAACCGGATATAAGGTTTGTTGTGGCCACTGTCGATCTGAAGCGAAGCCACCTCAATCTGCTTAACCAGACCGCGCTCATAAGCATCTACGGCATCCAAACGGAAGGTCATGTGATGCTTGTCAACATGGGTAGCGGAATATCGCAGGGTACACAGCGGGTTCATCGCCGTGAGCGCTTCTTTCCCTTTACCCGTCAGGCCACCGTCTACACTTTGCGGCTCATCGACGATAATGATCGGGTTCGTGGCGCGAACGAGGTCAATCGGCTTTTCACCACCTGTATTCTCGTTCTCCTTGTAGAGGTTGTTTACATCCTTCTTGTTGATCGCGCCGACCGTCGTGACCATGATCTGGATATTGCTACTGGTCGCAAAGTTACGAACCTGTCCGAGCCTTGAGGAATCGTAGAGAAAGTATTCGTAGCCCTTGGCCTTTGGATACAAGCCTTCGAAGTGCTCCTGCGTGATTTGCAGCGTTTTGTATGTACCTTCCTTAATCGCAACGGACGGCACGACAATCACAAATTTGGTGAAGCCGTAGTTCTTGTTCAGCTCAAAGATAGTGCGCAAATACACATAGGTCTTGCCCGTTCCGGTCTCCATTTCAACGGTGAAGTCGCCACTGGCTAGTTTTTCAGTGGGGCGCAAGCCGTTCTGGAGCTGCACCTTGCGTAGGTTCTCTTCAATTTCTTCATCCACCAGCACCAGCCTGTTACCAATACCGAGCTGGCTTTCCTCCATACCCAATGACAAATTGGGGCTGCTCTTCATATAAGAGGGGGGCTGGAAGGTCACAGTGAATTCAGAGCGGGATATTTCCTGCCCCTTAAACAGACTAACAACCGAGTCTACTGCGGCTTTTTGGTAATCCAGATCGTCTTCAAAATGGAGTTTCATGCTATGCACTTAGCCTCCAGTTTTCCTGCAATACTTCAAGCAATTCATTTTGGCGATTTTGAAGATGTTCCAGCGTCCACTGAGAGCTGTTCAACACCTGAGTCGTCAATACATAGGACGACACACCTTTCTTGCCGGAGAAATACGCTGACTTCTTTTTCGCAAAGTCGTAATTTTGCGCTTGTGAATTGCGTCTTCTGTTGAGAGGAACCAGATTCGCTATGCGATGCACCCATTGCTTTCGCATTTGTTCATCCGGCCATAATTCTGCCCACTCCGTATTATCATTCACCGTTTGCGGCAGAACGTGCTCGATAGTCAGAATGCTTGGATCGTATGAGGCAGCACCGTCCGAAAGAAAAGCGTCAAGACGAAGAATCAAATAGTTTCTTCGTCTTGGAGTGAGTTCGTAGATATTTCCGTTCAACGCCTCGCGCATTTTTTCTTTCTCCGTCTCAGTTAATTCGACGGCTTGGACTGGATTGCTGAGCGAGTGAACGTCCTCCAGCGCTTCAATAACATCGTTGTACCGTTCAATCCTTTCGTTGATGTTCAGGGCGCATACGTGCATATAGGCCGCCAACCGCTCAAGCCTGCTGAAAAACCACTCAACGTATTCCGGCACGTTCTTGTTTCCCGAAAGAAACAGGATCGCTACCGGCATCCAGTCCGAGTTATCAATACGATTTAGCCAACGGAGGTATGTATTCACTTCTTCAGCGTGAGATACGGCTTCATAATTTGCGGTACGAACCGTCGCTAATGCGCTCGCATAAGGTTCTAACACTTCGCTGATAAGTGCTTCCGGCTCACTTACGATGCTTAGAACATGGCTGCGGAACTCATCCAAAAGAGATTTCTTTGCCTTTTCTTTTGCGTAGATCATTCGGACATAGGTAAACAGGTCGTTGAAGCCACCGCGACCTAACTCGACCTCCATGTCTTCCCATCGCTCGTTGTACTCATCTCGCTCTTTGTCTGTAGCGAGCTTGCCAATAATGTCCGCCTTAATGATGTCTGTCGGCTGAAGATCGAGGCCGCGACTGTTCATGACCGAGAACACGCGGAAAGCCGATTGTTGGCTAGGCGTGGATACGGCAACCAGAAAGCACCGCTGAAGCAAGAAAGCTACAAATCCCTTAATGCTCTCGGCACTGTTGCCGAGATTTTTCTCAATTCTTTGTAGAAATAGCCGGCTATTCTTCTTGATATTGACTTGAGACTCGTTGTCGAGACTCTTGTCATCGAGGCCACTTAGATGCTCAAAATCCAGTGCTTGCACATACTTCGAGAAAAATGTTTTGTCTCTTTCCCGTAGCGTCAAGCGAGGTTTAGGCTCCAAACCCTCGAATTCATTTCCGGGTTCCTGAATGTACTTGCAAAGGGTATCCCGCTGTTTCCCTTCCAATATCGACGCAAGCGCAGACAGTAAAATAGTCAGTGTTGTTAGTCGCTGCTGACCATCTATCACCTCCGCATACGGCTCCGACTCTTGTTTAATCAGGACTATGCTGCCAAGGAAGTAGCCTTCTTCCGGCTCAGACTTGTAGAAGTCAAAAAGATCGTCGAAAAGCTCGGAGGCTTGATCTACTGTCCACGCATACGGCCTCTGATATGAGGGAATGACATACTCAAAATCTGAGCTAAATATTTTGGCTAAGGGGTATTCTGCACCACTGATCTTCTTGCTCATTCGTTACCCCCTACAAGCTGCGCACATGGTTTATGCCGTTCTGCTCCAGAATGGCGGCCATGTTGGTTTTAGAAACGTCATCCCTGAACGCGCTATCACGGAAGAACACATGAGTGTCTGAGCTTGGGGCAAGCTCCCGATGCCAATCGACTATTGCTTGACCTATTTCTTCGACCTGATCTTTGCTAATGGACTCGTCGAGGCAGGCAAACAAGACGCCGTAGCCAATGCTATAAATAACCTTTCCGGCAACTTCTCGGCTTTCGATTGGAACAGCAAGATCAACGCCACGCTTCAAAAGCAGTTCGTACAGTACATCCAGTTCAGAACGGCCTTGAACAATGTGCTCTTCGTGAGAAAGAAGACTTTCCTCTAAGTCGTGTCTGTCAGGGTTCCACGCCTGCAAATTCGAGTTTGAAAGCTTAAATAATTTAAATCCAAAGTCACTTGGTTTAGCGTCCTGTGAGTTCTTGTAAGCGGTTGCTGCACGCCTTACACGCTCAATGCTTAACTCAGAAATTGTTTGCACACCGTTCTTATACGGCTCCGATTTCTCCGAACATTTCTCGGGAAGTTGAACCATCACAAATCGTCTCGACGCACCATCTTTCGCATTTAGTTCCATGACCGAATGAGCCGTACTACTTGATCCGGCGAAAAAATCCAAAACAATGTCATCGGAGTTCTTTGCCAAGAAAGGAACAAAAGAAACTAAGAATTTGACAGGCTTTGGGTTATCGAATGCTGTTCTGTATTCTGGAAATAGCGCTCTAACATCGTACGCACCCGATCTGCCATCTAACTCGAATACACTTGGCAGCTTTTCTTGATACTCATGCGCATAGAATTTAAGTTCTATGATCTTATTGTGATCTTCACCAAAGATAATCTTTTCCTCAGCGAGCAACCTGTCCATAGTTTCTTTGGGAAACCGATATCCCATTAGTGGTTCTGTACAAGGCTGCCCCGTTTCTGGATGCAACACGTCATAGCGATAACCTTCTTTTCCCGGGTTATGCACGCCTCTAATACCAGCGTAGACTCCACCTCGATCAATAAACTTGTAACCATCTAACGGCCAAAGTTGTGACTTGTTCTCCCTAAACCACTGGGTATAAGCCTCCACTAGCTCACCATCTTCGGAATATTCCGCTAGCAGTTCATTGCCCTTCTGAACCAATAATTCTTTAATATCGGAAACTGATGATTTCCATACTGGCTCCAAGTCACTTCGGCTCTTGCAATACACAAGTATGTACTCATGCTCAATTGCAATATTGGTAGGGTTATTATCAGTAGCGTTCTTCCAAACCACTCTGCCTAGCAAATTTTCTTCGCCAAATATCTCGTTACAAATCAGCTTTAAATTCTCAGTCTCATTTTCGTCAATGGAAATAAAGATCACGCCATCTTTTCGGAGAAGGTTCTTGGCTATGCGCAACCGTGGATACATCATTGAGAGCCAATTCGTGTGTTTTCGCCCTGTCGTCTCAGTGTTAGAACTAAACTTAGCTCCGTTATCATCAACCTGACCTGTGTACTTGAGATAGGTATCCAGATTTTCCTGAAACTTGTCGGGATAAATGAACTCCTTGCCTGTGTTGTATGGCGGGTCGATATAGATCATCTTGACCCTGTTGGCGTAACTCTTCTGAAGCAGCTTGAGAACTTCGAGGTTGTCTCCCTCGATGAATAGATTCTTGGTCGTATCCCAATCAACGCTTTCATCAGGGCATGGAAGCAAGGTTCCTGTTGAAGGTGTCAGCGCTATCTGGCGAGCCTTTTTCTTGCCATGCCAATGGAGGCCATACTTTTCCTCGCCTTCGTCTAATACTTTGGCATCACCAAGCAATTGACGAAGCGCCTCGAAGTCAACGCCGCCCTCACTGAACACATCGGGGAACAATTCTTTCAATCGCTCAATGTTCTCTGAAACGATGTCGGCGCTTTCGCCTTCTTCTGGTTGTACTTTCTTCATTCTGCTTCCCATGATTTATCGTTCACACTTTCTTTCATATATAGGGTTTAAAGGCTGCCTTTGATTTCAGCAATCCTGTCGTTAATATTTTTTACCTTGGTATTCAGATCGACCTGCCTGCCCATTTGCTTCTCTTTCTTTAGCTTGTTGGCAATCTCGGCCTTCTGAGTATCGAGCTTTGCAAGTTCACGTAACTTCTCTAAGCGGCCAGCACCCTGATTTGAGGTGCCATGAACATCTAGCTTGAAGTCACCGCTATGGATCGCACAGTTGATCGCGATTACGCGCTCCATGAGCGCTTGATAGAAACGCCAGAAGTCTGTGAACGGCAAAGCCGTAACTTTTAGGCTATTCATAAACTCGCTTTCCGACGTGGACTGATCGGTGAAGGTGAGCCAGCCGGAATTCACGGAATCTTCCAGCACCCATTTTTCTTTGTCCGCCTGATTGATCCGCTTATCCGCCAAACTAATAGACATGCTGGTGTGACCATCCATCTCTGCCGTAAAGAGCAGGACAAGGGGATATGGAATCGAGCGGTTGATAAAGTGCGCAATCCGCGCAGCGCGGCTGGCATTGCTTAACTCGACATGCAGAACGGCCACCTCTGGGTATTCGCGTATGTCGTCACCGTAAGCCGCGATATTGATCGTGCTGGGTTTAAGCGTGTAGAGCCATCGCACCCGCGAGATATCGTCTTTCAGGCATTTCTTATCCGTGGCATCGAGTACGCCGTTGTCCAGAAACAGTTTCTTAAAGACAGGCTTATCGAGCCTGCAAGAACTTGGGATATCCAGATGCTCAAGGAAGTCATCGAAGGATTGAATCATCCGGTCGCCTCCTTGCTATCGTTTGGTAGAGAGGGCACCGCGTCGTCTTGGCCAACGAGTATCAGGTAGGAAATCACGGCAAAGTCCTCAATTCCCTGACTGCTTGTCGCAGTGAGCACCGTGCCACCTTTGGTGAACAGGCTTTCAACGCCTTTCTCTTCACTCTTGCCTGCGATGCTATCCACGGCAACGGCGAGCAGGTGTTGATAGTGCTCCATATTGCGGCCTTGCTTAGTCGCATTATTCACATAGCTCGTTGCACCCTCGTCTATGTCCGAATAACTGAAGGCTTGACGCTTGAGAAGATCGAGTACCTTTTTGCTTTGGGTGAAGTTCAGCTCAATCACAGCATCGTCGGATACATAGACGAGAAAATAGGGAGCCAGCGGATAGTTATCGTCCACCTGAACAGCCTGCGTACCTGTTCGAATATTCTTCAGACAGAAAATCACGCCGGACTTCAGCCCCTCTTCAGAGAGCGATTCATCAAGCGTCACGGCGGCATATAGACCAACGGGCGCTTGCTCCAGCGCGTGGAGATTCTGGCTCTTAGTGCTTTCTTCTGGACGATTGCGATTCATGTAGTCCGACAAATCCATCCGAAAGTCATTGAGCGTAAGATCGGTAATAGAAACACCGCCTGCCATGTCCTCCAGATCGACAACGGCTTCCTTCAATTGCTGGAGCTGCTTACGGCGATACTCAAGGTCATTCATTTCCTTGGCGTTCTCGTCGATGACGTTTTCTTCGCCAGTCGCCGAAATATCCAGTAACACCATACGGCCTGACACACGCGCTTCCAGATTGATGTATTCATCCAGCTCCATGTTCGGCCAGAAGTTAATGAGCTGGATTTGCTCATTCTTGGAACCAAGCCGATCCACACGGCCAAAGCGCTGGATAATCCTGACCGGATTCCAGTGAATGTCGTAGTTAATCAGCGTGTCACAATCCTGAAGATTCTGACCTTCGCTGATACAGTCAGTAGCAATGAGCAGATCAATCTCTGCGGTCGCGTTCGGGTCAATTTTGTCCCGCTCCTTCGAAACTGGTGAGAAAGCGGTGAGAATGCTGTTCAACTCGGAGCCGATTCCAGTGACCGTCGTTTTGTTTGTGCCGCCGCCCGTAACCAAAGCGCTGTCGATGTTCATGTCCTGCTTTGCCCATTGCGCCAAGTGGCTATAGAGATACTGCGCGGTGTCGGCAAAGGCCGTGAAAACGATGACTTTCCTGTTGTCGGCGTTGAGTGGGTTGCTGACCTTTTCTGCGATGGCGGCCTTGAGTTGATCCAGTTTGGCATCACGCTCCGCTGATACCTCTTTGGCGGCCTCCGCTATGCTGGTCAACAACACGCGATCCGCTTCAAGTTCCTGCTTGAAGTGAATCAAGTCCATGTCCTGCAAGAGCACCTTGGTCTTGTTGCCGATCATGTAAGGCTCCAATTCAGGCGAATCCAGCTCGAAGTCATGAATATCTTCGATGCTGAGAGCATCAATATCGCCTGCCTCATGCTCTTCGATCTTTGAAAGAAGCACTTCGATCTGGTTATTGAGCTTGTCAACGGTAAGCCTGAATGAGCGGATAGAGCTTTCCATGCGCTTGAGCAAGTTCACCCGCATGAGGTGAACAAGACTTTCTTCACGGTCTATCTGCTTGAAGACGCTAGCACCCGCGCCAACGGCCTTGTCGTAGCGCCGTGCGTATTCATCCTTCTTGTCATTGCGCACGAACTTGAGTGGCGAATAACCAGCCAGCGAGAGTCTGCGAATGGTTTTGTTGACCTCCCGTAGCGGTGGGAACTCGTCGGACAGGTCAATATCCGCATAGATATTCTTCGGTGGCAGTCTTGTAGGAAACTCACCGATATCGGCAGTGCCGTAGTATTTTTCGATGTGCTTACGCGACCGAGCGATGGTGACAACATCAAGTAACTTGAAGTAGTCGAAGCTCATGCTATCCAGAAGGCTCGCCGTTGTCCGGCTTTCGACGGGTTGCTTGACCCACTGGTTAAACTGCTTTTGAGCCAGTCGGAGTGTGCTGTCGATACTCCGAATACCGACATCACCAAAAGCATCGTCGCGTCCTTCAGTGATGAATGCGACCTGATTCTTCAGATCATTCATCCGGTTGTTCACGGGCGTTGCCGATAGCATCAAAACCTTTGTCCTGACGCCGGAACGAATAATGTCATTGAGAAGCCGTTCGTATCGGGTCTTTCCGTCCGCCCTGTTCGGGTTGTTGCGGAAATTGTGTGACTCGTCGATAACGATGAGGTCGTAGTTACTCCAGTTAAGCGTTTCGAGATTGATTTCGCCGGAGAAGCCTTTTAGTCGGCTCAGGTCGGTGTGATTCAGAACGTCGAAGTTGAACCGATCACTGGCAAGCAAGTTCCGCTTGTCGTTGATGGTGTACATCGTCCAGTTATCACGTAGCTTTTTCGGGCATAAAACAAGCACACGGTCGTTGCGAAGCTCGTAATATTTGATGATTGCCAGCGCTTCGAAAGTCTTACCCAGACCGACGCTATCGGCGATGATGCAGCCGTTGTGTTTTTCGAGCTTGTCGATAGCTCCCAGCACGCCATCTTTCTGAAACTTGTAGAGCTTGTTCCAGACCAGTGTGTCCTTGAAGCCCGTCTTACTGCGAATAATATTTTCCTCGTCGATGTCTTCGAGGAAGTCTTTGAAGATGTTGTAGAGCGTCAGGAAGTAGACAAAGCTGGCAGGCTGATCGGCGGCAATAAAATCGAGCCGTTCTAGCACGTCGTTGCGAATATCAGTTGCGCTGAAATCGTCCGACCAGATGCCATCGAACCAAGCCAATAGTTGCTGGGTGGTTTCGGCATCGGAAGTACCCGTGTTCATTTGCAAGCCATTCGACCGAACTTCACCCAGCCCCGTGGGTGTCAATGTGGCGCTGCCATGGACGGCAAAATGATCGCCACTGCCGTTGGCCATCAGATGAATGAGATTTTGACTGGATTGATGCGGCTCGCGACTGGCCTTGACCTCGACTTTCCCCCTGATCCACTTGGCACACTCTCTGGCAATCCGGCGTTGGTTGAGTTGATTGGTAAGGCGCACTTCGGCCTCGGTGCCGACGAGCGATTGAAGGGTCTGGTGTTGCCAGTCCGTGAGAAGCAAACGGCTATCGGAAAGCTTGCCCAGCTCTTTTTTCAGGGCTGCATAGCCATAGATGGTGAACAAGCTCGAAAGAACGGCCAGCTTTGAGCCTTCGAACGAGCGCTTCTTCAGCTCATTCCCGACATAGCCGTTATTTCTGTTATCCAGTAACACGTAATCTGCCCCTTATTCCTTTTGGCCTTTCTTGTTCTCTTCAATCCATTTTTCGATGTCAGACTGTTTGAAGCGCCAGCTTCCGCCAGCCTTGAAGCCGGGCAATTTGCCTTCCGCTGCAAGGCGGTAGGCCGTCTTTTCAGCCAGCTTCAGGTATTCCGCGACCTCTTTCAGGGTCATGATTTCGTCGTTCATCACTTTTTCCACCGTAACGATACGTGAGAGAATAAGGGAAAATTGGGGAACCGACAACCGCAAAACTGTTATTGCCATCAGGCAGTTATGCGATAGATTGATAAGTAAACCGAGGAAAGAGAGTTCGTAGCCGATGCCAAATGCACCAGACCTGCCATTGATAAAGCCGAGTGACGCCAAGTCATGGTCTCTCTGTGCACGGCGAGTCTGGCTGGACAACAAGGGCGATTTCGACCTCCAGACCATAGACGATCCATTCGAACAACTGGTGATCGAGCTGGGTCTGGCGCACGAGCAAGCCATCCTTGAGCGGCTTTCCGGCGACATGGATGTTCACACGGCCAGTTCGACAGAGGATACCGCCCGTCTCATGGCCGACCGAGTGCCTGCGATCTACCAAGCACAGCTCTTAAATGAGGCTGAGGGCATTATTGGCTTGCCAGACTTCCTCCTTCTGGGCGAGAGCGGCCAGTACCAAGCGGCTGACGCCAAACTTTCGCTGAGCGAAGAAAAGAAAGAAATTCAGGTGCAATTGGGCATCTATCGTCGATTGCTGGGCACTGGTTTGCCTGCCATCGTATTCCTCGGCGACGGCGAGCAAGCGTTGATCGGTGATGAAGCCAACGCCGTCGCAAATCAGTTCGCTACGGAAATGCGAGAGCTTCTTTCATCAGAAGACGAACCTCTGGTTCGATACAGCCACAGCAAATGCCGCGCCTGTCCCTACTACGCGCATTGCAAGCCTCCATTCGAGCAAAAGGGAGAATTGTCGTTGCTCTATGGCATACAGGGGCGTGCAGCAATTGGATTAGAAAGTGCAGGTATCGACACGATAAGCAAGCTGGCCGATACCCACGCGAGCGCGATTCCCGACATCCCTTACCTCAAGGGCGATGACAAGAAAAACAGAGCGGTGCTTCAAGCCAAATCCTACCTCTCGAATGAGGTTTTCCGGCTCAAGCCTGTCGAACTACCGGAAGGCCACTGGATACATTTCGATATTGAAGACAATCCCTTGACTGGAAACGGCGAAAAACACGTTTACTTATGGGGCTTCCTCGTGCCGGACTTTTCCGACAATAGCGCTGATGAGGACTTCGAATACGTATGGACAGATCGTGATGATGAGGACGAACAGGGCTGGCTTCAGTTTCTCAAACAGGTAGAGGGCTATAAAGGGCAATACCCAGACCTGATTTTGGCGCATTATTCCAGCCATGAGCGCAGCACAATCTGTGCTTACGCCAAACGCTACGTAATGGAAGATCACCCCACCGTGGTGTATCTGCTAGGCGATGAAAGTCCACTGTTTGACCTGCAAAAACCTGTGCTGGAAAGTCTGGTCTTGCCATTGCAGGGATATGGCCTGAAGGATATCTGCAAACACCGCGATCTGGTCAATTTCCAGTGGCAAGACGAAGAATCCGGCTCGCAGTGGTCAGTGGTGCAATTCAATCGCTTCTTGGCGGAACCTGATCCCGAAATAAAGGCACGTCTCAAGGGCGAAATTCTCGGCTACAACCGCGATGACGTGACCGCCACGCGACGGCTTGAAGAATGGCTCCGTGCCAATTTTATGAGTTGATCCACGCCCCACCTTGTTGCGCCGCATCCAAGGACGCTCCTTGGTCGCCATCCACTGGCGAGACAGTGGTCGGGGTTGAGCGCCGAAACGCTCACGGCATCCAATCCGCGCAGGGTTGGTCGTGATTGAACAGCGATCTGTTCACGGTATCCAAACGGCGAACGGTTGGTGCATGGTTCAGTCCAGATGGAGAGGCACTTCTCCAAGCTCTGGTCGATGGGGTTTGCGGGAGCGCTGAAGGCTCCCCAATGGTGATCGAACGGCCACACGTTCGCTGGTGCAGCAAAGGATCGATGCCTTGTATGCACCACTCAGCTCTTGCCTGAAGATGCAGGTTTCCTGCGGCTGAAGCCTAGAGCGGCCATGAGGGATGCAACGGGAGAGCGGCTAGCTATCTCCCTTGCCAAGATGGTGCGGGGAGGACGAAATCGAAGATTTTGTACTACACGCACACATCTTGCGGTCATCGCAGACACGGGTTTTCGCCAAAACCGAAACTATGCTGCGCCCGCGTCGCACCGTTAGACACAGGTGCAAGATTCGCGATGACGGTTGTGCCGGACTATGCCCCAAGCACTAACCTGACGGCAATAGGAATATATGCCGCCACCTGCTAAAAGCAAGCCGCAAGATCGGCTGTGCTGTTTTCTCGACAGGCTATCCGCTGGTACGGCTACCGCCTGCCGCTACTCATTACCGAGCGAAACAGGTTCAGCACGCTCAGGCAGGCGGTATGGCCAAAGCGCGATATGCGCAGAGGCCATACGGGCGGGTTTTAGTGGCCGGACGGTTTTCCGAGGCCACAGTGAGGCCGAAGGATGAAAACCGTTCGGGGGCAAATACCAGCGTCAATATTGTCCATGCGAGGCGCATGGTATTTACTGAGCCTTGATGACGGTGTACTTGAGTGAATCCTTCACCGGACGCCACTCTATGGAATAGCGGCCTTGAATTTGCCATTCAGTGTCCCGCCGTCCAGTAGGCTTTTGGATCGTCCCTGTCAGATCATCGCCGCCACGAAAATAGGTATATATTCCGGTTTGGCTTCCTTCATAGAACAGCCGATCCTCAGCGAAGATAACCACATAAGCTTGTTTGCATCCAGCACGTAGCAGTTGCTCCGTGAAAGACACATCCTTACAAAAACTGAACATCTGTTCAGGGTGCTGGCCGTTCCTCGGATATTTCAATTCGATAGCCGTTTCCAAGCTCTGATCCGAGCTATCGAATATGGAGATATCAATCTCTCGTTTAACGAACTCGGCCTTGCTCATGCCGAAGAAAGAGACATTACGCTCGAACTGTATTTTCTTCAGCGGAAGGCGCTCGCGAAGATATATCCCCAGCTCATGCTGGAGACTGAATTCGTTATAAATCTCTATATTGCCATCGCGCACCCTGTTCGCGAATGCAGCAATAATCTCTTCCATCGACAGAAACTCATGAGCCAGAATCAGAATTTGGCCTAATCTAACGCGCTCTGTGCATTAGACCAAGCCAAATTCTCAAATGGAAAAAAGAGCGGCTTAGTTGCCGCTCTCTGTGTCTTCTGCATCCTGCTTCACTGGAACGGCGTAAAAGCCGCCATCAATGACCTGCGTTCCATAGAGCTTGACGTAGAAGCCACCGTCTTCTCGTGCCCATGCGACACCGATAGTTTCGAATTCGGTTTGCTTGCCGTAGCCGATCTTCTTGCGAAGGTTATGAGTAGGCTTCGAGCTGGCTTTCTGCGTTGCAGTGTTTTCTTGAGTTGTCATGAGTAATCTCCTTTTGCTTGTTTCAAGAACCGAGGTATTTCGGCCTTGTGAACAGCGATCAACCCGTCAGGAGATAGGCTCGTGTCAAAACATTTTGTGGGGGACTGTTAGCGGCTGTTGGCGATTTATCGCCTTTACAGCCGTTTACGGGAAAAATGATTTGATGCGAGCCACCTGTCGGGTAGCGTTCACGTAATAAGGCACGAAATCACCATTCTTCGGTTCGCGAGGCAAAAGGACTGAATGACATGCTCTGAACTGCCCCGCTAGATCGAAAGCCGCTGTGAGCGTGCATTTTTCGGCAGGTATTAACGAATTATTAAGAGACTCAGCGTAGCATTAGGGTAGAGGTGTGGCTTCTTCGAGAGCACGAACCACTTCCCGTCATTGACGGTTTGCCTCGTTTCCAGACATGGGTGCAGTGAAGATGAGCGGCAACGCCGCCCGTTAATTTGCGAAAGGATTGCACCATGGAAGAAGTTCTAAAGGGCAGAAGCATCAAAGCCGATTTTGAAGCGCAGGTCACTGCCGCTTTGATGATTCAAAGCAACGCGCTGATACCCATAAAGCTGGCAGTTCGATTATGCGGCATTTCCCGTCAGGAAATTAGCCGGAGGATCGCGCGAGGCACGTTCCCCAAACCACACAAGCTCTCTAAGCGAAAGAACGCCACCCGCGTGGCGTTCTATCTGCAAGACTTGCACGATTGGATAAAAAGTCCGCATACATACCTGCAAGAAAGCTGGCAGTAAGTTATCCCCAGAATTTTGAATCACCCTGAAAACGGCCATAGGCCGTTTTTTTCTCAAGTAGCCAGCGAAGTAGCCAGAGCAATTACGATATCAACCGGATAGTTTTTGTTACCCACTAAGCCTCTGGAATAGTTAGAAGAAAAGTGGCGATCCCGGGAGGACTCGAACCTCCAACCTACTGCTTAGAAGGCAGTTGCTTTAACTCGATATTAACCGCCGTAACGTAAGCTGGATAAGGGTTACAGGCTATTGATTTAGTTTCACTTCATATTTTTCGAGTTTTTTGTGAAGTGCCCTTCCAAAACCCTTGCTGACCATGGCTTACAAAAAATAAACATTGCACATACATGCTCATAAAGCCCATGTTGGAAACATATCTCAAGTAGCCAGCGAAGTAGCCAGAGAAAGGATATGGATGTCCAATACGATAAAGTTTATAGACGCGGTAGTTAGAAATCTAAAGCCAACAAACAAGCGGCAAACTTTCTGGTGTGATGGATGCCCCGGATTCGGCCTGCGGGTGAATCCGAGCGGATCAAAGGTTTTTGTCTTTAAATACATGGGCGGCGAAAACAAGAAGAAGAGCCGCTGGATATCCATTGGAAAGTACCCAGAATGGTCAATTCGCAAGGCTAGACGCGAATATGACCAACTATACGATCAGGTTCATAGTTACGGGCGTGATCCGGTCGAGGAAGAAAAATCACTCAAGTTACAAAATGAAGGGAAAGTCACCGTAGAGGAATTTACGTCCACATATGTTGCACTTGGTCGATTGAAAGGAAAGGTCTTTATCGACGAAGAAGAACGGTATTTCAGGAAAGACATTTGGCCAGTAATTGGTGCGAAGCTATTAGAAGAGGTCTCGGTAAACGATATCGAAGATATTCAGCATCGAATCCTCAAACGAGCAAAAAAGCGTGCTAGAGCGACCAAGGATGGCAAGGTCGCCACAAAACATGCGATTGCCTGCGCCCGACGGCTTTTTGATTTAGCCGTTAAGAAAGGTCACGTCGATCATAACCCCGTTAAGGATATCGAGCCTTTGGGGATTACTGGTCGCCGCAGCCGTGTTCTAAGTTTTGCTGAGATATGGACATTTTGGAATCGGCTGGAAATGTTGGGCATTCCACCCGTAACAGCGAAAGCCTTGAAATTTTCGCTTGTCACCATGCAGCGCAGCATAGAAGTAAGAAATATGCGCTATGCCGCACTCAAGGCGGAAGAAAATGTTTGGCAGATGGAAATGCACGAAACCAAGAGCCGGACTATGCACCGCGTTCCCTTGAACCGATACGCTCGGTTACTGATTGAAGAAGTAGAACCTTTCACTAGCGCATCTGACTTCGTGTTTGGAGCAACACGGGCAATGACACCGCCACGCACACCAAAACCCGACTTGGTGCCGATGGGGAAATCCGCACTTCCTCAAGCAATTTGCAGAAGCCGCGAAGCATTAAAAATAGATGACTTTCGTCCACACGATCTGCGTCGCACGGGTGCGACTTGGATCACTGCGGCTGGCCTGCCCAAGCTCTACGCACGGCTAATGCTCAACCATAGTGATGGCGAACGTGATGTTACGGGGGAAGTCTATGTCCAGTATTCCTATGACTTCGAGAAGCAACGTGCCGCCCAAGTCTGGGAGTTCATTCTCGATCAGATCGTTACCTGTGAATCTCTGGAAGAAATTCCGTCTTTGGAAGAGGTTCGACAGCGCGTAAAGAGTGCTGACCTTCTATAGATAGACCATAATAGTGGTCATTAGACCGCTTAACGACCAGTATTCCAGTCATTTTATCTTGACAGCACGGCTTTCAACCGCTATAAATGACCATATTATTAGGCTTTATAAGGCTTAATGACTATTTAAGTAGCCTTTTACATGGGATAAGACGAATGGCCAAACAACGAACCTATTCCAAATATGCGCAGGAAGCTGCCGTGCTCATGGGAGAGCAAATTAAGCTTGGGCGCAAGCAACGGCAGTGGTCTGAGAAAAACCTTGCTGATCGGGCAGGTATGTCCAGAGCTACGCTCCAAAAAATTGAAAATGGCGAAATGAGCTGCGCCATTGGTTTGGTCTTTGAGGTTGCAACACTTGTCGGTATCAAACTTTTCGAATCCGACAACATGCCGCTCTCAAAGCATATCGAGCACACACGCGACAAAATCGCCTTGTTGCCTCAACGGATAAAAGCAACGAAAAAGGTGGTGCACGATGACTTCTAACAATGCACCCAAAGACAAAGAAGCCTTTGTCTGGATATGGCTGCCGGACGAGACCAAGCCTGTAGTCGCCGGACGACTGGAAGCGGACAACGGCAATATCCTGTTCAACTACGGTAAGAGCTACCTCGACCGTATTGGCGGCCAGCCCGCAGCAATATCAATTTACGAACCCGAATTGCCGTTGCAAGCCGGAGCGTTGCCATTGCCCGAAGGTTTGACCATGCCCGGCTGTATTCGGGACGCTGCTCCCGATGCGTGGGGTCGGCGCGTGATTATCAACAAGAAGCTGGGACTAAAAGGCGCTGATACGGATACAGCCGAGCTGGACGAACTGACCTATCTGCTGGAATCCGGCTCCGACCGGATCGGTGCGATGGATTTTCAGCGCTCCCCAACTGAGTATGTGCCGCGCTCTGCAAATAACGTCAGCATGGAAGAGCTTATCGAGTCCGCTGAACGTGTCGAGAAAGGTGTTCCATTGACTCCTGAGCTGGATCAGGCGTTGTTCCACGGCAGCTCCATTGGCGGGGCGCGTCCAAAAGCGTTGATCCAAGATCAGGGCAGGAAATACGTCGCCAAGTTTTCATCCAGTACAGACCTCTATAGCGTCGTCAAAGCCGAATTTATTGCCATGCGGCTAGCGGAAATTGCCGGATTGAATGTCGCGCCAGTCAAACTGGTCAAGGCCGCCAACAAGGACGTGCTGCTGATCGAGCGTTTCGACCGTCAACCAAAAGACGGAAACTGGTCTCGCAAGGCCATGGTATCAGCACTGACGTTGCTCGGACTGGACGACATGATGGCGCGATACGCCAGTTACGAAACACTGGCTGAGATTATCCGCCACCGTTTCACCGATCCGAAAGACACGCTGCGGGAACTGTTCTCACGGCTCGCTTTTAATATCCTGTGTGGCAATACCGATGACCACGCCCGCAACCACGCAGCCTTTTGGGACGGCAAATCACTGACGCTGACACCTGCTTACGATATTTGCCCCCAAGGGCGCACGGGTAACGAAGCATCACAGGCCATGTTGATATCGGGCAACAATAATATGAGCCAGCTCAAATCCTGTGTTGAAGCGGCAAACCACTTCCTGCTTTCGGACGAAGATGCCCGCGCCATCTTCGCGCACTTGATAGAAACTATTGAAAACAACTGGAGTGCGGTCTGCGAAGAAGCGAGCTTAAGCGAAGTCGATAAGAAACTTTTCTGGGGAAGGCAGTTTCTTAATCCCTACTCTATTCAATCCGAACAATAAAGGTGCACATGACTCAAAGCCTACAAGAAGTTCAAAAAGCTTTTACAGATGAGATTCGATACGTAGATGACACCGCCCAGATAGTCTTGAAGGGTCACTTGGTTGCAGAAAATCTTATGAACTCTGCTCTTGAAAGTTTCGTATTTCATAGCGAGCATTTAAACAATGCCAGATTACAGTTTTCACAAAAGCTTGAGCTGTGCCGATCAATTTCTCTCAGTGAAAACCAGAACAATATGTGGAATCTGATAAGCAAAATTAACAAGGTTCGAAATCATTTGGCACACTCTCTGGAGGCAGAAAAAAGACAATCTGCAATACAGTCGCTTAGCTCAATTTACGATCAGGAATTTGGAGCTGAATCACGCAATATTGAAGGAATGTCTGAAGAAGCCGCTCTTTGTATGCAGGCAATTAGCGGAGCACTTGGCTTCTTGCACACCTTCAACGCAGAAATAAAAAGGTTTGAAGAAGTAGTTAGAAGCTTGGATTCTATTATGAACAAGGGATCACTTTCTCGGTAATGAGATCACGCTAGAAGCTACAAGTCTGGCCGCCAGTATCGAATTTCATCAGGAGAGGTTGCGGCCATATCCAGCAACATTCGGAACTGACTTTCTGAAACTTCCCACAAACCATCAGCGCCAAAAAGATAGACCTCTTCCAAGACGTTGATGTCTGGAATCATCTTGTCTGTGTCATAACAATACTTTTCCGCCGCGTCTGGATTACCCTGCCGATCCCAGTGAATACGGGCAAGTACCATCCCGTATTTAAAGTATTCGTATCGCTCATCCTGATCGACAGCATCGGCATAGTCTGGCGGATTTTGATACGCATCAAGAAGTTTTTCGAGCAAAACACTCTGTGCCTTTCTTGTTGTGCACTTCTGTTTGTCTTCAATCTGAACCAGCCAGAATATTCTTGCCCATTGAATATAGAAGGTCTTTTCAGGAAGGCCGCGCATTCGCGTTGATTGCTCACGCAAGCGGTTGATGACCTCATCATTAGCCATGGCAATCGGATTTAGCTTCATCCATTGGAGCAATCGAGATTGACTAATAGCTTGCTCGATTTCCGAGACTCTTTCCGGCTTATAAACAACTCCACGAATTGCTGAAAGATCAGACTCAGGCGTATCAGTATTGTCGGGTTTTCGATCATGCCGATGTTCGAAAGCCAGCATCCATAGATAAGCACCAGACCGTTTGTATCGCTCCTGAACGCTTTGCCGAGAAATTGTCTTTCCGCCGCGCGGCCTGTTCCAGCGAGTCAGAATTTGAGCTGCGCGAGTCGCTGTTACACCCCTTACATAGCAGGTAAGAACCGCGACGAAGACCGTATCCGAGCGCTTTGAATACGGGCAAAAACTGTTTTTTGGCCTGTATGTCCTCATGATGAATTTGATATCGGGGCATTATTTCTGACAAGTATAGCCATTTTGCATATCTAAGGGGCATTTTTCCTGACATGGATTTGACACTTCGCTTCTCGGATTGTGTTGCCTGAAATAGTATTTCTTACGAGCTTTGCGCAAAGCCTCTTAACCGAACAACCCGTTCAAATGCCCTGCTTGGCAGGGCAAGGAGGCTTTAAATGTCTGACTATCTAGTCATCACCGTTCTCATCACGCTTGAAGCGGCAAACGATCCCGTTTACGAGCCAACTCCGCCCGATCCGTGCGCCGATCAGCTTCGCTGCGAACTTTGGGTAACGTGTGAAAACCCGCGCTGTTTCCAGCATGGCTGCCTGAACATCGCCAGCAAGTCCGCCAAGGGGGTGCGCCATGTTTGATAAAGCATCCCCATTCGATGGAATGCGGCCACCGAGCTTCGCAGCCATCGCCACCACATTGTTCTATCTGGTGCTGGAAGGCTCCATGTGGACGATGTTCTACGCCGTCTATACCGAGACCATCGGCCTGATGAATGAAACCTATTTGTCAGAGCTGCCTGTTATCGGCTACGCCTTCAGCGCCATTGACCCCGATGCCAATGCGTCACACATCATTTCGATGTTGCTGGCGACATTCTCGGTCGGCACGCCAATCTTCATCTGGTCTGAAGTCTATCGGCAAAAGATATTGAACGACCCTCAAGAGTGGTTCTCGCATCCGCAGAACCAGATCATTGCCGCCTTCACGGGCATGATCCTGATCCTCGTGATCGGACTTGAGGTCATCAACCTCTATACCTTGGTTGCCCGCGAAATTATGCCATCCGGCTTCGTTGCTCAGACCGAGCAAAGCGGCGTCATGGCGTTCTTGGCAGAGAACAAGGGACTTGCAATCGGTGTGAGTGCCGTGATCGCAGTCATCAATATCGTTCTCGCCATGTTTACGACTCGCGCCTTCCGCAATCTGAAAACACCACAGGAGTAGACAGCCATGAAATTCTTCAAGATTATTTCAATGTGCATCCTTCTGGCTGCCTGCGGAGAACAGACTTCGACTCCGACAAAGCAGCCTACCGAAGCTATTTTCGTTTTGATCGAAAACGGCGGTACCGTCGCAGAAAACGACCGCGACGCTGCCATGGATACCGCTCTCAACATGCTTCAGCAACTCACCTCACTGGAGCGTCGCAGGGCAACTCGTAACGCACAGATTCATATCGTCCTGAGTGCGTCGCCAAACCGTATCGCATGGTCAGGCACGCCTACCCAGCTATTGGAACAGGCAGGGGAAGTTAAGAACCTGATTGTCTTCAAGCCATCGTTTTCTGATCTGGTCATGGCCTTTGAGCAGATTGAAACCACGATCAACCTATCTCAGCCCGATACCGTGCGCATGTACTGGATTGGCTCGACTGTTCATGTGCCGTTCCAGTCTGCGGATCAGGAGATCGAAGTTCAGGTGCCACAGGAAGTGCCAAGCAACTTGGCGTTGTCACATTTTTCAGATCGCCTGAGCGTCCTGAAAATCATGCGCGTGCATCCCGATCAAGATCAAATGCTTCAAGCATACCTTGCCTCGATTGGCGTCTTGGGGCGTGCCCGTTCCGGTGACTTGGACTTTTCCCTGCTCGGCGAAGCCCAGACTCGTTCCCGTCTGAAGACGTTGCTATAGGAGGCCGGAATGATGAAAGCATACAAACTCATGGCAGCCATCGGCACCTTGTGTGTTGGTGGCATAACCTCTGCGGGAAGTTTCGGTCAGGAAGCAGCAATCAGCATCACATCACGTACCGACAATACCGCGCCAATCATCACGCTTCGAAGCCGTTACGACTTTGAACAGAGCATTTCGCTGAAGGTCAGGACTGATCCGAAGCTATTGCCTTCCGATGTCCTGATCCGAACAGTCTCCAATATCGGTATGACCGATGCGCGTGGTATCCGCATAACGTCAGGCTTTGATATTGATCTGGATAATGATCTTGTCGTCGCCTTCAGCGGTGGTACGTCCGAGATCATCAGGACGCAACAGACCCCCAACGGTTTGCAGATTATCACCAGCTTCAAGGACAGTAATGGAAACTTCGTTTCGCCGCCTGCGGACAGCTTGGCGGTCTATACCATCGGCGGGCGCAAACTCTGTTTTGACTACAAGACCGTTACCAGCGCCGCGCCGAAAATGGCTTTTACGCTCTTGCTGGATCGTTCCGGCTCAATGGCCAGCGTTGTCTCCGATGTCCAGCAAAGCGCTAACGAGTTCTTGAAGGGATTGCCGCCAACAGCGGAATGCGCCGTTGCCAGCTTCAATAGTGGCTACAGCTATCACAATAATGTTTATCAAAATTGCAACGCCGGAGACTTCAAACTGGATTCACTGGTCGCTGAGGGCGGGACGGATTTGTATCGCCCACTCGCCAGTGCCTATGACAGTCTGAATCAGTCGTATTTCGATAATCATCAAAAAGCGGTCATTGTCATAACCGATGGACAGATCGGCACCGATGACGCGCTCCGACAACAGGTAGAAGCAGCCAAGAACAATACGCTGACTTTTGTCTATTTTCTTGGCCTGCGTGATGACCGCTATCTCACCGGACTGGCAGATGCTTTTCTCCATAGTACCTCTGATATCAGCCAAAACCTGACGAGGTACTTTCACTCCCTGAGCGCCGCTTACCGGACGCAGAAAGTCTTGAGCGTGCAGGAATGCACGGGAGGTAGCTATGCAAACCCGTGAGCAATATGACGCGGCACGTATTTATAGCCGCGATCCAAACATGCACGGTTCCGCCCGTTGGGCAGACAAAGCGCATTTGAAAACACGTCACTATGGAGAAAATGGAAAAATCTTCCTCGGCTATGGCTTGCCGGATAATGCCAAAGGAAGTGCGTTCGCTATTACCTCAAACACACAACGCCACCTGCTCACCGTCGCCCCTACTCGCAGCGGCAAGCTGCTAACCAGCTCGGCGCCGCGCTGCATGGATCATTGGGGTTCTTTCTTGGGTGTTGACGTAAAGGACGGTGAGCTATCGCTAATCTGTGGCCGATATCGTCGCGATGTTCTTGGCCACAAGTTGGTCATCGTCGATCCTTGGGATGAAGTCTGCTCCTATCTGGAAGTGTCACCAGCAAGATTTAACCCACTTGACTGGCTCGATCCTGACAGCGATGACTTTGTGGAAGACGCACTTCTCATTGCAGACAGCATAGTTACGGATCGAGGCGTTAAGGAACCCTTTTGGAACGACGAAGCCCGCAACCTGATTATGGGGTTGATCCTGTACGTGGCGGCAACGCCACTGCCGTTGATCCCAACGGAGAAGAAATCGCGTGACCTTGCCCAAGTTCGCCGATTGCTGAATCTGTCTGCGCGTGACTTCAAAGCAATGGTCGGCGGTCGTTTCGAGAAAGACGAAGACGACAATGTTCATCTTGTGCATCCGGGTATGGCGCAGAGCCGCAATGAGTATGTCCGCGCTGCGGCTGCGCGTATCCTAAACAAGGCTTCCAAGGAACTGTCCGGCGTTATATCAACGGCACAGCAAAACACACATTTTCTCGAAAGCCCGCGTATCCAGCGTGCGCTGTCAGAAACAGACTTTTCATTCGATGAGTTGGAAAACGGCAAGACAAGCATTTTCATCGTCCTGCCTGCTGGACGCCTATTCACCTACAACCGCTTTCTGCGAATGTTAATCAGCATCGCCATTACGGCGGTGACGCGATTCAAGACCAAGCCCGATCCGCCTGTTTACTTCCTGATCGAAGAAGCAGCGGCCTTGGGACGCATGGAGACCATCGAAACGGCTTTTGGCCTCATGGCCGGATACGGTATGCAACTGCACTTGGTCGTTCAGGACTTCAACCAGCTTGCTGATTTGTATCAACAACGCTGGCAGACCTTCATCGCCAATAGCGGTGTCATTCAGATCTTCGGCACGAATGATCTGATGACGTCCGAATATTCGTCACGCCTATGTGGCATCGGTACGGTTGAGTCCGTTAGCCATGCCAGTGCCGAGCGTCGTGCAGGACTGCTGTCCGACCCCCACTATCTGAGCCGCGATGACGGATTGATTTCCCGTAGCCTGATTACACCCGATGAAGTCACGACGATGCACCCTGCGGCGCAGATTCTCATCCTGTCGCACGCTTATCCCGTGGCATGTTTCAAGACTGCGTATTTTCTGGACAAGCGATACCGCAAGAAGGACGGAAGCCCGCTATTCGATATCCATCCGCATTATGCGGATCGGCCAGTGGCACCACCCGTGAACTTTTTGCGTGCCGGCTTCGATATCGGCAAGGCACTCGATAAGGTATTCGACGGGGGCTAATGGTGATGAAACGGGTTTGGATCAACATCATTTTGCTCTTGGCACTCTCCTATGGCGCATACGGCGTTTTAGGGAATGCCGATAGCCATTATACCCCTGCTCACTGGCCGTATTACTTGTATGTCGCCTCGCCTTGGTTACTTCTCGTTGGCGCACTCAAGGCATGGTATCGGAGCTTCATCTGGCGACGCATGGTGCATCAGCGCCAAGCGATTCCCATCTTGAGCCGTGGTGAACACCGTATAGAGAACGCGATACAACGCCCCAGCATCTTGGAGTATGCCTCGATTGGAATGGTGCTGTTAGCGCTCGCGGCAATCCTAGAACAATTCTCGGTATCCGATATCCCTTGGTGGATTGGATCACTCGTTGGCGCGTGGATTGTGCTGCGCATCACCCTGAAAAAGGCGGCCTGAGAATGGTATTTCAGCCGCGAATATCCAAGTTTTTGCAAAAAATCGCAGAATACTGCGGGTTTTCGGGCTGCTTTTTACCTTTTGTTAAGACTTTCAGCACTACCATAGATAGTAAGAGAGCATTTTTGGACAGCTTCACGTCCAGTGCTCTTTTTTATTTGGTCGCCAAGTTCGTATGCGTGTGGATCACCCATCGCACGCTCGCTCTCAACCCGCGAACTCTGGCGCACAAGCCCCGAACTTCAGCGAGAGCATGTATATGCCTCTCGCTGTTTTTTCTTGGAGGGTTGCGATGAGCAAACTTCCAAGAAAGGACAAGGCAAACGGACGTGATGGGGCGATGGATTTGAAGACTCATGGAATTGCGAGTCATAATCACATCTCACCTGACGAGCGCCTGATCCGGCTCGTAAAACTAATGGCACGACGTGCCGCTGAAGCTGATTTTAATGCGTGCGTCGCCCATCGTCCGAACCGAGGTGGACTAGATCATGACACAACGCATTAGCATATATGCACGTTATTCCAGCGATCTTCAGAGCGATGCCTCAATTGAAGATCAAATCCGGCTGTGCTCCGAACGCGCCGACTCTGAGAATTGGAAAGTCGTCAACTGCTACACCGATGCAGGCATATCCGGTGCCTCACTGATGCGGCCTGGCATCCAGTCTCTCTTGAGCGCCGCCATGAATGGCGAATTCGACATTCTGCTGGCGGAAGCCTTGGACAGGCTTTCCCGCGATCAGGAAGACATTGCAGGCATTTTCAAGCGCATGGAATTCGCTGGTGTCAAGATCATCACCCTGTCTGAAGGTGAAATCTCGTCACTGCATATCGGCCTCAAAGGCACTATGAACGCCATGTTCCTGAAGGACTTGGCGGACAAGACACGCCGTGGCCTGCGTGGCAGAGTCGAAAACGGCAAGTCCGGTGGCGGCCTTGCCTTTGGCTATCAGGTGGTTAAGCAGTTCAATGCGCAAGGCGAAGCCATACGCGGGGATCGAACGATTGACGAAGATCAGGCAGAAATTGTGCGCCGTATCTTTCACGAATATGCCCACGAGAATAGATCACCAAAGGCCATTGCCTCCGGCCTGAACGAGGACGGAATTCCCTGCCCCTCCGGCAAGGCATGGGGGCAGTCCACGATAAACGGCAATCGTAAGCGCGGGACGGGCATCCTGAACAACCACCTCTATATCGGGGAATTGATCTGGAACCGCCAGCGTTTCATCAAAGACCCTGCTACCGGACGCCGTGTCCCTCGATTCAACGCTGAATCCGAGTGGATACGCCAGAGCGTGCCGGACTTGCGAATTGTGCCGCAGCCGCTCTGGGAAGCCGCCAAGGCTCGCCAGAAGGAACTGGACAAGCGCTCAGGCAATTTGGGCAGTCGCAAGCGACCGCAATATCTCCTGTCCGGCCTGCTGGTCTGTGGGAACTGCGGCGGCGGGTTCTCCAAGATCAACAGTGAGCGCTACGGCTGCTCTTCCGCCCGAAACAAGGGCGAGAGCGTCTGTACCAACAAAAAAACCATCAAGCGTGACCTGCTGGAAGGGAAAGTCCTGAATGCTCTCCAAAGTCACCTGATGCGGGACGAGTTGGTGCAGGTTTTCTGTGAAGAGTATGCCCGCCACATGAACGCGCTGAGAGCCGCCCAGAACGCCGCTCTGGCCAGCCGTAAGACCGAGGCAGCAAAGCTGGCCAAGGAGAAAGAAAACATCATACAGGCCATCAAGGACGGGTTTCCGGCCTCTATGGTCAAGGACGAACTGGAGAGGGTCGCCAAGCGTCAGGACGAATTGGCAGCCCTAATGGATAGTCAGGACGAAGAACCGCGTCCGCTGATCCATTCCACTATGTCGCGCCGATATAGGAGCGAGATTTCCGCTCTAACGAGTGCGCTTACCAATGGCGGGGCGGCTGAGGCCAGAGAAGAGGTTCGGGGGCTGATCGAGAAGATCGTGCTCACACCGAAAGATGGAGAGGATCAGCTGTCTATCGACCTGCACGGCGACTTGGCGGGTATTCTGAGAATTGCCGCTGAGGACAAGTCCATGAAAGACAAAGGGAAGATAGAAAAACGGCTCGAAGTTATGGCTGTCAATGACAACGATAGCTTCGAGCCGTCTATTCAATTGGTAGCGGGGGCCGGATTTGAACCGACGACCTTCGGGTTATGAGGACGAATTTTTTGAAGGATTTAAAAGGACATAAATGAACAATCTATAAATGCTAAAAATCATAAATAGCTGATTTTATGGTGTTTATTGATTCTGATGTGTGACATCTAATATCGCAAGGAGTCAATGCATCATAAAGCCAGCAATTAAAATGTCACATTTCTATTTTCAGGTAAACCTGTAACTTTAGGAATTCGGCTCGCTCCAAGTAAGCACAATAAGCGAACAATCGATCGACGCAATAAGCGAATAATGCTACAACGTAATAAGCGAATAAAAGATACGCACGATAAGCGAGAAGAACCACCATGGCGACCCCTTCCGAAAAACTGGCTGATGCATTAGAAGCCCTTCACGACCTTCAGACAAATGGCTCAGTTGCCATACGCTCTGCCGATCTCTCGCGCACTCATCGTGAACGCCTCGTTCAAAATGGCTTCCTTGAGGAAGTTATCAAGGGCTGGTATGTACCAGCACGCCCCGATGAAACGCGCGGGGAAAGCACGGCTTGGTATGCGTCCTTCTGGAAATTTTGTGCAGCCTACCTTAATCACTTAAAGGGCGACGACTGGTGCTTATCACCTGAGCAATCTATCTCGCTTCATACTGAAAATATGACTGTGCCCAAACAGTTATTAGTTCGAGCCACCAAGGCACGGAACAATGTAACAGAACTACCTCACGGCACGTCATTATTGGATATTCGTGCTGTGCTCCCTGAACCCGCTCAGGTGACGACCAAAAACGGTCTGCGCATATACAGTCTTCCTTCTGCTTTGATTGCCTGCAGCAAGCAAAGCTTCACTCAAAACCCAACCGATATGCGCGCGGCATTATCCATGGTTAGTGATGCCTCTGAAGTCTTGGAGCAATTGCTAGAGGGTGGGCATAGCTCTATTGCTGGCCGCTTGGCGGGTGCATTCAGGAATATTGGCCGCACTCAAATTGCCGACGATATCATGGGAACAATGCGCGCGGCTGGGTATGATTTGCGCGAAACTGACCCGTTTGAGCAACTATCCAGCCTAAGCTTCTCGCGGCGCGAGCAATCCCCATACGTCAATCGTATTCGGCTTATGTGGCAGGATATGCGGGAAACAGTGATAGCGCACTTTCCTGCATCACCCTCGCAAACAGTCGATAAAACCGCATACATGCAGCATGTTGAAGATGTGTATGTGACCGATGCCTATCACTCGCTTTCTATTGAGGGATATCGTGTCACGCCAGAGCTGATCAACCGCGTTCGCACTGGAGACTGGAACCCAGAACAAAATGCCGACGATAAAGAGCGGCTAAATGCTTTGGCCGCCCGAGGCTATTGGCAGTCTTACCAAGCCGTGCGCAAGAGCATAGAGCAAATACTCGATGGGCATAATGCAGGGGAAGTCGTCGATAACGATCACCGTGTATGGTATCGCGAAATGTTTGCGCCCGGAGTGACGGCTGGTATTCACAAGCCTGCTGATCTTGCTGGTTATCGGAATGCCCCTGTTTTTATCAGACGTTCCATGCACACGCCGCCAAGCCGAGAGGCTGTGCGCGATGCGATGCCAGCGTTTTTTGAGTTGCTGCAAGCCGAAGAAAATGCCGCTGTGCGCGTTGTGCTGGGGCATTTTATCTTTGTTTATATTCATCCCTATATGGATGGTAATGGCCGCACAGGGCGTTTTTTGATGAATGCCATGCTTGCCAGTGGCGGCTACCCTTGGACGATTGTGCCGCTGGAAAAGCGCAATGATTACATGGCTGCTTTGGAAGAAGCGAGCACAAACCAAGACATAGAGCCTTTCACGAAATTCTTGGGGTCACTTGTTCAAGCCGCACTGGAAGGTAAAGAAGAGCCTTCAATTCCGAGCGATTAACGAGTAATTAAGATACACCTCGTATGATATTAATAGATACGTGGCTTAATTCTGAGAAAGCAATTACCGGTGATCAACAGGCGCGTAGCGAATTTTCAAACATGGGTGCAAGGAAGCGATGCAGCATTTGCTGTTACCGCTTCCTATAAAAAGGAAAGCCCCATGGATGAGTTATTAAACGGTAAAAGCATTAAAGCGGATTTTGAAGCGCAGGTAACAGCGGCGCTTATGAACGAAGGACGAACAAAGGGGACGCATTTATTATTAAAGCAGGGCCGGGTTTGCTAGCCCCGTCCAGGAGCTCGTCCTTCGGACCAGCTTCGCTGTCCCAAATCGCTCCCGGCGATTTGGTGAACCGTGGTCGGTTCTGCATCTCGACCACACAGCACAAACAAAAAAGGCCAGCTAAAAGCTGACCTTTTTGCTCTGGAAATAGGGGCCGGAATTGCTCGCCCCGTCCAGGGGCTCGTCCTTCGGACCAGCTGCGCTGTCTCAAATCGCTCCCGGCGATTTGGTGAACCGTGGTCGGTTCTGCATCTCGACCACACAGCACAAACAAAAAAGGCCAGCTAAAAGCTGACCTTTGTTGTTTGGTAGCGGGGGCCGGATTTGAACCGACGACCTTCGGTTATGAGAATGATAAAAATAAGATTCAAGAATACATCTTAAAATATATATAAGTAGCCAAAAATTACGAATAAGAAGCATATATGAGTTATTTTATGTGCTTGGTATTCGTGCTGATATTTCATTTAATTCACTTTTTGGCATGCGGTTTGTCCCAATTTTTGTCCATTGCCCGGTCTTGTCTTGCCAAAGAAGACTGCATTACATGGCCTTCCCAAGCCAGACCAGTGCCACTGAGAACGTATTTGGAGCGATTACTACCGAAATTCCGCTAACGCTTGAATCCTACATGCCAGAAAACGGGGTGATCTTTTCAGACGGAATTGATCTGGACTTCATTCAGTTTAATGCTGGAACGACAGCCACTATCTCTTTAAACCCTCAAAAGGGGCAGCTTATTTTCAATTATGTCTTAAGGGCGAACACATCTTTCATTACGATTTATGCAGGTTTTTACAAAGTATTAAGGGCCGGATTTTTGGGGTTAATGGAAGTTGGGATCGCATGCGTCCTGGGGAGTTTAATTAGCTAATTTGGAAAGCCTGTTAAGCCAAAAAAATACGACAACACCGCTAATCGTAAAAGCTTAGATTCCAAAAGGGTATCCACCCTGGAAGCAGAGAATATTGAGTTAAAGGCGAAGGTCAAAGAGCTTGAGAGCAGTCTTGCTCGTTTCGGTGAACTTAATGAAACTCTTGCTGAAATGGGATTCATGCCTAGATGAATTCTCAGGTCTCAAATGTCCAACAACCCGTTGGACAATTTCATGAAGAGCACATGCGGGTTACTAGTGTCCCCCTAATCACAAAAGGTTTGGTTATGTTCAGCGGCGTGCCGCTGGCAAAAGATAGCTTTAAACAGAACAGTGGCAGGTATTACGCAACAGTTAAGATTCACCCTGACGCTCTGCCTGTTCAGCCAGCCATTGGTCAGCACTGGCAAGTGAAAGGCAATCGTATAATCGAGGATATGGAAACCGGCGATTACGTGATGCAGCAGCACACCTACGAATCACCAGATCATATTGCGTGCAGCCTTCCCGAGTCAGGCGAACAGCTAATTCAATTTATCTCTAAAGAAAAAGACTTCAAAGGGATAGGTGAAAGTAAGGCTCGGGCGCTGTGGAGCGCTCTAGGAAAAGATTTTCATACAATATTGCAACATGACACCGCTGAAAACAGAAGTCGCCTTAGAGTTCTTCTGAGTGACGATTCTGTCGACTCTCTGTTTCAGGGTTATTCAAAGTACAAAAATCTAGCTTACTGCAACTGGATGAGTGAGCAAAAAATCCCTGCCAGTGTTCAGCAACGCCTATTGAAGCATCACGGACACGGGTCTATTCAGGCTATCAAGGAAAACCCATATCTGCTAATCGGCTTTGGAATGGCCTTTGAGGACATTGATAAACTGGTCGAATTCGACCAGTTTGAAATCACAAAATGTGATCACAAACGCCTCAGTGCAGCACTTGAGATCGCGATACGCAAAGAAGTTGAGAAAGGCCATACTTACTCTAGCCATAAGGACTTAAAGCCCCATCTAACCAAGTTGCTCAAGGATAAAGATCTTGTTAGCCAAGCTTTCAGCGCTGGTCACAATAAGGCTCAATTCATTCTCAATCATGAGACCGGAACGTACCACCCGACAGCACAATTGTTGATGGAAAATGTGGTAGCTAAGCGGCTACAGATGCTTGCCACGCAGAAAGACTTATTCGATCAACGATCTTACAAAGCTTTTGATCAGGCCGCTTCTGAACTGCCCTACGAGCTTACGAAGAAGCAAGCAGAAGCTGTAACAACATGCCTCGATAATGCTGCAAGCTGCATTACTGGCGGTGCTGGAACGGGAAAGACAACAGTGCTCCGCACAGCTCTGAAAGCCTACTTAAATCTAGGCTTTACTATCCATGCGGTTGCGCTAAGTGGTAGGGCTGCCATGCGGTTGCATGAGTCAATTGACCTACCAACAATGACCATTGCTGCACTACTGAGAAACGATCCGATAAAGCCAGATTTAGCGTCACCAATAAATCTATTAGTTATTGACGAACACCATCAACAGAATCTCTCATTGCTTCTACAAGCTCGAGCACTGTGTAAACCATGCGCAGCGACGATTACAAAAGGAAGAGCACTAGTAACGCTTATTTAAGGCGTGGCGGAAAGACTGCCGCCTCTGCCGGTAGCTATTACGCGAGACACTTGCGGGAAACATTGTTAATTGCTTGGCCGTTCCAAAAGTACTCGAAATGATCGCCTTGGCATATATCTGTGACAAGGCGGGGACGAAAGAGTGCATAGCATATGTGGGATGGGTGGCGCACCGACAAATAGACCACCCCATCTTCGTCATCAGATTTTAGCCGGCTTGCAAAAGCCTGAGAGTGTGAGTAATCCGTTGCGTGATAAATAGGGTCGTTGGCAAAATCCGCGCCGGTCACATCAACCAGTTTCGCATCAAAACGCGATACCAAGGTACGCATGTCAATGGACTGCGCTGGTTCATTGGTATAGCCGAGCACGCGCTCACGATGATAGACGGTTTCCTTTATGGCTGTATCGATATCGCGTGCACAATAATATGCGCCGAAGTTGAATGTACTAAAGCGTCCACCCTCGGGGTTCAAGTGTGTAAATGGAGCCATCGCGTAAGAACCATGTTTCACGTTGACGATACGATCTGACACCGGCACCAAAGATATATCGCCAATTTGGTCAAGAATACGTGGGTTTGTGAGTGCCTCCAACGCAAAGATGGCTTCCATTGCTTCAGGCTCTGCAACATCATCGTAGAGCGAAATAGGCGGAAACTTGGACGGGATCAAACGGTAACTCGTCTGATCTTTAAAAGATTGATAGTTCAAGATTCGCCAGCCCGAAAAGCATTCAATCTTTCAGCAACATTGTACAAGTCCGCCACACGCCCTTGTTTCATAACATCCAATGCGGTTCGGCCATTGAAAAAAGGATGCGTGTTCGCATGATTTACCCAATTGTAAACCGACTCTGGATGGCTGAACTGAATCCGCAGATTCTTATGAATATTGAGAATGTAAGACATTCTCTCTGCTAGATCAGGGTTGATCTTGGCACTCTTGGGATTCGTTCGGTACTTGTGCAGTGTCGATCGCGCACTCAACCCGAGCAATCGGCGCTGCGTTTCCTTATCGCACTTCCAGCGATCCAGAATTTCAAATATGGCAGGTAGTGCCAAGCTGTAGTCGATTGGCGCGCTCTGATCATTGTTTAGTGTTGAGTTCATGTTCAACCCTCCTTGTGATCATAGTATATGTCCATATGTGGACATATACAATTGGAAATGACTTGTTTTTTGATTATATGGGCGCATTTATCCAATAATGTGCGTCATAAAAAGCTATAAATTAACCGCATGTCCATAGATAGACGCTCTGTGATCATTGTTCTGTTCTTCCTGTGCTTCAGTGGATTCCTCTCAAGCCTTACCTGAGTATCTTCAGCGAGTCCCAAAGTTGGACACAACTCTTGAGTAGCGCGAAACCAAACTCAAGGCTTAGAGTGTTAACTCCTGTCTGATAAATCATGGGCAACTAGTTGAGATTGCAGCGTTATTGTGGCGGTATAGATGGCGCTCCTGTACACGATACGCTTGTGTACACTATTCGTGTGCAGGATATATATGTGTACAGAAAGGTTTCCGTTATCAATTAATCAATCTAGACCTTCCGATGTTCGAAACCAGTGGTCGAAATCTTATTAATTAGTTCGGCATGAATCTCTGTCATATCACTAGGACAAGCGTTTTGATTGAGCTATGTGGGCGATGTTTCGATTGCTAACAGCTCGGTCTATAATCAGAGAATGGGTCTTTGCCTCCTTTGAGCGGAGACAGTTGAGCTAGCTCCTGTGGTCGTTCTGAGTCAACCATGAGGTGAACTGAAAATAGCGAGGCCCAACTCTGTCGTTAAAGATTAGTCAAACATGGGTAAGTACTATGGATGTTCCCTCCTTTCTATTGGTTATTGCGTATGTAATCACATTCGTTGTTGGTGCGGGTGCAGCTCATTTTTTTATTACGGAGCTTTCTCCGTCAGTACGCAAGAAGGATCGGGAAGAAGCGGGTTTGGACGACTAAAGGCTTTGCCGTTTTCTCAAAAATAACTACCAGCGAATCCTCGAATATTGAATTAAGTTTTTGGCCGGGAAATTCGCTCAAATCCAGTAGTCTGGGTCGAAAGCGGCTGTGTATGTTTCAATACACAAGGGGCAATTGACCTGTAGGTCGGGTCTTTTTCTTTTATGGGAATGGCTTCTGGGGATTCAAACAAGCTCGTTTGCTAAAGAGTTTCAGATCCTGTCTCATCATAGGGTTGAGCTGTCAGCACCACGCTGTCGCCGTTGTTGCTGAACAAGACAGGTTGCGTATACATATATTGAATCTCTTCCTAGAATGATAAAAACAGCTTTGTTATTGATAGCCGGAGGTATTGAGGTTGTATCAATACTATCGTTTCTTTTTCGACAAGCACTTTACCGGCAAAGCTTTATTTGGGCACAGTTTTCCGTATTTTGGTTTAGGGCAGTTTGTAAGGTCAATTCGGTCGCTATGCATATCAGTATCGAGGATTCAGGCCAGCTGTAGGTAGATATTCGTGTTGTCGCGCTCCTATACTCAGAATTGGAGAGCATCCGAATTTTTCTAAACATTCGAACTGGTACTCTAAAGTTCTGCGTTAAAAATGGTTTTATGCTTGTCCGGTAGAATAGGGATTCATCGATAAACTCAAGGGATGGCAGGCATATGGACCATAGATTTCTATCAGCTTTTGTATTGATCTGGACGATCCTTGTCTCCGGTTGCGCATCAGACCCTACCACATTTCTTGGGGCAGCTTACGACACTCCACACCGCGAACCTATAAATAATAAGCGTGAGGGTCTACTGGTTTCCTATTTAAGCAGGGGTTTGGTCGATTCTGGTGAAAGGCAAGAGGTATTGGCGAGAGTCAAAGGAGAGTACTTGGCCTCTCTGGAAAAGGAATCGTTATACAAGGAAGCTGTGGGTGCTGGGTTAATAGCTGATGCGCTTGTTGGGCAGCATCAGTCCTCTTTGGGTTCTGACGTGCGGGTCGCGACACTGGCAGCTAGTGGTGTAGCCACATTGGTTGATTCGTTTAATTCGGATGAGCGCGAGAACATAAGCCAAGCGTATTTACCAGAGGTGTTCAATGGTGAATTGCTAGATTCGCAAGAGAAAGCACAAAAGGTCTTGCGTGGGTTCGTTCACGCCAAACTAGAGGGTCTTGCGCAATCATTAGGCTGGAGTGTTTCTAGCATTGACCACACGGAGGATAATTGGCTCTTGTACGTATTCAATCCTGCAAAGCACACTGAATACGAATATATGCCAGAATCGATCATTGCTACTTTCTATCTCGGTGAGGTGCATCCGGTTTACACTTCGGCAGCTGAGAACGTGCTGTTAGGCTTTAACCCTAAATGGGCAACTCGTCCAGGCAATACCTTTTACCTTCAATTTTTATTCGCGCCGAGAATTCCTGATAAAGAGCACTCTTATGGTGTCGATGATGAAGGTAATCTTTGGCACAAAAACTACGGTGATGGCGTCAGGACTTTACTTGGACGTAACTTATTAAGGTTATTTTATGATACGCCTTACTTCGTGCGAGGAGTAAGAGCTTTTAGGTCTAAGGCTGTTATATACAATGGGAATGTGTATCACCCTTCAAGCAGTGCCTCTAATGGTATTTTTATTTGGGATCGATTGGATGGCTTGAATAATCTGAATTTGAAATGATTCTAGTGAGCTTGTAGTTGAGCTTTCCTTTATAGCTCCAATTCGATAGAAAGAAATAACCAAGCCTTGCCCTCATGCTTCCAAGAGTTGTCCCCGGCGTGATCCAGCCCATAAAACATGCCAATGTTGATCAATGGGGCGCCAGTAACACGATTGGACCAATACTTCTCGAAATAGAGGAGATGCCTTCGATTCCACCCTACGATCAACCCTCATAAGTGTATTGATTACGAAGATATGCCAGCCATCGCCGATTGTTTTAGTCGCAAAATGGTAGTATCAAATGATCATAAAAGCGTACGACAATTAATCAGCTGAAATAACAATAAGGGCTAAACGGGTGGATTATAGGGCTCAATCAATGATTGGATCTTCTCCAGTAGAATTCTACAGTTCTACCAAACTTACAGTACAAAACCAGGCGATAAATAACTGGGCAAAAAAATATGATCTGGTCGTTCCCACTGTATGGTTGTTTGACGTTTTTAGGTTTCGAGACCTAGAAATTGAGTCGTTCTCGTTAATTTTAGAGTTTGTCTCAGATCGCGAGGTGCTCACTCTCATAGAAAACTGGGATGACAGCATTCATGCAAGAAATCTGTTCCGGTTAGGGCTGCGTGCTCAGGAATTGTTGGATACCGGATTATTCTCACATCCCTTTGGCATCGACGAAATACTGGCGAAAGAACACAAAAGACACTTTTTTCTTCTCTTGTTCCTATGCTCCAACGCTGATGCGGATTTTTCCGAGCTTCAGAATCGATTACCGCAGCTAAAAACCTGGATTTTTGTCAAGGCGTTAGAAGCCATTGGCGACAAAGGTATTTGCTTCGAAAAGAGCGTATTTCAAATCAGTAGATTTTTTAGCTTCGATGATCCGGAAACTAAATCTCGACGAATGCCGATAGCTGACAGGGCTTTAGCCTCCTTGGTTTTCCAGACAGAGGGGTTGAGTTTGGATTATCAGAATTTTTCTACGCAAATTACCCAGCTGTTTTCGAGAGAGTTTGGTGTTGGTGCGGCCACATCTAAGGAAAATAAAACATCAAACTTTCTCAAGCTATATCAAAAGGAGTTTGAACCGCTTAAGACATCGGTTGAATCTGGAGGACTACTCTCTGGCCTGAAAAAGCAGGAGCCGATTTCTATTGAGCCGTATTTCAGTCTAGAGGCGTCGCCAGAACCGATTTTTTTGGATGATGGTAAACAGACCGCTACAAACACCACTGACCTCAGTGAAAAGCCGGAATATCAGGCGCTTTCTTCGCGAACAATCTTGTACACTAGTGCTGAGCAGGCCTTGTATCTTCCATGGTCGCATTTCAAGCCCGCGCCTCCAGAAACAGAGATGTTAAAACAATGGCTCTGCAGTGATCACTTTAAAGGAAATATTGATCGGTCTGGCCAGTTACTTGTCTATATGTGTGTAGTGCTAGGTCGCGTCCCCGTGCGAGTAGAAGATATTTCGATATCTACGGACCTATCACTAGAGTGGTCTATTTCTCCGTCAGACTATAAGTTAAGAAGGGTCATGCCCCGCAGAGAAGCTAAGAGCAGGGTATTCTTTGATTCGCAGATACCAATACAATCAATGGTGCAGATTCAGATCATAGAGTTGCCTGAGTTCTTGCTAGATGCTGCAGTTGCTCTTTTTAGAGGAAATGAGGGTCAATTGATTGGTTCTGTATGGCGGCGCCTGAGTTCGATGACTCTGGACCAATGGTTCAATCGAGCCACCGAAGGCGTTCTTGGTTTATCCAGGGTTCGGCCGTCAATGTTGCAGTATTGTCAGGAGCAAAATGTATACCTCCAAAGTGAGTCAAATAGTCTGGCGCGCTTAGTCGCTCACCATCCAAACCAAAAACTACCGTCGTTGGCGTCCTACCATACATGGATAGGATCAGACATTCTGAGCTTGGAGCTTGGTTACTACACCAAGGGTATTGACGCTAACTCCTTGGTATTTGGAAGTGAACTAAATATTGACGACTCTTACATAGAAACTAGATTTCGAAATGCGTATCTGTCTATTTCGAAAGGCTTCGACAGCTTGATTGAATATCACAACGCCTTTTGCCTTTATTCAATGTTGGCGATAGATGCAGCGACCGGCGCACGGCCTGTTCGCGACCCCTTTGAAAGTTTGCCTCATTTCAATCTACAAAAAGGTTTGGTTTATATAAATGATAAGTCGGATGGTTTGAACCGGGATGGTCGCCTTTGTATTGTGCCGCTCGATGCCGTCATCTTTGTAGAAAATTATATTTCGCATCTGCGAAAACTAGCGCGACTGATACGTAAAATTTCTCCAAACTTTAGCAAGCAGTTGATTCAATTAACGGAAGTGAAAGGCAACAGATCGCTCCCGCTGTTTTTCCTGTTGGACAAGGACCTTAAAGTCATTTCCATAGGATCTAAGCATTTTGCGGAGGATGGCCCTCTAGACTGGAGCATGGCATCGAATTTCCTACGGCATCGATATTCTAAACGCATGTTACGTAAAGGTTGCCCAGAAGAAGTAGTCGAAGGGCTTACCGGGCACTCGGATTTAGGGATTTCTTGTTATGGAGCGTCCTCGTCACGTTGTTTTGAGGCAGATATGCAGATTGCTAGCCCTATCGCGAACGAAGTATTTTCCAGCTTGAATATTCAGCCGATCAAATCTGTCGTAGAGCAGTATAAAGGTACTTTAACGAATCGAATCTACGACAGAGACTGTGAACCTCTTAGGTTTGGTATCCGTGCGAGAAGGCAAGACCGAATACGTCGAAACAATGCCGCAGAAACCAATGCGGAAATTTGTGTAAACGCATTCTTGTCTCAACTGAACGTGCAGTTGATCGCGGAGCTGTCACAAGATCAGTTTTCAGAGTTGCAAGGACGGTTGCTAAATGCCGACGCTGGACAGCCCCATCCGCAAGCAGGGATTCGGTTTCGATATTTAAGAGATCGCTGTTTGGAGGAAGGTCCGCGCGCTACACATTACCTGAAACTGACTCAAAGAATCGATTCCTTCCCGCTCGAGCCGGCATGTTTCAAGGAAGATGCTTCTAGGGCCATAAATGTATATGAAAAAATCCGAAAGAGACTTGATGTGGCACTAAACAGAGGTGATCAGGGATTGGTGTGGGTATCACGTCAAAATCTTAGTGATTGTCATTACCTGTTTTTGCTGTTGCTCATTTTGGAAACCCGGACGACATCTAGCTTTTTAGTAGAAAGAGCAATAAATCTGAAAGGGATTCGATTGGTCTCGCTATCGGAACGTTATTACATCGAGTTTCTGGATGATGCCCCGGAGGCCGAGGTAGGTGCACATGTTCAGCGACACAAAATTTCCCTATTATGCGCCAAGTATCTCAACAGGCTTTTAGGCTCAAAATCGAAATTTAAACGAGGGGCCTTACCGACAGTAATTCGCGAACTAGTGGTAGAGCTATCGCCAGATGGCAATAGCAATGATTCGATCAAGAAATTTTTTCTCGATCTTGCCGGTATTGTCAGAAGTTATAATTACTACTCCTTGCCGGGTATTCTCGCTGCGTCGCTTGATGGAGCCCCCCACCCAACGTCCTTACCGTGGTCAGAATGGGTGGGCGTTCAAAATAAAAGAGCGCTGGTACCAACAACAGTGCCTCCGCATATTTCAGATATGCCAGTTGGCAAAAGCATTCCATTACAGACTAAGCAGTCTGATCATATGACCGATGAAGCTCTGACTTTGCTTAGTCAATTCAGGCGTATTCTATCGGATTATCTGCAAAGTGATTCAGATAAAAGTGTTATAGCGCTTCAAGAAGAGTATGACGAGATGAAGTTTGGGATCAGTCCTGCGGCTTCATTGTTTTTTAGGTGGATTATCCATGTAGTTCAGCGTGGGAAGCAGAACCTCAAGACCAAAAGGCGTTCGCCCTACGCAAGGCGCAGTTTGCTAACCGTGCTTTCACTGCTAGGTCGACCCTACATTAGTTTGTTTGGCGAGGTTGATTGGCGAGTTTTAGGCGAGGATGAATTTGATGAGCTACTTGCGGACCTTATAGATAGCCGGGAAGGTAAAGTCCGGTCCCAGTGGCAGTATTTACTGTATCTGCGCCGTTTTCTTTTATGGGCTGAGACGACTCATGCCCTAACTGATATTCGTTGGGACCTGTTGTATCAAGCCATAGGTGAGTATCGGCATGTGAGCGCTGGCCTTGTTTTTGAAAACGAGTATCTAGAGACGTTAAAGCTCCTTTATAGCGAGAACTTTGAGCTTCGAATTGAGGCCTGTTTTATCGTTATTCTTGGGTATCGTTTTGGCTTAAGGTTTTCCGAGGCTGCCTGGTTGCGGCGTCAGGACCTTTACTTTCAGTCAAAGCAGGCTTACATATCTGTACAAGGGCACAGTGAGAGGGCACTTAAACGCACGGCGTCCAATCGAGTTGTACCACTGCTGTTCGACTTAAATGAGCTTGAACAAAAAATTATAGAGCTGGTTCAAGTTAATTTTGATAACAGGCCAAGCCTGCGAAAGTCATTACCCCTTTTATTCTTGTCAGATTCTCCGGCAAAAATCCAAAGCGATTTGACCAAAATCGCAATACAAATAAAACGAGCTTTATATATATCTACGCAGAGATCCTATATTACTGAGCACCATCTGCGGCATTCGTTCAATAATAAGATTGTTATGGCAATGTATATGCCGACCAAAAACTATAATAGCCGCCTGGGCGCAACAAACGCGGACCATATACGCAGAGTGTTGCTAGGTTCGAAGGAGTACCGAGGAGTTAGGGAAACACGGGCAATTATGCGGTTAATGGGCCATGCCTCTGTAAAACCTGGACACAAATCATACACCCATATAATGACTCTGTGGTCAGATCGTTTGGTTAAGGATTACCGTCATCAGCAAGTGACGCCATTGTCCAGTGCAATCGATGTTCTTACAAAGCTAAAGCCAAAACAGCGAAAACGTTCTGCGGTAAACGATTCTATGCCAGGGGATAATGGCCTTGTCAGGCTCTTTCATTTACTGGGTGGTTATGCTCGTGGGCGAAATTGGGCTGATCTAGTACATTTGTTGGAGATCGACTGCGATTTGGCAAGTCGCCTGAAGAGAACTATTAGTGAGGTCGCAGAGAAGCGGTACGCGGAAGAGAAGAATTCACTAAAATTCATGCTTTCCAAAATAAAGCCGGATGCGTGGCAGCGCTTGATTACCCATTCGGAGACTGTTTTGCTGGAGCAACTCCAAGGCTTGAGCGTAATGTCTGAGAATGAGTTGCCGAATCTTGTCAGCGTACGCGGCCATTTTTTTGCGCGAACGTCTGAGCAGGTGAAAACCATAGTTTCCTGGTTTGAGTTTTTCGGAGTTGAAGGCAGCGATCTAAAGATCTATGAAGGAGTGTACGATAGTGACGAACTTACAAATGCTTTGCACGGCTATAAGCGTTCGTTAGTTAGAAAATTTATAGGGGATCCGTTTAGGTACATGGAGGGAAAAATCGAGCAGAGACCAAAGCTCTATCTCGGATTTGTGCTTAAGAGGAATAGTGGAACGATTCGAAATTCGGTAGAACTATCGATAGCGTTTATAGTTTTATCTTTGTCCCTGACGCATCAATAAAGGTGCCACATTTAATCAAGGCTATCTGTTTCTTGGAAGATTTTTCAGGGTCGACACAGAGCGTTACCGTGTCTATACGGCCAGCCCGGTCGATGAGAGACAAAACTTTGGCCGCCATGGCGTCTCTTTTGGCGGACAGCACGATTCGTTCGTTATCGTCATTCTTGCAATATATTTCCTGTTTTAGGGCGTCGAAACCACAAATAAATAGGTGATCAAAATACTTATCGACATTTTTTACGCTGGTCGTTTCTGGTTTCTTAATTTGGGTAACTGAAATTTTCTCAGTATCTAGAAGCGAAAAAAATAGAGATTTTTTAGGTGAGTGATAGGTTTTTTGAAACGCATTAATAGTTTCGAAGCATGCCTCACGTTGTTCGTCGCCCAGCGACATCTGGTCCGTTTCCAAATGGGAAATAACGTTACTTTCAAAAATATCGGATTGGCCGTTGGAAATTTTCTTAAAAAATTGGTGGCAATGGCTCTTTATCTTCGCCGTCATTGCGCTGGCAAGTTCATTGGCCGGGTTTGTCGCCACTAATCGGTAGATTTTATGTTTATGAGTAGCGTGAATTTTTTCGCGTAACTCAAGATCCAGAACGTCTCCCAGAACAAGCTCGAGATACTTTCTTAGCGTGTCGAGAATGGTCACCTCCAGCGGTTCTGTTGAGCCAGCTACGATGACCTCCTCGTGAAAATTGGCTGACCATTCGCGGATGGAAATACTAGCGGAAATCTCAGCTTTACAAATCTCGAAAACGTCCATACTATGCAAATATACTCTAAATAGTACATTAAATACATTATGAACATAAAAGCTATTCCAGTTTGGTCCGAAAGTCAATGAGGTCGAAATGCCGCGCCCCAAAAAAATATATGACCTACAAAAAATAGAGGCCGACAATGAATTGTTGGACCGCGTTGCAAAACGTTTTGGTTCACGGTCAGATCGGGACCTAGCTAAAAGGTTAGGGATCCCCACCTCCACAATGTCTCAAGTGCGAAGGAGATCGGCAGAGCTGGCATGGCACCATCGGGTTGTTGTAATGGATAAATTGGGTTTTTTATTCGTACGAAAAGCACTTGGATCTATAGTGCCACAAGCGCTAGCAAGGCGTTTCGAGACATTTACTAATTCCGAATTTGAAAAAATCTCCAGACGGCGCTACGAGCGTGAATTGCGCAGCGACGATGCAAATCTTGTTAATTTTTTGGATGCATATGAAGCCCTAGCAGAGCATCCAGGTTTTAAAGCGCATTTTGGGTTGACTGACGCAATGAAAGAAAACATCCGAAGAGGAGCGGTATTATCCAGGGAGCAGAGAGTGAAGCTTCTCGAAGCGCTATACGTTGCTGATCCTAACCTTTGGTCACTCGACTGGTCGCGGTTGTCGTTGATGTTGGAAGATACCAGCGTGCTGCTAGATGAAATAGAAAGGTGTGCGTTTCCAATGGATAGGAATGCAGAATTAAATGCTGCGCTGCTTTTGCATTTGGAGCCCCTCTATGGAAGTGGTGCAAAACTCGCTGAAAAACTGGATCTTCCCCCATCCCAACTTAGCCAGATTAAAAAAGGTAACGCGAATCTGGGAATGCGTGCAAGATTGATAATACTTTCGGAATTGGAAAAAGCTTCTGGCAGAGGAGATCTTCTCAACTTTAGCGATCTCGATAAGCTTGCCAACGATCCTGAGCTCATCCGGAATAGATTAGAGCAGGGCCTCTTGACCTAGGTTCTGCCATGTCAGTTGTATGGATACAGGGGCTTTAGTTGGAGATTCTCTTGCTAGTCTCAAGTGTAAGGTTCGTATATAGACAATATTCCATTCAAGGGTAGTAATCTTTGATAAGAGAAACGTTCAAATCTTTTTAGGTGATCTTTTGATCGAACCGAAGGGGCCGTTTACCTAAATAGAAAACACTGAAAGTTATACCTAGTTGCCGATTTGGTGAATGCTTTTGAACCAGATAAGGGAAATCAGGAGAGCTTGAAAGTAGAACTATTCGCAAGCTATTTCGACCAGATGGCGATGTAGTGGTGCAAGAAAGAAAGCTTCATGGTCTGCTCGTAGGGGACGGTAGAAGAAAATATGGCTCTCCTGATTGTAGGTTTGAAGAGTGGTTAAAATAGCGAAACAGGTTCAATCAGATCAGTTGTAGTGAAGGCCTGGTTTAAGCTTTAGGGACTAAGCGCGCAAGTCAATTTTCTACCTTATGAAGCCCGGAACATGGCCAGTTGCGGGAGAAAAACAGGCACAGCTAGTACTTACAGGTGCTGATTGGACCGAGCACGCTCCAAAGTTAGTTTGGCAGATAGTACCCAGTCGCGCCGGAGGAGGGATTTGTCTTGATGGGGCGATGTTAACCCCTGCGCAGTTAGCAATAAATTCGGCTCTTTCCATTCCTGAAGGATAAGGACCTTGCATGATTGGCCCCTGGCTTGCGTTCTGAACTACTGCTCTTTGTATTTCTCTAATATAACCATTATTAGCTAATGTTCTTGCCGCCCAGCAGTCAGCCTCAATTTCTTGTCTACGAGTAGCATTCATATGTTGCCGCTGAAACTGCTGGCTTGGCGATAAATGCCCCAAAATATGGTGAGCACACTCATGAGCGATGACAAAGACACGTGAGAATCTCCAGTTATCCATCACTGAGGGATCAACAATAATTACTCGTTGCCCACTTCTGATTGTTGCCACAGCGGACTGAGAGGTTCTCTCGACTATTACTGGAAGTCCACAAAAACTGTCATACCCTACAAACATTCGAGCCTCAGCGACTATAGAAAAGAACACAATACAAGCTAACAAATACTTCATTCTCAACCTCCGTTGTTTCTAATAAAAACTCTTACTTAATCCCCTGTATAGGTCTAATATATCCCGCAGTGCAACTCCCCATTTTCAGGGTTGGCCAAAGATATAAGATGCAAATCTTCTAGATGATCAACCGTGAATTTTCCTGCACACTGGTATTCTCTCTTCTTTATTTCGGACATGCTGAATCGTTCATCGTTTCGGATACAATAGTTTGAAACACCAGAAAATCTGAAGTTGTACTCGCCTACTTTCATATTGCCTAGTTCTATGGGATTGGGGTCTCTTGTGTTATTAACTCTCGTCACGAACTTGTCATTAATAAATAGACTCAATGCAAAACCATTGCATGAACCAGGAGCAGGTCGCTCTATCTTGAGTTTTCTCTCAGCGATATCTAGTCGAATTGGGAGGGGGGAATTGGGTCTTTTTTTTAGTGCTTGCTCAAATGACTCACAAGCTACTTGATCTTTATCTAATAGGGATTCTAGTTTGTCCATTAGCCCGTAATAGGAGTTCCAATTTACTGACCCTCCGTTTGATTCAATAAATTTCATAAAGTCTTTATCCATACTGGCGGCTTTATAGCCGACCTCCATACCATAGATAGCGCGGCACACTACTGGGGCATAACCAATTATTCGCTCACGCTTAAACTGTTCTCCTTCAAGGCCCATGAAGAATATAAATGGGAAAGAATTCAGGATGGGGTTCATGTCTAATTTTGCTGCAAGATTGATAGCAAAAATATCAGCCTTTATTTCCCGGGTATAAATGGACTCGTTTGGCCAAATATGATGTGCAAGTTCATGTAAGAACAGAAAGGCAAGCGCACTCTCAAACCCAACCACCTTTTGCCCCACAAACTGAGGTGAACTAACAGCTGAGTCTAGCTCCTGGCGACTTAGGTATAAATAGTGAGGATAAATCGGGACAGGTAAGGTTTCTTGTCCTAATCGATGTCTAGCGGAATTAACCTTCAGTCGATCTGCGAGAGCCAAAACAAATTCGCTGGCCAGATCAAATCTTTGGTTCGTTAAACTAGTAACAACTTGGGCTGATATCACGCTATCGAGGACAGCGATTACTCCAACTGGGATAAGAACCTTTAGCTTCCCATCCTTGTTCATAGCTCTGGTACCATAGACATCCCAGCTATCTTCGAGTTCGAAGGTTACTTGATCCAAAATCGCTTTATGATCATCTTCCAAGTGTGGACGGACTCTAGATCTGATCTGCTGCATAGTTGCAGAAAACGATGATTGATAGAGATCGAGCAGAGCTGGCTCTATGTGATATGTCAACGGTTTACTTGGGGGATTGAGATCACGCTGAATTGGGCCAATTGGCGCGAATGATAGGAGGGGGACAGCTGTATTCTTTGAAGCGCATGCAAATAAAAAACAAGCTACCAATAAGAGAAGAGGCTTGACTGTAAAGGCTAGGCTTGCTCGTATCACTGTGTTACCCACCTCATGCTGGGAGGCTCTTCCTCCGATAGCAATGAGTTAGCCACCTTCTTTATTTCGCTTAATGTCATCGTCGAAAGATCTAATTTACTAATAGTTTCTTTGGCTTTTTCGGCATCATAAGTAGGCTTCCACTCTTCGATAACGATACGATCAATGTCACCAGGTTTAGAGAAAGCGCGTGGCTCGTGGTTCGTATGGTGAACGCGCTTCCATCTAGGGCCCCCCAAGTAGACTGCGTAATACATCATCTTGGCTTTAGCTTCATCTGTTCCGCTCGCCCTCATTGCGTTGTAAAACATTTCATGGACGTCTTCCCAGTTCTCAAGCTTGGTATCGCAATAATAATCATGAATAACAGAAGCATTTCTGTATCTTCCTTCAAAAGGTCCTCCTATTACGCTCCAGAAAATTCTGGGAATTGAAGCTCCGTCAACTTCGGTATTTTCTGGAACTGGCCACCTTTTTTTGGCTTGATCAATATAAGTAATTTCACTCTTCAAAGTCATGGTTCGACCATCGGGCCCCCATTCTGCCAATATCTCGCCTTCGTACCTTCCATAAGCATTTAGATTATGGCTCTCAGAGTTGCTGGTAACACCAGCACAACCAAATAACATCGATAAAATAAGAACCGAAGCGAGATGGATTGATAAAGGTTTAATCAGTCTAAATTTCATAAATACCCTCAAATTACGTTTTACAGTTTAAGTTGAACACTTATTCTCGCGAGATCGCCAGAGCTGAGATAAAACGGAAAAAAGGAGAAGCGGCCCCTTCTTTGGGGAAGAACAATTTTCGAAGCAATAGGTTGTGATCAAAGCGAACTCCGGCCTTCGTAGCGCAGGCATACTCTACTAAGAGAAAGATTGGTAAATGTATGGCTTTGATAATTACTATTAAGGACCTAACACACTCGGATAAAACGAGAAGGCAATGAGTATTTGTTGTGAATCTCCTGCTTTCTTCTTTATACCAGACTGTATGAAGCTTGATGTGAAAGGTGAGTAAAAACGATAGCTCGCTTTCCATAGACTTTCCTTGCCTGCCCCGAGAATTTTCCTTATCCCTTGATAGAGTAAAGCAAGGAACCGTCAATCTATTTTATGGCTTTTTTTATGTCAACCCTTGTAAGCTTGTCCGTTGCATGTGCCTATTAGGTTTGGGGTAGGGCAGATTCTATATAGGGCGCGAAGAGTAAATATGTAGCTGACTTGATTAGAAAAGTTGAGTTTACATGGTAAAAAGGCATTGTCAGTGAAGATCATCACACAGCCATTCAATCTTCAGTTAGTGACACTAGCAAGCATGCACACGCTGATTCACTTACTCATCAAAGAGAGCTTAAGTTTTCATACCCTCTAAGTATTGCATTACCTCAATTAAGCCTTCGGCACTTCGCATGTGCTCAAGAGGTGCTTTCCGTCCAAAAGACTTGTTTGGTGTATTAAGCCAATATTTGATTTGTTCCTGATTGCCACCAAGAGAGCTATATAGCGCGCGATAGGCTCGGATCAAAAAGGTACAAAGCTCTCCAGTTGCGCTATCAGGTTCAACGCCATCGAGTTCGATGTCACGCATATCTCTCGCTGAAACACCTATTATGCTTTCACAATCCTTTTGCCGGATCCCCATTAACGCGATCGTCTTAATCAAGGCATCACCTAGTACTTTGCGATCTTCAATTTCTTCGTTTTCCATACGAATCTTTTTCCCCCCCGAGCAGCACGATTAGAGAATACTGTCCGGATTGCTTCTCGTCTCAACTGCAGTTTGTATTAGGAGAGCTCTTATGAACCTCCAAGTTTTATTGCCGTCTGTATAAGGTTGACGCTCTATCACGAACTAATTCGTGTGCATGCCTTCTTTTTTTCACTTGGTTGCAGCTTTTCACGTTTTAACTATGGAGTTGACCCTGCGACGGCTAGCAAAGCACTGAACCGTGTCTTCGGATTCAATCCCGGCAACTAAGCATTGTTCGGACGGCAATGTCACATGCCTGTTTTTCTTTTGTTTGGGCATGTGGCCTTCCCATAGCCAGTTTCACGTTGGCATTCTCTTTATCTCGGTATGGCAGTCAGAATGACTTAAATTTCAAGCCAAGTTGAAGTCCAATATAGTTTGTTGGTTCTAGTTTGTTGCAGAGTATGCACAACTTAATTGGTCCTTCAGCTCATCTATCAACAAGTCCAAATCTACTAACTCAGCGCTGCTTAGCAGTGACCATACTCTTTTCCGAGTCCATTTTTCAATGCTTTCCAAATTCGAACTGGAGTCCTTGTCGTTCAGCAAGAATACGATACTGCTGCCATCAGAAATATTCAGTGCGTTTTTCAGAAACAAAGCGATGTCACGTATTCTAGTTGGTTCAGCAAAGTCATGTTGATTCAGGATCATGATTCGTCCTCTCTTTCCTGGAGTAGATTCTCGAATGCGCTACCATCCCTTCGAGTGAGATTTGGAACGTAGCGGCTATAGGTTTTAAAGAGCATTTCCGTGGATGTATGTCCAAGAAATCTAGCGATGAACTCAGGGCTTTCTCCACTGGCTAGAAGCAAGGTTGCAGTAGAGTGACGGCTCATATACGGTCGCCGTTTCTCCAGACCGAGCGACTTTAGCAATGGATACCAAACTCGCTTTGTGACATTCACGTGATCTAGTGGCTTTCCTTCGGAGTTACAAAATACATACTTACTGAGTTTGGCTGTACAGTCGTGTTGCCTTTTCAAGGCTGCGTATACCGGACCCAGCATCGGAATCTCCCGTTGAGAACCGTCGGTTTTGGTGTATTCAACTTTTCCCTTGACCAGCGTTTCACGAACGAGAATTTGCTTGTTCTCAAAGTCGACATACTTCCATTGAAGTCCGTCAATTTCCCCTGTTCTCATGCCGCTGAAAAAACGCACTTCGTAGTAATTCTTATAGTCAGGCCGAACAGAATTGATGATCTTGTAGATCTCTTGGAGCGAAAACGGCGCAATGTGCTGCTTCTTAGATTTAAGCGTTTTGATATTACGAAAAGGGTTGATGAAGCCGAACTCATCGGAAGCGTCCGTTAAAATAGAGTGGAGCAACTGCATATGATTGTTGACTGTCTTAGGTCCTAGCACCGCGCCTTTGCGCCCGGGACGAGAGCAGAGTTCGGAACGGAATACTAATATATCGTTCTTTGTAATGTCGCTGAGATCGAAGTCGCCAAAAAAAGGCTTCAGGGAACTATCGATGAGACAGCGCATGTTTTCGCTGTGAGACCGGCGCCATTCTACCTGTTTAAATGCAAACCAGCTTTCAACGTATTGTGTAAAGCTTGTCGTTAAAGTGCGAACTTCGGTGGAGCAGGCCCTTGTTGTTTGGTCAGGTCTAGTCGTCTTCAATACCTGAGGGGGGTCACTCGCAAGTTTGGCTAGGTTTTTACTACCAGGGAAAAAGCTGGCGTAATCAAATTCGCCTAGGGTCATACGAGCTTCTATTTTCTTCGCGAGGGCATTAACACGCTTTCGGTTACCGAGATTGTCTTTCAGTGCCGTTTGTTCTCGGCAGCGCATCCCGCCATATGAGAAATCAAGGTACAGATTGTTTGTTTCAGGTCGTACCCTGACATGTACTTTAGTGGCCACTAGCAATCCCCCCATTGGCCATCGGGATTGCAAACGAACAATTGTCTGCATCTTGCAGCATGCGTTCTTCCACGCGTTCCCAGATGTATAGAATTTTCCGGCCTTGAAATGGACGAAAGTAGTGTGTGCCTTCTAGTAAGACGCTGTCCTTTAATTGGTTGCGAATCGTACAAGGCTCATATTTGATTCGCTCAGCCAGCTCCTCGGTGGTAAGGTAAGTAAGATTCATTTTGACCTCCATAAGGCTCTAATAATTTTCGGAGGATTAAAATGACCTCCTGAAGATCATTATGGGTTTATAAAGATCTTTTGCAAGACAAAATGATCTATAGAAGATTAAAATGAGTTAATTATGATCAAGTGCCATTTATCCCGATTAATGGGAGAGCGGAAGTTAAAGATCGCTGATGTTGCGAAAGACACGGGTATTAATAGGGGAACTATCACACGTCTTTACCATGAAACAGCGGTTAGAGTGGAGTTCGACGTTATTGAGAGGCTTTGCCAATATCTAGAATGTGAGGTTCAAGATCTTTTTGAGATTGTAGAGGGAAGCTAAGAGAGTCTGTTTTATAAGTTGTGGTCATATAATCGGGATATTTCCATTTGCTGGATAGATAATGTTTAGTGTGTAGTATATAGTAAACATTATGCTGGGTGATCAAATCAGAACAAGGCGTGAACTGCTAAAAGACGCGGACCGCCGTTACTCGTTACGACAAGTGGCTGGCCGCGTCGGGATTGAACCTGCTTATTTAAGCAAGATTGAGCGCAATGAAGTCCCGCCACCTGGTGAGGAAACGATCAAGAAGATTTCGCGGGATCTCGAACTTGACCCCGACGTCATGCTGGCCATGGCTGGGAAAATCTCTTCGGACTTGCAAGAGATTATTCGTAAACGGCCATTGCTGTTCTCAAAAATGTTGCGCGCCCTAAAAGAGGCGCCTGACCACGCTATTCTCGAAGTCGTTAGAGAGGTCACTGACGGGGACTGGTAATTCCTTAAAAGGAGAAGCGTCATGATTCAATTGAAGGGTACGAATTTAGTATTGCGGTTTCCGCAGGTGCACCCCAAAGCGAAAGCAAGCATTGAGTTTATGCGTACGTTGCGAGTACCGAATGACGGCAATACCTACCCGCTGCCTGCCGGATTGGGCAGTTTTGAGCTAGAGCATATCGAAGACCATAAAGCGCAATTGCCAGAGGACTGGCTTAAGCGTGGTGGCGTGATGCTCCCCATGTTTCAGTCCGAAGCCATGTGGATTAGTTTCAATGGTACTTATCCAATCGCCTTAAAAGTTGCAACAGGCAAAATCAATGCAATCACCGGCGAGCTCTGGACTAATGAGCTGACGGACGAACCCCAAAACTATGTGGTGCTCTCTGAGCAGCCCTGGCTCGATGGCTATGCCGTGGAGCAGGGAACTGTTAGACAGTTTGTGGCCACGCCTCTGGGTAGCGGCGAAAGCGCAGAGGAGCAAATCACTGGAGAAGCGGCATTCGGTGGTATTCAAATCCAAGCATTTCCAATGAAAAGGGAAGTGTATAAAGAGTTGTTCGAGTCGCCCAAACTAACGGATGAAGTGCAACAGTATTTGGAAATACCCGCATTTTTAAGAAGATGTAGCGAGCCCGCTATGGGATTGGTTCCCGGCGGCAGTATTGCCCAAGAGATTCATAAAGATGAATACGGCCTAGATGCCTGGGATTTATCTGCTGGCAGTCGATGCTTCATTCACACTGTCAATAGTGAAGCTTGGTCAGAACTGACCGATTTGCCTATGCCGCACAAACCGATTTCGGCCAGAGATTATAAGTCCGCGAACATTCCATGGTTCAAATACTATGCGCAGGACAAGAAAGCCTTACCCGGCAGCGCCATTCTTCAAAAACTCAAAAGCAAAAAAGAGAAGCCAGCCACGAAAAGAGAAGATGCTGAGATTGGACAGAACATGTCTGACTTACCTGTCGTTAAGCTAAGAAGAAGCGATGTGGTGACCGAGGGCGTTTTCTAAAGTACACACTGACCTATTCGTCGAAAGCAGGGGGGAAAGTTGAAATGAGTTTAAACGCCTTGTCGGGACCGGAAAAAGATTGTGCAAGTCTCGGGATGCTCATGAAGGCATCAGCCATGGAAATAGACTCCAGAATTACCATTCGCTTAATAGAGGAAACGGCAAAGATAATTGTTGCTGACCAAATTCGCCCTGCCTACTTACCGGGAAATTTTGACAGCTTGGTAAATGAGCAGCTCACGACATGGATCAAAGAAACACTTCCCCAAGATCATCACCTGGTACAGGTCTTGGCTGATGTTGATCATTTTCTGGATCTAGAATTTCACTGGCAGCAGGTTTTTTCATTTGGAGCTAGTGCTTGCCCAGATGCCAGTGGCCGAGTAGTGCACTATCGGGAAGAGCTGACTTATTTTTATGATGCAATAGAAGAAATCGATGAAGAGCTCGTTGAGGATTTTTATGCTTTCTGGCGATCTCGGTTCTATGTCAGGATATTGTCGGAGTATCGCTCTTTGAGCTTCAAACAATCTCCCGAAAATAAACACGTATATGAAGCTTGAGTAAAAAGTTAGGCTATTTGCAATCTAGGGGTGGCATTTGATGCCAAGATCGAAAGTAAAGAACATGCCTCGTGGTTGGAAAGTCCTTCGGCAAGATTCAAACTTGCAGACATCAAGGGAGACATATGCACAATGCCTTTTCAAAAAGTCATTTTTTCTTTTTTCGCTTTCACTATTTTGGGGAAATATGCCTTATGCAGGTGAGCGCATCCCACCTACATCTCCTCCAAAAAAGCAATTGCACGAAATGAATATACGGTTATTTCGGTCTAAGCTGATTTATCCTTCATTGGAACTCTACCAGAGGTGACAAATCATGAGAAAAGAGACGTGGAAAATCGATAAGGATGAGAGCGGCAATCCACTGCTGATCATCCCAGACTCTCTAAAGGATGAGTTCGCAGAAAATGATATCATTGAATTCTCACCAGCCAGGAAAGGCATCATCTCTTTCAAAAATTTAACCTGCATCACTATCACTGCATCAAGGCTTAGACGAAATCTCAATTCAATTTGGCGTAACCTTTCAAGCGATGAAAATCCGTTGAGCCGCGTTATTGTGACATTGAATGGGAAGAAAATTGCAGTCATCACCGAGGCCAATGCCCGGCTCACAGTGGCTTTAGATGCCGCGATAAAGCTCTTTGAGGGTGACATTGACGCAGCTCGAGAATGGCTCAATCGCCCAGCGAGAGGGCTCGGAGACAGGAAGCCTATTGATATGATTCAAAGCGCAGAAGGGGCGGACACTTTGCTTGGTCTAATTGGGCGCCTAGAGCACGATATCAGCTAAATTAGTCAGCTTGTACAGAGCGGACGAAATCGAGACCTTTTGGTCTAGATCTAGACATAAATGGACATTCGAAATCTAACTGCTCTACCTTCTCTATTGGTGAAAAGCGGACCTTCCTGTCGCACTGATTTTGCCAGTAATTCGGTTGATCAGGACCATTGTCGCCTGCGATAAAAGGGACGTTGTTTTCTTGTGCCATAAAAATAAATGTGTCCCCTTTCCTTAGAAGGTACAAGGCCAGTGGCAACTGTATTGTATGGTGCATAATTTAGAGAAGATTATGCGTTACGGAAAGGTGGCAGCATGAGGGGCAACGTGTCCAGCAATGCAGCCAAGGTCTGTTGGCCAAATGTTACCTTATCTGCGCATAATCTATGATTATGGTAATTGAGTTTGGGCAGAATCTAATCATCAAAAATAAAAAAAAGAGCACTGAAAACCGTATCGCTAAAATTTTTTTCTACAGGCTCGTGAGTCATTTAAGGATCAGCATGTCAGGAGATACATACTTACGTAGCATTCTGCAGAAATATGACGTCAATATTTCTGGTGCCGAAGCGGCAGGGAATTCAATTTACCCTGTAATTCAAAGATGGGGTAATAGCTATCTAGTAAGGACTGAGTTTTCAGGGTCTCTTGCGAAGGGAACCGGCATTAATATTGGTACAGATGCGGACATATTCATATCGGTGTCATCAAATACGCCAGGTACTCTAGCCGATTTGTATGGGACATTATTTAACGCGGTTACTCAGGCGGGATACACAGCAAGAAAACAGAATGTTTCGATTGGCACTACTGTAAATGGCTACAAAATTGATTTGGTTCCAGGTCGACGACAGTCACAGTATGGAAATGATCACAGTCTGTATAAAAGTAAATCCGGAAGTTGGACTCAAACCAATATCAATACACACATTAACCAAGTGAAAAACAGCAATAGAATAGATGAGATTAGATTGTCAAAAATCTGGAGGCAGCTTCACAATCTCGAATTTCCATCATTCTACTTGGAGTTGGCTGTAATAGACGCCCTAAAATACTTAGCTGCTGGAAATTTATCTGCTAATTTTTTGAAGGTTCTTGAATTCTTCAGGGATAGTTTGCCGTCTACTCGGTATGTAGACCCTGCAAACACAAACAATATTATTTCAGATGACTTAACTGCGGCACAAAAAATAGCAATATCCAGTCAGGCAAGGCTATCTCGTAATCAGCAGAATTGGGGAGGCATAGTTTGGTGACATGAATAAAGCAAAAGAAATTTCAAAAGTAGATGGAAAGGATTTTCTCCGATCAGCATTCGCTGCAGAGCAGGAAGTATTGAGTGTACAACTAAAGCTGTCATCGGAATCAATTACTCACGATGGGGTCATAGGTGATGTTAATGAGCAGCACTTCATATCCGTACTTAGAAAGTATCTTCCAAATCGCTATTCGGTGGATAGCGCAATTGTTATTGACTCCAATGGCGCAACTAGTGACCAGATAGATATTGTTATCTATGACCGCCAATATACTCCAACCCTTCTTGATCAACACGATCATCGTTTTGTTCCTGCAGAATCCGTGTACGCTGTTTTTGAAGTGAAACCAACCATAAATAAGGGCTATCTTGAGTATGCAGCTAAGAAGGCCGAATCGGTTAGGGCTTTGGAGCGTACTAGCGTCCCTATTACGCATGTTGGTGGTGATCCAGTCATTAAAAATTTATTTCCAATTGTGGCTGGTATCGTCGCCACCACAATAGATTGGGCTGACGGATTCTCGAGTGAGGCATTTATGCAGAATAACAATGCCTTAGTCGATCTACAGAGGCTTGATTGCGGGTTGTCTGTGACAGGTGGTTGCTTTGATTTATTTGGCGAAGAACTTAAAGTCGGACCTAACAAAAATTCATTAGCCTATTTTATTTTCAGACTCTTGCAAAAACTAAATAGCCTCGGAACTGTGCCAGCAGTAGATTGGAATAAATACGCAATGGTAATGAGTGAGCAAGATGCCTAAAAAGCGTTTAACGGACCGCAGGGTGCGTTAAACGCACTGTTATATGTCTTAGCCCTTTTAAATTAGTGGTCGAGCGTGGGCGGCAAAGGCGCGGTTCTAATCAAGCCTCCCTTCGGTTTGATTGTTCTGGTAATGGGCACCTCAAAGCTGTAACAGGCGCCGATAGTAAAAGCCGTTCATGGTCACAAATATCGCGTTCTAACGTGGTGTGCGTGTAGTTGGCTAGGTAAATTCGGCCTATTAATAATTTTAGCTTTGTGCTTGGCAGGCTTCAGTTCCGCTCCCGCGCAAAGCAAGACGTTAGTTTTCAGGAAAGATATGGACGTTGATAAATCTTTAGTACCAATATTTATAGAAACTGATGTCCCAAAGCGCATTAAGCAAATTGGTACGGGCGTTTTCTTAGACCTAAACTCAGAGCCATTCTTATTTACAGCCGCACATGTTACGGATGACCTTCAGCTCGGCAACCTACTGGTTCCAACATATTATGGCTTAACTGCAATTGAAGGCTATTTGGCGCATATAGATCTTCCCCCTGAATTGTCGAGAAACGATGACACAATAGATATGGCGTACTACCGCCTAAGTACTGATTTCGCTAGGTTGCTGTGTACAGAGTTTTTCCCTTTTTTACAAAAGGTCGAGATCATTGAAAACTCGCTAAACTTAGGCGTTTTATCCGTTGTAGGTTATCCAGCTAGCAAAGGTAAAAAGAAAGGGGATACATTTACTTCTGAATTGGCTTACTACCGTGGTGTAGCTGCAGAAGAAAGCGTTTATTCAAAACATGGCTTTTTAACAGATCAAAATATAATAGTTAACTTCCATAAAAAGCGTGCTGTATCCCCTGAAAACGGCCAACGTATAAACCCTCCGAGCCCTAACGGTGTAAGTGGCGGGGCTATCTTTGCTTGGCCTTATGGTCATGAGTTCTCACAAGATTGGTCTTTACCAAAACTAGTTGGCATTTTGCACAGCTACAAGGAAAAGGATGGGTTGTTTATCGGCACTACTTTATTACCTTATACTGTCGCGGCGTCGCTTGGAAAAATGAAAGGCTATGGCGGTATATCCTAAACTAAAAAGCGTTTAACGGACCGCAGGGTGCGTTAAACGAACTGTTAGGCAATAAAAACGAATCAGGGAGGAGCAACAAATGGAAACTCGTCACTTCATGGATGATGAGCTGCAGATAACCATTACAGTGACCGAAAGCACTTGGAAAACGGCCCAAAAGCTAGCAAACGAAACAGCCATTTCTGAGGCTTGGCTTAATGGTAAAGGTAGCAATTGGGATCATCTGAATATTTGGATAATCCGTCAGCTTTCGCAACGTCCCTCAAATATTGATAAAAACGAATGGATCAAACAGTCCATCAATCAACAGGGGCTCGCATGCCTAAAAAGCGTTTAACGGACCGCAGGGTGCGTTAAACGCACTGTTAGGAGGATAGATGGATCGATTGAGAGAGCAATACCAAGAAAGAATAAACAGTGTCCTCCTTGACGGCTTTGAGAAGGAGTTATTAGACTCTGCCTTTGTTAATCTTTTGACACCAAACCCACTTAGGTTGAACAATTTTGCGTATGCTCTGCGCGAACTCACAAGGCATGTTTTACACCGGTTAGCACCAGATGATGAGCTTCAGCAATGCCAATGGTTTTCGCCGGATAAGACATCATCTACAGGAATTACTCGAAAACATCGCATTAAATTTGCGATTCAAGGTGGGCTTTCTGATTTCTATGTAACGAAAAAACTTTGTATTGATGAGATAGATGAGGTTTCAAGCGAATTGATCGCTATTATCAATCGTCTAAGTGGATTTACACATATAGAAGAAGCAACATTCAAAAGCTCAATCGAAGATATTGAAAGAACCGCAGATGAATGCCTTTCAGCAACTCTTGACTTTGTTAACAAGATTGATGAGCTGAGAACAGAAGTTGCGGATAAGCTCTTCGATAATATAGATAGCGTTCTGATCGACAGAATAAACAGTGAATCGGTTGTTGAGTTAATGGAAATATCAACCCATCAATACATTGAGGAAATAACAGCAGAAAAAATTTCTGTTGTTAAAATTGGCGTAAGCTCTATTGAGATGCATGTCGATGGGAGTATTGGAGCGACCTTAATGTATGGGTCAGCATCTGATCGGCGTAAAGGAAATGGGGCTGAAATTCCGGCTTCGTTTCCCGTATACAGTGAAATGGAAGTTCTATTTAAACAACCATTGGGTAGTTCCATTGCCCTTAATAGATTTAGCGTAGATATTTCGAGCTGGTATGAGTAAGCCTCCTAACAAGGCTAGGCTCGGCGACGGCTTTTCCGTTGCGGCTTCGCCTCCACTACAAAGCCGCGCATGCTGGCGGCGCTCTAAGGTCCGCTTTTCTCACTAAGGTAATGTGATGCTCAATCACCTTGAATGTCTGTAATCCTCTGTATTTCCAGAACAAGTAATTTTGTCCGCTTTCTTTGGTGGTTTCAATTGATCGCTGCAACACACTGGCCGCATCTAATGCGCGCTAAGTTGAGATGCCAAATTGGCATTTCAAAATTTAGGGGGGTAAATTTCGTTGCTCATGGAAAGCCTTGTCCCAAAGTTTACATCGAGATCCCCTTCATTGCTGATTTTCCTAGTCTGGGTTTTAAGTATCCTAGAATCTAAACTGATCATATAAAAGCCCCAGCGTTATTGGATCACCATAACTAGTGTCGCTCTTGTGGGAGATACTTACTACTCCATGCCGGACCAAAGAGGAAAAGGGGGGCTGGTTTAGCCGATCGCGAAGAATCGTGATCTTCGGCTCTTGTCATTGTTTTATATGAAACATCGGCCCTAGTGGGAAATTATTGCCCACCCCGCAGCCCGCGTCATTGCTGACTTTCTTGATTTGTGCTGTACACAGTTTTGGCGGTTTACTCTCAAATTGGAGTGAGCGAACATGCTTTGACGCATGACCCGCATACCGAAACCGACAATCAGCAGGGAGAGGGCCAGTACGTCTGGATTCAAGTCATTGGAAGGGGGCATTCTGGGCCGACTTCACTGATTCATATAAATCAGTGGCTTGAGTGGGCAATTATTGCCCTCCGCCTCAGCACCACCGTTAATGGCTTTGCTAATTTTCGGTGTCCACAGTTGTGCCAGCGACCCGGAAGTGATCGGAGACGCTCTGTCGCAAGATACCCATACCAAACCCAACTGCCGGATCAGAGCAGGGCGGGACGCCCTGGTCCAATACATTGGCAGCACCAACCTGGGCTCGATTCTCATGTTTCAAATGAAACAGTGGCTCGAGTGGGCAATTATTGCCCACCCCCAGAACATCGTTATTACTGAACATAGCGATATTCGGTGTCTACATGTTTTAGTGGCGGATCCACGATTCTTCTGCTGCCAGATATAAATTTCTCTGATTGCTCGATAAACCTGCCAAAATAGAACCATAAGACTTCTCAGTTTTGTGTCCGCTTCTGTCTAATAGTGGCCGTTGAACTCGTCTTCGTTAACGGCCGAAATGTATGAAAACCGGTAGTAAAATTCACTCGTTGATTTGGTCGGCTACCTCATCAGAACAAAAGAAATATTCGAAGTTGGGTTTGTCTGTTTTATTTAGCTTTGCCGCCATTTTCTTTGCACACGGATGACGTCATGCTTCCCACCAAGTTTTGCTCAAAACAAAGGGGGATACAAATCTTGGTGAGTAACCCGTTTCCAACCTCAGATTGCAAATAGCCCAAACTAATTTGCTTGGTGCGATTGCACAGGTATAAAGGACCGTCCTTTGAAGACCATTCATGAAACCAAGCGGCTCTGTTGCTTGAGCGTATCGCGGCTTGTCGCTGACATGCCTGATAATGTCAGAGGCTGGGAGATTGACCCGCTGCCATTATATGGATTCGTTGATTTCTCCGGCCAACTACTGCAAGAGATAAAACATTTACGAACCTTACTGAGCGAACATGAACTGGATGAAATTAAACAGAAGACAACCAAAATCTCTTGGTACTTCTATCATACAGAGCGTTATTACAGGGACGTTCCCAGTTTCTTGCACGTGACACCGACGGAGGTTTACTTCTCCGGTGCGGTAAAGCCATATAAACAAGCAAACTTTCGTACCGTCCCGGTCGTTTTCTCAGAAGTTATCAACGAGTCCCAGGTGTTTCGCAAAATTGACATGGCTCGCCTTGGACTGCCATTGGCCAATGGTTTGATTAAAGAGTTGGAGGCTAACTCCGAGGAGACTGAACATCTATGGAAAAGAAAAGATGCCCTAGATGACGTGCAGTCTGCGTTGACCAAAGCCGATGGAGCACGAGAGCCTGCTCATGCAAAATTTTCAGAATATGCTGATGCGCTGGTGGCTGAATTGTGCAGCCTTGAAAAACAACTACAACAAGCGGATTTAGATAGAGAGCGCTTGGGTAAAAAACTGCTTTACCGCGTTTTCGGGCTATGTATCGGTGATTGGATATACTGCAACACCGGTCTTAAGTCCAAACTGCAAATCGAAAGGGTGGATTACTACGAGGGCGACCTCGTGCTTTACGGTTCAAATATCACGCAGAAAGGCTTGGTCGGCAAACGACAGGGGAGTTGCCATATTAAGCTGGTGAATAAGGATGAACATTGAAGGGCTTTCCCGAGCAGTTCGACGGGCAAAAAAGCTGCGACCCGCGCTCGTTTTTCACTCGAGGCAGGTGCATGGTATTGATGTGCCACATGATAAGGAGCAGTTTGTTTTCAGTTTCATCAAAATGCTTTTCAAGAGACTTAAGGCGAAGGATTTTAATATTCAAGTTAGCCCTTGGGGAGAGATACTACTTACCGCTCCGATTCATGATATCCCTCTGACGATATCAGTGGCTTACTTCCCGAAGTCGGGGAATGTTGAAAAGACCTTCAAGCCATATGGTACTCCCACTTCACCGATCAAATTCCATATGAACGCCTTCCAGCCAGAGTTACAGCTGCGTTTTAGGGTGCTTCGAAATAGCACCAAATGGCAGAGCTTTCCTATTCAGTGTTCAATCCCGCCTTCTGTTGAACAAACAGAACATATCGTGGAGCAAATGCTATTGCGCTGCGCAGGTTTATTGCCGAATCCGGATCTCAACAAACCGCCCGACGTTAACGACGTCGAGATCGCGGATGTTCTGGCGCTTGTGCGCTATTGTGCAGCGATGAATGGAGAGACCTCAGGGCTATATTCTTTAGTCAGGTCTGATTTCATGATGTACCCCAATGCCATTGTCATCGAAGACAAACGGCTTACTTTTGTTAAATCTGAATGCCGATATGCAGAACGGTTGTTGCAAAAGAATGAGCATAAGGTTTTTAAACTGTTTTTCGGGGCACTGCTAGAGAAGCGGATTGAAGTTCGAATAGATCGATGAAGATATACTTTTTGAATATGACCATATTGATTATTTATAAATCATAAAAATAAAGAATGATCTGAAAATATGATATTGGTGAATCATTAAAATATCACATTGGTTGACATTGACCTGAAGCGCTGCTTAAATACCCATATCTGATATAAAAATAACGTTAAGGTATCATATATGGAAAACAAAAAAGAATCTCGTTATGCATTCTATGCCCCTCCAACAGAGTACGGACGAAGGAGCTATGAAGCGTTTATCGGTGTGCTAACTCGCGACAAGATGTTGGAAGACATGCGCGAAAACAGCGAAGACTTCATGGATGCAGTACACAGCGTATTGCTTGTTAAGTCTCCAGAGCGAAAACACGCATACTTAGCAGACTTTGAATTGGATACCTACGCGGCCGAGCTGTTTTATAGCTATGGCGTTGAAGGAGTCCCTCGATTTCTGATGCATTACACGGAAGACGGGACACTTGTTGAAGACAAGCCGGAGAAGGTTGAGCAAATGCTTGTCTTACAGAGTTTCGACGATTTGTGTCGAACAATGCGCTCCTACAACGAGTTGTTTGATTCCTGTGAAGAGTCATGGGGAGGGCGGAAGGCCTACTCACTCATCGTGGTTATGAATATGGCTTCGGCCAGAGCAAAACTTGATTTCAGCTATTATGGGGGCGAAGAGCAATATCTTTCCGTTCATGAGGTGGCCTTGCTTGCGGGTATGAAAGACGCGTCTGTCAGGAACGTGGTCCACAAAGAGTTAAGAGCGAAGTCTATCAGTGGAATGACAGCAATAGCGGCTAAAGATGCGCGTCACTGGCTTCAAAACCGCCGAAAGTTTAAGTCCTCGACCTATCTAAACTCGCCAACCCATATTGAGGCCTTCAAAGATATGGTTACCGTAAACTGTTTAGTGGATGGATAAGTGCTATGAAACTTACTCAACATTATAAAGAGCGAAGCGAATCAAGGGGTTATTCAAACGAGTGGTTAGAATCCGCCATTCAAAATGGCGACCTGCTCATCCAAGAATCGCAAAGCATGATTATTAATCTAGAGGAGGCCAAAGCCGAACGGTTGAGAAAAAACTTCGCTTCGGTGGAGTCCGAAGCTAGACATGCTCGAAAGCTGCTCGAACGTGAGAAACGCAAAGCGCGTTCAACAGGTGACACTGATACAGAACGCCTAGATGATGCAATTCGTGAGCAGCGTTTTTTGGAAAAGCAGGCTCGCCGTAAGAAACGAAGAATGAAAGCTGGATTTGCTGTGCTAGAGCCGTCTGATAGCAAAAACGGTCAAGACCATTCATGCAAGGTATGCACAGTGGGGAAGCGCTACAAGAAACTCAAGTTGGTTCAATGCAACTTTGAGAAATAGTTACACGATGTCAGAAGCAATGCCTCAGTGTTGCGTTGCTCCATAGATAATAACGAATTGCAGAAAAGGAGTTCTAAATGGTCCATAGAGCATTAATTATTGATGAGCCTTGGATAAGCTTGATTCTGAGTGGTGAGAAAGATTGGGAAATGCGCACGACCCCTTGTCGCATGCGAGAGTCTATCGGTCTTATTCGCAAAGGGTCTGGACAGATAGTTGGAGTTGCCAACATAGTGGGTAGCTCCGGACCACACGGCAACCTAAGCTTGGAACGCAATTATTCAAGGCATCGAGTAGGCGCTGATCTCTATAAAAACTCCAACTATAACTGGCGCTATGCCTGGGAACTTGACCACGTCATTGCATTCGAATCGCCTGTTACTTACGACCACCAAAGTGGCCAAGTGAAGTGGGTCAAACTTCAAGTATCTGAAACACAAACTCTAAAACACCAAATAGAAAATTCGACAACCATGTAACTTAAGCGACATATATTGTCGCTCCAATGTGTATCCTCAATAAACTACTGGCAGCGATGATGTTTAGTCATAGCCATATCTCTGCACGAAATGGATGGGCGTGAAGGCGTCGCATACAAAGGAGCAACGATGAAAAAGCAAGGCGATCAAATAATCTTTAGCCCATCAGATTTGGTGACTTATTTTGATTCACCCTTTGCGACGTGGATGAATCGTTGGAAGTTGGAAAGCCCTGAGACCTGCCCAGACAGAGACCCTGAAGATCCGCTTCTCAGGCATTTAGCAGAAACTGGTTTGCAACATGAATCTCAGTTTCTCCAAACTCTTCATGAAGATGCCTCCAAAGTAATCATCGAGATCCCTGACAAGGAGTTGTCCGACGACGAGCGATTTAACATGACCCTCGATGCAATGGAAACCGGCGCGGATGTCATTTTTCAAGCCTGTCTCATGAAAGATAATCTTCGTGGCTATGCAGACTTTCTGGTAAAAGTACCAGGCCAATCGCGATTTGGTGAGTATCTTTACGAACCTTGGGACACAAAGCTATCCAAGTCAGTCAAACCTTACTTTTTAATTCAACTGGGATGCTATGCCGACCTGCTGGCAGGTGTGCAAGGTGCTCGGCCTGAAGGAATGGCTGTTGTTCTTGGCGATCAAACGATTGAGAGATTTCACGTATCAAACTTCATCGATTTCTACTATGCCAAGAGAAATGAGTTGCTAGACCAACAAGCTGAATTTGATCTATCAAATATGCCCGACCCCTTTGCTTTCAGCTCGCATGGAGACTGGACAGAGTTTGTTGAAAACCTGCGCGTTGAACGCGACCATTTATCGCTCGTTGCTCATATCACACGGCGGCAAATAGCAAAATTAGAGAGTGCCGGCATAAAAACACTTGCTGAGCTTGCAACTACACAAAAGAGTTCCATTCCAAACCTGAATCCAGTCATTTTCGATAAGCTTAAGAAGCAAGCTGCGATGCAGCTTCGCAGTCGCGAGACGGGGGAAACTTGCTTTGAAGTGATAATGGATGCGGCAGATGAGGGACAAGGTCTTGCTTTGCTTCCCCCGCACAATGATTCTGATCTTTTCTGGGACTTGGAAGGTTATCCGCTGGCTGAAGGTGGACTCGAGTATCTTTGGGGGTGTGCCTATTTTGATGAGCAGCAAAAGCTCGCGTTTTGGGAGCGCTGGGCGCACGATCATGATGCTGAAAAGAAAGCGTTCATAGATTTCATTTCGTTTGCGTACAAGCGGTGGCTGGATAACCCGGGCATGTGTATCTACCACTATGGCCATTATGAGCTGTCTGTTTGCCAACGCCTTATGGGGCGTTACGGTGTCTGCGAAAACGAAGTAGATCAGCTACTTCGCTACGGCGTGTTCGTGGATCTATACAAAGTAGTGCGTCATGGCATTCTGTTAGGTGAACCCAAATATTCCATCAAGAATGTCGAACATCTTTATCGTGGTAAGCGGGATACTGAGGTTGCCAGTGGCGGTGATTCAGTCGCTGTATATGCGAAATGGAGTGATCTGCCAGATGGTACTACCTGGCAAACCTCGAAAACCTTGCGGCAGATTCGAGATTACAACATTGATGACTGTAACTCGACGCAGGAACTTGTTGCTTGGTTGCGTGAGCAACAAACGCTACACGGCATAAAGTATGTGAAAGCGGATGAAGAGAGCATTGCAGTACCGCATGAAGAAACCGAAGAGGATCGTATCGAGAGCGGTTTGTATGCCATTGCAGAAGATTCCGCCGAATCTGAGTCACATCGGAGTATCGCGAATCAGTTAGCAGGGTTGGTGAAGTTTCACGCACGTGCTAACAAGCCAATGTGGTGGCGTTACTTCGAACGCCTTGGCAAAAATTTGGATGAGCTCTATGAGGATCCTGATTGTATCGCCGGGTGTGTGAGGACGGATAGAGAACCATTCTATTTCAAAGACAATGATCGAAATCTTTGTTTTGAGTTCACCTATGACACCCGGCAGGAATTTCGAAACCGACGATTTACTCAGGCCCAACTTGTTGTAGAGGAGCAGATCAGAGCAGAAGTGTGTGGTATTGAAACTAACGAAGGAACATTACTTCTGAAATCCGCAAAGGAGTTGCCTGATTATTTTGATCTTATCGCATACGAGTATGTGCGGGCGAGTCCTCTCGAAGCCTCCATACGTAGAATCTGTGAAGGGTTCTTGGAAAAACGCACGCTACCCAAGCCTCTGAGAGAATTTTTTCTGCGCTTACCCCCAGATGTTGATCGGGATGAGTTAATCGAGATTGATAAGCTGGATGGAATTGAAAAGCTCAATCAGATCGTTAGTACGGTAACAACTCTGAATAACAGCTACATCTCAATTCAGGGACCTCCTGGTACGGGGAAAACTTATACGGCCAAGCACATCATGCTAGAGCTCTTGCGACAGGGTAAGTCCATAGGTATTACGTCGAATAGCCACAAGGCGATCAACCATTTGATGCTACAGCTTGCTGCGTTGTTGGAAGCCAAAGGAGAAACTTACCAGCTTATCAAGATTGAACGGGAGGCAGATCCACAGTTTATAAATACGCGCATAGAGCAAGTCGAAAACAACGGTGCGATCAGTAAATGCTGCGCGCCAGGTGCAGTGGTAGGTGCAACGGCGTGGGGCTTCTGTCGAGAAGATGCCCACGTAGACTTCCTTTTCATTGATGAGGCAGGGCAGGTTTCGCTGGCAAACTTTGTGGCGATGAGTGCGCAGGCCCAGAATATTGTTTGTCTGGGCGATCAAATGCAGTTGCCGCAACCGGTTGAAGGAACCCATCCCGGTGATAGTGGGTTATCGATATTGGATTATACGCTTAAAGACTGCCCTACCATTCCAAGAGATATGGGGATATTTCTCAACCGTACTTATCGCATGCATGAAGATGTGAATGCGTTCGTTAGCGAAGGCATCTATGAATCGCGGCTTGAGAATGATCCGGCCTGTAACAATCAGGCCATCCTATTTGAATCAAGTCAGACACGGCTTCTCAGACAGCAGTCGGGTATTCAGTACTGCCCCGTTGAGCATGTTGGTAACAAGCAGGCAAGCGCCGAAGAGGTGGCTGTCGTGCAGGATCTAGTTAGCGAGTTGCTTTCAAGTCAATGGCGAGACAAGAACAATGTTGAGCGCGCTCTGACGCTCGAAGACATCTTAATCGTGGCGCCTTTCAACTATCAGGTAAACGAGCTTAGAAAGTCCCTGGGAGATGACGCGCGTGTTGGTACTGTCGATAAGTTTCAAGGGCAAGAGGCGCCTGTGGTTATTGTATCAATGGCCGCCAGTTGCGCCACCGATAGCGCGAGAGGAGCCGATTTTTTGCTGAATAAAAATCGTATTAATGTGGCGATTTCAAGGGCGCAGGCGCTGGCGGTTGTAGTTGCTTCAACCACATTACTGGATGGGGCGCCAGGTAAGATCGAAGATATAGAAACGTATAATCTTTTCTACAAACTTCTAAATAAAAGTCATTGAAAAAGGGGGTTAAATGTTAGATTCAGAGCAGATCCATGCTGAACTAAATCGACTAGGAATTCGCCGCTCGACGGTCACGGATGAGCCATCCTATGCCTATGAGCATGAGACAAATAGTGGTAAATATCTGTACGTAAAACGTCGCGGGAATAAAGATAGTAGACCAATGACTAAAAGACCATTGGTTATCCACCCAGAGAACATAGAAAAACGTCAGCAGCTTGATCGGATCGAAGGCGCAACCTTTAGTTGGGAAAAAATAAAAAGCACAAGTTATAGATGCTTTCCTAAAGATGGGGTGAAGTCACAGTATGGATATGCGGCTGATGTAGGCAGTATCAGAGCACTTCGAGAAGTCGTATCCATAATTGACCCCTCGATAAGTATCGACGACGCATCTGCCACCCAAGATGATAGTGTTGATAACAATAGCTATGATCGCCATGTCGATGAACACGTACTTAGGGCAATAAAAACCCGACGAGGGCAAAAGGCCTTTCGCGATAGGCTTATAGAAAGATTTAGTAGCCGTTGTTGTGTCACTAGCAGTACTTGTATGCCTATTTTAGAAGCTGCCCACGTGATACCACATGCGGAGGAAACCAACTATTCCGCTACAAACGGTTTGCTACTTCGATCAGATATCCACACCTTATATGACCTTAACTTGTTAAGAATTGATGGCGAAGGGCAAATACACCTTGACGAATCATTAGCGGGCAGCGAATACGATCAATACCAGGGAAGTATTATTTCAGGTGATATTTGTGCGACGCTTGCTGATAACTTAGCTCAACGATTTGAGTCGGTTTGCGCGGTGGCAGAGTGAGACAAAATCAAAAAGTTCAATCTTTAGTTCAGAATATCTATGCAGCCGTAGCTGAACTAGAGACGCTGTTTCCAGGACGGCACTTCACACCCGATGGCCATATGGTTGGCAGTATTGGTGAATGCCTTGTTGCTGAAGCTTATGATCTGGAACTTATGACGGCATCCAATAAGGGATTTGATGCGATCGATAAGCAGGGGCGCCAAGTAGAGATTAAGGCAACGCAGGCGAGCGCTGTTGCGTTTCGCAGTGCGCCACAGTTTGCCATTGTTATTAAGTTGCATGCTGATGGTACTTACTCTGAGATATATAACGGCCCGGGAAATTTGATTTGGGAGCTATTTGAGGGGCGAAAAGTGCCAAGCAATGGCCAGTTTCAAGTATCCGTAACCAAACTTTTGGTACTGAATGCACAGGTTGGACCCGACCACCGAATTAAGAAAAAGGAAGATTAAGCCAATGCCGATGAGCTTGTCCGACACATTAGTGGTTGGAATATCTGCGACTGCGCTTTTCGATTTAGGGGAGGCCGACAAAGTATTTCGTGAGCAATGGGCCCGCGACCCAGACAATGCCATAGAGATATATCGAGAGTACATGCAGAAGAGAGAGTCTGAGCCCTTGAATCCGGGAACGGGTTTTCATCTGGTGAAGGCGCTACTCTCACTAAACAAATTTCAAGTAGACGGTGAACCGCCACTTGTCGAGGTGGTTGTTATGTCCCGCAATAGCCCAGAAACAGGCATACGCGTTTTCCATAACATTAGAACTCTGGGGTTAAATATAACGCGCTCAGCATTCACGGGAGGTGAGTCGGTTGTTGATTATCTCGATGCCTACGATGTCGATCTTTTTCTGACGACCAATGTCTCTGATGCCCAGCGAGTCATTGATGGTGAAACATGCGCGGTTGCACTGGTACAGGAACCGCCAAAAGATATGGCGGAACTGCCCGAGGATCAGGTTCGGATAGCATTTGATGGTGATGCGGTATTGTTTAGCGAGCAAAGTGAAATCGTATACAAGTCAGAAGGTTTGGATGCCTTTCATGAGCAGGAAGACCGAGAACAAAAAAATCCGCTCGAGGACGGTCCTTATGCGGTGCTATTGAAAAAGTTATCTCGCCTGCAGGAACGCCTTCCGCACAAAGTGGAGTACTCGCCTGTCCGGATAGCAATTGTGACAGCCCGTGGCGGTCCTGCGGAAATGCGTGTGCTAAATACGCTGCGCCATTGGGGCGTCTATGTTGACGAAGTGTTTTTCCTGGGTGGGTTAGAAAAATCAGCTATTTTGAAAGCCTTCAAAGCGCATATCTTTTTTGATGATCAGGATACGCATTTGAGTGTTGCGTCGGAATTTGTGCCTTCGGGAAAGGTTCCTTACAAAAGTACATCTGCGCTGTATAGTTTGGAGAATGGGAAATAATTAAATTTCGCTGACTAGAAAAATGACAAAAATGCAGGAGCTCGAAATAAGAATGTTCTCAAAAACATCTCTTCAAATTGCATGTCTTCGAACAAATTACACGCTTTCAAATCTAGTCATTTAGAAAGTATTTGCTTGTCTGAATGTCAATTGAAATGCACTATTACCATATGATTTATCTTGACTCTGCAGCTTCATATCCGCTCCTTCCTGAGGTTAAAAAAACACTTATTGAAAGCCTCGATAGCTTCGCTAACCCCTCGTCATCGCACAAGCTCGGTGAGATGGAATTTAGTCGGATAGAAGAGGTGCGCTCGTTAATTGCAGATAGATTGGGAGCGCTTCGTAGCGAGATCCTATTTACGAGCGGTGCGACCGAGTCGAATAACCTTGCCGTTAAGGGCTGTGTGCTCGGCTCAGGAAAGCAATTTTCGGATGTGCACCTGGTGACGAGTCAAAGTGAGCATAAATGTATTTTAAATATATTTAGCTACTTTGAGTCATTAGGTTGTCATGTAACCTATTTAAAGCCAGAGGCAACAGGGGTTATTTCTGCTGACCAAGTTAGGTCTTCTCTGAGGCCTAATACGCTTTTGGTTTCTCTAATGCATGTCAATAATGAGCTGGGTGTTATCAATCCTATCGAAGAGATATCCAATGTATGTTTCGAGCATGGCGTTAAGTTTCACACGGATGCTGCTCAGAGTTTTTGCAAGGTCCCGGTTGATGTTCTAGATATTGAGGCAGATTTTGTATCTATCACAGCACATAAAATTGGTGGGCCCAAGGGGGTTGGCGCTCTATATGTTCGAGATTTGAGAAGCTCAAATATCATGGCCGTGATCCATGGCGCTGGTCAGGAGGAGGGGCTTCGAGGTGGTACTCTACCGTCCTCGTTAATCGCTGGATTTGGGGAGGCGATAAAGTGCTTTCCAGCCTATTACAGCGACAACATAGCACGCCTAGAAAATATTCTATGCAGTGAACTAGGTGGTGGTGATATTGATTACATCGTCAACGGAGGTGGTGTTGAGCGTGTTAAACATATCACCTCAATCACATTGCCTAAACTCAACCCGGTTGTTTTAGTGAGAGAAACCGAAAACGAGTTTTGTATAGCTCAGGGCTCGGCGTGTTCCTCAAGAGAGATTGAACCCTCTCATGTTTTGGCGGCTATTGGTTTAGATCGTGAGCTCGCGTCTAAAACGTTTAGATTGAGCTACAGCCATGCGACCACTGAGGAAGACATAAAAATGTTTGCAAAACGTATAGGTGAGTTATCGCGCGAATAGGTTTTGACGCATTCACTTGTAGCAAGTAATGCAAGCTCCTCCCCCCTCGACCTCATCGTATATTTCATCTAAGTCCAGAAATTCATCGAGGTCATCTATACCTTCGAGAAGGGCGTTACGGCGTTTTCTTTTCACGAAGCGCTGAACCTGTTTCTCGTGATTTGCTCTTATCTTCTCTTGGGCCTCGTCGCGCTCTAAAATTTCTAGCGGCTGCCCTTGTCCCATCCAGTAAAAGCGTTCGCCTTTAACGTTATTATCTTTTCCCTTTTCGAACTGTTTCGCCTCTTCAAAAAGATCGGGATGGTGTTCTTTGAGCTTGAGCCACTCTATTTTCTTTTGATAGAAACAGAACGAACAGCCAGAGCGAGATCTCCAAGAATAGTATTCAGGAAGCTCCAATCCATTGCGCTGTAGAATGTTTTCAATGTCGCTTTTAACTATGCCGTCTTCTCTAAAGGGCATGATTGTTTCGATGGGCTTTTCAATAGTCATGTACCCAGTACGTTCTGGTTCGTCTGCACGAATACCAACGTAACTTTTGATCTTAAAACCATCTCTAATAAACTGGTCAACCCAGCGCTCAAAAGGCACAAGCTTAAGCTGAATCGTACACCACCGATCACGTTGTGACGGGAGATAATTGCCATTCTCTTTTAGGAGTTTCGCAAAGTCCTGCTCACCGCGCCCCTCAATGTTATTCATTGATCGAGCGTTTAATCGATGGATGTAACCGAGGCGCTCTTCTAACTGGTCTATAAAGCGGTTGGTTTCTGGAAGCTCATAGCCCGTGTCGGTAAAAAAGTATTCAACATCAATGTCGGGCCGTGTCTCTTTCACATAGAGTGCAAGTGCGCTGCTGTCTTTGCCGCCAGAAAGTCCTAAAACGTGTTTAACTTTCTTAGTCATGAATTGCTAATGCTTCCTCTTCTTTCAGTAGCTGCTCAGCAAGATTGCTAAGCAACGCAATTTTCTCCTCTCGATTCAGCGCACTGGACTGAGCTGAAATAGAATTGGATAACGATTTGATTTTCTTGTCATTCAAAATGGTTGAGCTGACGATCTCTTTGGCGTGTTTGAACTTGCCATTTTCTTCTGGAATTAGAATGCTTACCTCGTCAGCTAATAGGCCTTCACTAGCCTTTGCAAATGCTTCGGCCCTACGAAATTGGAGGCAAAGATTTTGTATGTCGTCATATGCAGTGCGAAGGTATTTATCATTCCAATTTTTTTCAGTCACCCCGGCTGCCAGGCTAATTAGGTGCTCGACGGATTGAGTACCTTTAATCGCATTTTGAAGGCGATGCGCAAACTCTCTGACAGTGGGGCGTTGTGCGTTACTCAAAACAATGTCGCATCGCTTGGATAAATTCTCATTAAACTCGCTATTTAGAAGGCGCGAAATAAGCGTCTCGAAGCTTCCCGTCAGCTCCAAATGCTGAGATTTCAATTCTTCGATTGCATTTGAGATTTCGGATGCGAGCCGCTTACTCGAGTCTTGCGAGTTGTCGTCGAATTCAAAGGTTTCTGGGAGTACTTTCAGAACTAAGTCGAAGGGATCACTAGCTCGCAGAACGCTATCTCTAAATACCTTTGTCTTGGTAGCTAGCTTAAATGAGCCAACATTATTGCCGAATATGTTTCCGCTCGTTTTCTTTACCCAAGAAGGAAGCAAATGAACTAACTGTGCTATGTGCTTAGCAATACTTAGTATTACTTCATTTGACTCGGAACTATTCGCCCCCACAGTTGCATCTGCAAGCGTCTTGATCAGATGTCCTTCGATTTCCGTGTGCTCGTAATAGCGAATAGCTGCTTCATGTGGATGTTTGAAAATCTTGTCGACAAGCTCTTGATCAAGCTCTGGAATATAGATGAAGGTATTGGTTGAATCGAGATCGTAGAATGCAATCTTGCCTTCAAGTGCTTTCAGTAGGGCCATACACAGTAGACGACAAATGCCTATAGTTATGCCATACGGGGGAGCCATCCAGAAATTGTATAGAGCTTCAATCGTGAGCTTCTCTCGCGAGGCGCTCGTTTTAATGAAGCCAAGGGTATCTTCCATTAATGCAGCGATCTTGACGTTGCTTCGTTCACTATTCGATAGTTCCTCAACTACGAATCTAAAGCCCTCATCAGTGTACTGATGTAGACCATTATTCTTGATGATTGAAAGGTAAATACCTTTTTCCGGTGGAAACTCATCATTTGAAAAACCTAAGTCTTCAGTATCAGCTTCGTTTAGCATGCGCTCCATAAGTTTCTTGGTCGCACTGTTGGCGTTGCCTGAAGGTTTTGAGCGATTAACCAGTTCATTGGTGAGGACTGGAGACGATGTATAAATGGTATCTGCTAGAGTTGAAGTTAGAGCAGATAGGCCTCTCGCCTCGTGGACTATACCTAGGTGTTGCCACGATGCATTCTCAAGTAAATGATTAATCTCTTCTTCGAGAGATGCTTGTGTTCTATCCTTTCTTGCTAGTAGCTCTTTTAACGCAATGTTGTCATGCTGAATCTTTGGCGTTTCTTCTTCGACTTTATTGAGAGCGATTGATTCGATTGCGAGTTGTTTTAGCTCAGACAGCTCTACATCGCCTGCAATGGCTACATGAGTGTGCGACCCCAGCCGTTTTAATATTGCGTCCTTGGCTGAAGAATCCGTTACCACAACATAATGCATAAACGCGGCGCCAGTTTTTGCAGTCTTAGTGCTATCACAGAACGTATTGAAGGCTTTATCGATTCTGCTGAAAAAGTGGATGTCAGCCCACCGCATGGTGCCTGTTTGATGATAGTGTCTGCTGGCAAGGACCCTCCGCGAAGTTTTACACGCGGCTGTCCAATCAATGCCGTCCTTGATTAGGGATACCTTCTCATCTGTTAGAGCATGAACATCAATATCACTGCCTTGAAATACGAAGAAGGCCTCATGCTGAGATCTAAAAATGATAACGGACCAGCTTTCCAGGTCACTAATGGCTTTATCTATCTCAGCCTTTTTATAGCCTTGGGCAACAAATGAATCGAGTAAAAATGCTCGTCTCGCGTGTAGGTGATAATGAAACCCAAAGAGCGTGAAAAGTGCAATTAAAGTAGTAATCTTGTAATGCAACTCCCCGCCTTTGTACTGTGCGCGATCAACAGCATCTTTGGCTTCAAGCCAAGGCTTGCTATCTGCAGAGCTCGATATCGTATGATCCAGATTGTGCAGCAAATATTGCCAAAGCATGTCTGCAGTATATAGGTTAGAAATGGCTTCTTCTGAATATTGGTTTTCGCAGAATTCTCGAAAACCAAAGCGCTCATGTGAAGCCAAAAAACCGAATAGGCTACGTTCATTTTGTGAAAAGCGACGTTTAGATATTGGCCCAAGTAAAAGAGCAACCTCTGGACTGAGTGGTAAGCATTTTTCTAATGCGGTTTGCCCTGCTGGTGAAACGTCCAAGTGTTTGTAAGCCACTTTCAGAGAGTTGCCAAAGTTTTTGCTGAGTCCTTCTGCTAGCGATGATGGCTTATCAATAGAATCAGCAACCAGTACGAGTGACTCTTCAACTGACGGATTAAAGCTAAAGTCTTTGTAGCGGCCTTGTACTTTTCCCCATTCTTTTTGAGCAGAAGATTCTTTATTTCTCGCATAGTCGGCGAATGACTGGTGCAGAAAACCTATGAGTACCACCGTCTTTTGTGATTGCTGGACTATATCTGCAATCGATTGAAATATGTGAAGGTCTTGATTGTTTCGCGAGAGATAATCCAGGGCTTTTCCCATCTCATCGACCAAGATGAAAATCCCGTCAGACTCGCATTCGCAATTGTTAAGCATTTGTTCTAGTTGGAATAAAAGCTGCTCATCAGATAGTTGTTCCAACTGCTCAGTATTATGCGAAACGCTAAGTTGTGACGATACGCTCCGAGTGAGCGCGAGAAGCGGGTGTTCGACTCCACAAACGTGCTTGATGGTATTCCACCCATTTCTTTTGCCGAAATAAGTGAGTAACTCGTCAGCTTCAATATCGGCATCAACTAGCTTTTGTCTGGCTGCTTGCGCTGTAACTTTGTCAGAGGACAAAAGTAAGCTAAGAAAAAGGGCGAGTGTGGATTTACCTGATCCGTAAGGGCCTGTAATGGTAAAGGCTCGTTGCCCGCTATGTGAGATGTCTTTAGCTAGTGTTTGCAATATCCCTGCGTTGCTTCCATGAACTACAAAGTCATCGATGAATGCTTGCTCAGAAATCTGAGTGTTATCGATGCGTGTTGAGCTACGATAATGTTGCGTAATGCTGACTACAGACATCGCTTAGTGTTTCCCAAAGTAATTTTTTAACATGTCGACCGTTTTCGCACGATAGTCGTTGTCTATTTGAATTTGTCGCAATCCAAGTGAGTCTATCCACTTTACCTTTCCGTCTGAAAACTCTTGAGTTTCGTCTAGTTTTTTAGCTAGCCCTCTTTCAGAAAGTCTGAAAATACGTCCTGGACTCAGAGGCTTGGAAAGTAAGCTTTCAAAATCAATAGAACTTGCATTTGAGTCTTGAAACTCTATTTGTGCAAATTTCAGTAAGCCATAAATGAAAATTTCCTTGGGTAAGCTGTCACGGTCACCGAACGGGCTAGAGAAATGCCCGTTTGAGTCCTCTTGAATTAGACCTAGTTCAGAGAGTGGAGAGGTAAACAAGTCTTCATTGAACGCTTTTGCTGATTTGGACTTTTTCCCTACGTATGTATTCAAAAAGCAGTCGATATCTTTCTTGACCGTTTGGTCATTAAGTGAGTCTTCTTCTATCATGTCCTTTGCATCAGATAGACACATGTTGATAAGATGTTGCTTATCAAAAAGTTGAACGTTTGAATAATTAAAAAAATAGCGATATGAAGTAAGCGTCCTATCGTCAAAGTTAAGCCAAAAATGAATTAACCATATGGCTCCGGGTGACTCTAGAAACTCATCTAGGCCAGCTGTGTTTTTATCTCCAAAGAGTAAGGATGCTTCTTCTGACACTGTTTGTCTTAGCCCGTTTTCATTGTTTTGATGTGACGCAATAGCTCCAACTGCTTCGGCCCAATAACGAATAGAATTAACCATATTCTTCCCTATGCCGAGCTCAACGACTGCTTTTCGCGTTTTTTCCTCGTCAGAGGTTTGTAGTATGCCGCCTGAAGCGACGAAATATGTCGCTTTTTGTAGCCACCCATACCGTAAGGGGAAGGTTTCGTGGCCGGAAAATTTTGCTTTCATGGGGTGGTGTCAGTCCTGGAGAGTTTATCCAAGACTAGGTTACAAGTATTTCGCGAGTTAGAAAATAGCAGCAAGGATAAAAATTTTTGTTTCTTCAACGGAAGAGTAAAAAAGCCCTGATAGAAAGTAAGTCAAATAATAATGAGTAGTTTCAAAGATTTAGCAATAAAAGATGTATACAGAACAGGATTTGACGATCTGTATAATGATTTCTACATGCCACTTTTGTGCAACTCAGTTAGATATGACCGAGCTGTAGGCTATTTTTCGGCACAGATCCTTTCAGACTCAATGAAGGGGTTAAGCAAACTTCTGAACTCTAAAGGTCGCATCAGGCTTGTAATAGGACACCCTCTTTCAGAAGATGAGTTTGAGGCGGTGAAGCGTGGCTTCGCCTTGAGTGAGTATGTTTCGGATCTGGCTGATGGATTGCTTCAGATAATTGAGGAAGGGCAGAATGACGTACGACTTCAAGTAATAGCAATCCTCATTGCAACGGGGGCGCTAGAGATAAAGTTTGCGATTAGGCGTGCGGGTATGTATCACGAAAAGATTGGTATCTTTCATGATGAAGAGGGAAACAAGGTCGTCTTTCAAGGATCGGCTAACGAAACCCCCCATGGAATGTTAGTCACTCGCAATGCCGAGTCCCTTAGTGTATTTAAAAGTTGGGAAGAGGATATATTTTCGCGATATGGAAAGGCATATGAAGATGGATTTGAAAAGCTTTGGGTTAATGAACAGCCCGAAACGATAACTGTTGACTTACCATCAAGTGCATACGAAAAAATTTCGAAAGTGCAGAATGAAAGCGTGAGTAGTTTAAATCTAGAACTATTCGCCGATTTGGAAAGAGATTTAGAGGCATCACGAGTTCGGCACAAACAAAACAAACCTTCGGTGCCGAAGTATCTGGGGCATAACGAATTTAAACTAAAAAAACATCAGCGTGATGCGCTCAACCGATGGAAAGCAAACGGCTACAAGGGGATTCTTGAGCTGGCGACTGGGTCGGGTAAAACTATTACAGCAATATATGGTATGACTAAGATCTTTGAAGCGAGAGCTGACAGCCGTAACAGAACTGTAGCTATCATTTCTGTTCCGTACGTTGAATTAGCAGATCAATGGGTCGAAAATCTAAAGTCGTTTTCCATTCATCCTATAAAATGCTATGGCTCTAAATCTTCATGGCTGAATAAGCTAAATACAAAAATTGGTTACTTAATAAGTGCGGCCAATGATTTCTTAGCTATCGTTGTAGTAAACAAAACCATGGCTAGCGATTCTTTTAAAGAAGCCATTTCCCCCCTTCCCGAGAGTTCTGTCATTTTTATAGGGGATGAGTGCCACAATCACGGCTCGAAATTATACAACGAAAGCCTTCCTAACGCTGGGTATAAAATGGGACTTTCAGCTACTCCCTTTCGTTCTGACGATGATGAATTAGATAGCCCGTTTGCAAATGGATCTCGAGAGAGAATTCTAGACTATTATGACCGGATCGTAGCCACTTATTCCTTGTCAGACGCTATCAATGACGGCGTATTGACGCCTTACGAATACCATATCGTTCCTACATTCCTCACACAAGAAGAGCAGGATTCTTACGACACTATAAGTGAGCGAATTGCTAAGTTGTTGGGTAAATCATCGTCTGTGGGCCTTTCAAAAGAGGAAAAGAGTTTTTTGACTCTGCTATGTGGTCAAAGAAGCAGATTACTTGGCTCCGCAAGCAACAAACTAAATGAATTAAAGAAACTAAGTTTATCAATACCCGAGAATGAAAGGGCGCATTCTTTGTTTTATTCGGGCGAGGGTATGCCATTTGATGAAAGTGACAATGAACTCAATGAGTCAGTCATCCAGCAGGTATCAAAAGTTTTAACAGAGTCCCATTGGAGAGTGTCGAGCTTTACTAGTAAGTTGAACTCAAAAAAACGTAAGAAAGTTATGCAATCATTTAAGGATGCTGATATTGATGCCCTCATTGCGATGAAGGTTTTGGATGAGGGTGTTGATGTTCCAGCTTGTCGTTCGGCTTATATTCTTTCAAGCACGAAAAATCCCCGACAATACGTGCAGAGGCGAGGAAGAATACTTCGTCGCTTCCCAGGAAAAACTTTAGCGAAGATTCATGATTTTGTTGTTTTACCATTGGAAGGCTCGTCTTATGGCCCTGCACTCAAACGCGCAGAGTCAGAGCGGGTGTTTGATTTCGCTTCGCTGGCTATTAATCGATTGGACGTTGAACGACAAATTGAGGAAATCGGTTTTGATTTCGAGCAAGAGCTAATGGGCTAATTAGGGAGTTTTTATGCCAGATTTAGAAGAAATTAAAAAGATGTTAGAGCATGCGGATATTGAAACCGATAAAGGGGACTCTAAGGCAGAGCTAGCTGCGCGAAAAGTAGTGAACATTGAACGTCAAGCGTTTTATGGTGGGCAATCATCTGCTAAAAGGCTCGGTCTCATACGTGAAGTAATTGCAGAATATGCCGAAGAGGCGAGAAAAAATGAAGCTTAGAGAGATCGAACTTAAGAATTTTCGGCAATTTTACGGAACCCAGAAAGTTCGGTTTTCGACAGATGTGAATAAAAATGTGACTCTTATTCATGCTGAAAATGGGACTGGAAAAACAGCATTTCTTAATGCAATTCTGTGGTGCTTTTTTGAACAGGTGACAGAAAACTTCCCTGCACCAAGTAAGCTAATAAATAAGATAGCTAAATCAGAAGGACAAACTTCGTATAGCGTTAGTATCGAGTTTGAAGATGAGGATGGGAAGGTTTACAAAGTTATTCGAAGTAGAGATAGCTTATCAGACGCAAAATTTCGCTTGTTCAGAATAGATGGGTATGAATATGAAGAGGTTACAAATCCAGACTCTTTTATTAATTCTGTTATACCAAAAGATATATCGAAATATTTTTTCTTCCAAGGTGAAGGTATCGGACGAATGTCCGGCGCGAAAAGTGGAAGCAAAGTGAAGCATGCGGTGAGGGAAATACTAGGTTTCACTATTGCTGAAAAAGCCATTGAGGACTTGAAAGGAGAGAAAAGAGGATATCAAAAGAGATTAAGCGCCGCCGATAAGGGGGGGGAAATAGCTAAAATTCAGGATGAAATCAGAAAGCTAGAGGAAGACATCGACCGCAATGACGGCCACTTATTGCAAGCCTCTGAAGCTATTCAAGCTTTCGAAACCAAAATTGACAACATAAACAAGCAGCTTGAGCGCTCAAATAGTAGTGTTGTTCGAGAATTAAATAGTAGGCGAGTTGGATTAGAGAGACAGCTTCGCAATGAACAGAGCAGGTTAGAAGAATCGGAGAAAGGTCGCATAGATCTCATTTCCGATTTCGCGATGACGGTTTTTGGGTATAAGTTAGCGACTCAAGCGTTGGATTTTATTGATGAAGGGCTTTACAAGGGAACGATACCCGCGCCATACAATGAGCAATTGATAAAGGACATAATCGAGCAGGCTAAGTGTATCTGTGGTGCAGAGCTTAAGGCAGGTTCAGAGGCTATTGAAAGTGTGCGGGAGCTTCTTGGAAAAGCTGGAGATCCCAGATTAGAAAGTCGAGTGTCTAAAGCTAGGTCACAACTGACGGCAATGAAGAGCGATGCAAAAAAAGCTCGGCGGCAGTTTGATTTCGTTAAGAAGGGTCTTAGTTCATCTGAAGAGGCTATTGAAACTGTAAAAAGAGATCTTGACGAAATTAGTGTGCAATTAAAAGATACTGCTAGTTTGGAAGATATTGGCGAACTTGAACGTCAAAGAGAGCGTTATAAACAGGATCAAAGGCAGAGTGTACTTACCTTGGGTCGTTTAGAAAGTGAAATATCTTCTGCCAAGAAACGACTCCAGAAACTTGAGCCTGAGCTTAATCGACTAGCAGCTAAGTCCGCCGAAGTAGCTCGATTTCAGGAACTTGTCAAAGCTACTCAAGATATCGAGGATGTCTTGGAAAATACCGTTGCTAGTGCATGGTCGGATGCTGGAATTCGTATAATCGAAAAAGTGAACACGCATTTGAGGGCGTTCGTTCGACAGGAATATACCGCAAAATTGGACCCCAATACCTTTGAAATTAAGTTGCATGATTCACAGGGATTGCCAGTTGCAGCGAGTGATGGCCAAGCTTTATTGCTTAGTTTAACTTTCATTTCCGCATTGATAAGCTTTTCACGAGACCGTAGAAATGCGAAAGGTCGCATTCTAACTCCTGGCGCGGTTGCTCCGTTCGTCATAGACGCGCCCTTTGGTGTGCTCGACAATACTTATAAAAGCCGCATTGCTAAAGCAATTCCAGAATCGGTAGATCAAGTCGTATTTTTGCTGTCTTCAAGCCACTGGGTTGGGCAGGTAGATGAAGGGATTCGGCAGAAAGTGGGTTGTGAATACAATATGGTTCTAGAAGATACATCTGCCGGAAGCGGCAAGGGAGCCGATCATATTGAAATCAATGGGCAAAAATACGATACGGTTAGATATAACTGTCAAATCGAAAAAACGGTTATTGAGCAGGTAGGCGACTATGTTTAGTGGTAATGACAAACATGACGGCTGGAAAAAACTAGCGGTTAAGCGAGACAGAGCTTACGAGCCATTGATAGATCTGCTCGTGAACGAAAAGAATCACGGCAGAAGTGTGTTCTCTTACAACAAGGATCTCATGGTATTTGCAGCAATGGTTGGGCACTCCCTGTCGAAGAGAAAACCTTTATCTGATGACACTGTGTCGATCATTCTAGAAACTTATGCCACTGATCAAAAAGACGCATTGATTTATCTTATAGCTTTAATGGAAGAGCGTGACGGAATAATATTGAAGGACGAAAATCTTCCAAAAGCGATACGAATTTTCGAAGAATATTGTAACGCCGGGCTTGAGGAGATTAAGTTGTGGATCGATGAGAATCCCAAAGACCCAACAGGCGTTGAAACTCTATTGGAAAAAACGTGGGAAAGAGTGCAGCGTAATGAATCTGAAGGCAATGAAGAGGCAATGCCTGAAGAGGTTGAGGTGGATTTTTGAAATGGTGTGGTCGTTTGGCTGAAACCAATGATGGCCAGCACAGTACGAGGGTTAAATAACTTGAGGGATATTAGGGAACTATTTCATTCAGAAGGACTTTCGCTTTACGAAACTTTATCTACAAACGATGTCATTGGTTTTTTAGTGCCTCTTTACCAAAGACGCTATGCTTGGGATATCGATCATGTCGATCGAATGTTGCAAGATGTTGTGGAGGGTATGAGGTCTCTTAAGTACGATGATGATGCCTTAAGTTTTATTGGGGCAGTAATTTTCGTCGACTCAGAAGTTGAAGCTTTCAGATCAAAGGCGATGAGTATTGTTGATGGCCAGCAAAGACTCACGACAGCAATTTTGACATGTTCAGTATTGCATCAGGTTCTCCAAGATTACGTATTTGCTCTTTCCGGAAATTCAGGTGAGTTTATTAGAAAACTAATTGACAGTTGTGAAGAAAGGCAGAACGAACTATTTGCTTGTTTCGCGAAAAGCAAAGTGCCGATACCCAAAAAAAGCTCAGACTATTACCCAATATTGATTAGAGAGCATGCCGATCAGTGGGGGAAGGTTGCATCAGACTGTGAATATAAGTCACCCGTTTCAAGCTATCTATCGCAGTATATAAATTTTGTTTACAGCAATGCCAATAGCTCTTTTTCATGGCAGAAACCTCGAGATGGCGTGGATATAAATTATTTTTCTCAGAATGAACAATTCATTAGAGACTGGTTCGAAACCAAGATATGGGGCGAGGATTTGTTTTCTGATGTACTAAATAATATTTTAAATTCCAGGATTGGTCCGCATTTGCTCGGATACTCAAATGATTCGTCTGCTGAGTTTATATCGGGATACAAAAGGGTAAAAAACATCGCAAGAGTGAAGGAAGCGCTGGTTTTATTATGCTACTCAGAATTCTTTTTAAGGCGACTAGCAATCACTAATGTGAGAGTTGCAGACGAACGCTACGGATTTGATATATTCGAGTCACTAAACACAACTGGGTCACCACTTACCGCCATTGAAACCTTCAAGCCTGTAGTGGCTCGTTATCTAGATAGCAGTCGGAAGGAATGTGGGGGTTATGAGCGCTCAGATGCAAAGATTATATTTGATGAAATCGACGAATATATGGACAGTAAGCGTTTAGCCTCCGCAAAGACGAAGGAAAGTCAAAAGCAGGTCATTACTTTTTCTTATCTGGCTTTCGGAGAAAAACTGTCAACAAAACTCGATATACAGAGGACTAGCCTGAAAAAGAGGTACGAATCCCTCCCTACATCGCCACCCGGTTCAAGAGATAAGTTTGTACAAGTTTTGGGTGCCGTCTCTGAGTTTCGAAAAAACTTCTGGGACTCGGATCTATTAGCTCAACAGCTTGTGGCTTTTCCCATTGAAGTTAAGGAAGAGGCGTTGTTTCATCTTGATTTTATTAGAGGGTCGAAAACTGAGATGGCAATACCTATTCTGCTCAGGTATTGGTTAGCCCTTGATACTCAAATAGATTCGAAAGATTTTTTGGGCGTATGCCGTGCTACTGCCTCGTTCATAGCAATGTGGAGGGCTTATACGGGGAATACAGGAGCAATAGACTCAGCATTTAGGAGTCTTCTAGTAGGCAAACAGATCAACGGCCGCCAATATAAAGGTGTAAGACTTGGAATGTCCCTCGATGCGCCTCTGCTTTCAATAAGAGAATTAAAGCAGTTTTATGTTGCATTACTGAAAGGGAAAAAGATAGTTGACTCTAAAAGTTGGGTATTAGGTGCATCGGAGCAGCCGCTGTACAGCTCGAGTCAAGATTTGTGTAGATATCTTCTTCTTTTAGCTCATCATCAGGCTTCGTTTCAAAATGGCAAGCTGGTAAAAAATGCTGAGCGACCACAAGAAAAACTCAATTACAAAAAACTGTCTGCTTATCGGCATAGACATTTTAAGACCTTGGAGCACGTTGCACCGCAAAATGCAGCGGCAAATTGGGACAATATGTTCGAGAAGAATCCAGTATTGGTACACACTTTAGGGAATTTGGCGCTATTGCCGACCGCTGAAAACAATGCTGTGGGCAACAAGTCGTGGAAAGCCAAGAAGTTGATGTTCAGGGCATTTGCAGAAAGTGATAGGACTAAATTAGAGTCCATTATTGTTGAAGCCGATAAAATGGGAATGAAACTGAAAGATTCTGTAACTAAGTTATTAGATAGTGGTGATAGTTTGGCAATGTTGGGCCCTCTCCTGAATATTGAAAAATGGGATCATCAAACAGTCAAAGTCAGGACAAAGAATCTTTTAAATTGTGTTTGGGAGGAGTTAGATGATGCACTACAGTTTAGTTGTAACGCCTCCTCTTAGTTTAGAATATGGCCTTATTTTCTAGTGGCACTGGCCTAAATTCCCCGACATAATCAAAAAAATCGACATCCTGCTCACGCATCTTAATTTTGATACGCTCAATCAAGAGTGGAGTGTCTGAATCCCAGTGCTTGTATCCCATGAGACTGACTTTGCCTGAGTTAAAGTGGACTTTGATGAGTTGTATGTCATCCAAGTCACCATAGAGCTGTGTTGCGCAGCCGACGTATATCCGCAGCTCTTTTGGGGCTTCCGACAGCAATTCTTTACGAAACACGTAGCTGTGGCCTTTGTTAAACTCACCACATTTAAAATCTGCGTAAGCGGCAATTGCTGCATCCTCAATGACTGCTGGATCGCCTACTGAAAATAACACTGCGCGTGCTTCGTCAATTGCATTGGTGATATTTGTAAAGAAAGTCTTAGTATCGCGCTTTAAACTATTTGGCATTTTTGATTGCGTTTGCCGTTTTGCGAATAGTCCTAGGGCGAAGTAAACGATGAGGTCGTCTCTGCGTTTGCTGGCAGCTCTTTGGAATTCCTCCTCTCCATAAAACTCAGTGAGCGCTTTAAAAGCCTTTGCATGGGAGCCCGATATACGTCGTAATTCTTCAGAGAAATCAAATTCGTCATTTGCAGGAATGCGTCCTAAATCAAGTGCGGTATTCCAGAAATCTTGGAATAGTGCTTCGTTTTTTAATACCAAGTTTTTATCTACAGGTTTTGCCGATACAGCGACAACTTCTCGAACAGATTTTTGTTTCCAGGCACGCTTGATGTGTTGTCGCTCGAGGAGAAATTTTTGCTGCTCTTGCTTGTCCTTAAAAATGGCAAATATACCTTGTCCTATTGGGATAACCTCTTCGTCGAGCGTGGATTCTAGGTAGTATTTGAACTCTGACTGCGCATAGTATTTTTGAAAGGTGTTTCGTGAAGTTAGTACGCCATCTTTATATGGTTTAAACTTCGCAATAACGCTTTCGCCCGCGATCATTACAGATGCAACAAGTAACTTCTTAGAGTATGACCACGCTCTTTTTAGTGTCTGGTCTCGCTCCTCGCGATCTTCAATTACATTTAGAACAAAACCTAAATTTACAATGTCACTTTTTTCGATATCGACTTCAGGGGCGTGTACGGGATCCCAGCCGATGATGTCTATACCATGTGCTTCTAACTCGCGCACGTCATCGCCTTTACCGCAGCCATAGTCTAAGACACTGAATTCGCCTTCAAAATAACCATGGCGGGCAATTAGTTGCATTGGTTTGGAAAGATGGGATCGATCAATCGCCGTCTTGTGTCGATCAATTTGGTCTTGGCCCGTCTCCAACTCCAAGGTTGGTTTTACCGTTTCCAGGCGCTGTAAATTTCCAGCTTCGTCAAGTACGAAGCCCTTACTACGAATTAAACGAAGCCAGTTATTTCTAAATCCAATAGAGCGAGTATTTTCATATAGACCTATCTGCTCTCCTTCTTGTGTTTTCTTACTAAATGCTCCAACTCGAGGGTCACTTGGTAATAAAAACGCTTCTTTTCTGTGAAGAATAGGGGGGTTCTGAGACTCAGCATATGAGGCTGGTCGCAATGTCAGTTTATGAAGGTCGATTGTATAGCTCGTCTCCAACTCAGGGTATGCAAAGGTATCGAAGCGTGGGTAATGTAGGAGGGATATTCTAAAGTCGTTACGATAAAACTTAGCGATATTCCATGCGCCTTCATCAATTTTCAATGCCTTCGCTATTCGTAGTGTAAATCCTGATAGCTTTTGATCAATTTGGTCAAACGCAGATTGGTGAATATAGGTCGAGTCAGGCAGTTTTTTACCAATCGTCAGGGCTTTTACAAGTTGCTTATAGGTAGGGAAATCCATATTGAAAAAAGTATAGTTGTTTTACTTATAGGCTAACTTGAGTGTGTTTTTTACGCAACGAGTGTGCTGGGGTTTAATAAGTGCGACTAACTTAAGAGCTTATTAAAGAGTGTTTTGTTATCGACTCGACTGAAAGCCTAATTAAGCCGCTTGATAGTTTGTCACAAAAATCGTCACAACCTGTCACAACAGATTTTTGAGGCTTAGAAATTAAAAAAGCGAAACCAATAAGTTATTGATTTCGCTTTCTTTTTGTTGGTAGCGGGGGCCGGATTTGAACCGACGACCTTCGGGTTATGAGCCCGAAAAATGCTCAATTTATCTTGGTTCCCAAGTGTTGAATATTTCAATTAAAACAAATAAAAACAATGATATAAAATATTTCTATCGGTTTTCGGTATTCCTTTTTGTTCCCGGAAAATGCTAGTCTGGCCCTACATGGACCCTACACAGGGTTTGGGCTGAATTTTGGGAAGACTGTGATGCGTAGAGAAAAATTTACGGTTCCTCGGCTTAACAAGTACGAGTGCGAGCCAGGAAAAAGCCAAACAATCTATTGGGATTCTGTTTCAACTAATCTTGGTCTTCGCGTCACTAAGGCTGGAAAAAAGTCATACGTTTTTGAAAGCAGCCTTGGTGGGAATACTATTCGAATCACCATAGGTGCCTTTGATGCAGTTAAGATTGACGATGCAAGAGCTGAAGCTAATGAGCTGAAATCTCAGATCAACAAGGGTTTCGATCCAAGGCAAATTAAAAAAGAAAATGAAGCAAAAGCAGTGGCCGTGAGAGTCGAAGAAAAGAAAAAGCAACTGCTTGTTTCTGATGCTTGGGCGGATTATCTGAAATTGCATGCCAAGGTATGGGGCGAGAGGCATTACCAAGACCATCTCAATCTATCTGGCAAAGGTGGCGAAAAGAAGAAGCGTGGGAAAGGTTTGACTGTTCGCGGTGTCTTATATCCGCTTTTGTCTTTGCGTATGTCAGAAGTAAATGCTGAAAGGCTCAAAGCCTGGCAGGAAAGCGAAGCCAAATCCAGAGCAAATAACGCGCGACAGGGTTTCGAGCTGTTTCGAGCATTTTGGCGCTGGTGTTATCAATCTCCAGATTATGCATTTCTTATAGATCCCCTCGCAGTAGAAAATAAAGATCTACGTAAAAAGGTTCCTGCTCGAAAAAGTAAAAAGTTTGATGTGCTTGAGCGAGCCCACATGAAAGATTGGTTTGAGGCTGTTCGTTCACTCAGCAATCCAGTACAGAGTGTTTACCTTCAGGCTCTGATATTGACGGGTGCAAGAAGGGGGGAAATTGCTGCGCTCAAATGGTCTGATGTGGATTTCAGGTGGTCAAGTATTTGGGTTAAGGATAAAGTGCATGAGGAAGGCAGAAAGATACCGTTAACACCTTATCTGAAGGCGTGTATTGAATCTTTGCCAAGAAGAAATGAGTGGGTGTTTTCTAGTGTTGGATCGCAGTCAGGGCGCATTGCAGAGCCTCGTATTGCTCACAACCGGGCTCTGGAAAAAGCTGGCCTGCATCATGTTACCTTGCATGGCTTACGTAGAACCTTCGCGAGCTTGGCGGAGTGGGTTGAGATGCCTTCGGGAATTGTGGCTCAAATACAGGGGCATGCTCCCAATGCTACGGCAGAAAGACATTATATAAACCGACCACTTGAGTTGTTGGCGGTTTGGCATACCAAGTACGAGAAATGGATATTGGAACAAGCAGGAGTGTATTTTGATTATGATGACCAAACGGAAGGGTTAAAAGTTGTCTCGTAGTGTTATCTAATCTCCTGCACGCCAGCAAGGTCTGGCCTGTTTAACCAAGCCTAGGGTAGCTCCTGAAAAGCTGGCGTACCTATCCAGCCAGGTTTGGTTCATTGCTTAGGTTCGCAGAGGTGCGAAAGAATGTATCCAGATTGGGTTCCCCAGTTTCTCAGGGACAGACACAAGAAAACCCTTCGTTGTTCTGGGCAGAGTGCGACGGGCTTTCCTCGCATGTTCATTACACGTTTTGCTACAGCAGCAAGTTTAGATAAGTTTTGGAAGAAATATCGAAAGGAGTTCGAGTCGGATGAAGAATGTTATCGCTGGGTTTTTAAGACCTGTTTCGATTCTTATGTTGATTTCGAAAGTGATCCTCAGCTTGCGATTCCTCTCCGGCAGAAGCAGAAAAAAGCTGATGATTTTACCAAGGCTATAGATAAAGTGGATAAGCTGGCGAAAGAGCTTGGGCTTTCCGGAAAGCTTTGGAACCTTTTACCTTATGAGTATTTAGAGAAAGCATGTTTAAAAGCTGCAACTTGTATCGAGAGTGAAAAGGTTCGTGAAAATCCCGGCATGGCATTCGTATTAGATTTGGATCATTATCTATTTGCCATGCCAACATTGACAGAACTCCTCTTTCACTTGAAAGAGTGGGCATATTCAGAGGCTCTAAATTCCGGTCACCTGGGTTCGCCAAATGCTCAGTACAGCAGGGTGAATTTCTTTGTCAGGGCCTTCTATCGTGAGGCAAAAAAAATATGTTCACAGCCAAATTATGATCGTATCGCCGACTTGGCAAATGTTTTGTTTCCTGAAACTGAAGTCGATGCAACCCATGTCCGAGATCGAATTAAAGAATATTATTAGCTCTAATCAAGTGGTTTTTGTAGGAATCTTCTAAAAACCACCATTATTTGTCCCTCGGCAAAGCTCCACAATTCTCCTCAATGGCTGGCAATACCGCTATCCATCGTTCCATTGAGGTGAATTCATGCAAGATCAAATCAAGCATTATCTTTCGACCAATGAGGCGGCTCATGCCTTAAACCGGTCTCCACAAACTTTACGAAAATGGGCTTGCCTAGATACAGGCCCAATCAAGCCAATCCGCATTCATGGTCGTTTAGCATGGCCAGTTGATGCAATCGTTGCTCTTCAGCAAGGGGACGACGATGCAAGCAAGTAAGCTGTGTGGCATTTCTTATCCAGCTCAAAAGTTAATTGAAGAGCGAGCGCGAAAGGCGGTCGTAGGGCTGCCGCCGCGCTGCAAGCGTGTGTTGATGTTCCTCGTTTGTATTCGAAAGGCCACAACGGGCCAGATAGCGCATGAGTGCCAATGCGGGAACGTTTCTGACGCGGTCATTCTAATGCAGTCCCAGCTTCGACAAAACGGTTTGTTAATTCGCAACTATTTGCCTGAAGCACGGCTTAAGAATCGGTTCGGAGACCTTTCCCATGTGCACTTGTGGGAACTAGTCGGAATCGCGGAGGTGTAGCAATGGTGGCTGAGCTAAAAGTTGTCGAGTCGAAGGGGGATTTTCAGTTAGATGGGGATGAACTTCCCCTTCTGCCACCTGGTGAGTATGAAGTCGGTTTTGACTGCTACGAGACAAGGTTTTTGCACAGAGGGCACAAATTAGTCTTGTGGTTCAAGGTTGCAACCATGGGCGAGCACTTTGGAAAGCGTCTTCCCCGCTACTACAACATTTCCAGAATGCTTGGAAAAGCTGGAAAGAATGGGAAGTTCAGGGCAGGTCGCAAGAGTGACTTTGTTAGAGAGTTTTATTCAGTCATTCCGAAGCAGATAGGCCGATTGGATCGCATACCAATGACAGCGCTCAACAATGTGTTGGTTCGGGCTAAGGTCAAGACAGTGACTAATGGATATGACCAGAGGCCAATTCCTGAACCGCTGCAGTACAGCGTAATTGAGGAACTGGTGGGGGCGGTGAAATGAAATCTATTCGCGTTCACAGTCCCCTGGTTATTGCTTCAGTTAATGCTCAGGCTAATGCTAATGCTGATGCCAGTAATAAAACACCCTGCAAGGCGCTAAAAGCCATGGCACAAAAGGGCTGCGGGAATAACGGCAAGCAAACCACATGGCAGGGTATTTAAAGAATTTGTCCCTTGGATAACGTGGAGGGGCAAATACCTCACTAACTATCTGTCCACGGCCTGGTGGAGGCTTTCTTCATTGCGTTCGAAAGCGGAAGCCAGGTTCCAAAACAGGTTTCAGTAAAGACTTAGTTAATTATTGACAGGAATTATTATGCAAACGAATTTTAGAACGATTAAAGAAATGACTGCCGAAGCAAAAGAGCTGAAGGCTGAGATACAAGGTCTGAACGATAAAATCGTTTCCCTCGAAGGCGAAGAGAAGCGGCGTTTGGAATTGTTAGAGGACAAGGAAAGCGCTTACGAAATGCAGGCGGAACCTTCTATTAATTCTCGACGTGCTGTGCTCTTGAGAGACCGTGATGAGGCTAGCGGCGAACTAGCGTCTGTTCGCGAGATTTTGTCTAGAGCGGTTTCAAGTAGGAGGCGTAAGAAGCAGGAACTTAGTGAAATTGAGAATGTGTTGGATGCGGACAAGAACCTACAGAAAGCTCAAAAAGAAATGAGTTCGACATGGGCCTGTCTGGAAACGGCAAGGAAGAGTCATAGGCAAGTTGAGTCTATGCGGGATGAAGCATGTAAGCTGTTGGAAGAGGCGAACGCGAATCAGGAAAGGTTTTTAGATCAAGCAATTTTAGACGAAGTGAAGGCAGGTAAGCAGTTGCCGTCTACGAAAAAGAAGCATCAAGAGCTGATTGACGAGATCGACATGCAAGAGCGAAGGATTAAGTCGCTGGAGGCTAAAATTGAATCAAAGGCAAGAGAGGCAAGAGATTCCGATAAAGCTTATCAGGAGGCTCTAAGTGCTTTCCAGTGCGCTCAAATGTGCCTGCAGGAAAGGAAGTGTATTGTTGCATTAGAGAAGGTGGCTCCCATTGTCCACCGATTTGTGGCTGCTAGCCGAATTGCCGGACTTGGTCGGTCGAATATTACCCTTTCGATGGATAGTGAGCGGCTCGAAAAGGAAATGGATGCACTTAGAGTGCAAGAGATTGAGTCAAGAAAAGCTGGCTAGCAATGAGCTGTGATGAGGGGCTTTGGCCCCTTTTTACTGTTGTGATATAGGATGGACGATGGTTCCTAATCGGGAAATGAGCGGTTTTTTGTTCTAGTTGTTTAAACATAGCCAAATACAGGATTGGTTTTAGTGCTGGTGGCTTGGACTTTTTAGACAAAAAAATGTCGATGTCTGCGCCACCCTGCGCCCCGTTCCGATCTGCAATGTCCAGGGGCCCCATAATAAGTAGGCGCAAAATCATATGATGAATGGCATTTGACCTATTGCGCTTTTCTAAACGAATGATTAGTGTTCAATCCAATGTTGTAACGAATGCTTGGCCTTAAACCAGAGGTTGGAGAATTTTCTGGATGGCTGTTCAGCTATTTTCTTCCGCGGGATACATACATTGGTTGAGTTGCTGTGCCGTTGAAACAAACTAAACATCATGGAGAGTTTATGAAGAATCAACTTAGACTACTGCCGTTCTTAGTATTATTTCTTACTGCATGTGCTTCGATGAATGACAAAATGACGCCTTCGGTAACGGTCATAAAAGATCAATTCGATGGGTCGGTCATCGTAAGGCAAGAGCCAGTGAGTGCAGCTTCTAGCCTTTCTGAGGGTTGGCATACATTGGGGTTTGAATGGACTCAAAACCACCCAGACGTTGTTTTTTTGCAGGTAGGTGTTAGCGGGGTTACGAATGTGATGGGCGTAGCGTTTAATGTTGACGGAGAGATAATTGAGAACATTTCTAAAGCGAGTACGTTAACGAAATATGGGAACTGGTCGACAAGACGACTTGTAATGTCTTACGCAGACTTCGAAAAAGTAGCTAGAGGCAAAGACGTTAAAATGAAGGTGATGCAGATAGATGAGTATTCTGTATCTTCATTTGGGGCTGCAAATTCGGGAGCCATTGTTAATTCTAAGTTTGAACCATTTCTTGATGAGTTGTGGAAGGCTAGGAATGGCTAAACATCGAACTCTGAAGATTGTAGGCGTATGAGTGCATCGAAATTAAAAGGCAGTTTACTTGAGTTCATAGTGAGACGATTACTTCTAAATTGTGGTTTCACTCGTGTCAATCCAGATGGTCTCCTTATATACAATCAGTCAGGCCTGACAATGATCAATGGAAAAGGGGCTGCTCATGATGCAGATGTCTTGGTTACTCCTCCAATTCAGATGCCTTTTTCTTATCCATTTCGCCTCAACTTCGAATGCAAGGCATACAGCAGAAAAACCGACTTATCGGTTATTCGAAATGCATTGGGTTTGAGATATGACATTAACGAATTTGAAGTTGTTACCAGAGAGCAGCTAGTTAAAAGGAAGAATAATAGAAGAAGTCCGCTAGCTATAGATAATAGGCAGCGTTTCAATTATCAAGTAGGAGTGGCTTCGGTAGAGGAATTTTCAAAACCGGCATTTGAATTTGCAGCAAATAACAAGATTCCTCTTCTATCAATTCGGTGGTTTTTGCCCCCATATATATGCGACTTATTCCATCAAATCACGAGCACTTACGTTAATCAGTTTTCCCGTCAAGATATGAATGCTCTGCTAATGTTCTTGAAGGGCGAATCGAGCACTAGAGGTAAGGCCTTTATTGAGGGGACTGACTCTATATTCAAAACAATCTATGACGCATTCTTAGAGTTTGAAAGAGTTGTCGTTGTTGGGCTTCTGGAAAGCGGCGATTTGTTATTTCTATTTGCTGAGAACAGCCAAGCAATTGAGAGCATTTCAGGCACTAAATTTTCTAGAACTGCAAAGTTTCACTACGAAAAACGGAACATTGATTACTGGTCTTTAGACATAGAACAAAATCTAAAATTTGGCTTCTATCTTCCTGCCAATGTAGTCGCTTTATGGGGAGCTCAAGGCTTTAGTCAAGGTGCTGCAGCCGACATTAAGGCTAAATTTTTCTCTAAGATTTTCATATTCGTTAAAGGTGAGGAAATGCCTTTTCGGATAATAAGAATTGATCGAAATTGGTTAAACAAGATAGTTTCGGATGAATAGAATCATAGTTAGGTGTTCAGGGTTATCAATTTACTTAGCTTTTGGCCCCATAACTATGCGCTCTATCTGAAGGAGAGAGCAGCTTGCTGTTTAAGTATCTAGATCCAAGTCGGATTGATGTTTTAGACACAAATCACTTGCGCTTTACACAACCCGCTGATTTCAATGATCCGTTTGAAGTAAGGCCTGTGATCTCATCATTGGCGTCCAAGAAAGAGATGGATGAAGTAATAGAGCAAGAGCTCGCTGAAACAATTAGATCCGAGCTTGATAAGTATTCTCCTGAAGTTCGAAACCTAATTCCGCCAGGAAAGCTAGAGTCAGTCACGCGTCAATTATATAACCAATACTGGCCAAGCTTAGAAAAAAAATTCAAGGCGCTGGGAGGTACCGCTTCCAGCGTTTTTACCGAGAAATTGAACACATCAATTGGCGTGCTTTCACTTTCAGAGAAAAATAGTAATTTGTTAATGTGGTCTCATTATGCGAGATCTCATAAAGGGTTCTGTATCGGGTTTGATGCCGAAGCCCCTTTCTTTCATAGAAAAAGAAGTGAAACGGATGAGTTTTATCATCTGCGAAAAGTCGAATACAGTGAAAAAAGGCCGACAAGCCGCCTTTCTCAATTAAGCGGTATCGAACTATTATTTACTAAATCTTTGGCATGGGAATATGAACAAGAATGGCGAATGTGCGCTGTTTTAAAGGATTCAGAAAAAACTATTGAGGCAAATCCATACGCAATACATCTTTTTAAGTTCCCGATAACGGCAGTCAAAGAAGTTATTCTTGGCGCGTGTATGGAAAATGAAAATAAAGATAAATTGTTGAGAGTACTAAACCAAAAGTACAGTCATGCGGTTGTAAAACAAGCAAAGATATCCTCGAAAGAGTTCAAGCTTGAGTTTGTCGAGTTTTAGGCAGTAAATGATGGACTGCTAAAGGCCTACTGAGTTTGCTCAAGCCTGTTTTGGCTCGAAAGCTCAGATTCAGTTTTTAAGGCTAAACAACAAAGATTATTTGTCAGATTAGATCAAGTTCGGAAGCTCTTGTCCGCGTAACACGTTCGTATTGTAATTTGGCGTATAACTCGTCACAGAAATTTCGAATTGATGGCGCTAACCTGAAGGGCCTTCCTGGCAGAAGATGCTGTACCGAAAACCCTGGTTGTTAAGGCTGGGGTTTTCTTTTTCCAATCTAAACATTTTGATTACAGCTCTTCCCACGCTTGGCGTGTGGTATCGTCAAACTTACTAGGATTGTTCTTCCTTATAATATATTCCTTTAGGCCAATCACAGGGTCAAACCATCTTGAATCAACTTCTTCAAGGGTTAACTCAGGGATCGAAGAGACCTGATTTGGCATATCATCGGGCCAATCCATAAAACGAAGTATTACGCCAAGTGATTGAAGGCTTATTGGTGAGCGGTCTTCAGTTCCTTGCGACATTAGGCGGTTCTTTTGAAAGAAATAGTATCTGTTGTTCCAGGGGTGTACTGACTTTTCATGAATGTTTTCGCTGGTGTCATACATTGATCGAGACAAAAGCAGTTCATTAAATTTGAAACGCCAGAGTTGTTCAATTTCTTTGGCTGCTGTTCTGTCAGCTTTTAAGGGTATCAGCGCTTGGAGTCTTTGAGCGGCCATCAGCAGGCGAGCGCAATTAAGATAGTTTTGGCGGCTATTGATTGGAAAGTTGGTTTCTTTATCAATTTCTAGGGCGTCGTAGGCAGCTTTGAACAGATCCTTTGCTTCTTCGTGGTAAGTTTTTGATGCTCTTTCTAAGCGGGTATTGCGCATGTTTCCAAACGCCACGATTACACCCGTGAACAAAATTCCGGCGCTAATGATTGCAACGTCAGATGGACTAACTGTCTCTGCATCGTGCACCCTGAAGAGTCCAGCGCATGCGAATGCTAGTCCAGTCATACTCAGCAGCCCAAACCAGATCCCTTCCTTGATTTCGCTCCATGGTTTGTGCTGTTCAGGTTCTAATTTACTTCTCAAGTATTTGATTAAGAGATTCTTGATGCTGTCCATGATTATTTTTGTGTTGTGCTAGATGAGGTCAATCTCAGGGTTAGAAAGGTTTTAGTTAGCAGGTGACATTACATCGCAATCGATTACTTTTGTATAGAACAGCTCAACCTTAGCTTTCATGTGGATTACTTTGAAATTAGCCCAAGATTCGCAGCTTTCTAGAGACCAAAGACTATGTTGCGGAGTTCGATACCTGCAAGGATTGACGATCCTAACTTGAGTTGCCAGAGTAAGCCCAGCGCATTTAACTGTAGTTCGGAGAGGTAACTTGGTGTAGATGTGTAGGCCCTACACTGGCCCTACACCAGAAACAAAAAAGCACCTAGGGAAATTATATTTCAACCTAAGTGCTTGATTTATTTGGTAGCGGGGGCCGGATTTGAACCGACGACCTTCGGGTTATGAGCCCGACGAGCTACCAGGCTGCTCCACCCCGCATCAAAACTGCGAAATTCTTTTAACTGTGACGGTCCTGGTGATTCCGTTTCAGCTCTCAGGCCTTGTCTGCCCTCGATCAATGTGGCGCGTATAGTACAGTTCGACTTTGGGAGCGTCAAGCGGATTTCCGAATTTGTTTGCAGCTTTATTACAGTGCATAAAATTTAGCCAAACTAAAGGATTAGTAATGCTTTGAACCGGTGCTTTCGTAGTGGCTAAACCAAATTTCATCTACACTTATTAGTGTGTCACATTCCCGCCAAGCGATGATAAATCCATGTCTACCGTTGATGAACTAATCGCGACTGCTCGCCAAAACGAGGTGATTGCACGCAATCTCTTCGATATTGAAGTGGCGATCATGAATATCACCACCTGCAGCGAGTTTTTTGCCCGTCTTGTGGACTTGGTGCAGGAAAAATTCGAGATCGAATATGCCTGGATTGCGCTGACCGACACGCCAGCCAACAATCACTTCATTAATGCCGCACAGAAAATTGAAAGAGAAGACTTGTTGCAAACGGTTTCGATGATTGATTTTCTGCATGCGACACAAAGCACCAAAGAACCGGTTTTGGTGAACCGGGAACTGAAACGCCTGCGCGCGTTGATACCGGGGCCACTCAAAAAGACGCTGGCCTCGGTCGCGATACTACCTTTAATTGTTGAGTCGAAAATTGTGGGTGCGTTGATTCTGGGGACAGCCGAGCAGGGCCGTTATGACCCCCGCAAGGACAGTTTCTTTCTCAAGCAGCTGTCGGTCAAGGTCTCCATTTCCCTGGCCTGTGTCTGGGCTCGTGAACGCATCAGCTTCTTGGCGACACGTGATCCGCTGACCATGTTGCGCAATCGCCGCGAGCTTGAGGAAAGTCTGGATCAGGAATTAAGCCGCCATGCCCGACAGCGCGAGAATCTGGCTGTGATGTTTATCGACTGCGATGATTTCAAGATCGTCAATGATACTTTTGGGCATGATGTTGGCGACTTATACCTGAAGCATGTCGCCAGTCATCTGGATGAGCTGACGCGAAAAAGTGATCTGGCGTTCCGGTTTGCTGGCGATGAGTTTGTGGTTCTGCTTCCCAACCAAAGCCAGGAAGGCGCTGAAATTATTTCGGCGCGTATTCGCGAGCACTTGCTGAATACGCCCCTAAAGGTGGAGGATAAGGAAATTCCGGTCGTGATCAGTTATGGCGTGATTTCTACAGAATCCATGCAAAAGGTTGATGCGCGTCTCTTGCTCAAACGGGCGGACGAGCGCCTGTATGAAATGAAAAAGCTTAAGCCCTCGGCCCGGAATAAAGATTTGAGTCAGCCCGCCTGATGAATGGGCCGGATTGCAGCCCGGGTTTAATCTTTTCCGCCAACACTTTGGCGGTACTCGGCAGGACCGGTACCGGTCCACTTCCTGAAGCTTCTGAAAAAGCAGCGTACATCTGTATAGCCAATGTTAAAGGCAATATCCTGTATCGATAAGCCTGTTTGTTGTAGCAGTTCGCAAGCACGTTGGTAACGCACACCTTCCAAAAGAGTCTGAAAGCGTGTGCCTTCGGCATTCAATCGGCGTTGAATGGTACGTTCACAGATATTGAACTCCTGCGCGATCAATTCTTTCCTGACTGAACCAAGCTGCAAATGGGCCCGGATCGAACGCGTGACTTGTTCAGTAAAGCTTTCGTCTTCAATACGCAAGGCCCCGAGCTGACTGCGCGCCTGTCCTTCCAACTGGTGCAGCAGTCCACCGTCGCTACCCTTCAGTGACACTTCCAGAAGACTGTGGTCCATATAAATCCGGTTTTCAGGCTGTTCAAACAGGACCGGACAATCAAAGAACGCTTCATATTGTGAAGCCAGTTTTGGCGCAGGTGTCTGGCGCATGAGCTCGATGCGACGGGCGCTGGCATGTTTCTGCGCCAATCTGCGTGCGAACAGGGTCCAGGAAGCCAGTACATTGTCGACCATCTGTTCTTGCACGATCGGGTCCGGATAAATGCAATGCCAGCTTTGAATTATCTCCCGGGAATTGCGCTGAATAGTGGTCGTGCCCATGTCCCCAACCAGTCGTTCGAAGGGCGGTATGCGCTCGATGGCTTCACCCAGAGTCTTGCAGTGCAGAGTGATCGTTCCCAGCACATTATAGGATTGGGCTTGCACAAACTGGCTGCTGTTGAGACCGAGTAAGGGGTCATCGGCGGTCTCGATCAGAGCGCGTAACAGAGTCTGGAATTGCTGTCCCATGATTCTGCCATTATTCTCTGTCAGCAATTCCGGCGAAATACCGGCGATGGCGATGAGCGGGTCGGTGGCAATCTGGTGGGCATCGGCATAGCGCAAGTACTGTTTGACGGCAGAAACAGATGCAAATCCGAGATGCTTCATAGTGATCGCTGGCGTGTTTGGTCACGGCTTCGGAACGATGTCCGAAAATGTCAGTGTGTTGTGATCGCGATTGTATAAGATGATCATCAACTAAACGAATTAATTTTCTCGAGTGAGGAGAGCGCGATGCGACGTTGGAATGGCTGGGGTGATGAAGCAAATAGAATGGATCTTCCAGATTCCGGGACCGATTTTCTGAATGAGGTGGTTGGGCCTGCCACCCCTCTGAAGGATGCCAGTTGGGACGAAGTGTTGGCAACGGTGCCCGAAAGCAGGCTTGAAGACCATCCCCTGATTGAGCGCAGCAAAGAACAGCGTGTCAGACATGCGCGAGGGCAGAGCCTGCCAGACTGGTTAGCGATGCGCAGCGGTAATATCGGTGTATTTCCTGACGGCGTTGCTTTTCCGGAGACGAAAGATCAGATCGCCGAGTTGGTGCGATATTGTGTAGACCATGACATTGTGCTGATTCCCTACGGTGGCGGGACAAGTGTCGCAGGCCATATCAACCCTTTGGCCTCCGACAGGCCGGTTCTGACACTGTCCCTCGCGCGTATGGTGCGCATGACGGATCTGGATACAGAGAGCCAGATTGCTACCTTTGGCCCGGGAGCACCCGGACCGGTGGTCGAGTCCCAGCTTCGCGCGAAAGGGTATACGCTCGGGCATTATCCCCAGAGTTTTGAATTATCCACCCTGGGTGGCTGGGTCGCCAGTCGCTCCAGTGGCCAGCAGTCTCTGCGCTATGGCCGTATCGAACAGATGTTTGCTGGCGGTTCGGTTGAAACACCAGAAGGCAGGCTTGAACTGCCGACGCTGCCGGCCTCTTCTGCCGGGCCTGATTTGCGCGAGTGGGTGATGGGCTCGGAAGGCCGGATTGGTGTGATTTCAGAGGTCAAGGTACGCGTCACGCCGCAGGCCGAGCAGGAAGATTTTTATGTCATTTTTTTCCCGAGCTGGGAGAAAGCGAAGGCGGCAGCGCAAAAACTGGTTCAGGGCAAGATCCAGTTGTCGATGCTGCGCTTGAGCAATGCGATCGAGACGGTGACCCAGCTGGCGCTGGCCGGCCATCCGGGCCAGATTCGTTTGCTTGAAAAGTACCTGGCCTGGCGGGGGGCGTCTGAAGGTAAATGCATGATGACATTGGGTGTCACCGGCTCACCGATACAGTGCCGGGCTGCGCACACCTTAATGAAACGCACTGTGAAGCCTTATGGCGGCGTTTATACCGGAACGTTCCTTGGCAAACGCTGGGCGGAAAAAAGATTCATGATGCCTTATCTGCGAGAGGCACTTTGGGAGAAGGGTTATGTGGTGGATACGCTCGAAACGGCCACTGACTGGAGCAATGTCGATTTCCTGTTGAATACCATAGAGGATAACCTGCGTCAGGGTTTACAGAACGAACAGGAAAAGGTGCATGTATTCACGCACCTGTCGCATTTTTACGGACAGGGCTCCAGCATTTACACCACCTATGTGTTCAGAACCGGAGACGATTATGCGGATACGCTACAGCGTTGGGAAAAGCTCAAAACCTCAACTTCAGAATTGATTGTGAAACACGGTGGCACCATCAGTCATCAGCATGGCGTCGGAAAGGATCATGCGCCCTACCTGCCGGTGGAAAAAGGGGAGTTGGGTATGCAGATGATCAGGAATATGTGTCAGCAGCTGGATCAAAAGGGTCTGATGAACCCTGGGACCTTACTGACCGATGCCGCAGGTGCAGGTGATGACAAATAGGCTGGGGAAGCATCAGAGTCAGGCTTTGCCGGTCTGGTCTCCAGGTTGGCGTGAGAAGCAACTGGACGCGATCAGCAGCCAAAAGTTTGAATGGGACCTGATCGTCGTTGGAGGTGGTATCACAGGCGCTGGTATTTACCGTGAAACCGCAGGACGCGGTCTGCGCGTATTATTGCTGGAACAGAAAGACTTTGCCTGGGGCACTTCGTCCCGTTCTTCGAAGATGGTGCATGGCGGTTTACGTTATCTGGGGAGCGGCCAGTTCGGGCTGGCGCGTGATTCGGTCAGGGAGCGCCAGAATCTGTTAAGGGAACTCCCAGGGCTGGTTGATCCGCTGCCTTTTCTGATGGGGCATTACCACAAGCAGTTTCCGGGGCCGTGGGTGTTTGACAAGTTGCTTGCGATATACGACTGGATGGCCGGAAAGCGTTACCGGCAGTTCATTCCTGGTATGGCTTCCGATTGCTGGGCACCGGGTATCGAAAAACAGGGATTGGATGGCCTGACCCGTTTTGCGGATGCCGTGACAGATGATGCCCGCCTGGTTTTACGTGTGTTGCATGACGGCAATGAGGCCGGGGGCACCGCACTTAACTATGTCAAAGTGAGCAAACCATTGCATCGCAATGGGCAAGTGTGTGGCGTAGAGTTGCAGGACCAGATCTCCGGCATGGTGTGCACGGTGGCTGCCAAGGCCGTGGTCAACGCGACCGGTGTCTGGACCGATACACTCCGGCAGGCGCTTGGGCAAGGGCGTTCGATTCGTCCCTTGAGAGGCAGTCACCTGGTCGTGCCGTACTGGCGTTTACCGGTTGCGTTTTCGATTAGCTTCTTCCACCCCGAAGACAAGCGTCCGGTGTTCGTCTTTCCCTGGGAAGGGGTCACCGTAGTTGGCACAACGGATCTGGATCACCGGGAAGAATTGTCGCAGGAAGCGTCGATGACGGTAAAAGAAATGGAATACCTGCTATGCGCGGCGAATCATCAATTTGTTCAAGCCGGGTTGGAAGTGGGTGATGTCATCTCTACCTGGTCGGGTGTGAGACCTGTCGTCAGCAAGGACCAGGATGCCGAGGTGGATCTGGCGCAAAAGAATGACCCGTCCGATGAAAAGCGCGAACACGTGATCTGGAATGATCAGGGTCTGCTGAGTGTGGCCGGGGGTAAGCTGACAACCTATCGCCTGATTGCATTGGAGATGTTGCGGGAACTGATCCCCCTAATGCCGGAAAAACTGAATAGTCGAACGCTCGAGCAGCCTCTGCCCTTCGTGAATTATGAGCGCAGGGTGCGACCACGCAGGCGCGTAGCGAACTGGGCGCGAATGTTGGGGCGTTATGGCCACTACGCTCCCACTGTCTATGCCAGCGCGGGAGAAGCACAGGGGCCGCCGGGAGACCGTGTGGCCTGGACTGATACGCACTGGTCGGAGTTGGTTTGGGCCTGTCGATTTGAATCCGTTGCGCATCTGGATGATTTGCTGTTAAGGCGTACCCGGATTGGATTGTTGATGGGCACGTCGTTGGGGTCCGAGCTGGATCGGATTCGTCAGATTTGCGCGCTCCACCTGGGCTGGGACGATGAGCGCTGGTCAGAAGAGCTGGAACGATATTTCACAATAACGCAGCGGCATTATGCGGTGCCCTCCGTTGAGGCGGAACGTGCGGAAGGTGTCGGGTCATGAAGAACAGCACGATACTGACCATCGATAATGGCACGCAGAGCGTACGTGCCCTGTTGTTTGATTTGCAGGGAAATCTGCTGGGCAAGGGAAAGGAAGAAATCGAGCCCTACTTCTCTGATCATCCGGGCTGGGCTGAACAATCGCCAGATTATTACTGGGAATCGTTGGGCAAGGCATGTCAAAAGCTGTGGGCGAGCTGCGACCATGACCCCGCGGCCGTTGCGGCAATGACGGTCACTACCCAGCGCGGAACGGTTGTGAATGTCGACCAGAACGGTGAAGCGTTGCGCCCGGCAATTGTCTGGCTGGATCAGCGGCACGCACAGGTAGAAGGGGAGTTGCCAGGGCTCTGGAAATGGGTCTTCAAACTGGCGCGCCTCGAAGATGTGGCCAATCGCTTTCGGGAAAACTGTCAGGCACTTTGGATCTCGCAGAACCAGCCTGATATCTGGCAGAAAACGCACAAATATTTGCTACTTTCGGGCTATCTGAATTTTCGACTCACCGGCGCCTATGTCGATTCTGTTGGCAGTCAGGTCGGCTATATCCCTTTCGATTACAAGAAACTGGCCTGGGCGGCAGAGTCTGATTGGCGATTTCGCATCGTACCGGGTCTGCGGCGGGATATGCTCCCGGATCTGGTGAAACCGGGACAGCGCATTGGTGAACTGCATGCCGAGGCGGCAAGGCATACCGGTTTGCCTGAGGGCTTGCCGGTGCTTGCGTCGGCTTCGGACAAAGCCTGTGAAATTCTGGGTTCTGGTGGCGCTAGTCCCGACATCGCCTGCATGAGCTATGGTACGACAGCGACCATTAATACCACCAATACAAAACACATTGAACCGATCAAGTTTATGCCTGCCTATCCTTCGGCGATTCCCGGAGCATTTTGTTCGGAGATTATGATCTACCGGGGGTTTTGGATGGTGAGCTGGTTCAAGAAGGAGTTTGGTCTGCGTGAACAGCGCATTGCAGATGAACAGGGAATTCCGGCGGAAGCGCTGTTCGACGAGCTGGTAAACAGCGTACCGGCCGGTTCCATGGGGTTGATGTTGCAGCCCTATTGGAGTCCAGGGGTGCGTGACCCGGGTCCGGAGGCCAAGGGGGGCATTATCGGCTTTGGAGATGTACACACACGTGCGCACATTTATCGCGCGATTCTGGAGGGGCTGGCCTATGGTCTGAAAGAAGGCATGCTGCGTCTGGAAAAACGCAACGGCGTAAAAATCAAGGCTCTGCGCGTTGCCGGAGGTGGGTCACAAAGTGACGCTGCCATGCAATTAACCGCCGATATTTTCGGTTTGCCGGCGCAGCGCGCACATACCTACGAAACGTCGGGACTGGGAGCGGCAATTGATGTGGCGGTCGGAATCGGTGCTTATCCGGGGTTCGAGAGTGCGATCGCAAACATGACAAGGGCAGGGGAGATTTTTTATCCCGAGCCGGAAAGGCAGCGTTTATATGAGCGCCTGTTCAAAGAGGTGTACCTGAAAATGTACCCGCAGCTTCAGCCTCTCTATCGCTCCATTCGAGACATCACCGGATACCCTTCTTAACCATGCACAAAGAAACCTCTGCTGGTCTGAATTTCAGGCAAAAAAAAGGTGCGGGTTAAACGCCGCACCTGAATACTCAAACTAGAAGAAAGGATTTGCATGAAAATAAAATGGGGGATTTGAATCGCCCGAAAAAACAGCGGAGGTACAACTTGACCCTCCGCTAACGGGGGATACTACTCAAATCCACGAAAATAATTCTACTGAGACTGGGGTGGTTGGTGTAGACCAATCTGGTAAGGGCTTGTGTGCGAGTGTTGGGTCGTTGTTTCGATGTGTAGAGCGTGTTAACCGCTGTAACTGAGATGCCAGAAAAGCGTGATGTGCGTCACGTTAAGTGCTTGAAAAGATTGTGGTAACTTTGGCGCTATACCTTTGCTGTGTGCCTGCAAGCATTTCTTGCAGGCGCTAGGCTTCTGTTTTAAGTCCGTCCCAGTGGAAGACGCTGAGAGATTTGGATTGACGCGCTTGCCCCAGCTGGCCAATGCATTCCTGTTCGACCTGATCCGATGTAGGAAGCGACCCCTTGTCACCGATACAGCAAACGCTCAGAATGCATTTGACGTTGTGAAAGCCGGATGAAGTGCGAAAGGAGGTATGATTGATACCGTCAAGAATGCGCCTGAATACGCTGATTTTACAATGCTCGAGCTGGTTGAATTGCGCGACTATCACGTAAGTGTCATCCATAATCCGGCAGAGTACGTCCAAAGGTCGGATAAGTCCTCTCAGGCGACGGGTAATACTCGCACTGAGTTCCTGGCTGAGGATGTAATTCTGATGATGACGGTTCAGTTGCCAGTCCTGAATTTCAAGCCGAATATAGCAGGTGACGCCACCGCGGGATTCTGTGTGTTTCAGTTGGCGCGTCAAGCTGTCATGTGCCATACGCTGATTGCCGACCCCGGTTTCCGGGTCAAGCATATTGTTCTGTTCCAAGTGCCGATTGTTTTCCAGTAGCAACTTATTGGCGATCAGGAGTGAGTTCTGATGGTCGGCCATTCGGTCAGCCGCATACACTCGGGGCAGCAATTGTCGAGACATGTCTGATTTGAAAATAAAGTCATCGACGCCTTTCTCAAACGCTTCCTGCAGCGCTTCCGGGGTTTCCTTACCGGTCAGTAAAATGATGTAAGTGAAATGATTACTCTGCTCATCCAGCTGCCTTACCTTTCGTGTCAGCTCCAGACCATCCATTCCCGGCATGAGCCAATCCGCGACCAGAACGCTGGTTTTCCTTTTTTCCAGTTGCTGAATGGCAGATTGACCGTCATTGACCACACGTACATCGCGATAACCTGATGTTGTCAACGTTTTAGCGATGACGGTGCTGCTGAATTTGGCATCGTCAACAATGACGATAGGAAGATCTAGGTTCGGCATATGAATTAAAAATGCTTAGAATGCATCACTCAGGTTGTGGAACCAAAGTTGGTTCTCTGGATAATAAGGAAAAAGCGATTTAATTTTTGAGGAGTATACCATGCCATCTTTTGATACTGTGTCGGAAGTCGACATGCATGAAGTCACAAATGCGATTGATCAGGCAAAACGTGAACTGGGTAACCGTTGGGACTTTAAAAATGTCGATGTCGATATTGTGTTGGAAAATGACAAGGTCGTCTTTTCTGCGGAACAGGATTTCCAGTTGGAGCAACTGATCGAGATGTTGCAGATGGCATTTTCGCGTCGCGGTGTGGATGTGCGTGCTCTCTGTGAGGCCGGTGACAGTAAAGCCGGAAAACTGGTAAAACGCAGCTTCGATATCAAGCAGGGTATTGATACACTGCTGGCAAAGAAAATGGTGAAACTGATCAAGGAATCAAAAATAAAGGTACAGGCGGCCATTCAGGGAGAAAAGGTGCGCGTGACGGGTAAAAAACGAGATGATTTGCAGCAGGTGATGACGCTGCTGCGCGAGTCCGAAGAGATCAATATTCCACTGCAATTCAATAACTTTAGAGATTGATTAGAGCCTACTTTGACAACGCCTCCTGCGCAGCCAGCCCGTTCATTTTTTGACACGTTTAAGCTTTATCTGGATCGACGCCTGTTGCGTGTTTATGGTCTGGGTCTGGCCAGTGGTTTTCCCTGGGCCATGATTGGCTCGGCCATGACGGCGTGGCTGGCCGAAGAAGGCTTATCGCGTTCCAGTATCGGCTTTTTCGGCTTTATTTTTGTCGCGTATTCCATCAATTTTCTCTGGTCGCCCCTGGTGGACCGGGTCCGTTTGCCTGTGCTTGGCAAGCTGCTTGGGCAGCGACGAAGCTGGATTATTCTGATGCAATGTCTGGTTGCTCTGTGTTGCTGGATGATCGCCAGTGTGCAGCCCTCTGAATCATTGAGTGTGGCAAAGACGCTCGCTTTTGCACTGGCACTGGCGGCCGCAACGCTGGATATCTCGATCGACGCTTTTCGTATTGACTCTTTGCCGGAGGATGATGGCGGTTTGATGGCCGCGGGATCTGCGATGGCAACCTCCGGATGGTGGACCGGTTTTGCTGGCATGGGAGCCTTGCCCTTACTTCTGGTGGATCTGGACGGTTGGGGCTGGTCGGGCGTATATCAATTTATGGCCATACTCATGTTGCTGTTGGCGCTGGTGCCATTATTTTCGCCTGAACCGAAAACCTTGCGGGAAACATCGCAGGCTACGAGCGAGCAGCGTTACCTCAGCTATTTCAATCAGGCGGGTACCGGTGACGGGATGTTGATGACGATGGCGGTCATGTTGCTGATTGCCATGTCCGTCTGGATGATCATCGGCTTTCCGGGTTTGGCAGATAGCGCTCTTGAATTGGCTTATGGTCTTGGAGCCGTGATGATTGCGGTTTTGCTGGTCTGGTTGCTGCGTTGCCTTTGGCAAATCAATCACACGGTTTCGCTGCATCCGATGGATTCGGTAGCAAGTGGTTCTCACGGACTGGCGGCGCCGATGAAAAACCGCGTCATGACCTGGGTGCTGGTAAGCTTTGTAGAGCCCTTGGCTGAGTTTTTTCGGCGCAATGGTGTCAGCCTGGCCCTATCCATCCTAATGTTTATCTTTTTATTCAAGATTGGTGAGGCCTTTCTTGGCCGCATGTCGATCGTTTTTTACAAGGAAGTAGGTTTCACCAATTCAGATATTGCGGTGTACTCGAAGCTTGTCAGCTGGTGGGTCACGATCATCTTCTCTTTAATCGGAAGCGTCGTCACTATTCACTATGGGGTACTCAGGGGCCTGTTTATTGGTGGGCTGGCAATGGCAGCCAGTAACTTAATGTTTGCGTTGCTGGCGTTTGTGGGACCAAGCAAGGGACTCTTACTGTCGGCGGTGATTGTGGATGGCTTTACAACGGCATGGTCTACCGTGGCTTTCGTAGCATTTTTGTCGATGATGTGTGACCGGGCTTTCACTGCCAGTCAATATGCGTTGATGGCGTCGATCGGGACCTTGGGAAGAACGTTCCTGGCGTCATATAGTGGCTGGATGGTCGATGAGCTGGCAGGAAACTGGGCCTTGTTCTTCGTAGTGACTGCTTTGATGGTGTTACCGAGCCTGCTTTTGCTGTATCGCATTCGGCATCGCTTACGGGCACTATCAGAGGAGTTTTAGTCAGGACACGGGCTCCACGTGAAAGCCCGTGTCCGTCTGTCTGAACTCAGGCTACAGATAGCAAATACGGTTTTTCACCAGTTCCAGAAATTCGGGTTCCGAAATCGGTTTGCAGTAATGGTAGCCTTGCACCAGGTCGCAGTTCATTTCCATTAACAGCTGGGCGATATCGTGATTTTCCACGCCTTCGGCCACCACCTGTATGCCCAAAGCGTGCACCATCTCGATAATTCCTTTTACCAAAGTGCGATCTTCGGAACAGCTTAGAATATCGTCGATAAAGCTCTTGTCTATCTTCAGTATTTCGATCGGTAGTTTACGCAGATAGCTGAGTGATGAGTGACCTGTGCCAAAGTCATCGATCGCGGTTCGAATCCCCATTTTCTTGAGTTCGTTCAGGCTTTCTACTGCCAGCTCAAGGTTATCCATGATGGCCGTTTCGGTGACTTCCAGCTCCAGTTTGCTCGGGTCGATGTCGCTGGCTTCCAAGGCGCGGGCGACGTCGCGCTGCAATTGTCCACGCTGAAAATGCTTGGCAGAAATATTCAGCGCCAGGACAAAGTCATCATCCAGAAATTCTTTCCAGTCAGACATGTGTCTGCAGCAGCGTTCAAAAACCCATTGGCTAATTGGAATAATCTGACCACTTTCTTCTGCGATCGGAATGAATTCCATTGGGCTGCGGTATTCACCGCCATTGGGACGCCAGCGAATCAGCGCTTCGGCGCCTTTGATGCTGCCGGTTTCCAGACAGATCTTGGGTTGGAAGAACAATTCGAACTCTTCCTGCTCCAGCGCGACGTTGATCTGATTACGGATCTTCAGACGCTGGTATGCATGTGTGTCTTTGGAGGTGGAGAAAAATTCGTAGGTGTGTTTACCTTGCTGTTTGGCCTGATACATGGCCATATCTGCATTACTGATCAGTTTATCGGCATCAATTCCATGGTCCGGTGCGACGGCGACACCGATGCTGACACTCATGTAGAGCTCTTCATCACTGAGTTCGAACGGTGCATCAAAGCAATCGATGACTTTGTGGCAAAGCTGAATCGCGGGTTCTTCATGTTGCAGATGTTCCATGACCGCAACAAATTCGTCGCCGCCATGTCGTGAGAGCAACGTATGGGCCGGTAGCATGGACTCAAGACGCATGGCAACTTCTTTTAGCAGCGCATCCCCGACGTTGTGGCCCAGCGAATCATTGACATCCTTGAAACCGTCCAGATCGATGAATAACACGGCGGTTTTCATGCCGCTTTCACGCACACTGGAGAGCGTCTGGTTGAGACGAATGCTTAGCAAACGGCGATTCGGTAGACCGGTTAGCGGGTCATGGTAAGCGCGGTGCTTGGATTCTTCCTCTTTTAGCCTGGCTTGCGTAACGTCCCGAAAGGTCCAGACCTGCCCGACAACGTCTTCGTCCAGATAATGCGGGCGTGAATGGCCTTCGAGGCAGCGCTCATTTCTGGTTTCGAATTCACATTCGATACTTTGTCTCGGATCGGCAATGGATTGCTGAATGGCCCTGGTCAGCGCGGTATCATCGGTCAGGAAATTTGCCGCATGGTGCAGCAGTTGTCGCTTCGAAGCGACAATGCCATCGGCTTTTTCAATTCTGAAAAGTCGTTTAAAAGCTTCATTGGAGAAGCGCACATTGCCATGCAGGTCCAGCATCAGCAAAGCGTCATAAGTAGAATTCAGTCCGGCTTCCAGTAGTTTGTGGCGTGCCAGCAGGTTTGAATAATGTCGTGTGGGAGCCGGGGTTTCTGCGGTTTGCAGGTCGACAGACTTGGGGCCAGCCAAGGGCTGATCCTGAACGGAAGCTTCCGGTTGATGAAGGCTTCTAATGTAGTGTTCCAATTCTGACGAAGATGCTTTTTTAACAAGCGCCATAACTGGCCATTCCTTGCTTACGGGGTTTGGGTGATTCATATCGCTCAGTCCTTTCAGACAGAAATACTGCGTGTTTATAATTGGTGGCAATCGACAAATTGCAAACTATTCTCCCTGAAAGCAGTACATGTGTACGAATGACTCATCGGCTGTTGGTAGCTTGCCTGGCTCAAACAATTATCGATACTCGGCCTTTATTTCTATGACACCCAAACAGGTATTTCCCTGTTGGCGTGGATGTACTGGAGCAACAATTTATTGCTCACTATTAACATTAGTTCAAATTTTCAAATGGGCCCAATAAGAATTGTTTCGAATTTTTGCCAAGTGATAGTTCATGTCACTCAGTTTCTTGGTGCCGATCCGGCAAGTCCCCAGCAGGTGCCACTTTCCTGACCGGGATGTGTATTTTGAAGAGTATGTTTTCAGAGTTTGAAGCTGAAACGCAAAGTCGTGAGCGAGGAGGTTTGAGTTTTGTTTCCGGGCAGTGCTAAGGGGTCAGTGAGGTTAGCCATAAATACTGCTGCAGGTTGATTTTTCCGTTTTTGATTTCGACGCTTTCCTCCCGCAAAAGCCGGAGCTGTTCCCGGTATTTCAACGAATTCTCTGGGAAAGAACTGCGCCCGGATGCATTGACTACGCGATGCCAGGGAATAGAAGAGGTTCCAGGTAAATGTTTCAGGATATAGCCGACATAGCGAGCCTGCCCTCGGTATCCGGCCTGATTGGCAATCTGGCCGTATGTGCTGACGGTGCCTTTGGGAATACATGCCAGGGTGCTGAGAATCGCCTGGTGGCGCTCATCATCCCGGGAACTCTCAGACACGCAATCCCCCGTCTACCTCAATAACGCGCCCGGTAAGATAATCATTCGTGAATATATGTACGATGGTGTCGGCGATATGGTGGGCCTGACCGGGCACTCCCAAAGGAATCAAGTGACTGAGGTGCTTTTTGGCATGATCCGGCATGCTGCGCGTCATCTCGGTTTCGATAAAGCCCGGTGCGACGGCCATTGAACGAATGTTGTATCTTGCTAACTCTTTGGCCCATGTCACTGTCATTGCTACGACACCGGCTTTCGCAGCGCTGTAATTTGTCTGCCCGATATTGCCGCCGCGCGCCACGCTGGAGAGGTTAACGATACAGCCGGGGCTTTGCGTCTCGATCATGTTGACAGCGGCTTCGCGGCCGCACAGGAATACCCCGGTCAGATTGGTATCGATCACCGATTGCCAGGTTGCCAGTGACATTTTTTCTTCGACCCGGCCCTCCGAGGCCTTAATCAACATGCCATCCCGGATAATGCCGGCATTGTTCACCAGACCGTTTAGTTTTCCAAAATCATGCGTCAGGGATTTGAAGGTGTCGCTCACCTGCGCTTCATCGGCGACATTACACGCATAGATTCGGGACTCGATCCCCTCCTGACAGCAATGGTGGGAGGCATGTTCCAGATCGGCTTTGTTCAAATCGATCAGGGCAATTTTCGCTCCTTGCCTGCCAAGCCTGATGGCGGTTTCCAGTCCCAGACCGCGAGCAGCCCCGGTAATTGCAATGACTTGATCTTGAAGTTTCATTCTTTACCTGCATATATGCCTGATAAACATTTAAAGTTGGCGCATCTTATCAGGTCAGCTTTAGGCGTGGCTACGCGTGTTTTTCTAGTGTTTGCTATGCCATCCAATTGGAGGCTGTTCTATGCGTATTCTTTTTTTGTTGTTCGTCATTATGCCCATTGTCGAGATGTTTCTGCTGATTAAGGTGGGAGCCTGGATCGGGGCCTGGTATACCATAGCGCTGGTTTTACTGACAGCAATGATCGGAATCACTTTATTACGACACCAGGGATTGCAGACCCTGGTCAATGCCAATCAGAAAATGCGCAGCGGCGAGATGCCGGTAAGCGAAATGGGAGAAGGTGTGATGCTCGCGGTAGCGGGCGCTTTGCTGCTGACTCCCGGTTTTGTGACAGACACGATTGGTTTTTTGTTACTCACGCCAGGCGTCAGGCAGCTACTTGTGCGCGCGGTGGTAGAGCGTTTGGTGAAAGCAGGCGGGGTAGTGCAGGGAAATGTCTATTACAGCAGCTACTCAGAAGTGAGGCCTGAGTCTGAGTCGGGCAAGGTCATAGAAGGTGATTTCCGGGAAGTCGATAAATCCGATCGCGAAGCATAATTTTTTTTGAATTTTGGCTTGAAAAGCCAAGTGTGGGCCCCATTTACAGTGTCACGAATAGATCGAAAGACACTAGTTGTTTGTTAACTGTTTGTTTTTTAACAATTTAGCGTGCTTTTCATGGCCGCTAAGCCAATTTGGATTTGGAACGTTTAGGAGAGTCATACAGATGAAAATCCGTCCATTACACGATCGTGTTGTTGTGCGTCGTAAAGAAGAAGAAACCACTTCAGCCGGAGGTATTGTTTTGCCAGGTAGTGCGACAGAAAAGCCTTCTCAGGGAGAAGTGCTGGCTGTTGGTGCAGGCAAATCGCTGGACAACGGTGACGTTCAGGCGATGGCTGTCAAAGTAGGCGACACCGTTGTATTTGGTCAGTATTCAGGCAATGCCGTCAAGATTGATGGTGAAGAGTTGCTGATCATGTCAGAAAGCGAAATTTACGGCGTTATCGAAGCTTAATCTGGTGCTTCAACGCATTTACGTATTAACAATATTGAGTATTACAGGATAGAGATATGACTGCTAAAGATGTGAAATTTGGCGACTCGGCTCGTCAGGGTATGTTGGCCGGTGTGAATGTTTTGGCAGATGCCGTCAAAGTGACTTTGGGCCCCAAGGGTCGTAATGTCGTTCTGGACAAGTCTTTTGGCGCACCGACAGTCACCAAAGACGGTGTCTCCGTAGCGAAGGAAATCGAACTCAAAGACAAGTTCGAAAATATGGGCGCGCAAATGGTGAAAGAAGTCGCTTCCCAAACTAACGATGCTGCCGGTGACGGCACCACGACTGCAACCGTATTGGCACAATCCATTGTTAACGAAGGTCTGAAAGCCGTGGCTGCAGGCATGAACCCAATGGATCTCAAGCGCGGTATCGATAAAGGCGTGCAGGTCGCAGTTGAAGCAATTCAGGGTTTTGCGCGTCCTTGTGAAGACAGCAAAGCGATTGCTCAAGTAGGTACGATCTCTGCCAACAGCGATACTTCCGTAGGCAACATCATTGCAGAAGCAATGGAAAAAGTCGGTAAGGAAGGCGTGATCACGGTAGAAGAGGGCAGCGGCTTTGAAGACGAGCTGGATGTCGTTGAAGGCATGCAGTTTGACCGCGGTTATCTCTCGCCTTACTTTATCAACAATCAGGACAACATGAGTGCGGAGTTGGAAAACCCCTTCATTCTGTTGGTCGACAAGAAAATCTCCAATATTCGCGAATTGCTCCCTGTGCTTGAAAACGTAGCGAAAGCCGGTAAGCCTTTGTTGATTATTGCCGAAGATGTTGAAGGCGAAGCGCTGGCGACTCTGGTGGTCAACAATATGCGCGGTATCGTCAAAGTCGCGGCAGTGAAAGCGCCGGGCTTCGGTGATCGTCGTAAGGAAATGCTGCAGGATATCGCGATCCTGACAGGCGGAACAGTGATCTCTGAAGAGGTTGGTCTGACTCTGGAAAATGCCACGTTGGATGATCTGGGTACGGCCAAGAGCGTTAACATCAGCAAGGAAAACACGACCGTCATCGACGGTGCCGGTCAGGCAGCCGAAATTCAGGGCCGTGTTGAGCAGATTCGCAAGCAGATCGAAGACAGCAGCTCCGACTATGACCGTGAAAAACTGCAGGAGCGTGTGGCCAAGTTGGCTGGCGGTGTTGCAGTGATCAAGGTTGGTGCCGGTTCTGAAGTTGAGATGAAAGAGAAGAAAGCGCGAGTCGAAGATGCGTTGCACTCTACGCGCGCAGCTGTGGAAGAAGGCGTAGTCGCAGGCGGTGGTGTGTCACTGATTCGTGCGTTGCAGGCGATCGATAACCTGGAAGGTGATAACGAAGATCAGAATGTAGGCATCAATCTGCTGCGTCGAGCAATGGAAGCGCCTTTGCGTCAGATCGTCGAGAACGCTGGTGGTGAAGGCTCTGTTGTTTCGGATAAAGTGAAGCAGGGTGAAGGCAGTTTTGGTTACAACGCTGCGACTGGCGAGTATGGTGACATGTTGGAGATGGGTATTCTGGATCCGGCAAAAGTGACTCGCTCTGCACTGCAGTCAGCGGGTTCGGTTGCTGGTCTCATGATCACCACTGAGTGCATGGTCACTGACATTGTAGAAGATTCACCTGCTCCGGCAATGCCTGATATGGGCGGCATGGGCGGTATGGGCGGCATGATGTAAGCTGCTTTGCGAGGACTGAATCGAACCCCGGCTTGAAAGCCGGGGTTTTTTTTATCCGAAATTTGGAAATTGGTTCTGGATTTACGTCGTCAAATAGTCTGTAATTGAGCGTTTTTCAGGGCATGGTGCCGATCACGAACCTTCCGATTGGATTGTGATTTCAACGACTTAAAGCAATCGCTGGATCAATTTTGGTAAAGAAGATATTTGCCTACTTGGCTGTTTTTCTATTTAGTCTCCTCATTTTTCTGGTGGTATTGACGCCGGCTTCTTTTATTTGGGAGCGCGTTGTATCTCCTAAGGTGTCTTTGGCGCCATACGGGGCGAAGGTCAAACAGGTCCATGGGCGCATCTGGGAAGGACAGGTCTTGTTTAATATTCAGGGCATTGACTCGATCCTGGCATGGAACCTGCGTTTGAATCGTCTGGTGGCGTTGCAGCTTCCGGTTGATCTGGAGCTAAAGAGTCATGCCGGATCTGCGAGTGCGTCAGTCGTTGCGGATATGGGCGGTGTGCACTTGAACCTGGCGTCGCTGGATGCCCGGTTGTCGGCGCTGAATAAAAGCCTGACGCGAAGGCGCATTAAGCTGGACGGCCTGCTGGTGGCAAAAGACATCCGCCTGTCACTAAAGGATGAAAGACTAATCGCTGCGGAAGGGCAGTTTTCGTGGTCTGGCGGACAGATTGCTTACCCTGTGAGGCGCGAGCAGCACGAGCGTGATGTGCCGTCCTTTCAGGGGCGCATTACGACTCGGGAAGATGGTATGACCTATGTGGGTATCGCTGATCCGGGCAGTGACTTTGACCCGATAGAAGTGTCGCTAACGCCTGAGGGTGTGGCCTTGCTGCAAGTCAGGCGGCGTTTGCTAGACTTGGTAGATGAGCCTTGGTCGTCCAATTCGGACGCACGTGACGTTGTGTTCAAGATCAAGAAAGATATTTACTGAGCCTGATGGAACATGACTGAGAAAGTGAATACACAAAGCAAGCAGTCAGACAGGATATTGGGTCTGATTCAGGGCTTACTGTTACTGGCGTTTACAGTTTATCTGGCGTGGCTCACTGCGCATCTGGCGTGGTATTTTGTTGCTGATCAGGAATCGGCAGCCATGGTGCTTGGAGAGACTTCGATGATGCCAGCTGCCAAACAGAATGTCAGGCATGCACAATTACCTGCATTTCATTTGTTTGGCGAGGAGAATAAGAAGCCGAAAGTTGTCAGTGATCAGCCGAAAGAGGCACCTAAAACACGATTGCGCTTGCTGCTCAAAGGCGTGTTTACCGGCGACAGTGGTGGTGAGTCGGGCGCGATTATTGAAGAACTTGGGCGCCGGTCGGCTGAATACTACCGTTTAGGTGATAAAGTACCAGGAAACGCTACACTTGAAGAAGTGTATAGTGATCGTGTGTTGTTGCGCAGGGCTGGCAAACTGGAGACCTTGGCATTTGATGAGGTCGCTGACAAAGGTAGCTCAATTGCTGCGAGTAGCCGTCCTCGCCAGATCACGCCCGATCCCGAGGTTATTGAAACGCCCGAGGAGTTTATTGCCGAAGCGACCCGACGACTTGCTGAGGATCCGGAGAGGGCCCTGAAATCTGTTGGCCTTGCTCCCGGTGAAGGTGGGGGGTATGTATATCAGGGAAGGAATCCGATGCTGGCTGGAATGAACCTTGAAAAAGGGGATGTCATTATGTCGGTAAATGGCCACACTCTCGGGGATGTGCAGCGCGACAAAGAGTTAATGAAATCGTTATATGAGCAAGGTAGTCTTGAGGTGGAAGTGGTCCGAGACGGTGCCAGCTTCTATGTGAATTACCCATTGAGATAGCGACTGCACGATGCAGTCCAAACATTGAGAATCAGGAAAGTATGAAGTTGAGAATCGCGTTGCTGAAAGGCTGCTTGGTGGCATTGCTGTCCCTATCTGTTCTGGCAGAAGAGCAGACTTGGAAGGTGAACCTGAAGGATGCAGATATCCGGGCCTTTGTAAGCCAGGTGGCCGACATTACCGGGTACAGTTTCGTCATTGACCCCAGGGTGAAGGGCAAGGTGACCGTGGTTTCAAATGCCTCTATGGACAAAGCCGGTGTTTACGAGATGTTTCTGTCCGTACTGGGCGTGCATGGTTTTGCAGCACTGCCCGGGGAGGGCGTGATCAAAATTGTACAGCAGAACGATGCAAAGCAGACGGCACAGAATGAAGCCATGCTACGAAAATTGCCCTCTGAGCAGATCGTGACGCGCGTTATCCAGGTAAATAATGCAAGCGCCCTGGAGTTGGTGCCGATCCTGCGCCCCATGGTCGCAAAATATGGGCATTTAGCCGGTGTTGCCGCTGCAAATGCACTGATCGTGAGTGATCACTTGGCCAACATCAAGCGCATCAGCAAGATCATTAAAGAATTGGATAGCCCGTCAAAATATGAGTTGGAGGTTATTCAGTTGCAGGAAGCCTGGGTTGGGGATATGGTCAAGCTGCTGGAAGAGCTGGCCCCCGGAGAGTTGGGCAAGAGCGGCAAGGGGGCGGCTGCCAATAAGTTTAGTGTGGTAGCAGATCAGCGCAGTAATCGATTGATTTTACGTGGTGACGAAGCCTTCCGTGAAAAAATGCGGACCTTGATCGCCAAACTGGACCAACCTTCCTCAACTGGCGGGAAAACAAAGGTCATTCGGCTCAAGCATGCGGATGCAGCGGATATCGCCGAGTTGTTGAAAGGTCTGATGGGCGATATCGCAACAGAAGATTCCAAGGCCAAGGGCCAGAAGGCGGAAGCCAGTGTCTATGCCGATGACGGATTGAATGCTCTGGTCGTAAGGGCGGAACCTTCGCTTTTGCAGGAGCTCGAAGGTGTGATTGAACAGCTGGATGTGCGCCGGGCACAGGTATTGATCGAGGCGGCAATTGTCGAGATTTCGGAGAATACCGATAACAAGCTTGGCATCCAATGGGCCTTATATGATGAGGGGGCTTCTATTCCCGGAGCGTTTACCAACTTCAATGAGATTGGTATTAGCACCGCGAGCGTTCTCTCAGCCCTGATTGCCAAGGATTCTGATGCGGATAATGAGCTGGATGCCTCCCTTGTCGGAAGTCCAAGTAATGGTCTGACACTAGGTGTAGGGGAATCGCGCAAGAGTGGCGTCAGCTGGGGAGCTTTGATTCAGGCTCTGGAAGGTGACGCCGGAGCAAACGTGTTATCCACGCCGAAAGTGATCACGATGGATAATCAGGAGTCTTCCATTATTGTCGGCCAGAATATTCCCATTATTACGGGGCAGACCAGTTCTGGCGGGGCCGGAACTTCAGACCCCTTCACAACCATTGAGCGGGAAGACGTGGGTGTCAAATTGATAGTCACGCCCAGTATCAGCGAAGGAGACCTGGTGCGATTGGAAATTGAACAGGAGATTTCCGGTGTGACCGAGTCCACTGCCGGTGCTGATATCATCACGACCAAGCGTCAGATCAAGACCAATGTGCTGGCCGACAACGGCGAGACAATCATTTTGGGTGGCCTCATTCGTGACGACATAAGCGAAAGTGAGAGTAAAGTGCCTCTTTTAGGGGATATTCCTTTTCTGGGTGCATTGTTCAGAAGCACTTCGAAAATGGTGACCAAGCAAAATCTTCTTGTTTTCCTCAAGCCAACTATCTTGCGTGATAAAGAGGCTACACGTGCCGTTACCAACGAGAAGTTTGATGAACTTTGGAAGTTAAATCTTTTAATTCGTGAAGGGCAGGGTGCGGATCCTGAAGACTTGCAGCAGCTTGAGAAGCCTGCAGTGGACAGCGTTTATAGCGGGATGAAAATCCGGTAGGCCTATTGGTTTGTGATCTATGTGCGAACTGAAAAAGCCAGAGCAAATGCTCTGGCTTTTTTATTTGGGAGACTGTCAATTAGCCAAGATTTTTGGCAACAAAGTCCCAGTTAACCAACTGCCAGAATGCTTCCAGATATTTTGGACGGGCATTACGGAAATCGATGTAGTAGGCATGCTCCCACAAATCGACTGTCAGAAGGGCTGTTTTGCCATCTGTCATCGGTGTGCCGGCATTGCTTGTGTTGACGATTTCCAGTGAGCCATCAGCATTCTTAACCAACCAGGTCCAGCTGGAGCCGAAGTTGTTGACTGCTTTGTCATTGAATTGTGACTGGAACTCGGCAAATGAGCCGAAAGCCGCATTGATGGCATCGGCAACCGCGCCGCTTGGCTCGCCACCGCCATTCGGGCTCAGGCAGTTCCAGTAAAAGGTATGATTCCAGATTTGCGCCGCATTGTTGAATACCGGGCCGCTGGAGCTCTTGATAATTTCTTCGAGGTCCTTGCCTTCAAATTCCGTTCCCGGAATCATGCCGTTCAGTTTGTCCACATAGGTTTTGTGGTGTTTGCCATGGTGGAATTCGAGTGTCTCTTGCGAGATGTGTGGCGCTAGTGCGTCGATTGCATAAGGTAGTGCAGGTAGTTCGATCGCCATTTGGGCTCTCCGTTTTGACAACTGTGATATAAAAAGACTCAGCGAACGCTGAAGGTGCTCATTATCGTTTTTGTGCCGGCGATGATAACACCGATTTTTAAGCGATTCCAAACCCTGTATGAGGGATATTTCAGGCTTTGCTGCTTATTCTTCGTAGCCTGCAAATTCGGCACAGCCAGGCAGCATCGAGGCGACATTCCTGACCCGCCATGCCAGCTCTTCGTAGCTGTCTGCCTGAACGGTCACGTGGCCCAGTTTGCGGCCGGGCCGTTCTTCTTTATCGTAAAGATGGACATGGGCATACGGAAGTTTCAGCAAGTCCTCCAGTCTGCCTTTAAGGCTAATAATATTGATCATACAGGTGGGTGACTTGGCTTGGGCCGAACCCAGGGGTAGACCGCAGATAGCGCGCAGGTGGTTTTCAAACTGGCTGCAGGGCGCCCCTTCGATGCTCCAGTGCCCCGAATTGTGCACACGAGGTGCCATTTCGTTGGCAATCAGACCGTTTTCTGTTTCAAACAACTCCAGAGTCAGGATCCCGACATGGTCCAGTTCATAGATCAGGTCTTTGATATAGGCCCGTGCCTGGGATTCCGTCTGCTCGTCCAGTCGGGGCGCCGGCGCCGTTGAGAATCGCAGAATCCCGTTTTCATGCTGATTTTCTGCCAAGGGGTAGATTTCAATTTCGCCTTCTGTAGACCGGGCAGCAATAATTGACAGTTCGCGAGAGAAGTTCACAAACGCTTCAGCAATCAGGGTACGGTTACCGATGGCGCGCCATGCCTTGTTGCAGTCGTCTTCGTCTTTCAGTACGAACTGACCTTTGCCGTCATATCCTTCCGTCGTGGTTTTCAGCACGATGGGGAGGCCCAGCTCTTTCACGGCTTGTTCAATATCCTGCTCCGAGTGAACAATGCGGTAATTGGGCGTGGGAATGGCGAGTTGATCAAAGAGTGCTTTTTCTTTCGCCCGATCCTGACAAACCTCCAAAGATTTGGGGGAGGGGTGCATGCTTTTTTGAGAAGCAACGTGCGAAGCAAGGTCCAGGGGCAAGTGTTCAAATTCATACGAGACCAGATCGACAGATCGCACAAAGCGCTTGAGTGCATCGCCTTCGATGTCGCCCTGTGGATCCGAATAAATTTCTCCCAGGCCGACGCTGGGTGCCCCGCTGGTGTCATAGAAACTGAATTCCATCTCGAAAGGGTAGCCTGCGAGTGCAATCATTCGGCCAAGCTGACCTGCGCCCAAAATGCCTATTCTCAGCATGTTCTAACCTCGTGGATCGGAATTTTCCAGCACGGATGTCGTCTGTTGCTTTCTGAAATCAGCGACAGCCTGTTTGATTTCGGTTTGATGCAGGCCCAGAATCTGAGCGGCAAGAAGTCCTGCATTTTTTGCGCCTGCGCTGCCAATGGCCAGTGTGCCAACCGCAACACCGCCCGGCATCTGGGCGATGGAAAGCAACGAGTCCAGGCCGTTCAGAGCTTTGGACTGAACCGGAACTCCGAGTACTGGTAGATTGGTCTGAGAGGCAGCCATGCCTGGCAGATGCGCAGCGCCGCCCGCTCCGGCAATAATGACCTGAATGCCGCGGGTTTCGGCCTGTTTTGCATATTCAAACAGCAAATCGGGCGTCCTGTGGGCCGAGACCACTTTGACTTCGTAAGCGACGCCCAGTTTGTCCAGCATGTTGGCAGCATGTTCCATGGTCGGCCAATCTGATTTCGACCCCATGATAATGCCTACGAGTGGCTGCATGTTCCGTCCCCTATTGCTGGCCGGGCCTGAAAATCAGGGCCCCGGCAAAAAAAGACCGCATATATTAGAGATTCGGACTAAGCCATGCAAATTCTATTTATATTTGCCCTCGACTACGAGTAGAATCCACTTTAACTTGTGATCATAACTATCAATAGGTAAGAGATATGCGTCCGGAAAGTGATGAGCTGGATCGTTTCAAGAAACGCAAAACAGGACAGGTGGTAAAACCGACTGCGAAGCCGGTTTCCGGAGCGCCAGTAGCCGTTGCCAAAGCCCGACTTTCTTTAGCCTGGATTGCTTTGGTGCTTATTCTGGCGTGTGTCTGTGGTGCATTGGCTTGGGGCTATGTTTTGCAGGAGCAGCGTATCAGCAATCTGGACAGGGATCTGAACGATGCCATTGGTTTTATCAGTCAGAGTAAATTGCTGATTGCCCGCCTGGAGGGCGAGTTGAGCGAGACCGGGGAAGAGTTGGAACAAAGTGGTTCGGCCGCGGCCAAGAAGCTGGCTTTTCTCGATTCTGAGATGCGCAAGCTGTGGGGAGTTTCGAATGACAGGAACAAGAAGGCAATTGCCGGGAATACGGAGGCTTTGGATAAGCTTGAGCGCCAAATAGCAAGTGTCCAGTCAGGCTTGGACAAGCGCATGGGTAACATGGTTAAAAGTCTGGATGCACTGGAAGCTTCCTACCAGAAAGTAAACAGCAGCCTGAAGACGCTGGATTCAAAAATATCGCTCACCTCGGGTGAAATGGCGATTACACGAGATAGCATCTCCGAAGAGCTGGCAGCGATGAAGGCCGGGATCGGAGATGTCGGAAGTTTGAAGGAGCAGATTGCCGAGAATAAAAAGGCGATCGCGGCAATTGATTCAAGCAGAAAACAAGTCAATGCGCGTTTGGTTGACCTGGGGCGTCAGGTGAATGAATTGCGATTGAATGCAAATTCAGTTCCCTGATAGTCAGTGCTTGCGGTAGTTCCCAAAATAGTTGGTGTCTGCTTGATAGAATACAGCGCTGTCGTTATCAGGATTCTTCAGGTTCAGTTTTCTATGCAGGCCTTCTGGCGCTTAATACTTTCAATACTGCTTGTCGTGGTTGGCACGACGGCCCTTGCGGATACCAAGGCACCGTACTCCAAACCGTTTCACAAACAGGGTCGGGGCTGGTATCCCTCTATTTACTGGTCAACGGGTCGCAATCTCGGGTCATTCTATTTTCCCAATACCAATGGGAAGTTGTTCGAGCCCCTTAAAAGTCATGAATGGGACTCGGATGCCAATGGGCTGATCTACGTGTATCGTCCTAACAGCCAGTGGGCCATGGAGGAGTTGGAGGCGCCCAGTTACTATATCAATGACGAGCTGATTTTTAATTTGCGGGCAGGAAGTTACACCGTGATCGAATTGCCGGCGGGAAGCTATGATTTTGCAGCGCGGAAAAGTTTTATTCCCTTGATCGGGTTTGAGGCCTTTGATGATAAGCTGATGATGGCGTTTGATTTGAACCTCCTGATTGATGTCGGGTTGGAAATCGATCCGGGAGCCGTGTTCTACGTGCGTCATTCTGAAGTTTCTTTACCCAAGCGTCTGCATCCGGATTTGCAGCCGGACGACGAGATGGCAACGGCGGACGTGCAATTGGTCGATGAAGAGTTGGCGCTTGAGGAAATGGCAGAAACACGCTACCTCAATCATTCGTTCTGGCACTCCAATGATTCAGAGCGAGCAGAAGCGCTCCTGAATGGTGAGATGCAGGATTATGGCTGGTTTTCAGTCATCTGGCCCTGGTCTAATAATTTCCTGTTTGGTTTCCCCCTGTTTTATTTGCCAAGTGACATTTACCAGCAGTTGCGTCCGGATCAGGAGCTGACGCTGGAACAGGAGCTTTATTTGCTGGCGGATGATCGGGAAGCCTATCTGGCTGCGATCGAGAGAAAGAGAAAACCGCAAAGAAACTGGTTGGCGCCCTGGCGTAAACCGGAACGTAATCTTAGTCTCAATGATGAGTTACTACTGGAGAAGCTGGAAGCGGCAGCGCTCGCGGGTAATATCAAGCCAGCGCCCGTTGAGAGGTCAGAGGGCGTGGAGGCAGTAGAGGATGAATCGTTCTGGGTTTGGCCTTTTCGTACCGTCAATGATCCTCCGGAAGAGCCTTTTAAACTGTCCAGTAATCTGCCTGAGTCAAGAAGAAAGGCTGCGGAGCTGATACGTCAGACCCTGAATTAGAGGCTGTTGTTAAAAATTCAATCAAAACAGTTGTTTACAAATGTTCCTGATGTGGTGGAACAATGTGAATAAAATCAGAATTTGCGATTGACAGGTCTCTAGAAATCATTACAATGCGCATCTCGATTTGAGTTGGGTGGTTAGCTCAGCTGGGAGAGCATCGCCCTTACAAGGCGAGGGTCACAGGTTCGATCCCTGTACCACCCACCAATCGGATCGAGCAATCTAGTTTGGTAATATGTGGACCGGTAGTTCAGTTGGTTAGAATACCGGCCTGTCACGCCGGGGGTCGCGAGTTCGAGTCTCGTCCGGTCCGCCATCCAAGCTTGCATTGAAAGGTTCTCCTGGGGTGGTTAGCTCAGCTGGGAGAGCATCGCCCTTACAAGGCGAGGGTCACAGGTTCGATCCCTGTACCACCCACCAGTTTTTTGCCGAAGCATGTGATGATCAGGAAGTGATTCTTTGACATTCACAATTGTTTCAACAGGATGCTGGTTGCCTGTTCAAAGGCAGCAGAAAAGGTTTAATTAGCGGACCGGTAGTTCAGTTGGTTAGAATACCGGCCTGTCACGCCGGGGGTCGCGAGTTCGAGTCTCGTCCGGTCCGCCATTAAATCTTTAACATCTCGTCTGAAATTTCTTTCAAAACACTACTTCCTGAATTCTATTTCTAAACTGTTACGCCAGGTTGGCAGCAAAATCCGCTTGTCATGTTTTGTTTGTATGCAGCTTTGAAGTTGTCCACTGCCCGCCTCTGTCATTGTGTTCTGGTCCGGTGGGACGCCAGCTGAGTGGTCGTCATAATTCTGACATATAGAGCTCGTAGCATTTCTCATACGAATGACACACAACGAGGTAAAAAGCATGCATGAGTATGAAGACGAGCTGCTGGAAGAGCAGGAGTTTGATGATGAGTTTGATGATGCGGAGGAAATGTAGCCGCTAGTTTGGGTTCAGTGCGTTTTTTCTGAATTCCCCCGGGCTGATACCTGACCATCGTTTGAACGCGCGTTGAAATGCAGCCGGTGTAGAAAAACCAAGCAAAAAAGCAATTTCCGTGAAGTTATGTTGGGTGTCCCGAACATAACTGAATGCCAGCGCTTGGCGCGTTTCATCCAGAATACTTCTAAAATGCAGGCCTTCATTGGCCAGCCTTCTTCTGAGTGTCCATCCCGCTAAACCCATCCGGCTCGCGATGTCATGAATGGAAGGTGTGACTCCGGACAGTTCTTCGGTTATCAGTTCCTCCACGCGATCTTTCAAGGTTTTGCCTTTCTCCAGATCCGCCAGTTTCTGTTCACAGATGTGTCGCATCGCATGGAAGTTTGCAGCACTCGCAAAGTGGTTGGGCAGATTGGAGGCGCCGTCGTTCAGCACTAATGCATTGCGCGCAGCTCCAAAATATACCGGGCACTTGAAAAGTTGCTCGTAGTGTTCCTTGTAACGAGGCTGTGCATACTCAACTTCCACGTGATGCACAATCAACTGTTTCTGGCTAAGCCACCGTCCGATTGACAGCCAGGAGCTCAGAGTAGAGTCGACCACAAAGTAATTGTAAGCATTGTATGGACTGACCGAGTAAAACTGGCAAATACTGCGGCCATTTTCAGTTAGGTATCTGGATCGACCACGGCTGTTGCTGCTGCTGATTGTTTCGAATTCGATGAGTGTTTTGAGTGCCTGCCCAAGTGTTGGTGCAGCCATCGCTGAGAAGCCGGCCGGACCGATATCGCAGATGCTGGTCTGTTGCCCCACTAGCAGCCCAAAATGATCAACGCCACAAATCCTGATGGCGTCATACCCAATCCGCATAAATTTCGGAATGCTGACGCGTGCATCTGGTGTCTGCAGGAAACTCTGGCTCAAGTGATACTTGCTGCAGATAGTCGTTCTGGAGTGGCCGAGCGATTCCAGTGTTTTCAGGATAGCCTCTACAAACGTGACTGAAATATCGCCCAGAGAAATGGGTTTAATGCTTGTCATAAGTAGTGCAACTAACCATATTGTTAAATATAGCAACAAAATTGTAAGCTAAGGGAATTGTTATGCAAATGATAGAGCATTAACTTATCTGCCGTCTAAGATAAAGTTGCTGCCTTTCGTGATTTCCGGAAAAGGGCGGCACGCAAAAACAGGCTTTGCCCGTTAAGAATGATTGGAGAGAGAGAATGAGTCAGACTGCTGGTGCCCAACCCTACCCCCATATGCTGTCCCCGCTGGACCTGGGGTTTACTACTTTGAAGAATCGCGTACTGATGGGGTCCATGCATACGGGCCTGGAGGAATCGCCTAACGGTTTCGAAAAAATGGCGGCCTTTTACGCAGAAAGGGCCCGGGGTGGTGTTGGTATTATCGTGACGGGTGGCATTGCGCCAAACGAAGCCGGTGCGGTAGGTCCCGGTGCAGGGAAAATGAGCACACCTGAGGAGGCGGAAGAGCATAAAATTGTGACTCAGGCCGTGCATGAAGCTGGGGGTAAAATCTGCATGCAGATTCTGCATGCTGGTCGCTATGCCTATCATCCAAAGCTGGTAGCGCCTTCTGCAATTCAGGCGCCAATTAACCCTTTCGTGCCGCATGAGCTGACCGAAGAGGAAATAGAAGAACAGATTGAGGCCTTTGTGAACTGCGCGGGTCTGGCGCAGGAAGCCGGCTATGATGGCGTCGAGATCATGGGCTCCGAAGGTTACTTCATTAACCAGTTCATCGTGACACATGCCAACAAGCGAACCGATCGTTGGGGTGGTGCCTATGAGAACCGTATTCGCCTACCGCTGGAAATTGTAAGTCGCGTGCGAGAGCGCGTGGGCACTAACTTTATTATTATCTATCGCTTGTCGATGCTCGACCTGATCGAAGACGGCAGCAACTGGGATGAGGTTGTGACACTGGCCAAAGAGGTGGAAAAAGCCGGGGCAACCATTATCAATACAGGGATTGGTTGGCATGAAGCGCGTGTTCCAACCATCGCTACTATGGTACCGCGTGCGGCCTTCACCAAGGTAACGGCCAAGCTCAAAGGTGAGATTTCCATTCCTCTGGTGACCACCAACCGGATCAATATGCCTGATGTCGCTGAAAAAGTACTGGCGGATGGTGATGCCGATATGATTTCGATGGCACGCCCCTTTCTGGCTGACTCGGACTTTGTTGCCAAGGCGGAAGCGGGTAAAGCAGACGAAATCAATACCTGTATTGGATGTAATCAGGCCTGTCTGGATCATACTTTCCAGATGAAACTAACTTCGTGTCTGGTCAACCCGCGCGCTTGTCACGAAACTGAACTGGTTTATGTGAAAACCCGGCAGCCGAAGAAAATTGCTGTCGTTGGTGCCGGGCCAGCAGGTCTTGCCGCCTCAACGATTGCAGCGGAGCGTGGACATGATGTGACCTTGTTCGATGCCGGTAACGAAATCGGGGGCCAATTCAATGTTGCCAAGCTGATTCCCGGCAAAGAAGAGTTTTACGAGACCCTGCGTTATTTCGGCCAGATGATCAAGAAAACTGGCGTCAAGCTTGAGCTTGGTAAGCGCGTGTCTGCGGACGACTTGGCAGGCAAGGAATACGACGAGATTATTCTGGCGACGGGTATCGCGCCGCGCACTCCTGATATCCCAGGCATTGAAAGTGACAAGGTGATTTCCTATCTGGATGCTTTGTTAAAGCGCAAGCCGGTTGGGAAGCGCGTTGCCATTGTTGGTGCGGGTGGTATCGGGTTTGACGTCGCAGAATTTATCACGCACCACGGCGACTCTCCAAGTCTGAACACTGAGCTCTTTATGAAGGAGTGGGGTGTCGACATTAACATGGAGCATCAGGGCGGTGTTAAAGGTGTTGAACCTGAGTTGCCCAAGGTGGAGCGAGAGGTTTATTTACTGCAACGCAAGAAATCGAAAGTCGGCAAGAACCTTGGCAAAACGACCGGCTGGATTCACCGCTCGTCACTCAAGAATCGCAATGTAGTAATGCTCAATGGCTGTAGTTACGAAAAAATTGACGATGAAGGTTTTCACCTACTGGTCAATGACCAGCCGAAAAGTCTTGAGGTCGATACCATCATTATTTGTGCTGGACAGGAACCGCTGCGGGAGCTTCAGGAGGCTCTCGAAACTGCAGGTGAGAATGTGCACCTGATTGGCGGGGCGGATGTTGCTGCGGAGCTGGATGCCAAGCGGGCAATCAATCAGGGAGCCAGGTTGGTCGCCGAACTATAGGCTTTTGATCGTTTAACGATCAGACCCCTTCAATGTCTTCTTATCGATACCGGGCCTGGCTTAACAGCTGCGTCCGGTTTTTTATTCTGTGGACTGGTGCATAGTCGTGAGCTGCAATCTGCCAATTTGTGAAGGCGATCGACATTTGATTGCCTGAATTCATGGGTGCTTCCTGATTGATCATCTAAACTGTAGGCAGGTAAACATCGAATTTAAACTCGTGTACAGAGGTTTATATGGCAGGCAAGGAATCTGATGCGCATGCTGCAGTTTTCTTTTGGGGGAAGCAGGGCGGGATTACCCGGCATATGCTGTTCTCCGAGTTTGAAGCGCTATTGGATGGTTTGGTGGCATTGCCAGACTACAATGACGAGGACGCAAAGGCGGCGTATGTATTGATCAGCCGTTCCGGAAAGCTCAAAGCCATTGTGTTTTTCCAGATCTATTTTGACGAAGAGGGGAGAGCTGATTCAGGCTGGAATATTCCGGTTGAGCGCCTGGCCAGTATAAGTGGTAAAGGGCCGGATCTCGGTGGCGGCCCGATTCGTTTGTCCTGTCGTTCTCAGTGCGCGATTAACTGGCATCAGAATGATCTATGGGACCCGGATATGACACCGGGCTCCAATGATTTTATTCAGGTGCGCAAAGCGGTTGAAAGCAACCGTCTTCGTCTTCAGTTCGAGAGCGAAGATGACGATGTGCCGATGCTGCAGTCAGTTGAGCCGCCGGTAATAGAGGAAGTCGCGCTGGACGAGGATCTGGACAAGAACAAACGACTCAAGCTGGCTCGCGTGCTGAAGGAGCAGCGGCTTCGCATTCGAACACTGGAGTCATATCGGGAAACTGCGGCGACCGACAGTGATCGGGAGCAGCGGATTATCATCCATGCCTATAAAAACGAAATTCAAAGCCTGAATCAAACAATTGAAAAGCTGAAGCTCCAGAACGAAAAACTGCTGGAAAAACTTTCCTCCCGAAATGAGCAGTTTATAGACCTGCAAGACAAGGTTTCCGGTCAAAGCCGACTGGTCGAGGAGTTGGAGGAAAAGCTGAAGACTGCCAAGGCGGACGAGCGAGACCAGATTGAACGACAGAAGCTGGATGCAGAATTGGTTCTGCTGCGCGAGCAGCTTGATCGCCGGGATCTTGATCTTGCCTATCGGGACGAGCGGGAAGAGCAGCTTCGGGCCGAGTTGGATGAACTTAAGGAGACTCAGGACGCCAGCGGCTCCGATCAAACGATTCTCGATAAACTGAAGGAACTCGAAGTGGTCTACACGGCCTATCACCCGGGTGTCGGGCACGTTACGATGACCACTACTGAAATTCGTGAATATGCCAAGAACCCCACGGCGTTCGTGGCGGCCAAATGCTTTGTGACGGAGGAGCAGTATCAGGCCTGGCTTGAGCATTTTGAGAACCCCGTTTGCCGACACAAGTCATCGAGTGGCGGGCCTTGCCTGGCTGCGATCGAGAAAGTCAGTTCGCCGGGCGATTTCGAGCTTGGCGTAGCCGACCGCTGCGCTCGACACAAGCCTGAAGGCTTCGATTGATCGTTGTGGCTTAAGGCGTTGCTTCCTTGAAGCGTTATTCCCTGATCGAATCTGAGCTGAGCTCGCTTCCGGCCATCGAACCTTTGAATCTGGAAGCGTTTGTCGGCCCAGCTTTCAGCGTTGACTGTTTGCGATTCGATAAGCTGCATCCTTTTATATTGGGTAATAAATGGTATAAGTTGCAGCACCATCTATTGGCGGCCGAAGCGCATGAAAAAACCGGTCTGGTAAGTTTCGGCGGTGCCTATTCCAATCATCTGCATGCGTTGGCGTATGCCGGGCAATTGTTGCAGCTCAAAACCATAGGGCTGGTGAGGGGTGAAGAGCCCGAGCATCTGAGTCCTACCTTGCAGGATTGTGTGAAATGGGGGATGGCGCTGCGTTGGATCAGTCGTGACCAATATCGCACAGACGCGCGAGCCGGATCTTCAAGTGAATGGGCTTCGCATTATCCCGATGCCTGGGTTGTTCCCGAGGGCGGCGAGGGTGTGTCTGGTCTTGCCGGTATACAGGAACTGTTTGCGCGTCTCTATCATGACTACCCCATGCGTTATGACCTGATTGTCTGTCCGGTGGGGTCTGGAACCACGCTCGCCGGCATTGCTTTGGCGTCGGGCGGCCGAGCACAGGTCGTGGGGATGTCAGCATTAAGAGGTGCAATGGACCTGGAAGACCGGGTAACCCGGATGTTATCCGGCGCAATCAAGCCAGTCAGCCACTGGCAGATTTGCCATGACTTTCATTTCGGTGGCTTTGCCAAAATCAATCACAGGCTTACTGAGTTTATTTCCAAATTGCACTCCGGAACAGGCTTGCTGTTGGATCCGGTCTACACGGGAAAAATGCTGTATGGGCTCTGCGAGTGGATTCGCCAAGGTAGAGTTGCATCGGGTGCCAGGGTGTTGGTTGTGCATACTGGCGGCTTGCAGGGTTGGCGGGGCATGGGTTCAGCCAGGCCAGCCTGAGGGCACGGCAAAAATGCGTTCAATTTCGGCGTAATGCTTGTTGTTTCGAATGAATCTGCAATAGAGTCTTGCTCGCATCCGGGTGTCACCGGAATCAAGGGTTTGTTTTAGGGCTTTGGACGTTCGCAGATTCTGATCGTTTTCGTTGCGCATGAGAGACGAAGACAGCCAGTCCGGCTTGTCTAGTTCCTGCCAGTAATATTCACCGTCGAGGTCCCGATTCAGAATTTCAATGAGTTGTGTATAGTGGCACCAGCGGCCGCGTTGATGATGAGGATTGATCTGGGGGGCGATGCTCAGCGAATGGCTTGACGCAGGCAGGAAAAGGATGCCTTTCAAGAGTACCTCGCTTTGGAGTGCAGTGATGTTGTACTGTGCTTTCAGAATGTCTCTGGTGCGTGGCTGATCAGCAAACGGGAGCTGTTTTTCCTGCAAATGTGCCAGTTTCAGGTCCAGCCGATCCCTCGCATTGGGGCCTACCCAGTGCGTTGAGCCAATTCCCTTACTCGTGCCAAGATAGAACTTGACCGCGACTTCCTGATGCAGGATTTTATGGCTGACTGTATCGAATACCAGAAAGTCCATCTCTCCCTGCGTGATGCCTTCGTGGTGAACCTGAAGGTTGGCTGTGATCAGTTCGTATCGCTGGCTGTGGGTGAGATAGAATCGCCACAATGACTCAAAATAGCTCCCGAGAAAGTGACTTGACCCGGCGTTGACAGCGGCTTCCAGGTTTTCCGGAGCACGCGACAATACGTGTTCAATATCCTGGGGTGAGGGCTCCTGAACCAGATCAAATGAAGTCTTTTTTCTGTTCAAGAGGCTTGGACTTTGCAATACCCATTTCAAGTGTTCAAGATGTCTCATGCTTTTTTAGCTTCGCTGCGGGTTTGGCGAATTATTCTGTTAAAATAGAAGTCATTGAAAACGTTCAGCTTACGGGCTGGCATCTGAGCATAGTGCAAAAGGTAAACGCTTGAATACGGATAATTTTAGGAATATAGGGCTGATTGGACGAATGGGTAGCGCACGCGTGGTCGAAACGGTGCGCAACTTGAAGCGCTTTCTGATCGCAGAGGGCTACCATATCATCCTGGAGGAGCAGATTGCAGCCTTGATTCCCGGGCACGGCTTGCAGGTGTCCAGTGTCAAGATGATGGGCGAGATGTGTGATCTGGTGGTCGTGGTGGGGGGTGATGGCAGCTTGCTGGGCGCGGCGCGAGAACTGGCGAAATCTGATGTGCCATTATTGGGTGTGAACCGGGGGCGTCTGGGATTCCTGACTGACATCTCACCCGCTGAGCTGGAGGAAAAGATTTCCGCAGTGCTGGCGGGTGATTATATTCAGGAGCGGCGGTTTTTGCTCGATGTTGCTGTAAAAAGGGATGGTGAACCAATTGCCTATGGCACGGGCTTGAATGACATTGTGCTGCATCCGGGTAAGTCCACACGCATGATTGGTTTTGACCTATGGATAGAAGGACAGTTTGTTTACAGTCAGCGCTCGGATGGTCTGATTGTTTCCACGCCAACAGGTTCAACCGCCTACTCCCTGTCGGCGGGCGGGCCGCTTTTACATCCAAAACTGGATGCGATTGCATTGGTGCCAATGTTTCCGCATACCCTGAGTAGCCGGCCCATCGTGGTCGACGGTAAAAGTGAGATCAAGATAATGATCGGCGAAGGCAATGAAATTTATCCGCAAGTCAGCTGCGATGGACAGCAGCACATACCCGTTGCACCGGGTGATACTGTGAGTATTTCCAAGAAGCCGCAGAAAGTGCGTCTGATTCATCCGACTTCGCACAATTTCTATGAAACCTGCCGGGAAAAACTGGGTTGGGCGCATAATTTGGTGAATGAGCGCTGATGCCTGTCTTTCGCAGTAAATCACAAGGATATGACCTGATTGGAGATGTGCACGGCTGTGCTCTGGCGCTTGAACGTCTGCTCAAAAAACTGGGCTACCAGCATGTGCGTGGCTGTTATCGGCATGAGTCGAGGAAAGTAATATTTGTAGGTGATATTGTCGATCGAGGGCCCCGGATCCGGGAAGCGCTGCATATCGTCAAGGATATGGTGGATCAGGGTCAGGCAGAGATTGTACTGGGAAATCATGAGTACAATGCCATGTGCTACTGCACACAAAGCCGGGATGGCGGTCTGCAGAAAACCTACCTGAGAGAGCATAATGCCCGCAATCACAGGCTGATTCGCGAAACACTGGAACAGTTTGAGGATTTCGGTGGTGAATGGGCCGCTTTTCTGTCCTGGTTTCAGCAAATTCCCCTGTTTATAGAGAAAGAACACTTCAGGGTGGTGCATGCCTGCTGGGATCAGCACGCGATAGAACGATTCAGAACACTCAGTCCGGACCACTGTTTGTCGGAAGACTTGTTGCATGCTTCTTCGGTAGAAGACAGTTTTGAGGCGCGTCTGGTAGATCGTCTGACGCGAGGGACAGCTCTGGATCTGCCGGAGGGCGAAACGATTCTAAGCAAAGATGGCTATGTACGTAAGGTGTTTCGTACCAAATTCTGGGGCACCGAAGCCGAAACTTATAACGATGTGGTGTTTCAGCCCGATCCGTTGCCTGCGCATCTGGTTGATCGCAAGTTGTCTGCCATCGAACGGCAGAAACTGCTGAGCTACTCCGAGCATGAACGTCCGGTTTTTGTCGGTCACTACTGGATGTCCGGTGATCCCGAACCGATTTGCGCAAACGTAGCCTGCCTCGACTATAGCGCCGTCAAATATGGCAAATTGGTCGCCTATCGCATGGATGACGAGCAAAGGCTGGACCCGGCCAAGTTCGTCTGGGTGGATGTCGTGCGTTCATGAAGAAAGTCGCCGAAGCACCCATTCATTTTGATCTGTCGGAATTGAGTCAGTGGCTGAAACTGAAAGGGGTCCCGCATCGTATTACCGAGCAGGACCAGTTACAGATCATTTGGATGCCCACGCAGCGATATCAGGATGAAATCAATCAGGTATTGGAGCGTTATTTGGGCGACGCCGAATTCCGGGCCAGCATAAACGAGCAGATCGCACATGGCGTGGAAGCCGCGCCGGTCACGCATACCCTGTATCCACGCGCTTTGCCCGCCCAGGCGCCGGTCATCTATGTCTTTATCCTAATCAGTGTAGCGATTGCCTATTTGACGGAAATGGGGCAGGGGGGGCCGATCTTGCGAGCCCTTTTGATTATTAACCCCTTTGAAATCGATTTCCCGCTCGAAACTCTGGACCAGCGAATGGCGGGTCTGATTGAAATGCTTTCTCAGGGACAGTTCTGGCGATTGCTTTCACCGGATTTTTTGCATTTCAGTATGCTGCACATTGTATTCAATATGCTGATGTTGTGGACACTGGGCGGGCAGCTGGAAATGCGCAAAGGCTCTCTCGCGTTCTTGTCCATGGCGTTATTTGTGTCTGTTGTTTCCAATATTGCGCAATTGCTCGATTCTGGTTATCTGTTCGGCGGTATGTCCGGTGTGGTGTATGGTTTGGTAGGCTATTGCTGGGTCTGGCGCAGGGTCAATCCGGACATATTCTTACCCGATGCACTTTTCCGTTTTAGTATCATATGGCTGTTACTGGGCTATACGCCTCTGACCGAGTGGTTGGGTATTGGCAAGATGGCAAACTCGGCGCACTTGTATGGCTTGCTCTCCGGCTTGCTCTGGGGCTGGTTGACGACTAATCTTGGTGCAAAAAAAATCCCCTCGGCAGAGTAGCCGGTGTTACGGATACCGCTTTGGGGTTCACACGCTGTGATTTTTCTGATGAGAGAGACCAGGTTGTTCAGCTATGCCGTTCAACCTATGCAAATGATAATCATTACTATTTAAAATGTAAAGCGTTTTATTCTTGCCTGTAAGCGGGCAGTTTTTAGTACAGGTATTCAGTATGAAATTTGAAGATGTGGCAAAGCGGCTGGACCCCGAAATCTATCAGAGGTTCAAAACTGCACTCGAACTGGGTAAGTGGCCTGATGGTCGGGAATTAAGCAAAGAGCAGAAAGAAATCTGTCTGCAGGCCATCATCATGTTTGAGGCCCAGCAAGAGATACCCGAGTCTGAGCGGGTGGGTTATATTGACAAGTCCAAGCGAAAAAAGAACAGCGAAGCAGATCTGAATCCGGATGATGTTTCGCCTCTTCGCGTTTTGCATTAGTAGGGAAGTACTTTAACGTGAAAGAACTGGGATCAGGAACCCTTTCCAAAATGCAGGTTGCGGCTGGCATGCCTGTTTCTTATCAGCTCTCGTTGGGAGATCAGCGCGTGGATGTCAACGCCTTGCTGGGCCGGAAACTGCGGCTCAGCTATTCGGGTGTCATACGTTGTTGTCACTGCGCGAGAATAAGCAAAAAAAGTTTTAATCAGGGCTATTGCTATCCCTGTTTTCAAAAACTGGCCCAATGCGACCGTTGTATTATGAGCCCCGAACTATGTCACTTCCATCAGGGTACATGTCGGGAGCCGGAATGGGCACAACAGCACTGCATGCGACCACATGTCGTCTATCTGGCGAACTCGTCAGGGTTGAAAGTCGGCATTACCAGAGCGACGCAGGTGCCTACCAGATGGATAGATCAGGGGGCTGTCAACGCCATCCCTCTGATTGCAACGTCAAGCCGTTACATGTCAGGCCTGATTGAGGATGCCTTGCGGCAGTGGCTGGGCGACAGAACCAACTGGCGTAAGATGCTCAAGCACGACATCGAAGATCTGGATCTTGAGCAAGAAGCGCGGGCGCTGAAGGAGAAGGCTTCAGACCTTATCGCGCAATTGCTTGAAGCCCATCCAAACGAAAGTTTTGAATGGTTGCAGGAGCCGAGCCAGTCTTTTGAATACCCGCACTTGAAATGGCCGGAAAAGATCAAAACATATAATCTGGATAAAACGCCCGAGGTTTGCGACACCCTGATGGCGATCAAGGGGCAGTATCTGATTTTCGAGAATGCCTGCCTGAATATCCGAAAATACACTTCCTATGAAGTCTCTTTACATCTGGAAGACTAAGGATCCCCGCGATGCGAAATGCAAATCCCAGAACCATTTATCTGAAAGACTATACACCACCGCCTTTTGATATTTCCAAGGTCTCTTTAGTCGTCAAACTGTATGAAGACGGCGCAGAAGTGACCGCCGGCATGGAGCTGCAAAGGCGTGAGAAAGATCAGCGAAGCAGTCTGGTTCTGAACGGTGAAGAGTTGGAGCTCAAAGCGCTGGAGATCGACGGCAGAAGTCTCAAGCAGGGTGAGTATTCGATTGACGAGGAAAGCCTGACGATTCAGCAGGTGCCTGATAAATTTACCTTGCGTTGCGTGACCTGGATAAAACCGCAGGACAACAAGCGTCTGGAAGGCCTGTATAAGTCATCGTCGATGTTCTGTACACAATGCGAAGCGGAAGGCTTTCGCAGAATTACCTATTATCTTGACCGTCCTGATGTGATGTCAGTGTTCGAAACCAGAATAGAGGCCAATAAGGAAAAGTATCCGATCCTCTTGTCCAATGGCAATGAGGTGGACTCTGGTGATTTGCCTGAAGGACGTCACTTTGTGACCTGGGAAGACCCGTTTCCGAAGCCCTGTTATCTGTTTGCGCTGGTAGCCGGTGATCTTTACTGCCAAAGCGATGTGTTTACGCGTGCATCCGGACGTCCGGTCGCCTTGGAGATTTTTGTTGATCACAAGAATGCTGACAAATGCGACTATGCGCTCGACGCGCTCAAGCGGTCCATGGCATGGGACGAACAGAAATATGGGCGCGAATACGATCTGGATGTCTTTATGATCGTTGCGGTCGATGATTTCAATATGGGCGCAATGGAAAACAAAGGCCTGAATATCTTCAATTCCTCCTGTGTGCTTGCCAAGCCGGAGGCGGCAACAGATGCCAGTTATCAAAGAATAGAGGCGATTGTCGCGCATGAGTACTTTCACAACTGGTCGGGAAACCGGGTTACCTGTCGGGACTGGTTTCAGCTGAGTTTGAAGGAAGGTTTTACGGTTTATCGCGATTCACAGTTTTCGGCGGATATGAATTCCGCAGGCGTGAAACGGATCGAAGATGTGAACTTACTGCGCACCGCACAGTTTGCCGAAGATGCCGGTCCGATGTCTCACCCTGTCCGGCCGCCGTCCTACCTGGAGATTTCCAACTTTTATACCTTGACGGTTTACGAGAAAGGCGCCGAGGTAGTGAGGATGATCAATACCCTTCTGGGGGACGAGCTGTTTCTCAAGGGCAGTGACCTTTATTTCGAGCGCCATGATGGCCAGGCTGTGACTACCGAAGACTTTGTGGCTGCGATGGAGGACGTTTCCGGCCGAGACCTGACCCAATTCAAACGTTGGTATGATCAGGGGGGAACACCTGTGATCAAAGTGCGCTCGGCCTATGACGCACAGAAAAAACAGTACCTGCTAACCTTTGAGCAGTCTTGCCCGTCCACGCCCGGACAGGAGGTCAAAGAGCCATTCCATATCCCGGTCGAGCTGGGTTTGATCAGCCGCTCGGGGGAGCCATTGCTTCTGGATAGCGACAGCGGCCAAACCAGCCTTGTGTATGAGTTGAAAGATCAGATTGCCAGTGTGGTGTTTGATGACATAGAGGCGGAGCCGGTGCCTTCGTTGTTAAGAGGCTTTTCTGCTCCGGTAAAACTGCATTATCAGTACAGCGACGAAGAATTGATGTTCCTGATGGCGCACGACACCGATAGTTTTAATCGCTGGGATGCCGGCCAGACTCTGGCAACCCGTATTCTGCAAGAGCTGATTACGGACCTGCAGGCCGGACGTTCGCTTGAACTGAACGCCGCGCTCGTGGAGACCTATCGTACACTGCTCGCAGACAAAACGCTGGACAAGGCGATGCTTTGTCAATTACTAATGCTGCCCTCGGAAGCGTACCTGATTGAATTGTCAGAGACGGCTGATGTGGAAGCAATCCACAAGGCACGGGAGTTTGTCCGCAAGATGCTAGCGGAGTCACTGCGCGACGAGTTTGAGAGGCTCTACCATGAAAACGTTGAGACCGGCGACGAGGTGAAGCTGGATTTTGAATCGATGTCCAGGCGCGCGATCAAAAACGCAGTATTGGGAAAACTTTCGGCCGCACCCGATGCGCGCTTTTTCGAGTTGGCGAAGAGACAGTTTGAAGAGGCTCGCAATATGACGGATGAACTGTCGGCCCTTAGCGCACTGGTCAATGCCGGTGATGCAGCATTGGCGGAAGATGTACTGTCACGTTTCTACGCCAAGTGGAAGCATGACAAGCAAGTGCTGGAACTGTGGTTTTCAGTGCAGTCCAGCTCTGCTGTTTATGCGGATCTGACGCGGATTCAAAAGCTCATGGAGCATCCGGAGTTCGAGCTGAGTAATCCCAACAAGGTGAGATCGGTGATAGGCGCATACTGCAATCAGAACCATGTGTCCTTCCACGACAGTGCCGGGCAAGGCTATGTTTTTCTCGCGGACCAGGTGATCGAGCTGGATGATATGAACCCACAGATCGCATCGCGCCTACTGACGCCACTGACACGCTGGCGGAAATATGATGAGGCCCGCAAGCAAAGCATGATCGAGCAGTTAAAACGCATCTATGCGAAGGCTCGGTTATCCAAGGATGTACGTGAAATTCTGGAAAAAAGCCTTCCCTGACTCGAAGTTCGTCAACGGCAGACCTTCGATCTGAAAAAGTTCCCGGCAGCCATTTTTGGATGGCAATGTGCTGCCGGGCCCTTGATTCATTTGCGGTGTCTGGGCGCAGTGCCCGCTGTCGCTTCCGATGGATTTTCCCAGTCAACCCGCCCAGACATATTTAATAACAATTCTCTCGTAGACAGTCCCGGAAATTCTGCTAAAAATTACTAGGATGGCGAGCACTTCTTATGCAGTTTGCCAAATCAGTGCAGACGATTAATTTGATTTAAACAAAAAACGTGTTTCAAGGTTCCGTTATGAAAAACAAGTATGTGTTGCTCTGTGGCTTATTGTCATTGGCGCTGGGTGCGTTTTCCGCGCACGCAAAGGTGTCCAAAGCCGAAGCAGAGAAGCTAGGGAAATCGCTGACGCCTTTCGGATCGATTAAGGCAGGCAACAAGGCCAAGACGATCCCCGAATGGAATGGCGGGATTACCAAAGTGCCCGAAGGGTACAAGGGAACCGGGCAGCATCACATTGATCCATTTGCCTCGGATGAAATCAAATTCACGATAGATAAAAGCAATTACCAGGGGTTCGAAAAATACCTGACGCCGGGGCAGTATGCCTTGTTCAAAGCCTATCCGGACACGTTTAAGTTGCATGTTTACCCGACGCACCGTTCGCACTCTATGCCGGACTGGGTCATGGAAAACACCAAAAAGAACGCGCTGACCTCTTCTTTGAGCAAGGGCGGCGTTGGTATCAAGAATGCTTATGGCGGTATCGTATTCCCGATTCTTCACGGCAACAATTCCGACAAAGCCTTGCAGGCGATCTGGAATCACACCACGCGCTGGCGCGGTACTTTTGTGACCAGTCGGGCTTCCGAGCTGGCGGTACAGTCCAATGGTGAATACACCGTGATCACCAAACAACAGGAAATATTCTTCAACTTTTTCAATCCCAAAGGGAGCTTTGAAAAGATGAACAATATCCTGTTCTACTATATGACCTTCAATAAGGCGCCTGCTCGACTGGCGGGTGGTGCTCTGCTGGTGCATGAAACGCTTGACCAGACGAAAGACGCGAGACAGGCATGGGACTACAACAAAGGCCAGCGTCGTACGCGACGCGCGCCCAACCTGGCTTATGATTCTCCTATTGCTTCCTCGGAAAATACCCGTACTGCCGATGATACCGACATGTATAACGGTGCGCCGGACCGATACGATTGGGAATACAAAGGAGTGAAAGAATTCTTTATCCCTTACAACAATTACAAGGTTGGCGCGAACGACGTGAAATACGAGGACCTCGTGCTTCCGGGACACCTCAATCCTGACTATATTCGTTGGGAGCTACACCGGGTTCATGTGGTTGAGGCCAATCTGAAAAAAGGCGCCCGCCATATTTATAAAAAGCGCGTGTTCTATATCGATGAAGACAGCTGGGGTGTCGCGTTGGTCGATCAATACGACAGCCGTGGTGAACTATGGCGTGTGAGCATGGCCATGATGCTGAATTACTATGAGCTTCCAGGTGTCTGGTCGGCCGGTAACATTTTTCATGATCTGCAATCTCGCAGATATAGCGCAAACGGTCTATATTCAGAGGAAAAACAAGCGCCGATATTTGAAGACAGGGTTCCCGGTGCGCGTTATTTCAAACCTTCATCGCTGCGCAGGCGGGGCCGATAGCTAACTAATTGACAGCGGCCTTCTTGGCCGCTTTGCTATTTATTCAATCAGGGTTTCTTGATGACTTCTATTTTTTTTCGTTTGAAAAATAAAATTCTGGTGGGCTTGCTCTTGGGTGGTGCCGTTACCATGCCAGTCCATGCTGTTAAAGATGTGCTCGAAACGCCAGCAGTCATGAGCGACATGGCAAGCGAAAGCCTCCTCCTTGATGTCACCAAGGCAGGTAGTCGTATCGTGTCGGTTGGCGCTCGTGGCCACATTTTGCTGTCGGATGACAAGGGGCAAACCTGGCGCCAGGCGTCCGTACCTGTGTCGGTGCTTCTCACTGCAGTTCATTTTCCGGATGATAAGCATGGGTGGGCTGTAGGACATGGCGGTGTCATCCTTCACTCCAGTGATGGTGGCGAGACCTGGACCAAACAATTCGATGGCAATCTCGCCAATAAAAGTATCATCGACCAGGCCAGGGATCTGGTTGTGAATCTGGAGCAAGAGCTCGAAAGCGCGCCGGAAGACATGCTGGACGATCTTGAGTATGAGCTGGAAGATGCCCAGTTTTCGCTGGAAGACGCCGAGATCGATTCGGAAATTGGCGCCAGCAAGCCCTTTCTGGACGTGCATTTTATAGACCGTAACACCGGGTTTGCGGTGGGAGCCTACGGTTTTATATTCAAGACCGAAGATGGTGGCAACACCTGGGAAAATTTTGGTGACCGGATGGAGAACCAGGATCGCTTTCACTTGAATTCAATTGTTCAGCTTGAAGACAATGTTGTGCTGGTGGCGGGAGAGGCCGGTACCATGTTTCGTTCTCCCGATGGAGGCGATAGCTGGGAGACAGTGGACAGCCCCTATGATGGTTCTTTTTTTGGTTTGACGGGAACCGGTGAGGCCGGTGTTGTGCTGGCCTTTGGTTTGCGCGGAAATTTGTTCAGGTCCGAGGATTACGGAGAGACCTGGGAGCGGGTTGATTCGGGCACACAAAGCACCCTGATGGGGGCCGGCCACAATGGTTCCGGCAAGGTTTCCGTTGTCGGCAACTCCGGTGCGGTGTTGCATAGTTCCGATGGCGGCCGAACTTTTGTCGAGAAAGTCAGAGAAAACCGTTTGGGTAATGTCGCGCTGGTCTTTACCGGGGCGCGCCAAATGGTAATTGTCGGAGAATCTGGCGTAAACGTTACCACACCCACAGGTGAAAACCTGTAAATCTTCCAAACAGATCAGATTAAAGAGGAAAGTTGAATGTCAGACGCCAATGGTCAGGCGAATAAGAACTCGCATGAGGGTGTGGGATCCGGCTCAATCGCTGAACGATTGATCTTTACAAACCGGCCTGTGATTCTCGGGTTGTTCCTGATTTTGACAGCATTTTTTGCCTACAATGCCGCGAATATCAAGCCTGACGCCTCTTTCGAGCGTCTGATACCGCTGGAGCATCCGTTTATTGTCAATATGATGGAAAACCGGGAGGATCTGGAGAATCTCGGTAATTCCATCCGAATTGCGGTAGCGGTAAAAGAAGGCGATATCTTCAACAAAGCGTATATGGAGACGCTTAGCGAGATTACCGACGAGGTATTTTATCTCGGAGGGGTTGACCGCTCGGGTCTTAAAACTCTCTGGACTCCCAATGTCCGATGGGTTGAGGTCACAGAAGACGGATTCCAGGGCGGCCCGGTGATTCCAGATGGCTACGATGGTAGTCAGGAAAGTCTCGAAACCTTGCGTCAGAACGTACTTAAATCGGGTCAGGTTGGCCGTTTGGTGGCGGACAACTTCAAATCGACCATCGTGTATGCCCCCCTGTTCGAGATTAATCCGGAGACTGGAGAGCCTCTCGACTACAAGCAGTTTTCTCTGGAGCTCGAAGCGAAGATTCGGGACAAGTATGAAGCCAAGAACCCTAATGTACAAATTCATATCATCGGGTTTGCCAAGAAAGTGGGAGACCTGATTGAGGGTATCGGGGCGATCGCGACATTTGCCCTTGTTACGCTTGGGCTGACCTTTACTTTTTTGTTTATTTACTCCCGTTGTTTCAAGGGCACGCTGGTGCCAGTGCTTACCTCTGTGGTTGCTGTGATCTGGCAGCTGGGAATACTGAAATTACTGGGTTATGGCCTGGATCCGTATTCGGTGCTTGTGCCGTTCCTGGTGTTTGCCATCGGGATCAGTCATGGCGTGCAAATTGTCAATCAGATAGCGGTGCAGCAGGCGCATGGCTTCAATCCCCTGATGAGTGCGAGGCTTTCTTTCCGGGCCCTGGTCCGACCCGGTATTCTCGCGTTGGTGAGTGACGCGATTGGCTTCCTGACCTTACTGCTGATTGAAGTGGACGTGATCAAGGATCTCGCGGTTGCAGCTGGCATCGGTGTCGCGGTGATCATTGTTACGAACCTGATCCTGCATCCGGTGATTATGTCTTATACGGGCTTGAGTAAGTCTGGACAGAAGCATGCCAAGAAAGTGGATATGAGCGAGCAGAAGAGTTTTCGTGTGCTGTCGTTCATGGCGCATCAGAGCGTCGCGCCAATTTCAATTCTGATCGCGATACTGGGGTGTGTGATCGGCCTGTATTATCAGAAAGATCTGAAAATTGGTGATCTCGATAAAGGGGCCCCGGAACTTCGTCCCGACTCGCGTTATAACCTCGACAACGATTACATCATCAGTAACTACAGTACCAGTGCGGACATTCTGGTTGTGATGATCAAGACGCCGCCCGAAAAGTGTGCCACCTATGAGTTGCTGGACGTGATGGATCGTATGCAATGGCGTCTAGAGAACACAGCGGGGGTGGAATCGACGGCGTCTCTGGTGTCGGTATCGAAGCTGGTCACCAAAGCCTTGAATGAGGGCAGCTTTAAGTGGTACGAGCTTTCCAGAAGCGAAGCCATTATCAATTCTTCTATCCAGCGCGCTCCTTCAGGGCTTGTAAATTCGGATTGCAGTATGACGCCAATGATCGTGTATCTCGAGGACCACGAGGCTGAAACGCTGGAACGGGTCGTTAACACCATGCAGGATCTGATTGCTCAATACCCAAGCGAGAACTATGAGTTTCTGCTCGGTGCAGGAAATGCCGGTGTAGAAGCAGCGACCAATGAAGTCATATCGAAAGCCAAGGACAAGATGCTGCTGTCGGTCTATGCAGTGGTCAGTTTCCTTTGTCTGATTACCTTCCGGTCGATTGCTGCTGTGATCTGTATCATTACTCCGCTGGCCTTGACGTCGGTACTGTGTGAGGCCTTAATGGCGCAGTTGGGTATCGGTATCAAAGTGGCCACATTGCCGGTCATCGCTCTGGGTGTCGGGATCGGGGTGGACTATGGCATTTATATCTATTCGCAGCTGGAAACAAAACTGAAAGAAGGTTTGCCGCTTCAGGAAGCCTATTTTCAAACCCTTATCACAACGGGTAAAGCCGTTAGCTTCACGGGTATAACGCTGGGCATTGGCGTGTGTACCTGGATCTTCTCACCTATCAAGTTTCAGGCCGATATGGGAATCCTGCTGTTCTTTATGTTCCTGTGGAACATGATCGGCTCATTGTGGTTGCTGCCAGCCCTGGCACGCTTCCTGGTTCGTCCCAAGAAAACGGCTTAGTGAGTCACCTGTTCAGCCCCGCATTTTGCGGGGCTGTCTGTTGTCGCCCCAAAAACTTTCGTTTTCAGCTAATGTTGCCGTGACGGTGTACTTTCACACCAGATCGTTTAGAATCCCGCGTTCAAAAAATTACACACTCAAGTGGCCTCTAGTAAGGGCCACCACTGAAAGAGGGTCATATGCCAGTTATTACGCTTCCTGACGGTAGTCAAAGACAATTCGAGCACGCGGTATCCATTCTGGATGTTGCCCAGGATATTGGTCCCGGTTTGGCAAAAGCCACCATCGCCGGGAGAGTCAATGGCGAATTACGCGACGCTTGCGACCTCATCGAACAGGATGCGGAGATCAGCATTATTACCGCCAGAGATGAAGAGGGCGTTGAAATCATTCGCCACTCTTGTGCGCATCTATTGGGGCATGCCATCAAACAGCTATGGCCGGATACCAGGATGGCGATCGGTCCGGTGATCGAAAATGGCTTTTACTATGACATTGATCTTGAACATCGTTTGACCGACGAAGACATGCTGGCATTGGAGGCTCGCATGATGGAGCTGGCCAAGAAAGATTACCCGGTAATCAAAAAGACTGTCGATTGGCACGAGGCCGTTGAAACGTTCAAGTCCCGCAATGAGAACTACAAGCTCGAGATTCTGGATCGAGACATATCCAGAGACGATCATCCTGGACTGTATCACCACGAAGAATATGTCGACATGTGTCGTGGGCCGCATGTTCCGAATATGAAGTTTTGCCATCACTTTAAGCTGATGCGTATCTCCGGTGCTTATTGGCGAGGTGATTCCGACAACAAGATGTTGCAGCGCATCTACGGTACCGCATGGGCAGACAAGAAACAGCTGAAGGCCTATCTGCACAGACTGCAGGAAGCCGAAAAGCGGGATCATCGCAAAATCGGTAAGAAGATGGACCTGTTTCACTTGCAGGATGAAGCGCCGGGCATGGTGTTCTGGCACGACAAGGGATGGGAAATTTATCAGCGTATTGAGTCCTACATGCGCGACAAACAACGCAAGTATGGCTACAAGGAAATTAAAACGCCTCAGGTGGTAGACAGAACGTTGTGGGAGAAATCCGGCCACTGGGACAAGTTCTCGGAGCAAATGTTTACAACGCACTCCGAAAACAGTGATTTTGCCATCAAGCCAATGAACTGTCCCTGTCATGTGCAGGTCTTTAACCAGGGACTCAAGAGTTACAAGGAATTGCCTCTGCGGCTGGCGGAATTCGGTTCCTGTCACCGTAACGAGGCATCCGGTGCCCTGCACGGTATTATGCGGGTGCGCGGATTCGTGCAGGACGATGCCCACATCTTCTGTACCGAAGACCAGATTCAATCTGAAGTGTCGGATTTTATCGACATGCTGCATGAGGTTTACGAGGATTTTGGTTTCTCGGAGATTCTTTACAAATTGTCGACCCGTCCGGAAGAGCGGGTTGGTTCAGATGAAGTTTGGGATAAAGCAGAGGCGGCTCTTGCCGAAGCTTTGGATGCAAAAGAGTTAAAATGGGACCTTTTACCGGGTGAAGGCGCGTTTTATGGCCCGAAGATCGAGTTCTCTCTAAAAGATTGTCTCGGCAGGGTCTGGCAGTGTGGTACCATCCAAGTGGATTTCTCGATGCCGGGTCGTTTGGGCGCGCAATATGTCGCTGACAATCAGGATCGCAAAGTGCCGGTGATGTTACATCGTGCCGTTTTGGGGTCGTTTGAGCGTTTTATCGGGATTCTGATTGAAGAATACGAGGGAGCGTTTCCGTTCTGGCTGGCACCTGAACAGGTCGCGATCATGAATATTACCGATCGACAGGCCGAATACTGCGAAAAATTACGTGAAAAATTGGAACTTCGCGGTATTAGGGCGCATCTGGACTTGAGAAACGAAAAGATCGGATTTAAAATCCGCGAGCACACAATAGCCAAGGTTCCGTATCTTGTTGTCGTTGGCGACAAAGAAATGGAAAACAATACCGTTGCCGTTCGCACTCGGAAGGGACAGGACTTGGGAGTCATGTCACTTGACGAGGCGTTGTCGTTGTTTGAAAGAGCGCGTGAAAGCAAGGGTCGAATAGCCGATTCGGATGACTAGTCTTGGGTTAAGTCGTTTGGATTGGCATTTTTAATGTGGAGAACTAAACATTAAAAGAAATAGCCAAATGGGCCGGGCAGCAAAGAAAGCCCTTATAAATGAGAATATAGAAGCTTCTGAATGCCGTTTGATCGGATCGGATGGGGAGCAAATCGGAATAGTACCTGTTGCGGAGGCCTTGGCCAAAGCTGAGGGGGAAGAGCTGGATCTGGTACAGATCGCTGACAGCGATCCGATTGTGTGCAAGATCATGGATTACGGCAAGAAGATTTTCGAAGAGAAAAAGCAGAAAGCCGCCCAAAAGAAAAAGCAGAAGCAAACCCAGGTAAAAGAAATCAAATTACGCCCAGGGACGGAAGAAGGGGATTATCAGGTAAAACTACGCAACCTGATACGTTTCCTTGAACACGGGGACAAGGCCAAGGTAACCATACGTTATCGAGGTCGTGAAATGGCGCATCAGGAGATCGGCATGCAGCTGCTTGAAAGGATCGAAACGGATCTGGAAGAGCACGGCACCGTCGAACAACGGCCTAAAATGGAAGGTCGGCAAATGATGATGGTAGTAGCCCCGAAAAAAAGAAAGTAGATAAAGTCAGCCCTTAACAAGGTTGGTCTTGTTTCTACTATAACTATTGATCAATGCGGAGTGAGTTATTATGCCTAAAATGAAAGTAAAAAGCGGAGCGGCCAAGCGCTTTAAAAAGACGGCCAACGGGTTCAAGCATAAGCAATCCTTTACTAGTCATATCTTGACCAAGAAATCTCCCAAGCGTAAGCGTCAGCTGAGAGGCTGTAAGCAAGTGGCGGAGTCTGATCAACAGACCATCAAGCGTATGTTGCGTATTTAATCTGGTTTAGATATTTTTAGTTAGGAGTTAGCTATGCCTCGCGTAAAACGTGGAGTTACGGCGCATCGTCGCCACAAGAAAGTTTTAAAACAAGCCAAAGGGTATTACGGCGCTCGCAGCCGTGTATACCGTGTTGCCAAACAGGCAGTTATCAAGGCAGGTCAATATGCCTACCGTGACCGCAAGCAGCGCAAGCGTCAGTTCCGACAGCTTTGGATTGCCCGGATCAATGCCGGCGCACGTATCAATGGTTTGTCTTACAGTCGAATGATCGCTGGTCTTAAAAAAGCCAATGTTGAAATTGATCGTAAGGTCTTGGCGGATCTGGCGATGAATGACGCGCCCGTGTTCGCAGCCATTGTTGAGAAAGCGAAAGCAGCACTGGCAAGTTAAAGCTCAGATATGGCGAGCGTCATGAAAGTATGCCTTTCAGCCAGACGGTCGCAGACAGGTGAGTAAAGTGATAGGGGGTGAGGTATCTTACCCCCTATTTTTATTTTGGAGCAGAGTAAATGGAAAACCTTGAGCAACTCGTCGAACAAGCGATTGCTGCGGTCGAGTCGGCGGAAAGTTCGGCAAGTCTGGATCAGGTGCGTGTTGATTATTTGGGAAAGAAAGGTCAGATCACGGCCTTGCTGAAGGGGCTTGGAAAACTTGAGCCCGCCGAGCGTCCTGCGGCTGGCGCCATGATTAACGAGGCCAAAGAGCGGGTCGCAGAGCGGTTAAATGCCCGCAAATCCGAAATGGACACCGCGGCCCTGGAACAAAAACTCATGTCTGAATCGGTCGATGTCACCCTGCCTGGGCGTGCCACCGATCTCGGGGGCTTGCACCCCGTCACTAAAACCATGCGCAGAATTGAGCAGTTTTTTGCCAAAGCCGGTTATTCTGTCGAAGTTGGTCCTGAAATCGAAGACGATTATCACAATTTCGAAGCGCTCAATATTCCGGACCATCATCCAGCACGGGCCATGCACGACACCTTCTACTTTGATGCCCGTACATTGCTCCGTACGCATACATCTCCGGTTCAGGTGCGAACCATGGAACAGGGCAAACCACCGTTTCGAATGATCTGTCCGGGTCGTGTTTACCGTTGTGATTCCGACCAGACCCATACCCCGATGTTCCATCAGGTTGAAGGCCTTCTGGTGGAGGAAAATGTCAGTTTCGCCGCGCTTAAGACCACGATTGAAGAATTTTTACAGGTGTTTTTTGAAAGGGATCTGGCCGTCAGGTTCCGGCCGTCTTATTTTCCCTTCACAGAGCCGTCCGCAGAGGTGGATATTGAGTGGGGGCGCGATGATGATGGCAACATAAAATGGCTGGAAGTGATGGGTTGTGGAATGGTTCACCCCAAGGTGTTTGAAGCCAGCGGCATTGATCCGGAGAAATATAGCGGATTTGCGTTTGGTCTGGGAGTCGAACGCCTGGCCATGTTGCGCTACGGCGTGAATGATTTACGCATGTTCTTCGAGAATGATCTCCGATTCTTGAAGCAGTTCAATTAAGACAGGGTAAAAAAAGTCCGATGAAATTCAGCGAACAATGGTTAAGAGAGTGGGTTAACCCTTCTATCGATACGGATACCCTCGTAGAACAAATTACTATGGCTGGTCTGGAAGTCGATGGCGTCGAACCGGTCGCGGCCGAATTTTCGGGCGTGGTGGTTGCCGAGATCCTCTCTGTTGAGCAGCACCCCGATGCCGACAAACTACGCGTTTGTGCAGTCAGTGATGGACAAGAGACCTATCAGGTCGTCTGTGGTGCGCCTAACGCAAATCAGGGAATGAAAGTGCCTTTCGCCCAGGTTGGTGCTGTATTGCCTGGTGATTTTAAGATCAAGAAAGCCAAATTACGCGGCGTCGAATCTTTCGGCATGTTGTGTGCCGAAGCGGAGCTTGGTTTGTCCGATGCGTCCGATGGTTTGATGGAATTGGCGAACGATGCGCCAGTCGGAGACAATCTCCGGGATTATCTGTCGCTGAATGATCAGACGATTGAAGTGGATCTGACACCGAACCGAAGTGACTGTCTCTCTATTGCCGGTCTTGCACGAGAAGTCGGAGTGCTGAACAAGGCAGAAGTAAACGCACCCTCTATCCCCAGGATCAACCCGGAAACGGAAGAAACCTTTGAGGTACGACTGGAAGCCGCCGAAGCTTGCCCAAAATATCTGGGTCGAGTAATCAAAGGTGTGAATATCAAGGCTGAAACGCCCTTGTGGATGAAGGAAAAGTTGCGCCGCTGCGGATTGCGCAGCATTGATCCGGCGGTTGATGTGACCAATTATATTCTGTTGGAACTTGGTCAGCCCATGCATGCCTTCGACCTGGACCGCTTGCAGGGCGCCATCGTCGTGCGCCATGCAGAAGAGGGTGAGAAAATAACGCTGCTGGACGAACAGGAGATTGCTTTACGCTCCGATACGCTGGTCATCGCCGATGAATCGAAAGCATTGGCGATTGCTGGCGTGATGGGGGGGCTGGATTCGGGCGTGTCTGAATCGACCCAGGACATCTTTCTTGAGTGTGCATTCTTTAGTCCAATAGCAATAGCGGGCAAAGCACGGTCCTATGGATTGCATACAGATTCATCGCACCGCTTTGAGCGAGGGGTGGATTACGACTTGCAGTTCAGAGCCATTGAGCGTGCGACACAGCTGATGATCGATATTATGGGAGGCAAGCCGGGACCGGTGATTGAAGCGCTGGAACAGGATTATTTACCGCAAGCCCGCTCTGTCACCTTAAGGGCCAAGAAACTGGAAGCCTTGCTGGGCATCGATATCCCTCATGCAGAAACCGAGGAAATTCTGACACGTCTCGGGCTGACGCTCGAAGCGCATGAAGAGGGCGCATGGACATTCAAAGTGCCAAGCTATCGCTTCGATATCTCCATTGAACCGGATCTGGTGGAAGAAGTTGGCCGCATTTATGGCTACAATAATTTGCCGCAAGTGCATGCCAGTGCTGATATGGTCCTGACACCCAAAGCGGAAGCGCGTTGGGATGTCGATCAGATTGCCGACACGCTGGTGAGTTTAGGCTATCAGGAAGCCATCACCTACAGCTTTGTTGATCAGGTGTTGCAGGACCAGGTAGAGCCGAATCAGAAAGCGATTGCTCTGGCGAATCCGATCTCTTCGGACATGGCGGTGATGCGTACCTCTCTTTGGACCGGGCTTCTACAGGCAGTTTCCTACAACCAGAACAGGCAGCAAAGTCGTATCAAACTGTTTGAAACAGGCTTGAAATTTGTAGAAGAGTCGGGCGAAATCAATCAGACACGAATGATTTCCGGCATTATCGCGGGTAAGGCAGAGCCGGAGAACTGGTCTAATCAGAAACGCAATTTTGATTTTTTCGATATTAAAGCAGACTTGGAGTCATTCTTGCTTCCTATCGACGATGGAATTGTCTTCGAGAAGGCCAGTCACCCGGCTTTACACCCCGGACAGACAGCCAAAATACTCAAACAAGGGCAAATATTGGGTTATGTAGGTGCAGTTCACCCAAAATTACAAAATTCAATGGATTTGAATGGCTCGGTATATATGTTTGAACTATGCTTAGAATTGACGGTTAAAGGGCGTGTGCCGCGATTTACAGCGGTATCCCGGTTCCCTGAAGTGAGACGGGATCTGGCAATTCAGTTGAATAATGAGGTGCCCTTCAAAGATATTGAAGCCGTCGTAAGACAAAATGCAGGTAGTGATTTGGTAGACCTCAACGTTTTCGACGTTTATACCGGCGAGAATCTGGGGGCGGATCAGCGCAGCGTGGGCATGGGACTGATATGGCAAAGGGCCGACAGAACCCTGAATGACGAAGAAATCGCACGCGCGTTTGATCAGATAGTTACTGCGCTTTCAGATAAGTTTGATGCACGATTAAGGAGTTAAAGCATGGGCGCTTTGACAAAAGCGGATATGGCCGAGTGCTTATATGACGAAGTTGGTCTCAATAAGCGTGAATCAAAAGAAATGGTCGAAGCATTTTTTGGCGAAATAGCCGATGCCTTGGGCCATAATGAACAGGTCAAATTATCAGGATTCGGCAACTTTGATCTCAGGGACAAAAAACAGCGCCCAGGTCGTAATCCGAAAACCGGTGAAGAAATACCAATCTCAGCAAGACGAGTTGTTACTTTTAGACCAGGACAAAAATTAAAAGCGAAAGTAGAAGCCTATGCTGGAACCCAGTCATAATCTAGAACTTCCCGCCATCCCCGGTAAACGCTATTTTACTATCGGGGAAGTGAGCGAACTGTGTGGTGTGAAAGCCCATGTTCTCAGGTATTGGGAGCAGGAGTTTCCTCAGCTATCGCCTGTCAAAAGACGTGGCAACCGGCGTTATTATCAGCGTCAGGATGTCCTCACGATTCGACAGATTCGAAGCCTGTTGTATGATCAGGGCTATACCATTGGTGGTGCAAAGCAGAAGCTGAGTAGCGATGATTCCGAAGGTGAAGTCACCAAGAACAGCCAGTTGATTAAACAAATGATCGCCGAGCTAGAGGAAGTGCTTGCTGTTTTAAACAGTTAAGTAAGCGAAAAACTATCGCGCCATCACCTCAAAAAACGTCGCAAAATTGCGGCGTTTTTTTGTTTATTTCTCCCAATGCTTCAGGTATGATCTGCCGCTCTTTCGGAGGGCCATTTCTGGCCTGACTGGATAAGATCGGGGCGTAGCGCAGCCTGGTAGCGCACCTGCATGGGGTGCAGGTGGTCGGAGGTTCAAATCCTCCCGTCCCGACCAATTCTCTCCCCTTGTGTCAGTTCTTTGATTAAATCACTCACCTGTATTTGTGGTTTGTAGGCTACCAACTCATCCTTGGTCTGAATCGCCACTAATTTCCTAGACACCTCTTAGCTAGATAAACTAGAGCTGCCCCCTTTCCTTTGAACAAGGGTTCTACCCACTCTACCCAGATAAAGTCGGAACTAATACACTTTAATCCTGTTCACTAACTGTTCTATTTCGGCCGCTGTTTTTTGCGCGATAGAGTGCTTCGTCTGCTCTCTGGATGGTGTCATCGACGCTTTCTTCCAACTTATGCTCTGCGAGACCGATAGACAGCGTGACCTGAAAGGATTCTCCATCACTGCTGAAGGATAGGTTTTCAATATGTTGACGAAACCGCTCTGCTTTTATAATCGCGCCATTTAATGCCGTTTGTGGCAGAACAATTAAAAACTCTTCGCCCCCATAGCGTCCGATACAGTCGATATTGCGTAGACTCTCATTCAGTTCATGTGCGACTTTGCGCAAGACCTGATCACCCACCTGATGCCCGTGCGTATCGTTTACCTGCTTAAAGAAATCAATGTCTGCAATGCAGACGCTAAAGGTTTCATGTTTGCGATGAACTCTGTTGCGTTCTTGGTCCAGAACTTCGAATAAATGTCGGCGATTATACAAACCGGTTAGTTCATCCCGGCGTGCCACTTCACCTAATTGCTCCAGTGCCTCCTCGAGTTGTTTGGTGGTTGATTGCAGTTCAATGTTTCGCTTTCGAAGTTTGGATCGCAACTTGTTGATGTAGCCACCGATCCAGGCCATTTGGGACATCACCAGAATCAATGCGAGTAGCTGAATGACTTCCAGGGATAAATTCATCGCAGTTGGCCGGTACACTAGCAATAACGAAAGCATCGTGCTGAAAACGATGACATACCAGACGGCAACCTTAATAAACTGACGCGTATTGAGGCCCAGTATGCCGTAGAGTGCTGGCACAATTCCAAGATACAAAAATACCGAGCGCACGTGGCCCGAGTCGAGAAAGTACATGACGTACATGGCTGGTATAATTGAAGTTATTATTTGCGCGAATGTCATACTGGGGTCGCTGTAGCGCAAATTGTGGCCAGTCTTGATCAGGGCAAAGAAACACAGGTTCAAAAGCAGCACAAAAGCACCGTAATGAAAGACAATCGACCCAGCGATCATGCCCTGAAACCAGCAAAAGCATACCAGTGTAAATGTGAAGAGATACGAGCGGAAAGACATGGATAAGCGCTGTAAACGCAAGGCTTGATCAGCAGATGTCCGGTCCAAGGAGTGAGCAGGTTTGTTTGCGTCTTCGCTTGAGATTGTTATTTCCCGGCCCATTCGGTTTTACTCTTATAGATCATTTTTAGATCATAATAGTTTAGTCAGTACGCAAGCGCTAGGCAGGGGGGAATAAATGCAAATGCCCTGTTTTTCAAAGCATCACCATAGCCAGCATCACGGTGAGTGTCGCTATGCTGGCGAGATTTCCCCATAGTACCAGCTCAGCGACCTGTTGCTTTTCCAGGGGGGTATCCAGGTAGCGTTCGGCGACCAGAAAATTTAACACCGCAGGGGGCAATACTGCGAATAGCCATAATATTTGTGTTTGCATGGTGCTGAGCTGGAGCCATGGGGTTCCGGCGCTTGCCAGCAATAACACGATCGCCATGGAAAGCACTCCGGTTGCTGGCACCCAGAGAGCTGAAATCAGCGGGAGCCTGGCGCTGGTGAAGCGCAGATTGCGCATGCGAATACCCAATGCAAACAGCATCAGCGGAATCGCAATCTCACCAATCAGTTCAATAGATCGTTCTGCTACTGTGGGTAAGGCCCAACTCTGCTGGTGAAATATAACCGCAAGCACCGTCGCCAGTATCATGGGTGAGCTTGCAACAGATTTGATGGTTTCCCACCAGGAATATTTGCCGTGATTCAACATGGCGGCACCCAGCGTGAAGTGCAGAGTATTCTCTACGATAAACACCAGTACAGCGATGGGCAGGATCTCTTCACCGAAGGCAAAAACGAACAGGGGAATGCCCAGATTCCCCGAATTATTGAACATCATCGGGGGCATCAACACGCGCCAGTCAACACGCCAAAGACGGCACAAAGGCAGGGTGAGCAAGCCCGGCAATACGATCAACAACGCGGCGGCGTATACCAGCCCTGAATATTCACTGAAACTCCATTCATGCCCTGTCAGGGTGCTGAAAATCAGTGCGGGTACAAACAGGTCCATATTTGCCCTGTTCACAAAGCTCATGTCCGCATCAGAACGGCGAGAATATATATAACCCGCCAATACGATCAGAACGATCGGGCCAATAATGTTGACCAAATGCAAAAACATAAATACTCGCCCGCAAAACAAAAGCGGAAGTATATCAGCCCGGGCAGGCGCTGACTCCGGGTTCGACTCCTTCGTTAGTAGGACATCGAAAAGGGTACTAACCCCGATTTTTGGTTCAACGGGGTTTTAGTTTAGCAAGGCGCTGGAAACACGATGGAGACAATTAAGGGGAAGAATCAAACATGGTCTGTCCTCTGTTTTGCTTGTTTCAGGTTACGGCGAAGCCACAATCATCGGTTTTTGATTGGCAGGATGGACAAATGTATGGGAATTGACGCCGTAAATGCTGGCGATCATATCCTCTTTCAGGACTGTAGAGGGCGTGCCTTGTTCGATCAGTGTGCCCTTGTGCATCACGAGTATCTGGTCTGCAAAATGCGCGGCCAATTGGAGGTCGTGCAGGATGCAGAATACCGTCATTCCCTGATCGCACAGGGCCTTGCACAGCCTGAGTACTTCAAGTTGAAATTTTAGATCCAGTGCTGCCGTGGGTTCATCCAAAAAAAGAACCTGCCTTGGAAAATGTTCGCTGCTCCATAACTGGACCAGTATTCGGCTCATTTGAATGCGTGTTTTTTCGCCGCCAGAGCAGTGATCGTAGTTGGCATCGGCAAGGTGTTCGGAGCCGGTCATGGCGAGTGCAGATGTGATTAACTCATCATGATTGTTCTGTCTTGTGCGCGTAGGCATCCCCAGCTTGACGATCTCCTGATTGCGCATGGGGAATCCCAGGTGAATAGACTGGGACAAGACTCCCCGCAAGGCCGATAGCTGCTGCGTTGAATAGCTTTTCAAAGGCATATTGTTGAACAGGATCTCGCCTTTTTCCGGGGCTTCCAGGCCAGCCAGGATTTTCAGCAAGCTGGATTTTCCTGATCCATTTGGACCGATCAGTACGGTGAATTCCCCTTCGGACAGTTCCAGATTGATGTCAGTCAGTATTCTGCGCTCTTTCACCTGATAGGCGATATTTGTCGCTTTGATTCGGATCATGGGTGCTTCTTCATTTAAATGTTTGTCGCGAACGGCTCAGCAGCCACAGGAAAAATGGGCCGCCTATCAAGCTGGTGATAATGCCCACGGGCATTTCCGCGGGAGCCACCAAAGTCCTGGCCAGTGTATCTGCCAGCATGGCGAGAATTGCGCCAAATAGCGCGCAGGCCGGCAACAGGGTTTGGTGATTGGCACTCCATAGGAGCCTGATCAGGTGCGGCACTACCAGACCGATAAATCCAATGATACCGGAGACAGCAACCGCTACGCCCACCGCTAAGGAAGTCAGTACGATGATGATTTGCTTCAGTCTGACAACGTCCGTACCGAGGTAAATCGCATCCTGTTCTCCAAGCAGGAGCCTGTTCAGATCCTGCGCCTTGAATACGAGTAGCAGGATGGCAGGCACTCCGGCGCTCATCGTCACAACAACGGCAGGCCACAATGCACCGCCAAAACTGCCCATGCTCCAGAAGGTTAATGCGCGTAGCTGTTGGTCATCACTCAGATAAGTCAGGAATCCGACGGCGGCACCCACGACCGCGTTTATTGCAACGCCAGCCAGAATCAGGTGGATGATCTGATCATGGCTGCGCCCCGCCAGACTGAAAATGATGGAGGCTGTCAGCGATCCTCCCAGGAAGGCCGCCAGGCTAAGTCCATAGACGCCCCATTCGCCAGCAATACCCGGTAGCGCAACAAGCGTGATCGCCACCGCCAGTGCGGCACCACTGGAGATGCCAATGAGTCCCGGGTCTGCGAGCGGATTTCGAAACAGTCCTTGTAAGGCCGCCCCGGACACGGCCAGCAAAGCGCCGACCGTGCCGGCAAGCAAAACTCTTGGCAGTCTGATTTCCCACAGTACCTGCCGGTCTAGCTCGGAAAAGGAGAAACTGATCAAGTATTCCCAGCTCAATAGGTAAGCACCGGAACTTAAGGAAAGTATCAGTACTCCCGCCGTAACGGCCAGAATTACCGCCCAGGCCATAAGCGCTTGTGTTTGCTGAAACATGTCGATTTAACCGGATGCCTTGAGGTGTTGATGCAGTGCTGTGGCCGCTTCGATGGTTCTCGGGCCAAACCCGAGCAAGAGTAGACTGTCCATCGAAATGATTGCTTTCTGTTTTCCTGCACGTGTCAGCCCGACGCCGGGTAATGCCAAAATGCCTTCCAGACCGCCTGCCTGCTCAAGGCCCATGTTGGTTGTCAGGATAACGTCCGGTTGCGCCGCTAGCAGGGCTTCCGGCGTCAGTGGTTTATATCCTTCAAATTGCTCCGCGGCATTCATGGCACCGGAAAGCCTGATGATACTGGCAGCACTGGTGGCTGCACCGGCAACCATAGGGGCGCCACTGCCATGTTGCATAATGAACAGTACTTTTTGAGAAGATGGACCGCCCATTTCGGGAAGCCTGTTTCGTTCGTTTTGAAGCGCCATCACCAGATCTTCGCCTGCCTGCACTGCACACAGCAGTGCGCTGAGCGCTCTGATATTGTCGATCACTTGCGCGAGAACGCTCGCGGTAGGCAAGGTACGGAAGGTCAGGCCGCTGGCCTTAAGTTGCCTGATAACGGCAGGAGGGCCGGCCTGATCTGAAGCAACAATCAGGTCTGGCCTGGTTGACAGAATGCCCTCGGTAGAAAGTGTCCGCTGATAGCCTACCTTGGGCGTTTTCTTTGCGGCTTCCGGGAAATAGCTGGTGGTATCGGTTGCCACAACCCGATGGCCTTGCCTGAGAGCATAGAGTGTCTCGGTGATGGCTCCGCCCACAGAGACAATCCGTTGATATTCCTGTCGACCCGGAGCATCATCAGCGCAGTTCGCTTGTGCGTGGAGCCATACAGGCGTGGCAAGCAGAATGCCCGATAGTACGCATCTGGCGAGTAACTTAAGCATGGCTGAAAATCTGGAAGGCGACGATTCCTTTACGCTCATGGCAGGCGCTCCAGACTCGCAACAAGCTGCTGCCAGGCCGGGAGTTCCGCCTGGCCGGGTTTGCGTGCGCCAAAGAAGGTGAGTACCAGCTCTCGCCGCGCATTGAAACATTCCACTGAGGTGACGATACCATCGCTCGTCGGACGTTTGACCGACCATACCTGAGTAATGTCTTGCGTGTTGATATGCAGATTAAAGGTCGGATCCAGTACGTTGAACCATGGTCCGGTGCGTCTTAGTTTATGCACTTCGCCGGTGTGAATCTGAACGATGTTGCCGTTTCCCACAAACACCATAATGTTGAGATGGTCGCGTGCTGCCAATTCCAGAACCTGTTCAATCGCGTTTTTACCAATACGCTGGGCATAGGCGCTTCTCACGAGTTCAAGGGCTTCAAGGCGGTCAATGCCCAGTCGTTTCAGCAATGCCTGAAAATGATGTACATCCTTGAGCTCGGCCCACGGCTGGCGAACATCCTGAGCGGAGACTTGGCCTGCATTGGGATAGCTTTGCCCCGGAATCAATTCTGGGACAAATGGTCCGGGAATTTCTGGCTCCAGATATTTGTCGACCAAAGCCTCCCACCGAACTGCGTCGGTTGCCTCGGTAAGGTAGACCTTGTGGATCGCGGTGCCTTCGATGTCAAAGAACTGGATACTTCTGCGAGGCTGGTCATCACGGCCTTCATTTACGGCGCAGGCCACGGCCCAGTGTTTGAAAAAGGTGCGTAAATCAATGTCGCCCAGACAAATGCCCATATTGCCTGCTTTATTGGTTTTAAAATCTGTATAGATTCCGTGCCGCTCATGAACCACCTGCTCGTTCCGAGTGAGTGCCATGACAGTTCCGACCTGCTCCAGGTCTTTCAGTAACTCGGCGAATTGCCTGCGCAGGAGGCAAACGCCATCTCCCAATCTTGTCAGCAGAAGCTCCAGTTCACTCACGCCAAGTGTCTGGGCAGCATTACGAATACGAATGCCGGGTTCTTCCTGTTGTAACTTCTGCCACTGCAATGATAGGGGCATGGGTTTGGTTTCAATTGCTGATGTGTTTGTCATGGTGTGATGACCCTCCCTGATATTTAGTTAGATGTGATTTCAATAAAACGGATATTTGGATGACCACTGATACCCGTGTCGGAATAGTAATTTACAATCTGAAGCAGGAATTTCGCTGCTGCCGGATCGCTAGAGTCGGTGTCGATGGCGAAAGTGCGATAGTTGGGCCAAAGCTTGTGGTTGCCTTGCAGGTTGTAGGCATACCAGCTGTTCTCGTGAAAGATGCCCACGCTCGCGTCACTGCTGTAGTGTGCGCTGATATCTATGCCCTCAGGGCTAATATGGCCTGCGGTGTAGGCGCTTGCTTCGGTGCTTGTAAATGGGCCAAATGCGCCACCGGAACCAGAACCGGAGACACCGCCATTGCTCCACAGGTGCCAGTTTCTGCCGTCGATTTCCAGCTTGATGTCCCATGCAGGATGGTCACAACTGACGGCGCTATTGGTATCAAAGTCGAAGCAATCTTGCCCGCCTGCAGCGTCAACATGCGCGTTGAACGAAGCCGCTGTGGCAAACTGGTCCGTTCCGTTCGCCTGGACATCGAAATCAAACGTCACATCCAGCCCGGTGAGCGGGTCATAGGCCAATGCCGTGGCCCGAAATCTGGCATAACTGGTGCCAAGGTTAGATCGCAGCAACCACCAGTTCTCGTTGTTCAGAGAGGTTTGATGGGTGGCAAAATTGTAACGGTACCAGCCCATATCGATATCTGTGCCTGTCATGTTCCCGCTGCCCTGGATGGCGGCCGAATAATCATCTGAAATGAAGTCCAATGATGAGATGTCGAGTTCCGGGTCCAGATGTTCTGCCTCCTGATCTGGTGTGGCGTTCAGAAAAACGTTGCTGTCGGGCTCGCCTTGCGCATCATAGAAATCTTCCTGGGCGGCTGTGAGCGCGCCACTGACATTTCCCGGGCCCGAGGTGCCACCGTTCAATTTGACCGAAGCGCGCCGAAACGCAATGTGCCAAGCGTCGGAGGCGGTGGCCTGCGCTTCGCTCAATTCCAGCATTTCACCTGATTCCAGATTCAGGTAGGCATAGTCCTGATAACTGCTGGCATCAATGATCATTGCGCTCGCAGAGCTGTCCAGATTGATCGTTCCGACTTGGGCAGTGCCACTGTCTCCGCCGGAGCCCGAGCAGGCACTCAGCAGAATGCAGGCACAAGCGCTGATGCATTTTGGGTACGAAAAAAGTGTTGGGTGCTGGTGAGGTAATTGCATGAGTGATCCTTAGGTTTGATTGCTTAGATTGATGCCAAGATAAAAGAAACGACCCGTGACAGAGCGTTGGTCGTCGGGGTTGCTGAAATCCCGCTGCAGGTCTGTGAAATTGTCGATACCGCTGTAAACCTCCAGCCAGTCTGTCAATTTGAAATTAAGTTTCAGGTCGAAAATGTTTGATGCAGGGGACTGTCTCTGGTTCTCAAGGTCAATGAATGTCCTGTCGAGGAAGTTGTGGTTCAGTGTCCATGTGAGTCTGCCATCGTCGGACCTGAAACGAAGTGTTGTCTTAAATTGATGTTTGGGGCGATTGGGTAGGTGCTTGTTGCTGGTTTTGTCTTTTCCCTGCGTTTGGGTATACCCCAGAGACAGGGACCAAGGGCTGGAAAACTGTTGTGTATAGACCAGTTCGGCACCATAGGTTTTGGCTTTGTCGACATTCACGTAGCTAAAAATATTGACGCCATCCGAGCGTGCCGCGCTCAGTTCTTCATTGAATGCAGTTTCGATCAGATCTTCGACATCGTTAAAAAAGAAATTGATGTCTATGTTTGATTGCGTTTCCTGGCGTGCGTTTCTCAGTAATCCGAGGCCCAATTGGTAACTATTGGACTTCTCCGGACCAAGATCTGGATTTCCGACCACCATGTAGCCCAGATGGCTATGGTCAAAGACGTAGTGGCGTTCTTTCAGGTTTGGAACGCGGTAGCCGGTACCGATGCCGCTGCGAATAAAGGTTTCCCATTGCCCGTAGGGCGTAAAATCGTATCGGGCATTGATTTTGGGAGCACTGTAGTAGCCAAAGTCGCTGTCTCGCTGCGTGCGTATACCGGGCACGATCTCGAGCTGATCGGAAACAAAAATATCATCCTGCAAATAGAGCTCTGCCCGGTGGTTGCCTGTACCGGGTGGCACTTCGTTAACGTCATTTTGCGTCTGCATCAGCTTTTCTTCTTTCCATTCAATGCCCGCGCCCAGCAGGTGGTCATCATTGGGGGACCAGGAAAGATCGAAGGCGGTATTGAAATTGTCATGTTCCGCACGGCGGGCATTCTCTTTTTCAGGGGTCGATAGCACATCCTGAAACGTGACGTTCTGAAAGTCCTCATCAAGCAGACGCCAGGAAAAACTGGAGTCCTGAGCTTCCCAGGCGATTTTGCTGCCAATCCTGCGGCGATCGGTATTTTCTTCTTTGACCTGCTGAATGATCTTGCCGCCGGCATTGGTTGCGGTGCGAGTGACGAGATCTTCCCGGTAGTTGTTGACGAAGATCTCGAATCGCCGGGTTGGCGTCGGTGTCCAGCCCAGTTTTACATCCAGGTTACGACGCACACCTTTGGGTCCCTGGCTCGCCCAGGTTCCGGGCGTTGCATCAAAACCATCGCTTTTCCTTTGGCTGGTTCCCAGAGACAGATAGTGATGCTCGCCCTGATAACTTCCGATATAGGAGGCGAGCAGGGAGGTCGCTTCAGCCTGAGCGTCACTAAAGTTATCCCGACCATAGGAGCCGGCTTCAAATCGGGCTTGCTGATGGAGGCCGGGATTGATTTTTCGGGGGATGATGTTGATCACGCCGCCCATCGCTGCGCTGCCGTACAAGGCTGATGTTGCCCCCTTGACGACTTCAATGCGCTCAATATCGAGTGCATCAATTTGCGTCACATCGACGCTCGAGCCGGTACTGGTCGCAACCGGATCTCCGTCAATCAATATTTTTACCCGGTCACTATCCAGGCCCTGCATCCAGACCTCGTAGCCACTTTTGCCGTGAATGGGTTTCAGTAATAGTCCGGGTACGACTTCAAGAGCGTCTTTAACATCGCGTGCATGCTGCGCCTGAATCTCTTGCCTGGTCACCAGTTCGGTGCGTACCGGTGTGTCGGACAAGAGCTTTTCGCTTCTGGTGCCTGTGACGACAACAGTGTCCAGTTCGGTCATTTGTTCTGCCATTACATGTTGGCTAAAGGCACATAGCATCAGTGCGGAGATGAGTGTTCTGAAAGCGTCTGTTGATGTAGCGGACATACCGGGGTTCTTGAGTTAATATTGCAAATGAGAATCAGTATCATCTAAAATATGCAGATCAATGTCAATAATGATAATCATTATTATTAAATGGTTCGGATTTGGATGCGACTCGAATGCGCGATTAAGTGCAGATGTAATTCGGAATTGGGATGAAATATGAAATGCAGGTGATCTATGTATCCTTGTTACTTTCGGTGGCACTGCACCTGGGTTTTCTGATTCAGGTCTGGATCACCGAAGATAATACGGGAGTTACCGCTAATGGCACTACGTCACGAACACTCATTCTGCTGCCGTCAAATGCGGGAAACTTGGCTCCCATAGATGAGAGCGGCGGAGAGAGAAGGACTGTCACAGTGCAGCGGAAGGAAAAATCCAAACAGGCGGTGCAAGGTCCTAAAACCAGTCCGGCTGCCGCTGAGGCGGCGGTCAGGCCCATTGTTTCAGCTACAACGATACCTGCGGAGTCTGTTGTGCAGGAAGCGAGGCCTGAAGTTTCATCTTTGCCGAAAGCTCTTGGCAGTTCGTTGTCGCAAACGGATTCGGATGTCGATCTAAAGCCCGGACGCCGATCCGATTTACCGGATGAATCGGCATCTGCAGAACCTGATGCTCCGGATGAAATTGTGCGCGACCAGGTGATTGGCGACGCGGACACCGGCGTTAACAATGGACCGACAGACGAGATGAAATCTGTCCTGGCGCTTCTTAGGCAGGGTGCCATTTCAAGTGCTACACGTGCAGAAGCTTCACCGTTACTCAGCCAGGCCTCTATCGGGCCTGAACTTCCTCAGCGTTATCTGGATGAGCTACAAGCACTGATAAGTCAAAGCAGACGTTATCCCAAGCGTGCCATCAGACAGCGTCAGGAAGGCGTTGTCTGGGTGGGGTTCAAGTTGGATGCAGACGGTACGTTTGACGAGGTCAGACTGATCGAAAGTTCCGGTTACACAACGCTGGACAGTGCTGCACTTTCTACCATCAAGGGCATTAAAAAGTTCAAGCCATTACCGGAAGATTTCTCTCCGGAGCTATTGAGTCTGCGATTGCCGATCCAGTATGTCATTCGTTAACTGCCGGCAAGTCGGGAGGTACACAGGTTATGGTGCGGAGGTGGCTACGACGTAGTGATGCTCGACTCAGCTATTCAGGGAAAGCACAGCATTTGTTCATATAGCGCGTTCGCAGTGCCTTGATATCGTGGCTTTCTCGCAGCAACGCCAGCCCGCGGTTAAATTTCAGCATCAGAGCGCGTGCTTCCGGCTTGGCCCGGGTAAACAGCAAGTGGTCCTGGCTGGCATTGATGGGCTTGGTATCGAAAGTGATTTGACTGGCCTCTTGACGGCTAAATTGCTGATGCAGAAGATAGCGGCCGGTGATTTTGGAAATGGGGAAGAAATCGATCTGACCCTGGATCAATTTTTTCAGGTTGTCGACATCATTATTGGCAATGGATACACGCAGCACATCCTGCTTCGCCAGATTCCAGAAGCCTTCGCTGTAGGTGTATCCTCGTGTGGCACCGAAAATATAGCCGCGCAAGTCCTCCAGACGAGCCCAGGTCGCATCCGTATGTTCGGGCTTGTAGGCCAGAACGATGGGGTCATGATAAATCGTGTCGCTGTGCAGAAAGTCGACTTCACGTGCCGGATCCCGTCCCCAGAATGAGCTTGCCATATAGCTACCGACTCTGGTTGCTTCCAGCGCGCGATTCCAAGGCATGTAATCAAACTGGGCATCGATACCGACCTGGTCAAAGGCCATGGTGACGATCAGGTTGATATAGCCGCCATCCGGAAGTTCTTTGGTTGCCCAGGGCGGGTACTCACCGCTTGCGATACGAAGTGTTTCTGCCACGCTGGCGGAACAACTCAAAAGCAACATAAGCGCCAATACTGCTGGCCGAACCATGGGCTTACTCTCTGGGAAATGGATGACTGATCGTTTCATTCAACCAGCCGTGATGTCTTTTCGGCTAGCGCTGAATACAGTCATTAAAGTAGTCAAAGGAGGGTGATAACACAAACGAAAAGTTTAATCATCGGATGGAAAAGGAAAGATAGGTGATGGCCATATGTACCGCAAAAGACGCCTGTTTCACCGAGTAATTTCCGGTTATAGCCCAGTACTATTTTGTCTTTTGAGTGCGCGGGCAGACCAGCGTTTTCTAACATTCCTGGCCCACATAAACTGGACAATAAAGTAGCCGCTCACGGCGAGAATGATCCCACAGAATAGCGACCCGACATACATTGGAATGCCAACTTCATAGAGTTTGGACATGATCCATTCAAAGCTCAGTTCATATTCAAAACTCATGGCGGGCATATCCAATAACCACGCGCCTACCAGATACTCAAAGTAAAAAATCGGAGGCATGGTTAAGGGATTGCTGAACCACACTATGGCCACCGAAAGAGGCATGTTGGCGTTAAAGCGAATGGCGAAAATGGCTGCTGCAGCCATTTGCAAAGGCATCGGAATGCAGCCCCAGAACAACCCAATGGCAAATGCTTTGGTGACCGAGTGCCGATTAAGGTGCCAGAGATTGGGCTCGTGTAATACATCACCGAGAAAAGCAAATGCCTTGTTTTGCTTGATGGATTCCGGATCTGGCATGTACTTTTTAATAAAATCTTTAGGCATCTTAAACACCGAAAAAGCGAAACCGGGAGGTTTCGCTAGTTAACCCGTCATTGTCACCGGACTCAAGGAAGAGTATATGCAACGATGGCTGTCTGCTTTTTGTGCGGGCGTAATCATACTCCATTGCACCACGGTATTGTTACCGTGGTGGACCTTTATTTTAGCTTCGGCGGCAATTTTCATAGGTTCGCCTGCGCGCTATGTGATGGCAATGCAGTGTCTGCTGTTGGGCGGGTTCTACGCCAACCAGGTAGCGCTTGCGCATCAATCCAATATCATTCCTCCTGCTTACGAGGGACACTGGCTGGATCTCGAAGGGCAGGTATGTTCTGTCATTGTCCAGCGTTCCCGACATAATCAGTTTGATTTTTGCACCAGCGAGATCAGGAAATCCGCAACAGAAAGTTTGTCCGGGCCGCGCAAACTGCGTTTGAGTGCGCCAAGCCACCTGTCGATCGCCGCGGGTTCTGGTGTGATACAGTTGCATGCCAAACTGAAACGCCCTTATGGTTCGGTCAACCCCGTTGGCGGAACCTATGAGCAGTATCTGTTTTCCAGACGGATTTCGGGGACTGGCTGGGTCAAGCAAGTGGGGCTGCCAATCCTGGCTCAGTCGGCCACATCGCGGTCATTGGTTTCGTATGGCCTGGAGTTACGGCAAGCCCTGCTTGCGCGTTTTTCCGTGATCACCCGGGACCTGGAGCATGCCGGAATTCTGCGCGCGCTGGTCATGGGTGATCGCAGCCAAATGCCGCTGACGCAGCAACGGATCATGTCCGAAACCGGCAGCCTGCATCTGATGGCGATTTCAGGTTTGCATGTCGGCATGATCCTGCTTGCGTTATGGCGTTTTTTACCCAAGACCGGCCCCGGAGTTGCAATGCTGGCACTGGCGGGCCTTATGTACGTCATGCTGGTTGGTTTGCCGGCCTCGGCGATTCGTGCCTGGATCATGTGTTGTGTCTTGCTGTGTATGCGTACTGGATTGGTCCGTCGTAACTGGTCCAAAGCGCTGGTGGTCGCCGCTTCGGTCATGTTGCTGATTGACCCCCTGTCACCGATGAGCATGGGTTTCTGCCTGTCCTTTCTTACCGTGGCCTATCTGATATTCATGGCTCAATCAGGTTGGCTCGACGGAAGGCTGGGGTTACGTGCGCTGCTGCGGGTGCAGCTGGGCTTTGTGTTCTTTTTACTGCCTGTCAATGCGCTTTATGGTCTGCCACATAATCTGATCAGTATTCCGGCGAACCTTGTTGCCATTCCCTGGGTGTCCTGGCTGATTTTACCGGGCGGTCTATTGGCCAGTATGGTGGCGACCATTGACGCGGAGTTTTCTTCTTGGCTGTTCACCTTGATAGATGGCTGCCTTGCATTTCTGCTGAATTATCTCGATGCGCTGCGTGCGCTTCCCGGATCGATGAATCTGGACGATTCGTCGCTTCGATTGCTGGCGTTTGTGGTTTTACTCGTGGTCGTCATCGGACTGGGGCGTCCGTTGCCGATTTCCTGTCTTTTTCTCGTTTGTCTGGCCGTCTCAGCATGGTCTGGCTCGGCAGCTCAGGGCAACAAGGACCGGGTGGTGGTGCTTGATGTCGGCCAGGGCTTATCCGTGCTGGTGCAGTACAGGCAGCGCCAGTGGGTCTATGATCTGGGTGCAGCCTACGAGCGTGGATCTGCCGCCGAACGGGCGCTGATGCCTCTGAAGCGTGCCTATTTTCATTCCAAGCCTGTGGATGGTCTGGTGATCAGTCATGGTGACAACGACCATGCCGGAGATCTTCACTACGCGCTTGGTCAACTGGCGCCGGTCGAGCGTTGGTCCGGGGAGGTGGAGCGTTTGGGTGTACAGGGGTTTGAGCCCTGTCGTATGGGTATGCAATGGCATGACCACGATCTGAAAGTCGATGTCCTTTATCCCGATCAGGATATATCACAGGAAAGCGCTAATAATCGTTCGTGTGTTCTGATGCTTGAACTGAAAGGGAAACGATTCCTGTTCATGGGCGATCTGGAAGGGCAGGCCGAGAAGCGTTTTGTTGCCCTTTACGGTCATAGCTTAAAGGCTGATGTCCTGATTGCCGGTCATCATGGTTCGCGCAACGCGACCAGTATGGCTTTGTTAAAAGCGGTCCGACCCGAGATCGTGGTGTTCTCGGCGGGCTATCGAAACCGTTTTGGTCACCCACATGGCAGTACTCTGGAACGCGTAAAGCGTTTCAATGCTCGAGCTTACTCGACTTCTGAATCCGGCGCGCTGGTGTTTGATCTGCGCGATGAAAGTATGCAAATCAGCGAAATGCGCGCGCGGCGCAGAGCGTTTTGGATGAGAGAGTGAGCTGGGCCGGCATATGAAATTTTGGTATGAATCCGAGCACTGGCTGCGAGGCGCTTTTCATTACAACTGGTTGTGATAAAGTATCGCCACAAAATAATTCCAGGAGAGCTCTACGTGTTAGATTTGTTAAAGCCGGGCGGCATTGTCATGTTCCCTTTGCTGCTGTGTTCAGTGTTGGCACTTGCCATAATAATTGAACGGTTTTGGACTCTGAGAGTGAGTCGATTGGCCCCGAAAGATCTGGTAAACGAGTTATGGGGCTGGATCAAGCGTAAAGAGTTGAATTCCAAAAAGCTGCGCGAACTGAAAGAGTCAGCCCCCATTGGCCGGATTCTGGCAGCGGGCCTGGTCAACGCCAAGCATGGCCGCGATATTATGAAAGAGAGTATTCAGGAAGAGGCCAGCCATGTGGTGCATGAAATGGAACGCTTCCTGACGACACTGGGTTCGGTTGCGGTCATTGCCCCTTTGCTTGGCCTGCTGGGCACGGTGCTGGGTATGATCAAGGTGTTTTCCCAGCTGCAGCTTGAAGGTGCAGGTAATGCCGCAGCGTTGGCAGGAGGTATTTCCGAAGCGCTGATCACGACGGCCGCTGGTTTGACGGTCGCGATTCCGGCACTGATCTTCCATCGCTATTTTTTGCGTCGGGTAGACGAAATTGTGGTCGATATGGAGCAGGACGCCCTGCGTCTTGTCGAAGTGGTGCAAGGTGACCGAGAAGCCAGCAATAAAGTCGAAAGTGAGGCCAGCGCTTGAACTTCAAACGACAAGCCGGAGAAGAAGTTTCCGTCAATCTGACGCCCCTGATTGATGTTGTTTTCCTGCTGTTGATTTTCTTTATGGTGTCCACCACCTTCACCAAAGAGAGTCACTTGGAAATCGATCTGCCACAATCCAGTGCCGAGCCCGCCAAGCCCTCGGTCAAGGAAATCGAGGTGATCATCAATGCCGAGGGCGAGTACTCGGTCAATGAACGGCCTCTGGTAAATAATCAGGAAGAAACGCTGAAAAAGGCGATCGAAAAACTTTCCGCCGGTGACAATAAATTACCCTTCATCATCACAGCCGATGCAAAAACGGCCCATGAGCATGTCGTACTGGTCATGGACGTGGCCGGACAGCTTGGTTTTGTTCAGCTGAGCATTACCACACAACGATCTGACAAAAGCCAGTAAGGGCGACAGGCCGGACGCATGAGCCAAGCCCCTGCTGTCTCTGACCCGGCTCTGGATAATGAAGACTCCAACTGGCGTCTTTATCGACGCCTTCTGGTTTATCTGCAACCACTCAAGCTGTTTTTTCTGCTCAGTATACTGGGCAATGCGATCTACGCGGCGGCCAGTGCCTATATGGCGAAAGCCCTCGAATTTGTGATCGAGACCGTCGAAAACCCGAGTGATGAAAACCGTCTACTGCTGCCAGCCCTGATTATCGCATTGTTTGCAGCGCGCGGACTGGGCGGTTTTCTGGGGGGGTATTTTATTGCCTATGTGGGGCGCAACATCATTCATCAGATCCGCATGCAGGTGTTCGACCGCTATCTGCATCTACCCGGCCGATTTTTTGATTCCAACGCCTCGGGTCACCTGATTTCACGTCTGACCTTCAATGTCGAGCAGGTGGCTTCCGCCGCCACCGATGCGGTTACCATTATTGTGCGGGAGGGGCTGACCGTCGTTGGACTGGCCATCGTCATGCTGCTATCCAACTGGAAACTCACGTTGCTGTTTTTTTGCCTGGGCCCCTTTATTGGCCTGATTCTGAGCTATGTCAGTCGCCGTTTTCGTAAACTCAGCAAGCGCATTATGGGCAGTGTCGGGGATGTCACACATGTCGCGTCCGAAGTGGTGAATGGCTACAAGGAAGTGCGGATCTTCGGCGGTGAACAATACGAGCAGGAACGCTTTCAAGAGGTCAGCGAAAATAACCGTATACAGAGCCTGAAAATGGAATTCACCAAGGCGGTGAGTACCCCCGTGGTGCAGTTGCTGGTGTCTTTGTCTATTGCGATTCTGATCTGGCTTGCGCTGGCTCCGGGCGTTCGAGGGGATATGAGCGCCGGGGAGTTCATTGTGATTATCACGGCTGCCGCGATGATGGCAAAACCGATCCGCCAGCTGACCCAGGTGAATGAGCGTATTCAGCGTGGCGTGGCGGCAGCCCGCGACCTGTTTTCTGTCTTGGATGCAGATATTGAAGTCAACCACGGGACGATCAGTGCAGCAGCGGTACGAGGCGATCTGGAGTTCCGAAACGTCAGTTTCCGCTACGAGGCGCAGGAGTCGGAAGTGCTGAGCGGGGTTGATTTGCGTATCAGGGCCGGGCAGACCGTTGCGCTGGTCGGACGCTCCGGCAGTGGCAAGTCAACCTTGGCAAATCTGATTCCACGGTTTTATGCGCAGTGCAGCGGCGACATCTTACTCGACGGGATACCGCTGGAAGACTATGAGTTGCGTTCGCTGCGTTCCCGAATATCCCTGGTCACACAGAACGTCACGCTATTCAATGACACGATTGCGAATAACATTGCCTATGGCGCGCTCAAAAACTGTCCGCAGGAGCAGCTTGAGTCGGCGGCCCTTAGCGCGCATGCCACGGAGTTTGTGCAGGACAAAGGTCAGGGTTTTGATGCGATGATCGGAGACAATGGCATCTCGCTCTCGGGCGGTCAGCGGCAGCGTATTGCTTTGGCGCGGGCCTTGCTCAAGGATGCACCCATCCTGATTCTCGACGAAGCGACATCGGCGCTCGATAATGAATCCGAAGCCGTCATACAACAGCAACTGGAAGGACTGATGAAGGGCCGCACAACGCTTGTGATTGCGCATCGTCTTTCCACGATTGAAAACGCCGACAGCATCGTCGTGATGGATAAAGGGCGCATTATTGAACAGGGCACGCATCAGGAGCTCTTGCAGCGAGATGGCGAGTACGCACGTTTGTATCGCAGTGAGTTCGCTGAATCTGTACAAGGGGCATCCTGAGCATGGCAGCGGCAGAAAGTGCTTTGGTGCAGGCATGGTATCGGGGTGCAGGATGGCTCAAGTGCCTGCTTCCCTTGAGTTTGTTGTTCTGGGCGATTTCCACTCTACGGCGCCTGGCATTTCGAACCGGTTTGCGCAAAAGCCAATCCTCCAGTGTACCGGTCATTGTGGTGGGCAACATTACCGTGGGTGGTTCCGGAAAATCGCCTTTGGTCTCTTATTTGGTGAAGGCTTTCCAGGCACAGGGTTTGAATCCGGGAGTCGTTAGCCGGGGCTATGGTGCTAAACCACCGATTACGATGCCAATGTTGCTTGTGCCTGATAGCCGGGCAATGGAGGTTGGAGACGAGCCTCTCATGTTGTATCGATCCTTGAACTGTCCGGTGTGCGTCTGTCCTGATAGAAGGCAGGCCGTGCATGTGCTGGAGCAACAAGGATGTGACCTCATTATTTCAGACGATGGATTACAGCACTATGCCATGCACAGGGACATTGAGATCTGCGTTTTTGATCGCGAACGTCTCTGGGGGAATGGCTATATGCTGCCCGCCGGGCCTTTGCGAGAGCCTTTGTCGCGGATGCAGGACACTGACTTCATCGTCCTGAATGGTGCTTCCGGGAAGGGCGAAGACCCCCGGACGTACTTGCAGACCCAGCGGGAGTTGGCCCGGCCTGCAATGTCGATCGCTGCGGTGCCGGTGATGGAAATGGCGCTGGTTGCCGGGCACCTGAAGCGCCTGGGAGGTGAAGAAGTCATGGACATTACACAACTGGCCGGAAAATCCATCCGGGCCATTGCCGGCATCGGGCATCCTGAACGATTCTTCGAGACCTTACGGGCGCAGGGTGCAAAAGTGCAGTCACAAGCATTTGGAGATCACCATCAGTTCGCGCAAGCGGATTTCGAAGCTCTGAATGACCGTATGATCGTGATGACGGAAAAAGATGCGGTCAAATGCGCAGATCTTCAGCTGGATAACGCCTGGTACCTTCCTGTTACGGCCCAACTAAGTGATAATCTCGCGCTAGCGATACAGGAGCGATTGGCACAATCAGGCCGATGGCTTCCCAAACACTGAATCAACCTGTTTAGGATCATGCATGGATAAAAAACTGCTCACCATACTCGCTTGCCCCTGTTGTAAGGGTGAACTGGTGTACAAGAAAGAACTGGAAGAACTGTTCTGCAAAGCCGATGGTTTAGCCTTCCCGATACGCGACGGTATCCCCGTGATGCTTGAACACGAAGCCCGCACCCTGACGACTGACGAGAAACTGGAAAAAGAACGCTAGGTATGTCCTATATCGTTGTGATACCGGCGCGCTATGCGTCGACCCGTTTACCCGGAAAGCCTTTGCGCGATATTCATGGCAAACCCATGATCCAACGGGTGGTCGAACAGGCCGCGCGCTGTTCGGCCGCCGAGGTTGTAGTAGCGACGGATGATCGGCGCATTGTTGAGGCAGTTGAAAGTTTTGGTGGGCAGGCGTTGATGACTTCGGGCAGGCACTTGTCAGGCACGGATCGATTGCAGGAGGTGGCTGACAAGCTGGCGCTCGCGGATGATGCCGTGATCGTCAATGTTCAAGGCGATGAGCCGCTGATTCCGCCCGCCGTGATCGACCAGGTGGCCAGAAATCTGGCTGACCACCCCGAGGCGGGTATCGCCACTTTGTGTGAACGTATCCACGATGTGGAAACGGTCTTTAACCCGAATGCGGTCAAGGTGGTGTTCGATGATCTGGGGTTTGCGTCGTATTTTAGCCGTGCCCCTATTCCCTGGTCGCGCAGCCATTTCTATGAAGAATGTCGCGACATACCTTCCGGTGCCGAGTATTACAGGCACATCGGGATCTACGCCTATCGTGTCGGGTTTCTGCATGATTACGTAAAATGGCAGCCGGCCATGATCGAGTTAACCGAATCCCTTGAGCAGTTGCGTGCGCTTTCAAAAGGCGTCCGTATTCACATTGAAGTGGCGTGCGAGAACCCGCCAGCAGGTGTCGATACCGAGGAAGACCTCGAAAGGGTGTGCGACATTTTTAATCTACGTGATGGCAATGGGCAAGCGCATGGTTAAGGTTCTGTTTGTGTGTCTGGGCAATATCTGCCGATCGCCAACAGCACATGGGGTGTTTGCACAGCTCGTCCAAATGCGGGGACTCGAGCATAAAATCTACATCGAATCAGCAGGCACCGGTGGCTGGCATGTTGGAGAAGCACCTGACCGTCGGGCCCAACAGGCTGCCAAGGCGAGAGGTTATGATTTGAGTCGCCTGCGTGCTCAGCAGGTGGAGCCGGGTGATTTTGAACGCTTTGATTATATTTTGGCGATGGATCACCAGAACCTTCGTGATTTAAAAGCCATGTGCCCGGTAGATTATGAAGGGATGCTGGAGCTCTTCCTTCAATTTTCCGAGGCAGACGTGCAAGAAGTTCCTGACCCCTATTATGGCGGGGCAGACGGTTTTTCCCAAGTGCTTGATCTGGTCGAGTCCGCGTCAAAAGGCTTGCTCAAACATATTCTGGATAGGGCTTGATGACGTCTTTCGATTCTGGCCAGGTTGTCGAAGCCCGAACGCAATCAATCGCTAATTCGCTGGCGCTGCCTTGCACCGGCGATAAAGTCTATATCGCGGAGGATACTGCCGCAGCCATCGCCTTGCTGGATCGGTGGCCCGAGCCTGTGCGACCTTTCGTGATTGGGGCCTGCAGTAATCTGATCCTGCCGGAACGCATCGTACAGCCCTGCCTGCAATTGGGCTCTCAAGACGTGGTTTTTGAAACGATCGATAGCCAGAACGTCAGAGTCCGGGCGGATGCCGGATTGCTATGGGATTCTCTGGTTGAACGCTGCGTTGGGCAAGGCTTGCGAGGACTGGAAAACCTGTCCTGGATTCCAGGTACGGTAGGCGCCGCGCCGGTCCAGAACATTGGGGCTTACGGCGTGGAACTCAGTGATGTGCTGGAAGAAGTGCTGGTGTATGACTTTGAACATGCTTCTACCAGATGTATGTCCCTGCAGGAATGCCACTTTGCCTATCGCGACAGCATCTTCAAGCAGCAGGCGGGTCGCTTTGTGATTCTGACAGTGACCCTGCGCTTAAGCCTTCAGCGGCCTTTCAATCTGGAGTATGGCGAGATCCGCGTTTTGGCAGAGCAGGAGAGACTTTCGGTCGGTATGGTGCGGGACAAGGTCATTCAGGTGCGTCAGGCAAAACTGCCCGATCCTGGGCGGATTCCCAATGTCGGCAGTTTTTTCAAAAATCCGGTGGTACCGCTTGCGCAGGCACAGTCTCTGCTGGAGCATTTCCCGGGTATGATCCAGTATCCGCTCCCCGGTGACCAGGTAAAGCTCGCGGCCGGTTGGTTGATTGATCAGGCCGGCTGGAAAGGGACACGGCTGGCACGCGCCGGTGTGCATGAACGGCAGGCTTTGGTATTGACTAACCTTGGTAAGGCCACCCAAAAAGATATCCTCGAACTGGCCGAAGCGATTCGACGCTCCATACGCGAGCGCTATGATATAGAACTGGAAATAGAGCCGGGCATAGTGGCTGGGTGAGTCGGCTGATCAGGTGAAGACTCATAAGAAAAATCGAGATAACGAATACTGAAAATGCACGGGCATAATGGAAAAACGAGGAAGTGTTAAGTGACAAGGAAAGCATCTGATCTAAAACCTTGGCAGGCAGTTATCATACTGGTGTTTTTCCTGACTCTGCTGGCGGCGATATTCGCGCTTCAAATTAAGAAAAGCCAACACACCGGTGCGAGTTTTATACATTATGCCGACCGGCACCTGAATATCCTGATGGGAAATGAGATTCTTCGGTTTCGCGACGATGGCCGGTTTTCCCAAATCAACCTTCAAGAACTGGGCTTGTCCGATATCACCGGTGGGTTCGATTTTTTTGAGAACGGCGACCTGCTGGTCCGCAGCAATGCACCGGACCCGGGATTTCTCGATTCGATTCTGGTGTTTCTGAGGGTTTCGGGGCAAGTCACAGCTACGCACCCTGACGCGATCCTGTTACGATGTTCTGTCGCCAATCCCTCCATCTCGTCTTGTTACAGCTTCCAAAAAGATATTAGTTTTGAGCGTACTTTCCGGTCGGCCTTGGTGGGCGATCATCTTCTGGTGGCCGATACCAGCCGTCATCGCCTGCTGCACTTTGGCCCACAGGGACACCTGCTAGACATGCTGGATGAAGGCTTCCGCTTTCCCAATCAGATTTCGGTCATCAACGACACCATCTACGTAGCCAATACGAACAGGCATGGCGTCTCCTATCGCGTAATCAATGGGGACGTGTCCTTGGGCCAATCCAAGGATTGGCAGCATATTGACCTACAGCAGGGCACAGCAACAAGCAAGGAACATGTCTTTCCGACCGAGTTTGTGAAACTCGAGAAAGGTCTTGCCGTATTGTCTCAGGGGCCGGGGCTGAAGCTGAAGCTGGGGAATATCTATTACTTCAATCAGGAAGGGCAACTGGAGAGTGCTTTTGAAGCCCCTTCAGGCGCTGATATGATTTCAGTTGCGCCCTACAAAAATGGAATTCTCGCCTCGGACTTCTCAAATTTTCGAATCTATCGCTTCGATCAGCAGGGTAGGTATCTGGGAGATTTTAATGCCCCGGAGTATCTTTCTGCAGCTGCCGAACGTCAGGCCGACAGGCAACGCTATGAAGGCTATCTTCGGGTTGTTTATATGCTGGGAGCGGCGGTTTTTGTGTTCTTTCTCGGTATTGGAATTTGGCTGGAACTGGCGCGACAGCGTCATGATGAAAAGACCCTTATCAAAGAGCAGGCGCAATTCAAGGCTGTTGAAAGCGAGCAACCGGACTTTGATGATCCCGGCGTTGAGTGGCTGGCATATGCCAAAATTCCCTTGCGCGATAACAAAGCGATTGTCTGGCTGCTCAATAGTGTTCTGATTCTGGCATGGTTAATGGTGTTGTATGTCAGCTGGAGCATGGCGCCGATGCTGAAGGGGGCAATGATTCTAGTGATGACTTTGGTGACCGGCATTCTGATCTGGAGTATCTACCGGGAAAAGCAAAGGAAAAGGCCCCGCTTGGGTGTTCTTGATAATTGGGTATTTCTGGAGGATGCCAAGGGCAAGCGTTCGGTTTGCCACATCGATCAGCTTCAATACACGAAGACGCATTTGATCGCCGATAAAGTCTATATCCATCTGAGGCAGGGCCATTACAGCGTATTTGATAATGAGGCATACCGGGACATTATTGAGCCTCGCCTTGGGCGAGCTAAACCAATGACCCAAGGGGAATTATGGCGCTTCCTGTGGCAGCAAAAAGACCTGAACTTTATCGGCATGCTGGTGGGCGTGCCGCTGATAATTCTGTTTATGTTGGCGCGTCTTTACTTTGAGTCCTAGCCCGAACAGGGTTGAACTGGAACACCAGAGCAAGCGCATTCCATGCGGGCGGATTTTTCAAGTTTACTCGTCCGGACTTATTACGGTTTTCATGGCCGTGGAAATTGTCATATTGCTCGCAAAGATCACCCCGCGATGATTCATAAAGCATGAATCGGCGCGATTCAGCTCAAGTGGCTTGCCGAAAAAGTCGCATGCGATCGCTCCGGCCTCATGGAAAATACAGGCAGTGGCGGCGAAATCCCAGAGGCTACCTCCGCCCTGTTCTGGCTTGGGCATTTTGAAATAGAGCCCGGGCGGGCTAATCAGTACCTGCAGGGCATTGATCACCGCACCGGCATGATGCTTGGTATCAATTCCGTGATACCCCGCCGTTTTGGCATTTTCTTCCAGTTTTTTCAGTCGTTGGACATAGTCCTTTCGGGTCACAAAACTGCGATCCAGAGGCAGCGTGAGTACCTGGCGCTCTGGCGGATGTTCCGGCACGCGCCTGACACGCCAGGGTTCATGGTTCAGAAACAGCCCGTGTCCGCGAATCGCCGAATAGGTGATGGCTTCGCAAGGGTCGTGCACGACGCCAATCAGCGGTGTGCCACTGCGTGAAACCAGCGCGATGGAGACTGCGTAGCCGGGTCTGGACTCGCTAAAGGCGAGTGTGCCGTCCAGCGGATCAATACACCAGAAATGGTCTTTCAGCAGGCGCTGACCGTCGTCTTGAAGCTCTTCGCTCAATAGCGCCAGATCATACTTGGCAAGGGTGGGTGTCAGATGTTCGATAATGTCCGCTTCGCATTGGCGATCCACTTCGGTGACGACCTGTGCCGCGAGACTATCTCCGCCACTTTTGTGTTCTACCTTGATTGGCTTTTTGGCGTAACTGCGGATCAGTTCACCGGCACTGAGCGCCGCATTGCACGCCGTTTCATAAAGCCCCAGCAGTTGATGATTGGAAAGTTTCATCGCGATTGAAGTTCCTTCAGAACACCTTGTGTCAATGCCTCACTGTAGCTGTGCAGTTTCCAGTGCCCCGGGCTCCAGCCCTTCACAAAGCGGTGAAAATCAGCCCAGGCATAGGCATACATGGGCCGCCAACTTTCCTCTAGTGCAGCAAAGGAAATCGATGAAGCACTTGTGTTCAGCGCTTCTTCCAGAGAATCAAAGTAATACTGAAGCAGCTCTTCTGCATAGCGTTGACACGCATTCGCATCCAGGCAACTGCCAATAAAATAGGCGACATCCTTCATACCACAGCCTCCCCCAACATACTGAAAGTCGACCGCCGCGACTGACTGACCGTCTTTTGAGAAACAGAAATTTGCGAGTTTTGCGTCACCATGTACCAGCGTTTGATAGGGGCATTCGCGCAGTTTCATATCGATCTCGAGTGCGGCTTTTTTTAATGCTGGGTCATCAAGTGCTTCCAGCTCGTCAGGTCGGGTTTCCAGATGCCAATAGGTTCCGGTGGGCCAAAGGCCTGTATGCGAATGATGCAGAAAGCGGGCATGGAAGTGTGCCAGCCATCGAATGCAGGGCAACATCTGGTTCGGCGTAGCTTGCTCAAGCCTTCGAGTGAAACCGCTGGCATCCAAGTCTTCAAGCACGATGATAAATTCGTCTTTCTCCCGTTTGGTGCCGAAGCACTCGGCAATACGACAAAGATCATCACATGCCTGACCGAAATCTTTGTACCACTGTGTTTCGACCTCATATGAACGTATTTTACGTTGGTGCGAATGTCGTGTATTCCAGCCGCGTGGGTGCTTCTGGTGATCCGGAAGCTTTACATGCTTAACGATAATGGTGTTCTGTTCACCGCCGGAAAGTGTGTAACGCTTAATCGAGCCATAGCCACTCCATAGTGACTGCAGTTCTTCAACCTTGGAAACGAAAATATTATCAGGCTTGGCTGATAGTATTTTTACAACCTCATGTTTCATATGACCACATAATGATACGAGCCCCGGATGAGCATAATTTAAGAGAAATTTCCATCGGGAGGATTGAATCGGTCGCGACTTGAAAAATAATTGTGATGTTTTTAACGTCTAATGTCTAAACAGATTAGGACTGGCACTGATTTTGTTAGACTGCTCGTTTTTGCTTTGGCTTGCAAGATCGGTTAATGCATGGATTTGGTTGAGGGAGAGTGTTGCAGTGTGGTTTCAGCGTGTATCTGTTTTATTGGTTCTGGCATTGGCGATTGGCGGGTGCAGTGGCGGCTCGGGCGGGGGAGGGCTACCTTCAGAGAAACCGGAAATTGCAAAAATCTATACCGACATATACCACGCGCACACCTCTTTTTTTGACAAATGGGAAATAACACCTAACGCGACGATTCGATTTACTGTTTCAGCAAGTATCACTGACCCACAAGGTGTCGACAATATAAAAAACGTGTTCGTAGTCGATCTGGATCAGGATTGGTATTGGACCCTCCTGGGAGGAAGTCGCAATATCCCGCTCAGCGACTGTTATTACGAATTGGATGAAATATTCGAATGTGTTTTCCATATGGGCGATAATTCGCACAGTGTGAACCTGCGAGGCTACGCACTGGTCGTTGAAGATTGGGATGGGAATGAGGCAACGAAACAATTTGATTTTCTGAATATTGGGGGCGATCCGCTTGATACTGAGCAGTTTGCCTATTCAGATGAGTTTACTGGTTCTACTGATAACGGGCTTCCCGGCTTGGAAGCGATGACAATAGATGAAAATGATCTGGTATTTACTTCCAATCCCGCTACCCAATCTTTTCACATAGAGTTTGAAACCAGTGATTCGAGAGCCGCGCACTACGGTTTTGCTTTTTACGAGGGCTCCAGTGAGCTTGATTATATTGGGGATGCATGTCTCTGCGCTCCAAGTATCGAGAGCATGCCAATCGTTTTTGGGCAAACAACACGTATTGATTTGCCTTGGAGCGAAATCGATTTCAAACCGGGTTATCAGGCTGAGGATGTTTTTGGCGTGCACATTAAACTCTATGATGAACCGATCGCCATGGAACATCCCAAAATGGGAGGACTTTGGTTTAATTATATTAGCTACTCAGAATTCCTTCCCCTGTAAAAAGGAACTCTGACTATGCATTAACGAAGGGTGTCAGTAGGTTTAGGCCATACAGCTGTATAAATAAGCGTTTTTCCTCAGGGCCTCATTCATCTAGAACTTCCTTGGCGTGGGCGGCTTGGTCGAGTAGTCATAGAAGCCAAGACCGCTTTTACGGCCCACCTGTTCTGCAATAAACAGTGTTTTCAGCAGTGGTGGCGGCGACAGACGAAGTTCCTTGAAAGTGTCATACAGGTTGTTGGACATATGGTAGACAATATCGAGCCCGATATAGTCCGCCAGTTCCAGCGGTCCCATGGGGTGGTTGCAGCCCAGTTTCATCGCGGTGTCTATTTCTTCCACGCCTGACAGGCCTCGCTCACAGGAGCGAATGGCATCTACCATGTAAGGCGTCAGTAAGCGGTTGACGATAAATCCGGTTTCATCTTTGACGGCCACTGGTGTTTTACCAATCGCGCTGACCCAGTCACACATGCGATCAACAATCTCTTGCGGCGTGTGCAGGGTCGGAATCACCTCCACCAGTTTCATCACCGTGGCCGGGTTGAAGAAGTGCAGGCCAATCAATCGCTGCTTGTGCTGCAATGCCGTCGATAATTCGGTAATACCTAGCGTGGAGGTATTCGAGGCGAGTATTGTTTCATCGGCGACAATCGATTCGAGATTGCGAAAAATATCCTGCTTCTTGTCCATTTCCTCAACGATGGATTCGATGACAAGGTCGCAATCACGCAAATCGTGTAATTCCTGAGACAGCTGGATCAGTTCCAGTGTGCTCATTTTCTGTTCCAGAGACATCTTGTCCCGGTCGACCAGTCGCTGCAGAGACTTGTCCAGCAGTGCCTGCTTGGGTTGCAGGTCGCCGCCAGTGACTTTCACGCAAACGGATTTGATGCCTTGTTGTGCCAGTAACTGGGCAATACCCAGGCCCATTTGACCGGTACCGACTATACCGACTTGGTTGATACTCATGTGAGCTCCTCTTTGTTATTGTTTTCAGGTGTCGGGCCGGATGTTGCAGAACCCGCAAGCAATTTCGATTTTAAGGGAGCCACCATTCCAGAACGCCGGACTGGTTCACAGCATTGAGGTAATCCGGAGGGATCCGATTAATGCAGGTCAGTGCTGGCCAAAAATACCAGTTGAAGAAACCGAATGGCTGGTGTCAATCGCAAGGAGTACGAAGCACGTCAAGCACGGATTGAGCCGCCTGCAATGGGGTCATTTGATGATCCGCAACCGCTTGTCGGGCTTGCTTGAGTTGGACCTGTGCACGGTCACTTTGTGACAGTTGTTCCAGCAGCATGATCTGTATCAGGGTATCCAGCCAGTGCAGGTTTTGTTGCTTGCGCCTTGTGTCCAGTGCACCGCTTTGCTGCGCCTGCTCCCGGAACGTGGTGATCATGTTCCACACCTCTTCGATGCCCTCATTATGGAGCGCAGAACAGGACAGAATCTGTGGCGTCCAGGGGCCCTCATTCTGAAGCAGATGCAATGCGTTCTGGTAGTGATTGCGGGTATTTTCAGCGGCAGGTTTGAAGTCACCATCTGCTTTATTGATGACCAGAGCGTCTGCCAGCTCCATAATGCCGCGCTTGATTCCCTGAAGTTCATCGCCGGCGTTAGGCAGCATCAGTACCAGAAAAAAATCGACCATGGAGGCCACTTCATATTCGGACTGGCCGACCCCTACTGTTTCGACCAGTATCACGTCATAACCGGCCGCTTCACAGAGCAGGATGCTTTCTCTTGTTTTTTGGGCGACGCCGCCCAGAGAACCTTCGGAAGGGGAGGGCCGGATAAATGCCTGTTGTGATCGCGATAGTTGCTCCATGCGGGTCTTGTCGCCCAAAATACTGCCGCCCTTGAGAGGCGAACTTGGGTCAACAGCGAGCACCGCCACACGATGCCCCTTATCAATCAGACTTAAACCCAGGGCCTCGATAAAGGTTGATTTTCCGACCCCCGGAATGCCGGTAATACCGATGCGGATGCTATTTCCGGTATGCGGCAGCAGAGAAGAGAGCAAGGCCTGAGCTTGCTGATGGTGGTCCGTTTTTCTGCTCTCAATCAGCGTGATTGCTTTGGCCAGCGCACGCCGGTTACCTGAGATCAAAGCCTGCGCATCGGGTGCTTGTTCGATGGACATCAGGCCGACTCCAGCGTGATCAACTGAAAGTCAACGCCGGTGTGAAGATCAATCTTCACTGATGGCCTCAATCACTTGTCTGGCAGATTCCGTGATTTTGGTTCCCGGACCGAAGATGCCTTTGACACCCGCCTGATACAGAAAATCATAGTCCTGTTTGGGAATGACGCCTCCAGCCACGATAGCAATGTCTTCAGCGCCCTGATCCTTCAGGGCCTGAATCAGCGCCGGAATCAGGGTTTTGTGGCCGGCCGCCTGTGAGCTGACACCAATGACATGGACATCATTTTCGATGGCCTGTTTGGCGACCTCTTCAGGGGTCGAGAACATTGGCGACAGGTCAATGTCGAATCCGATATCGGCGAAGGCCGTCGCGATCACTTTGGCGCCGCGGTCGTGGCCGTCCTGTCCCATTTTGCAGACCAGCATGCGCGGGCGGCGGCCATGTGCGCTGGTGAACTTTTCAATTTGCTGTTGAATGGTTTTCCAATCCTCATCATTCTGATAGCGGGCACCGTAGACACCACTAATCGTGCGCGCCTGTGCCTGATAACGTCCAAATTCCTTTTCCATGGCATCCGAAATCTCACCAACGGTGGCACGAAGTCGCGCCGCTTCGATCGACAGGGCCAGTAAATTACCTTCGCCGCTGGCAGCAGCGGCTGTGAGTGCGGCCAGTGCCTGCTCGACAGCGGCATTATCGCGCGATGCCTTGATCTTTTCGAGGCGCTTGATCTGCGATTCCCGCACGGCGACATTGTCGACCTCGAGGATATCCAGCGCGTCTTCTTCATCCAGCTGATACTTGTTGACGCCGACAATCACGTCTTCGCCGCGGTCAATGCGTGCCTGCTTCTTGGCAGCACTTTCCTCGATGCGCAGCTTCGGCAGACCCGCTTCAATCGCTTTTGCCATGCCGCCCTCTGCTTCAATTTCCTCAATCAGCTCCCAGGCTTTGTCGGCCAGTTCCTGGGTCAGGCTTTCCATCATATAGGAACCTCCCCACGGGTCGGCAACCTGGGTAATGCCGGTTTCTTCCTGAATAATGATCTGGGTGTTACGCGCAATCCGCGCCGAAAACTCGGAGGGCAATGCGACGGCTTCATCCAGCGCATTGGTATGCAGTGACTGGGTGCCGCCAAACACGGCAGCCATGGCTTCGATGGTGGTACGAATCACATTGTTGTACGGATCCTGTTCGGTCAGTGACCAACCGGACGTTTGGGAATGTGTGCGCAGCATGGACGATTTCGGGTTTTTCGGATTGAAATCTTCCATGATACGGTGCCATAGCAGTCGACCGGCGCGCAGTTTGGCGATTTCCATGTAGAAGTTCATGCCAATGCCCCAGAAAAAAGACAGGCGCGGTGCAAAAGCGTCGACATCCAGTCCGGCGGCCAGTGCGGTGCGCACATATTCACGACCATCGCTCAGGGTATAGGCCAATTCCAGTGCCGCATCGGCCCCGGCTTCCTGAATGTGATAGCCGGAAATGGAGATGCTGTTAAAGCGGGGCATATGCGATGAGGTATAGGCAATGATGTCGCCGATGATTTTCATCGAAGGTGCTGGCGGGTAAATGTAGGTGTTGCGTACCATGAACTCTTTCAGAATATCATTCTGGATAGTGCCGGCCAGTTTTTCCGGCGTGACGCCTTGTTCCTCGGCGGCCACAATATAGTTGGCCAGAACAGGCAGGACTGCGCCATTCATGGTCATCGATACGGATACCTTGTCGAGAGGGATGCCGTCAAAAAGAATTTTCATATCCTCGACCGAGTCGATCGCAACACCAGCTTTGCCTACATCGCCGGTGACGCGCGGATGGTCCGAGTCATAGCCCCGGTGTGTGGCCAGATCGAAAGCCACGGAGATGCCCTGGGCACCGGCGGCCAGATTTTTGCGATAGAACGCGTTGGACTCTTCTGCGGTCGAAAAGCCGGCATATTGACGAATGGTCCAGGGCCGACCTGCATACATGGTGGCCATTGGTCCGCGCACGTAGGGCGCGAGGCCGGGCAGGGTGTCTGCATACGGCAGTTTCTCGGTATCGGCTTTGGTGTAAAGCACCTTTACCGGCACCCCTTCGGGTGTTTGCCAGGTCATTTCGTCTGGCGTCCTGCCTTTCATCTGCTTTGTCGCCAGCGCTTCCCATGCTGCGATATCGGGCTTGGATTGTTCGCTCATACCTATTGCCTGTTTCTGGGGCCGGACACTTGTGGCCAGAACAACGTCGTGCGTCGTCGAGTGAAGATTCAGTGTTTTATTCTATCGCCCTGCGAGAGGGCGATATGCTTGAATTGGTGGTCTTGCTGGTACCCGTGTCGCGCTCAGTGATCCATGGGTTGATTCAGTTCGACCAGCACGCCATCACAACTTTTCGGGTGAATAAAAATGACTTTGCAATTGTGTGCGCCTTTGGTGGGCGCATCACTCAAAAATTGATAGCCCTTGGCTTTGAGCCGTTCAATATCGGCTTCGATGTCGTCACTGCGAAAACACAGGTGATGAATGCCGCCGCCTTTTTTATCAAGGTATTTCTGCACTGGCCCTTCACCATTCAGTGGGTGAATCAGTTCAATACTGCTTTTTTCTATGGGCAGGAATGCAGCGCTGGTCTTGGCCTCCGGAACATCTTCTGTTGCTTTCAGTGGAAGCCCAAAGTCTTCGGCAAAGCGCTCGATAGCCTTGTGCAGGTCCGGAACCGCAATCGCAATATGGTCTAGTCCTGTAATCATAATCAGTTTCTCATCTGTTTAGTGTTCGTCCCTAAGCATGTGTAAAATGATTCGCAGAGGGTCTCTTTCTCAACTGCCAGGCTTAAATGCCGGCCAGGAATATGTCTGTCGCTTTTTGTTTTCGGGCGGCTATTTCTGCCTCTGTTTCGAGCACGATCTTTTCATCCGGCTTGATCTTGAAGATGGGTTGCCCTTTCTTGATGATGGTGCCGTCTTCTTCGATCAGAACTTTCTCGATGACGCCGGAGAACGGGGCCTTTATTTTGTTGAACATCTTCATGACTTCGACGATATACAAGGGGGCGCCGGCCGAGAAATGATCGCCTTCATTCACAAACGGCGGCAATCCGGGGGCCTCGCAGGCATAGAACATTCCACCCGACGGCGCCAGAATCTCATCGCCCTTGGCCATCGGTGGTGGCACCAGTACTTTGGACATGGCGACCTGCAACTCGCTTGCAAGCAAGGCTTCAGGAATATGAATGGTCAGGTCTTCATTGACCTTCAAATCAAAGAATTGGCTTTGCTGCGCGATGTAGGGTAGCAGGAGCAGGATATCATTGCCCAGTTGATAGCCGCTATGCGCTGCACGTACAGCCTGCCAGCTATCTTTGTCAAAACCTTTGGGAGCCGCGCTCTTATCCAGAGTTTTGCATAATGCCTGATAATCCTCACAGTCCAGACCTGTCTCGAGTTGGCTGTAGAAATCAAGTGCGTCTGTCAGCACCTCATGGTCATGGTCCCAGATCATATTGGAAGGGGGGTTGTCGGCATTGAAATCCATATTCAGATAGCGATAGGTCTCTGCCAGCACCTTGACCGGATTCTCAGACCACTGGATTTTCCCGTTCTTGAGAAATTCGAAGTTCACTTTGTTGAGGCTGAGCCAGCCCGACAGGATATGAGGCTCAGAAAACAGCTTTTGCATTGGCCGTGTCAGCAACAATTGCTTGCGGCTGAGAATTTGCTGGCAGGAGGCTGCGGCATCCTTATCCTCAAAAGTCTGCACGGTCTTTTGGCTTAGCTGCTGATAGGCATATTTGATGTCGAGCTGATTGGCGTGTTGCTTCAAAAGGCCTACGGCTGTCAGATACGGCACAATAAAACGGGTCGTTGGTCGGGCATTAATGTTGTTACCGATAAACCAGTTGACCAATCCATAGTGAAATTCCAGATTAGTGGCCAGGTCTTTGCCTTCCATTCGCGTGACGCGCAGGATCTCTGACAGTTGGCTATAGCTGTCCGGACGATCTTCCCCGACGGTCAACAGCAAGGCTATGTTACTGTCGTAGGCACCTGCGAGGTGGTAGGTCATAAAGACATCGGTATCTGGATTGTGCAGGCTGATCCCCTGATCATCACGGATTTCACCGGGTTGCGGGTCCGACCAGTACTCGATCTGTCCACCGGCGTGCGGTGCCAGCGCCTGATTCGTGGCATTGAGCCGTGCTTCGACAGATGCCTTATTGCGCACCAGACGCTGGGGTCGAGGCAGGCGTTTGCCATGCGCAGCCAGCAGTACCATGGCCTCCACCAATGATTCCACAACGAAGTAGTCGTCACTGTTTTCCGGATTGACAAACTTCATGCTGTAGCAGAGTTCGGTGACTCTGTGCTCAACCTGAATACGGGTGTTCATTTCCATGAAGAAGTGTTTGTCCCGATCGACGATACACTCGAACGTAGAGACATTATCCAGTCCGACGGCTTCACCAAATCTTTCTGCCTCGGTCTCCATGGCCTGCAGTGTTTTAATGTCCTGACTCAGTACTTTTGCCTCGGTATCACGTCCATCCTTGACTGCTTCGGCCAGTGCGTGCTGGAGATCTTCTGTCGTGACCGACACTTCCAACAGCTTCTGCTCATGCATCTGTAATGAGCAATCCCGTCCACCCAGCGCCAGTGTCCATTCGCCATTACCAATCACCTGGATTTCCTGATGGCGTGTGGTTTCGATATTGAGTTCGATCAGGACATTTTTGTTGTCGCCTTTCCCGGTCGCCTTCACTTCGTTCAGGATTTCCAGTACCAGGGACGGTGCCAGGTCAGCGGTTTGCTGCAGACGCGCTTCCAGTTTGCCTTTGAATGAATTCGGGTTGGGCAGGATACGCTGCCCCTTACCGCCACCGCCGCCGATGCATTTCAGTCGAATACGATTTTCGGGGTACTCGCGGCTGATCTTGAGTACCTGTTCTTTGATGGTTTCCTGTAAGTCCTGAATCGAAAACAGGTCGATGCCTTTGGCATAGGATGCCATCAATACCATATCGGCCAGGTCGTCGATGTCATCGCAGGCCTCGAACCTGGCCTGATCGAGTTCCAGTTGTTCGGCTTCAATGCATTTGGCCAGGGCTTTCTTGTCCGGATATTTTTTCAGTAAGGTCAGGGTGGTGGAATTATCGACACCAGGTGTGACGCTGACGCCAACTTTCAGCGCGGTGCGTTTGGCTTCGTCCTTCAGGCCGGCATCGTGTACCGTGCGAGAACAGGGGCCGATAAAGGTGAGGCCTGCTTTCTCCATGGCGCTGACCATGTTCTCGTCTTCTGCCATAAAGCCATAGCCGGCAAAAATGGCGTTGTATCCGTTTTCCCTGGCAATGCTGATAATCTGTCGAATGCGGGTATCTCGTTCGACCTTATCCGCCCCGCTGTAGTCCGGCACCCGGTGCACGCGGTCAGGATTGGTCAGCTGACGCAGTTCAGGGGCGAGTGCATTCTGGTAAACAATGCTGTCTTTCTCGGACAAAAGGATACCGTAGTCCTCAATGCCCATTTCACTGAAGACATCCATGGCCTCCTTTCGAATGGGGCCTCGACAGATTATCAGTGGTTTGAAATGCTCACAGGCAAATTGCCTGACCCACGCGCTGTCTGCCAATGCGAGTCGACGATCTTTCTTGATCAGAGGATTGTTCAGATAATGTTCGTTGCTCATTTCAGGTTCCGTATTGTTTTGTTTGCCACTGGCAGGAACGATGGTGACGTGCCAAACCCTGCCCGGTCAAAATTGTAATCGCCTGGTTTAGTGGAATTCCCGGTGCACTGTTGAAAGGGGTTCCGGCTTGTAATGTCGCAAGTGAAAGGCCATATTTTCACAGAGAACCTTTCGAAGGTCTCTAGGCATCACAATCTGTGAAATCGAGCCCAGGCTGAGCGCTTCGTTTGGATTCATCAGCTCATCCTCATAGCGTTTGACCAGCAGGGCTTCCTGCTCTGCCTGCCATGCAGCATCCTGCTCCCCGCGCTTGACGGCTTCACGAATCGCGCGTACTTCCTTCTTGTAGACGAATTCAACGCCTGCCGGGCCCATCACCGCTGCCCGCGTGGAAGGCAGGGCGCAGACGAAGTCAGCACCGGTGTTATAGCAGTTATACGAGGCATAGGCGCCACCGAAGGCGTTCCGGATGATGACCAGGAAGCGCGGAGTACGGAGATCGATGATCGAATCCAGCATGGCGCGACCAGCCTGCACAATACCGGCGCTTTCCTGTTCACGGCCCGGCAGGAAGCCGGTCGTGTCTTCCATAAAGATGACCGGTATGTTGTACAGATTGCAGAAACGAATAAAGCGGGCATTCTTGTAGGCGGCGTCGATGTCAATCTGCCCTGAGGCGACCGAGCTATTGGTGGCCATGAAACCGACCACATTGCCGCCCATCCGTCCCAGAGCCGTAATGGTGTTGCGGGCCCGCTCGGGCTGGATTTCCATAAAGTCACCATGATCACACAATTGCTGGATCATGATGGTGACGTCGATGGGGGTGTTGAATCCGCTGGGGCTGTTGAAGGCTTTCTTCAGCAGGATATCGATATCCCAGGTTTTACGGTCAATCGGGTCCGAGGTTGGCTGAAATGGCGCCATCTCGCTGTTGTTGTTCGGAATATACTTGAGTAGCTGTCTCACCTTTTTCAAGGCGCTGATTTCATCCTTGACGACAAAGTCAGTGACGCCACTCTGGCTGTGCACGCCGGGACCACCGAGTTCATCCGGCGTGACATCCTCGCCCAGAACGCTTTTCACGACACCGGGGCCGGTGAGGCCGAAAAAGGTTTCGTTGGGCTGGATCATAAAGCTGCCCTGGCGCGGCAGGTACGAGCCACCGCCGGCATTGAAGCCGAACATGCACATGATACTGGGCACGACACCACTGATTTTACGCAGCGCGGTGAAGGCCTCTGCATAACCGTCCAGGCCACCGACACCGGCCGGGACATAAGCGCCGGCGCTATCGTTCAGACCGACCAGTGGAATGCGGCGTTTACCTGCCAGCTCCATCAGGCGGGCCAGTTTTTTGCCGTTGGTGGCATCCATCGATCCGGCTCTGACCGTAAAGTCATGCCCATACAAGGCGACGTCCCGGCCATCGATATTAACGACGGCTGTCACCAGTGAGGCGCCGTCCAGATTTTTTCCCCAGTTCTGGAACAGGAAAGTGGGCTCCTCGTCTGTGAGCACCGCGATGCGCTCCCAGATGGTCATTCGGCCTTTACTGTGTTGCCGCGTAATCGCGTCGACGCCCGCCGCTTTTCGCGGGCGTTTGGTCAGGGCATAGCCCTTGGCAAGGTTTTCCTCATACAGACCCGGTTCGTAATTGGCCTGACCGGGGATGTTGAATTTGACTTCCTGTTCCTGAGTGAAAGGGTTCGTAAGGCTCGGGATGCCTGCTTGCTTGGCAGATTTTGTCACGATGGCGTCGCTCTTTGGAATGAGTTTGTTGTTCTGGCCCGGCCGATACTGAAATTTTCGGCAGGTGAATTAAATTTGAGCAGGATGATATTAGCTAATGTCCAGTTTGTGAATAGGCAGAGGGCAGGGATGTGCGCCAGTCAAAACTTAGATAAGTAAATGATATGTATATAAATAGTGCGTATATGGAGGTTTAATTAGTCACAAAAAAGTTGATACAAAATAGACATAAACGCTCATTTGCGGTGTTGGTGCTTTTCTTTTCGAAAGGTTCGCGGGGGGACACCTGACCAGTGTTTATAGGCCCGTGAAAAGGCCCGGGGCTCGCTGAAACCCAGTCGCCCTGATATTTCGGAAATCGACAAACTGCGGCTCGCCAGCATCTTGTTGGCGAGGCTGTAACGCAGTTCGTCTTTCAGTCGTTGATAGGACATGCCTTCCGAGTTGAGTTTTCGGCGCAGGGTCTGTTCGCTCATTCCGAGCTGGTTGGCGAGAGCCTCACTGCTGGGCAGCACGAGTTTCTGTAACTTGAGCGGCGCCTTCGGTTCCAGCAAGTGGTTGATTTTGGCAGTAAGGCTGGTGTCCTCACCCGGAATGGTGAGCAAATCGACCGGCGCGCGTTGCAGGAAATTGTGTAGGTCGCTCGGTGACTTGACGAGTTTCTTGCCAAGGTAGTTTTTATGGAATACCAAGCGGTTGAATCGGCTTTTCTGATAGGTCGGGCAGCGAAACAGAAGGTTGAACTCATCTGGGTCGATGGGCGTATAGTTGATATAGGCACCCAGTAGCTTGATGGGTTCATCGATGTACCAGCAGGCGAAGCGGTGCCAGATAACATGCCAGTATTCGATGTAAAAATGTTCGAAATCGAGTTCCGGGCGTCGTTGCCAGGTCGTCAGGTAGACATGCTCGTCTTCAATTTCGAGCGCCATTTGCAGCTCTCGGGTGATCTGGTTGTAAAAACGGATGCCTTTTTCCAGCAGCTCTTCCAGAGTATGGCTGTGGCTAACCCATTCGGCCATCAAGGCGAAGGTGCCTGGTTTGATCGGAAACTCAGTAAAACCCATGCACTCATCGTCCAGGGCTTTTGCAATGCCGTCATATAGCAGGGCGACATTTTCAACATTGAAGCGGGATTTAGGGTTGTTTAGAGCCTGTGCGGGAATACGGGCCTGTCGCAACAAGGCCTGACAATCCAGGCCCTTGCTGCGCGCTCCTCCCAGAGCGCTCAGGATGTAGTGGGTGCCGATGCTTGCCATTTTTTTGCGTCCGACGTCCGACGTCAGGCGTCAGACGCGTCCCAGCGTGCCAGAAATTTACAACCTTGCATCAATTGCCGACTTGTCCAGCACGTATTTCACATCAAAGATGACATGCTGCTGTTTGCATAATTGCCGGATCTTCTCGACACCCATGGCTTTGATCTGGTCGTGGGCAACACAGACGACAACAGCATCGTAATGACCCTGTTTGGGTTCGTCGGTCAGTGCGAGCTTATATTCGCCGGCAACTTCTTCGGCATCTGCCCAGGGGTCATAGATGTCGACATTGGCATGAAAACCTTGTAGCTCTCGAATCACATCGATGACTTTGGTATTACGGATATCCGGGCAATTTTCCTTGAAGGTCAATCCCATCACCAGAATATTGGCATCCACAACCTGAATCTTCTTGCGGGTCATCAGGCGCAGTACTTTCTCGGCGATGTGGCCTGACATGTTGTCGTTGATGCGACGCCCGGAAAGAATCATCTCCGGGTGATAGCCAATCGACTGGGCTTTGTATGTCAGGTAATAGGGGTCAACACCAATACAATGGCCACCCACCAGTCCGGGGCGGAACGGCAGGAAGTTCCATTTGGTCCCGGCAGCTTCCAGCACTTCCAGGGTGTCGATCCCCATCTTGTCAAAGATCAGTGCCAGCTCATTGACCAGCGCAATATTCACATCCCGTTGAGTATTTTCAATGACCTTGGCCGCTTCTGCGACGCGAATGGAGCTGGCTTTGTGGGTGCCCGCCTCGATAATGCTTTTGTAAAGATTGTCAATAAAATCAGCGGCTTCGGGAGTGGAGCCTGAAGTGACCTTGAGAATGTTGGTGACGCGATGTTCTTTGTCGCCCGGATTGATTCGCTCTGGGCTGTAACCGGCATAAAAGTCCTGATTCAGCTTGAGGCCTGAATGTTTTTCGATCAGTGGAATACAGTCATCTTCGGTTGCCCCGGGGTAGACCGTGGACTCGTAAATGACATAGTCACCCTTGGAGACCACTTTACCCAGCATCTCGCTGGCACCGATCAATGGCGCGAGGTTAGGCGTGTTGTATTTGTCTATCGGTGTGGGCACGGTCACGATATAAACGTTCGCCCGGGCAATATCTTCCAAATGCGTCGTAAAACTCAACTGTTCGGCGCTTGCCAGTTCTTCTTTCGAGCATTCCAGCGTGCTGTCAGTGCCGGCCTGCAGTTCGGCAATGCGGGCTTCTTTGATATCAAAACCGATAGTCGGGTATTTTTTTCCGAATTCCACTGCCAAAGGCAGGCCGACATAACCTTGGCCGATAATGCAAATATGAGGGTTGGAGTCCATAGTGTGTGATTACGTCCTTAAAATTGAATGTTAGTAAGCGCATTGGTGGTGCGGCACCAATAAATAGAAGAAAAGCCTATTATAATATAGTGTTCTTTATAGCATAATGGCTCGCTTTGCGAAGTGTCTATCTTGTTACACCGCAAGAGAGCCAGGGATTGGTCATGCTTTAGTCAATATTTGATGCTAATGTATGCCGGTCTGTTGATAGATTGACGACGAATTGTTGGTAGAGTAAGCATTACAGGAAGTTTTTCTTTGGCACACGTGCGGGTTTTAAACCATTATCTTCATACCAAATTTCTGCTGCTGGGCGCGATTGAGTTTGTCCTGCTGATATTTGCGGTCTATGGCGGAATAGACATCACGAACTATATTGCCGGTTACTCACTGGTGCTGGAGCTGCCGGCATTGCAGACGCTGACCTTTGCGGTTGTTCTCAGCTGCTGTTCTTTGGCAATGGGCGTTTACACCAGTATTTTCCGTGAAGGAATGGTCGGGATGATGCTGCGTACTGTCGTCAGCTACTTCTTTCTGGGCACAGCGATCCTAACGATTATTTACTATTTAGTGCCTGCTATTTTCCTTGGTCGGGGTGTGCTGGCCGTTGCGATTACGCTTTCGCTTCTGCTGGTGCTGTTTACGCGCTACCTGTTTTTTAAAATGGTTGATTTACGGCAGCTCAGCCGCAAGGTGGTTGTGCTGGGTGCCGGGGAAACAGCGCGCAACGTGGTGGACCGGATTGATTCGATTAATGCCAAACTGGGTTTCCGTCTTGAAGGCGTGGTTCCGTGCAGTCGGAGTGAGGATGCTGTCGAAGCATCCAGACTCATTGCTTACCCCTACGATTGGGAGAGTTTTACACGTGAAAATAATATCAGTGAGATTGTCGTCGCGCCGGACGAGCGCAGAAAAAGTGAAGGCGGGAATGTCCCTGTAGATGAATTGCTCAATTGTAAGTTGAAAGGGGTTCGAATAACCGAGCCACTGGCTTTTATCGAACGGGAATTATTGCGCATTGAGATTGCTTTGCTCAGGCCCAGCTGGGCGCTTTTTTCTGATGGTTTTGTCTATTCCCAACTGCGTGATGTTGTCAAAAGTGTTTTCGATAACTGTGTTGCTGTATTGCTGTTGCTCGTTGCCTGGCCGTTTATGCTGCTCACGGCGCTGGCAGTTTATCTGGAAAGTGGCGGTCCGGTAATCTACAAGCAGGTCAGAGTCGGCTTGAATGGCAAGGAATTTTCAATCTACAAGTTTCGCAGTATGACTCAGAATGCCGAGAAAGACGGCAAAGCGGTTTGGGCACAAAAGAATGATGCCCGTGTCACGCGTGTAGGAGCCTTTATCAGAAATACCCGGCTGGACGAGCTGCCGCAGCTCTATAATGTACTGAAGGGTGACATGAGCTTTGTTGGGCCGCGACCAGAGCGGCCGGAGTTTGTTGAAGAACTGAAAGAGAAAATTCCGTTTTACGACGCGCGGCATCGCGTAAAGCCCGGGCTGATGGGTTGGGCGCAGCTAAAGTACCCCTATGGGGCTTCGGTCGAAGATGCGCACAATAAGCTAAAATATGACTTGTATTATGTGAAGAATCACAGTTTTTTTCTGGATGTACTGATTGTGATTCAGACGGTTGAGGTCGTGCTCCTGGGGAAAGGAGTGCATTAGGGCTACATAGTGATGATCTCGCCTTCATTCATTGGTGCTTTAAACTTTTCAAAGGGAAAATGACAGATGCGCATGAAATTTTCGGTTAACGCCACATTAATTTTGTTTTCAGCCCTGACAATGGTGCTTGGTGGCTGTAGCTCGGTCAATACCGTGTCTGAGCAGCCTGTAGGTTCCAGTATCGGTATCGTAGATGAATACCTGCTCGGTATCGGTGATGCTGTCCAGGTCAGTGTTTGGCGTAACCCTGATCTGTCGGTATCTGTTACGGTGCGCCCGGACGGCAAAATTTCTGTGCCACTGGTCGGCGACGTTAAAGTAGATGGAAAAACGACTCTCGAAATGTCGAGAGAGATTGAGGCCGCACTGGCCGACTATATCCGCAGTCCCAAAGTGACAGTCATTGTGACGAATCCGACCAGTGCGGAGTATATTCACAGAATTCGTATCACAGGTGCCGTTGCGAATCAGCGCTCGATCCAATACAGGAAGGGTATTACCGTTTTGGATGTGGTGCTGGAGGCGGGTGGTTTATCGCCTTTCGCGAATGGCAATGAGGCCAAGTTGTATCGTCAAACCGCTGAGGGTGCCAAAGTCTACCCGGTTTACATCGACGATATTCTGGAGTCCGGTAACCTGGATTCCAATTATGTGCTTTACCCACAAGATATTATTACCATTCCAGAGAGAGGTTTTTAATGGATCTGACACTGATCCTGAAGTACGCCCTGGTCGTTCTCAGAGAGATCTGGTCGCGCAAGTTTCTTTTTCTGTTCGGGGCTGCAGCGATCGGCTTTGCTGTACTGATTGTAGGGGCATTTTGGCCCTCAAAATTTGAGACATCCGCGGTGATCTTTGCGGATAACCAGAATATCCTGAAGCCCCTGCTGGAAAGTCAGGCGGCACAGTCCAGAGTTCAGAACAGAAGTCGGATTGTTCGGGATATGGTGCACTCGCCTCGCTTGCTTCAGCAAGTTGTCGAGAAGGTCTATGACACTTCATCGTTTGATTCGCCCGAGGATATGGGGGCAGCGATTAACGGTCTCAGAAGCCGAATTGGGGTGGCGAGTCTGGGAGCCAGTTATATCAAGATTACCTATAACGATGACACCGCCGAAGATGCTTACGATATCCTGAATACGGTGATCGATACCTTTATCAGAAGCAGCTCTGAAAGTCAGCGTACCGAGAGTCGAGAGGCTTTTATGTTTATCGATAATCAGGTCAAACAGTATAAGGACCAGTTGTTGTTGGCAGAGGAAAGGCTCAAAGAGTTCAAGTCGACTAACTTTGATGGGCGAAGTGGCAGCGTAGATGCCCGGATTTCCAAGTTGCGAGACCAGATCGAGTTGCTGGAGATTGATGTCAATGAAGACAGAATTTCGATTAGGGAGCTAGAGGAGCAGCTGTCCAAAGAGTCTGAATTTACAGATGTGGCCATGGTGTCAGATGCCTTTATGGATCGATTGAGAGCCTTACAGCTTCGAAAAGAGAATTTGTTGTTGTCCTATACTGAAGATTATCCTGATGTTGTCAGTGTTCAGCAGCAAATTGATGATATCCGGGAGTCCATGAAGCAGAATGCCGAACCCAAGGCTAATAAGGATTCATCCGATGCCCAGGTTCTGAACCCTCTGTACCAGGAGTTACGCAGCCGTTTGTCTGTTGCGAAGACCAATGTCGAAACCAAGACACAGCGACTGGTTGCGTTAAAGGGGCTGCTTGAAGAAGAGTATGAGCGCCGTAAGCGAATTGCGGAGAGAGGTGCAGAAGAAGCCGAATTGACGCGTGATTACAATGTAACCAAGCGAATCTATGAGGATATGTTGGCACGGAAAGAAAAAGCGCGATTGTCCATGACGCTTAATATTGAAGGGCAGGGTGTCACCTATCGTGTGCAGGAACCCCCAGTGATGCCACTTAATCCGACTGGACTGCGTTTTGTCCATTTTGTTCTGTTGGGGCCATTGGCTGGTCTACTGGCAATTATTGGTCTGGTAACCGCTTATATACTGGTTGATCCCCGAGTGAGATTCTCTGATAAGCTGGTAGAGATGGGATTGCCTGTCGCGGCTGTCGTTCCTCATGTGACGACGCCTTTCGGTGAACGCATCATCAAGAAAGATATCGTGTTGTGTTCGATATTGGCGATCCTCCTGATCGCCGGATATATCGGATTGGCGTTTTCAATCAAAACGGGGTATGTGCTGTGAGCAAGCACGGTGAAGTAAAGACCTTATATCAGGCAAATACAGATGCAGAAGACAAAGACTCTGTTTCTCGTATTGAAAATATGGGCGAAATTGAAGCATTTGATACGCAGCAACTCGATGCGTTGAAGCTGGTTTATCCTGCGATGAAGAATACTTATCTCCTGAACGTGTTTCGGGAACTAAGGACTTCGCTTCTCAAGTCTCAGAACGGAAAGAACTTCATCTGTATGGTAACTTCAGTCGGGTTTGGTGGCGGCGCCAGCTATGTTGCTAAAAACCTGGCCACGGCATTTGCTCTGGATAAAGCCAAAACAAGTTTGTTGATTGATGCCAATTTATACGGTCCCGTTCTGGAGGAATTGATTATAGGCGAGCCTGAGTTCGGAATTACGGATTATCTGAGCCAGAGTCATCTCAATATCCGGGACATTGTTTATGCAACAGGCGTTCCGCGTCTAAGGGTGGTGCCCTTGGGAGATAACAAAGAAGGCGCAGCGGAATTCTTCTCGTCTCAGAAAATGAACCAGTTTGTCGAAGAAGTGCGGACGCGCTACCCGGACCGATATATCTTTCTGGATGCCCCTCCGATTGCCAAATCTTCCGAAGCCCGTATTCTGAATGAAGTGGCTGATGTTGTGCTTTTAGTGGTGGCGCATGGCCAATGCACACCGGCCCAGATCAATGCCGCGGTTGATTCCGTCGGAAAAGACAAGTTGCTTGGACTTGTTTATAACAACTAAGGATTGCGTGTGAAAGGGAGTAAGTCCAAATGAGCAGGAGACTCTTGGTTGCACTTTGCATCATATTCTGGAACCTGCCTGTGCATGCGCTGGACCTGGGCTTAACTCTCGGGAGTAATAGCGAATACAACAACAACGCAACATTCAATCGTGAGGACAAGCAGGAAGAAGTCGAGCAGATTTTCTCACTGGATGTGTCAGCGGTAGAAACGCGCAAGAATTTCGAGTTGAACACCGCCGTCAGTCTCGAGAGACGCAGTTATCTTAACGGTGTGTTCGAGGATGAAACCTCGGTATCGACAGGGGTCGGGGTGCTGAATTTCAATCTCATCGAGTCTCTTTTGACCTGGGAGACTTCCTACAACAGAAGTGAGGAGCTCGATGATCCCTTCGGACCACAGGTTGAAGAAAATCTCGACCGCAGAGATACCTTTGAAACCGGCCCGACCCTGTTCTACGTTATCTCCGAGATTGACCGGGTAACCTTCAGTTCAAGGTACATCAATGCTGAAAATTCCGACCCGTCCCTGGCAGATACCGAACGTAGCAACAGTCAACTGGCCTATTTCCGCTATCTTAGCCCGCTCACCGAAGCGAATATTTCCCTGGGTTATGAAGACATTATCAAGCCGGACGGCGGACGTAATTACGATAAGTACTCAGCGAGCCTGGGGCTGACAAGGCAAATTTCAGGTGGCTCTTTGGCCTTGTCTGCAGGTGTCAGCCGTCTGGAAGATGAGGCCGGACCGGAAGAAACTTCCAATACCTATTCCTTTTTATTGCAGAAGCAGAACGTGTTGGCGCACAGTGTTCTCCTGTCCTACAACGAGTCTCTTTCAGATACCTCGTTGGGTTTTGCCCCGGTAGACGTTCTGGTGATCGAAGATGACGGCTCGAGTACGCCGACCCTGGTCCTTGTTGAAGAATCCTATGAAATAAATTCTGTTGTGAAGAGGCGCGTCTTTGGTGCAGGTCTGAGTCGGGATCTGGCTACCTTTGATTATTCCTTAAGCTATTCCTGGGAAAATGATGAAGCCGTGGAGGTTTATGATGTTTCCTATTCCAAAAGTTATTCGTTTGAGCTGGGAACCCGTATTACACCTAGTTCGCGACTGAGCTTCAACAGTGAGTTGTCGAAGTCTTCAACCAAATCACTTGTGACATTGACCAGAAATCGTTCGCTGTCTCACACTGTTGGTATCAATCACGACGCGACAGAAACATTCAGGATCTCCGGTTCTTGCAGCTACAATCAGCAGAAGGATAAGGACGATCAACCAACGGATGCTTTCAGCGTGAATCTTGGACTGGTGTGGACAATCCTATGAGCAAGCGCCAGGTTCTGGGTAATGTGCTCTCCCGGATGGGCTTGCTTGGGCTTTTGAGGCGCCTGGAAAAAAGACGCCCGTCACTCAAGATACTGGCCTATCATCGCATCAAGGATATTGATGTCGGGAAGTACCTGTTTGATGAAGAACTGGTTGATGCCACCGTGCAGGATTTTGACCGGCAGATGGCGTTCATCTCCAGGCATTATCAGGTCTTGCCCCTGTCGGAAGCGTATGATCTGTTAACCTCCGGGAAGCCTGTTGATCAGGTGGTTTCGGTCACGTTCGACGATGGCTTTGAAGATCTTTACACCAATATGTTTCCCATCGTCAAAAAGTACGATATTCGTCCAACTGTTTTTATCGCGACTGATCTGATTGGTACCAGCGAAACCTTGTGGACAGAAAAGATTGTGCAGGCCGTCAAGACGGCGCACGGCAAGACCCTGGACATTGCGTTTGTGAATGAAGGCCAGCCCATTCAGGTCAACGCAGCATCACAAGGGAAGATCATCGCGCAGATTCTCAGGCACACCAAAGACATCCCTTATACTGAACGATTAGCGTACGTCGATAAACTGTTCAACAGTTTGGCCTATGCGTATGAAGAGCATCCGGACAGCCGCTTTATGTCTTGGGAAATGGTGCAGGAAATGTCGGCGTGGGGCGTGGAGTTCGGGTCTCATACCTGCAAGCATGCCGTGTTGGCTTCTGTGGATTACGAAACCCAGAAGTATGAGTTGGAGGCTTCGAAAGCAGAAATCGAACGTCGACTTTCCAAACCATGCCGCAATCTCGCGTACCCTTATGGTGGGCCGAAATCCACCAATAAGGAAACCGAGCGGGTAATGAGCGAGCTGTCCTATGATCATGCCTGTTCGTACATTTCCGGGGTGAATTACCCGGACACTGTGAATCGTTTCCAGTTGCGCCGCCTGCACGTAGATCGAACTGTGGATCTGAATTGGTTTAAGGCCAAGGTGACGCGCCCATCCCTGTTCGCCGCAGATTTCTATAAAAATTGATGCCATGGCATTTGTTGCGCTGCTTTTTTACTTTGTCTTTGTTTTTATCCGACCGCAGGAGTTCTGGCCGCCGATACTGGACATGCCACTGGTTAAAATCAGTCTGATTTTCTGTGCTCTGTTTATGTTGACGCAAAAGAAGCGTCGATTCGATGCGCCGACAAACAAATTGCTGGCATGGCTGTTAGCGGTGATTATGATATCCGGTGTCGTCAATGAGGGTTTTTCAGGCGCATTGGATAGTGCCCAGCTCTTTCTGACAACAATACTGCTGCCATTTCTTGTGATTCAAAATCTGATACAGTCGCCGCGGAAACAACAGATTGTATTTATTCTGTTGTTGGTTTTCGGAATGATTATGGTGCATGACGGTATGGCTCAAAAGGCTTCAGCGACGGGGTTTGGCTGGAGCGGGGCAGGGTTGTCACAGGGCACAAGAATTACCTATCTGGGCATATTCAGCGACCCGAATGATTTGGGCATGTTCTTTGTCATGTTATTGCCGATTGCGGCTTACGTCATGAATCTTATGCCGGGCATGATTAAGTTACTGCCTGTCTCTGTCATTCTGGCCCTGCTGTACGGAATTTACATGACGAATTCTCGCGGCGCCCTGCTGGGGACATTGAGCCTGCTGGGTTTTTGGTTTCTGCTCAAGTACGGATTAAAGAAATCCATCTTCGCTGGCATGATTGCCGCGCCTGTCATTCTGGTTGTGATGAGTATGTTCAGGGCCATTGATTCGGAGGAAGCTTCTGCCGAAGGCAGGCTCGATGCCTGGTACGAAGGATTTCAGTTATTGAAATGGAAGCCGGGCCTGGGCGTTGGCATGGGAAATTTTACGGACTACCACTATCTGACGGCGCATAACTCCTTCGTACTTGTTTTTTCTGAATTGGGGCTCAGCGGCTATTTTCTCTGGACCGGATTTTTGACGTTCAGTGCCTTGGCCGTGTGTCTGCTCTGGAGCAGGTGGTTACAGGGTAACAAAGCAGAAGAGGTGAGTGTTCAGGAGCGTAAAATTGCGCTTACCCTGACATACTCGATGATTGGATACCTCGTCACCTGTTTCTTTCTAAGTCGCGCCTATACGCCATTGCTGTATATTTTTATGGCCATGAATATTGCGACCTTCTATCGTGTAAGTGAAGCCAGCTTGCAGGGGTATGTGATTCGAATGAAGGATTTCCGTCCGTTCGCACTCAAAGTAAGTTTTGGTAGCCTGGTTGCGATTTACCTGTTCGTAAAAGTGATGTTATAGAATCGTGGCCAAAAGCGTAGCGCACAATACCCTGTTCTCATCGGTCAATATTTATGTTGAATATTTTATCGGCTTTGTTATTTCCATTCTTATCGCCCGGACGCTTGGGCCCGATGACTACGGAAATTACAGTTACTTCGTAAAACTGGCCGGCATTGCCATTATTTTTACCAATGCCGGGATCAGTACCGGTGCCATCAAGTTTATTGCGGAAGCCAGGGCTTCTGAAAGTAGCGCAACAATCTCATCCATTTACGCCTTTTTTGCCAGGATGCAGCGCATAAAAACGGCTGTTGTCTGTGTTGTGATGTCGGCGATTCTTTATCTGCGCCCAGACTGGTTTCTGGGAGAAGGTAGTGAATGGCTGCTGAGCCTGCTGGTAGCCGCGGTGGTGGTGAAAAGTGCGCACATGTTTCGCGTTGGGGTTTTTAAGGGTTTCGAGCGCTTTGATCTATTGGCGTTTTCGGTATTGATTGTCGCGCCCAGCAATCTTCTGGTGGTTTCCGTTGCGTATGTATTGCAATGGGATCTTTGGCTGTTTTTGTCAATGTATGCCGGTATTTCTTTGTTCTACTGGTTGGTTTCCAGCGTTTTTCTGAAGCAGGTCAAGATCAATCAGCACCCGGTAACACCCCTTTCTCCGACGCTCAGGAAGCGCATGCATCATCACCTAAAAATTGCTTCTCTGAATGCAATACTGGGGGGCTTGGCGATTGGTCAATGTGAGGTGCTGTTGCTCAAGCAAATGGTCGGAAATGAGGCGGTTTCTTTCTTTACGATTGCCATGACGATTTCGGGGGCAGCAATGTTGCTTGTGCCGGGGGTCTACAGCTCCGTTTTGTTTCCGGTTATTGCGCGAGCTGTTGCGGATGTACGTCAGGATGCCACCCGCAGAATCAACGAATCGGCCCGATATCTGTTCACGCTTGGCATGTTGGTGGCTGGTCCCACCTTTATTTACGGGGAGCAAGTGGTAGGCATATTGTATGGCGAAGAGTTCAGCAAGGCAGGCTGGGTGCTCAGCATTATTGTAATGTTTGCCGCATTGAGAGTTTTTATTGAACCCTTCAGCGCCTTTTTGATGAGTTCTGACCGCCAGACAGTGCTACTGCGTCTGAGCACGCTTTCACTGATAGCGGCCTGGTGTTTCAACTATTTCCTGATTGAACAGTATGGGTTGGAAGGCGCGGTCTATGCCCGCGTGCTGATTGTACTGATGATGGTTGGTATTTACCTGTATCTGTGGAAGAAGTTCTTGAGTTCCTTGCCTCAACTGGCTAAATTTTTGCGTGTCATCCTGGTTGCCTTGATTGCCGGCGGAATTACCATGTGGGGGGCACCTGCATTTGGTGGTATTTTGGCGGTGATTATTGGCTTTATCATGTTTGGGGTACTTTATCTTGTCATGCTGGTGTGTCTGAATGGCTTGGTTGACGATGATTATCGCTTGTTACTGTTACACTCACGCCGACTCGGACCCTGGCCGGAAAAAATGGTTGCCGCGCTTGTGGCCGTGCGAATAAAGCTATGAAACTATACGAATCCATCTTCAAGCACATGTTGTTTCCGCTGTATGAACGGCTGTTCGCTAAACGGAAAACCCTGGATTATCTGGCAGAGTATCAGGCGAATTTGAATTTAAGTCCTGAACAGCTTCAGGCGCTTCAGTTGGCCAAACTCAAGCGCTTGCTGATTCATGCCCGCGACCACTGTGCATATTACCGGGAAACCTGGCAGGAAATCGGTTTTGTTCCCGAGCAAATGCGCGATACCAGTGAACTGGCTCAACTGCCCGTGGTCACCAAACAGACCATTCAGGAACATTACCAGGGCTTTGTCGCGAAGGGATACTCGGACAGCAATATCAAAAAGACAACGGGTGGCTCGACCGGTGTTCCTTTTCGTTTTGAACTGGATATGGAAAGTCATGAGCGCAGGCAGGCAGTGACCTGGCGCGGCTATGGATGGCTGGGTGCCCCACTAGGCAGAAAAAGCACCTATCTGTGGGGGGCTGATCTGGCGCCCAAGAAGGGCTGGGCAAAATTGAAGGATCTGCTCTTTCATCGCTTCTATCACCGGGTAATGCTGAATTCCTTTGCCATGACAGAAGCCAATCTGTCGACATATGTGCATGAGATGAATGTGGCGAAGTCGCCCGTGATCGTGTCTTATGTCAATCCTTTGGTAACACTTGCTTCCTACATACTCGAGCACAACGCGTCTGTTTACAGGCCAGAAGCCATTCTAACGGGGGCCGAGCCCCTGTTTGATTATCAACGGGAAACCATTGAAAAAGCATTTGCAGCGCCGGTATACAACACCTATGGGTGTAGGGAGTTTATGTTGATGGCCGCAGAGTGCAAGGAGCGAGAAGGCCTGCATATTAATATCGACCACCTGGTGCTTGAATTGCTCGACGAACAAGGCCTTCCGTCTGATCATGGTGACGTGGTTGTGACCGATCTGCACAATTTCGGATTTCCGCTGATTCGTTACGTGACAGGTGATGTCGCGGCCTCTGGTGGAGAAGCGTGTGCATGCGGTAGCCCCTTGCCAAAGTTGAAGGCGATCGAGGGTCGCAAGCTGGATGCGATCAGAACCGCAGACGGGAAGCTGATACCCGGTGAGTTTTTCCCTCATTTGATTAAGGATTTTACCTTTGTGCGACGGTTTCAGGTTGTGCAGAAAACACTGTCCGGCGTGACCATCAAGCTCGAATGCTTCGCGTCGCCGGAAGAGCAGGAGCTTGAACGTTTGTCCGGCGCGATTCGTCAGCTCGCCGGTGAGGATTTTGTTATTGAATATGAGGTGGTTGATGCCATACCGTTGACGGTTTCAGGAAAACACCGTGTCACGGTAAGTGAGCTGGATAGGGTATGAGTAGCCCACGCATTCTGGTCGTCAGCAATTTGTATCCATTGCCATGGGAGCCGAACCGGGCCACCTTCAACAAGCAGCAGTTTGACCGGCTTGGTGACTTTTACCCTCTGCAGATTCTTGTGCCTGTGGCATGGGCGGATTACTGGAAGCACAGAAAGCAGATCAAGGCCCACAATACCGAACATGTGCGTTACATCTGCTATTGGTATACGCCCAAGATACTGTACGCATGGTTTTCCTGGTTTATGTATATTTCCCTTCGACTAGGGGCGAGAGGCTGGTTAAGACAGAAGCCGGATTTGATATTTGCCAGCTGGGCTTATCCGGATGGCGCAGCTTCTGCCAGATGGGCCAGGGACTTGAATGTGCCAATGATCCTGAAAGTGCATGGCAGTGACATCAACGTTCTTGCCGATCAGGGCCGGCGCAGGCAAATCATTATTGAGACTTGCAGCAATGCGGATAAAGTGATTACGGTGTCCAGGGCCCTGAAAGAAAAAATGCATGGTTTCGGTGTTCTGGATAGCCAGGTGACGGTCGTTTACAACGGGGTAGACAAACAGCTTTTCTATCCAGAAGCGGTAAATCCACAGGATCACTACTTGCTTTATGTCGGAAATTTAAAGTCTGATAAAGGCGTTTTGGATCTGATAGAAGCTTATAATCGCTACCGTCAAAACGGTGGAAAGCTACGCTTGAAGGTGATTGGCGCTGGCGCTGAAGCAAACAGGATGCAAGGCATGATTGCACAGCAGCAATTGCAGGATGAGATTGATATGCTGGGGGCCATGCCACATGACAGGGTCGCGCAGTATCTGCGCTCGGCAGATGCACTGGTTTTGCCTTCGTATCATGAAGGTGTGCCGAATGTGTTGCTGGAGTCGGCTGCCTGCGGTATCCCGGTGCTGGCAACTGGAGTCGGCGGCATACCTGAAATCGTATTGGAAGGTAAAACCGGTATACTCGTGGAACCCGGAAACATTGATCAGCTCGCAAATGGAATGATGCAAGTTGCCAAACGGGGCTTGTGGCATTCAGAGGACATTGTCACACACGCACAAAATTATGATTGGGCTAAAAATATCCAGCAAGTAAGATATACGATAGATTCCGTATTGGGACGACATGCCGACAAGACAAAGGAACGATAAACGTATGAAGGGGTTCAGGCAGCTAGTCCGTAATATGCTCCCGCGCTGGTTCTTTGTGCAAAGAGGGCCCCTGGGGAAGAATGTTGTGTATCTGAGTTTTGATGACGGTCCTACCGATGGTGTTACCAATGCACTGCTGGATCTGTTGAGGCAATATGAGGTGCGCGCGACTTTTTTTGTGGTAGCCAACAAGCTGGAAGACAACTTTGCTCTGGGTGAGCGGATTGTGAATGAGGGACATTTGGTAGGAAATCACTCATATGACCATATCGCCTTCGGTCGCAAGGCGCTCCCGGACCAGATTTGGCAGGTTGAGGCCGCACATCAGGTGATTGCCCGGCTGGGGCAGGGGTACAGAGGATTCAGGTCACCCCAGGGCTACTGGAATTTGAAGCTCTTGATCTGGTTGGCGATTAAACGTTTTCGGGCGATTCACTGGAATTATGATTCGCTGGATTACACGATCAAGGATGCCGATAAAATTATCAGTAATTTCAGTCAGCGTCCGGTAACGGATGGCGACATCATTTTATTTCATGACGACTCGGAACTTTGCATTCAGGTGCTCAGGGAAATGCTGCCTCGCTGGAAAGAACAAGGCCTGGAGTTTGGCTTGTTAAAGGATCTTTAATGCACGTTGTTTATCATCACAGAACCCGAGGAGCTGGCGCTGAAGGCGTTCATATCATGGGGATTGTGAAAGCATTTCGGAGTCTCGGGCACACGGTCACCCTGCTTTCATTGCCTGGCTCTGACCCGGAAGCTGCAGCAAAGCAGGTTCAAAGCGCTTCCGAAGACAAGGCCAAAGCATCCGGGCTGCTTCGTCGGGTCATGGATATGACCCGGCATGTCCCGGAATTCGTGTTTGAGCTGATTGAAGTCGTTTATAACCTGATTGCCCTGGTACGCTTATGGCAATCAACAAAACCTGAAACTTCCGTCAGTCTGATCTACGAGCGATATTCGCTGTTTATGTTTGCGGGCATCAGCATCGCGCGGCTCAGAAAAATTCCGATTGTGCTTGAGGTCAATGATTCTGCGATTGTGGAAAGGGTGCGGCCTTTGTTTTTCAAGGCATTGGCGCGTCGAATTGAATCCTGGATATTCAGGAATTGTGACGGTTTGGTGTTTATCTCTCGCGCCTTTCAGGACAAGGCAAAGGAGGCGTACGGAGAAATCGCCCCCAGTGTGATTTGTCCTAATGGTGCGGATTTGGAGCAGTTCTCCCTGGCAGGGATAGACCGCGAGCAGGTCAAGTCAGAACTGGGATTAAGCGGAAAAGTCGTGTGTGGTTATGTTGGCGCTTTTGTCTATTGGCATGGCATTGACTGGTTCGTACGCGAGATCGCGCCACATTTAAAGCAGCATCCACATCTGGTGTTGTTACTGGTCGGTGACGGCGTCATGTATGAAGAAATCCAGCACTCCATCCGGCAAAGTGCGGTCGAAGACCAGGTTATCCTTACTGGGCGAGTGCCGCATGAGCAGGTTGGCCGCTACATTGCAGCCATGGACTATGGCATTTTGCCGGATTCCAATGACTACGGTTCACCAATGAAACTGTTCGAGATGATGGCGATGGAAGTGGCGCTGGTCTCGCCTGCATTCGGGCCTGTAGAAGAAGTGGTCAACGACGCCGAAAACGGATGGCTGTTTCCGCCCAAGAATCGCGCTGCGGCGGTTGCAAAAGTGCTGGAATTGGCCGGAGATATGGGCTCCATTCGCAAAGTGGGTCAGCAGGCACGCGAGTACATCGGGCATGAAAGACAATGGAAGCACAATGTTGAAAAAATTCTGGAGCTTGTCCAGGCATGAATCGAATCCTGACTGATTTGCGCTATAAGCAACAGATATTCGCGCAGGACGGGGCTTCGGCCAGTTTGCTGAAGATTTTTCTCAGCGACGGAACATCCGCCAATATCCTGTACCGGTGCATGCAGTGGAGCGCTGCGCGCAGGTGGGCAATGCCGCTGGCCCTGATCTTTCAGTATCTGAACAAACTGTTGAATCAATGTGTGATTGGTTTGAAGGCCGATTTTGGTGATGCCTTTGTTTTGATGCACCCGGTCGGTGTCGTCATTAACAGCAAAGTCCGGGGCAGGGAACGTATCGTGCTCGAAAGTGGAGTCGTGATTGGTGACGAGAAAGGGCGCTCACCAGAGTTGGGTAGCGATATTTTTGTCGGTGCCGGTGCCAAGATTATTGGTGCCGTGAGCATCGGTGACGGGGCCAAGGTAGGTGCGAATGCTGTCGTGGTCAAACCTGTTGACGCAGGACAGACAGTGGTCGGTATCCCGGCCAAACCACTAGATGCGCGGAGCGCAAAAGATGCTTGAAGTACTGTTTTGGAGCATGGTACTACTGGTGATCTACAGTTATGCCCTGTATCCGGTGTGCCTGATCGCCATGAGCGCATTGGCTCAGGTCAAGCGGGATACGGCTTACGTCCTGAACAACAGGAATGCGCGCGGGGGCACGATTGATGACACGGAGTGTCCTCAGGTTGCGGTCGTCATCAGCGCTTACAACGAGCAAGACTGCATCGCGCAACGTATCCGAAATCTGCAGCAGCTGGATTATCCCTCTGACCGCATCCGGTTTATGATCGGTTCGGATGGCAGTAAAGACAACACTGCGGAAATCGTCTCGGGCTTCAAGGATGAACGCATCCGGTTTTTCGCCTTTGAGCAAAATCGTGGCAAGGCCTCGGTTCTGAATGATCTGGTCGCGCAATCAGACGCGGAGATTCTGGTGTTTTCGGATGCGAATACCAATTTTGCCCCGGATGCAGTGAAACAACTGAGCCGACATTTTGTGAAAGATGCGGCGGTTGAGGCGGTCTGCGGTGAGTTGGATCTGGTCGATCCACAGTCGGGTGAGAATCAGGACGGAGTCTACTGGAAATATGAACGACTGCTGAAATTCAATGAGGCCCGGATTGGTGGCTTGCTCGGGGCAAATGGTGCGATTTATGCCATTCGCAGACACGCCTACCGTGAGATCGCTCCGGATACTGTCGTTGACGATTTCAGTATTGTATTTCAGATTTCATTGAACGGCGGGCGCGTGATCTATGATCCCGAGTCCAGAGCCACGGAAGAGGTCGCCCCTTCTGAACAGGAAGAGTACAAGCGCCGGGTGCGTATTGGGTCGGGTAACTTTCAGGCCTTTCATCGGTATCCGGGAGCACTCAACCCCGGCAAGGGTACACTTTGGTTCTGTTACCTTTCGCACAAGGTGTTGCGTTGGTTTACGCCCTTATTCCTCCTGTGTGCCCTGGTGATATCAGCCATACTTGCATTAGATTCAGGGGTCTATATTGGTTTGCTGCTGCTGCAGATGGCCATGTACCTGTTGTGTGTGTTGGCGCGTCATAAACGTTTCAGGTTCGGGCCACTTAAGCTCTTGCTGTTCTGGCTAAACATGAACCTGGCGTTGGGGCATGGCGCCCTGCGCTACTATTTCGGAAATGTCACAGGGACCTGGGGCAGTACCAGTCGGTAATCTGGCCTGCATGTACCTGAAACTGTAGAGGGAATCCAAAACTTTGTTGATCTGGTTGATGATAGTACTGCTTGTTTTGCTGGCAGGGGCGGCGGTTGCAATGGTTCTGCGCAAGAAGAACATGCATATCTGGCTGGGTGCATATCTGTGGCGAAAATTAAAAGGGAAGCCCAAGGTCGAAGGAACTCAGCACATCATGTTCTGTTTCGTGGATCATTATGAACCCCAGTGGGGGCGACCGGACAGTCTAGAGATCGAGCGGCAGCGCGTGGATCGCTGGTTCAAAGAGTACCCTGAAAGTTTTGGTCATATCCGGGATGCCGATGGCCAGTTGCCCAAGCATAGTTTCTTTTATCCGGAAGAGGAGTACCGCAAGGAGCATCTGGATAAGCTGGAGTCACTGTGCAAGCAGGGTTTTGGTGAACTGGAAATTCATCTCCATCACGATAATGATACCAGTGATAACTTGCGCGAAACACTTTCGCGCTTTGCCAGAACACTCCATGAGTCGCACAACGCATTGGCGATCCACCCGGAAACAGGTTTGCTTTCCTACGCCTTTATTCATGGCAACTGGACGCTGGATAACTGCCATCCGGAAGGAAAATGGTGTGGCGTCAACGATGAACTCATTGTTCTGAAGGAGACAGGCTGTTATGCGGACTTTACCCTGCCTTCCGCTCCTAGCGAGACCCAGACAAAAACCGTGAACAGCATCTATTACGCCACCGATGACCCGAACGCCCCCAAATCGCATGATCAGGGCGAGCCGGTTCGCGTTGGGGGAAAACCAAGCGGGGATCTGATGATTATTCAGGGGCCTCTTTGTCTGAACTGGCGTGAACGAAAGTGGGGGGTCATGCCCAGGATCGAGGCCGGAGATATACGTAAATCGATTCCACCCAGTGAACACCGTGCCGATATGTGGATTGATCAACATATTCACGTTGAAGGTCGCCCGGAGTGGATTTTTGTCAAGATTCATACGCATGGCACACAGGAGATGGATATCGACACTTTGCTGGGTGAGCCAACGATCAAAATGTATGAATATCTGGCATCGTCTAAATACAATGACGGAGAGCGCTATCAAATGCACTTCGTCAGTGCGCGCGAGATGTATAATATTGTGCGTGCCGCCGAAGCGGGTCATCAGGGTAATCCAAACGAGTACCGAGATTATAAGATTCCGAAACCGGCAGGCGTATAACTGTAAAATTCTGTCAAAAGTATGACGCTTTTTAGGGGTGATAGTGATGCATAGTCATCGACTTGCCTGAGACAGACTTCCTTGTATCGCCAATCACCCTATTTTAACGTGACATTAACTAGTCAAATTCGCAATTTGGTATATCTTTAAGGGTCTAATCTCGGCCCTTTTGTCAAAGATTCTGTTTAGCTACCTCACCGGTAACGAGGACCATCGTTATGGATTTTAAAACTCCCTCAATTATCGCATTTGCTCTGGGACTGCAGTTGGCTGCAGTTCAGGCATTTGCGCTCAATACACAGGTCACCCTAACCGCAGATGAGGATGTCACCCCCTCTAGCAGCGAATTAGTGACCTTTGGTTTGCCGATCGCCGAAGGCGAGGTAAGCAATGTTAATGAAATCAAAGTGATGCAAGGCAGTACGGAGATTCCGGCGTACGTCGAGGCCAAATTGCGGCATCACTGGTCTGATAACTCTGTTCGCTCTGTGATTATACAGCTGCAGAATGTCGATATGAGCGGCGGCGATGTGGTCTTGACGATTACTGACGAAGGCGCAGCTGCAGCTCGGCTGACGGAACGTGATCATAGCGAAGGATGGACCACTGCCGGCGCAGACAAGAACAACTTGCCTTACCCGCGCGTGTTCGCGTTGCATGATCCGCAATATCTTGCAGACTCGGGAATAATTCCTCCGTTCAAACCGTCTCCCGAATCCGGAGATGCCTTTGAATCCTACCAGGTAGGGCAGTTCAATAACTGGGCCGGAGCGCTTAACTATGGCAGCTCTTCAGGTGCGAACTGGCTGTTTGACAGATCAAGTGCCATGTTCAAAGCCTATATGACGACGGGGCGTGTCGAGTTCCTGAAAGAGGCCTTTCTTTCCAAGCAGTTCTATTTCCAGTATGTGCGAAATGACGGTACCACGCCAAGAGCCGCTGGCGGCGATGGCTGTTGGACCTATGGCAGTACGGCCTGCGCAGATGGTAAGTACATAGCGCCACAGCAGGCAAAACTGGCGTTGGCATTAGTCGGGGATGACAGCCAGTGGGACAATGCCCTGATCGTAGATATGGCGCTACAGGCGGACCTGGGTTGGAATCAGTACGGGTCAAGAGATGCGTTTGACTCTGAGAATGAAGGGTTTACCGAGCGTGGTGCCGGTATGGCAGGCCTGGCCGAAATTGTAGCCTATGAAATGACCGGTAATGCAACCATATTTGAGCATTTGAATGAGCGCATTGCCTCACTGAAAGACATGCAGCAAACCGAAAAATCCTGGGACATCGCCAATGGCTGGGTCCCCAAAAGTGGTGGTTTTACGCACAATATCGATGTGCATGAGGGTGCATCAAGTCAGGATTCAGCGGCAACGGGTGATACCAATGCGCGCGGCTTCTCAGCCTGGATGAGCGAAAACATTGCGGACTTCCTCTGGCAGTCCTACTGGATTACCGGCAATACCGATATCCCGGGTATGTTGACCCGGCTGGCGGATGCCGTTGATCGCTACGGTTTTACTTCTGTCTACAATGCGTCTACCCAAGACCACGACCAATTGAGTGAATTTGCAGCATTACCTGACCCTATCCGCTCACAGTCCTGTAATACCACCAGAGAGGACACCTCACTGGTATATATGGCCTCGGCCTTTGCGGATGCCGCTACGCGAACCAGCAGTGACTGGTATCCCTATTATTCGGACAATCACAATATCGAAACCGTATTAATCCTTTCAACCGGATACTATTTCGAGGATGACGCCGCGACCAAAGCGCGCTTGCAGGCGCGTATTGAAAAGCTTGTTGACGGTTGGTCGAATGACAATTGTGCGCGGGTCTTTTCCAATGTTTATCGCTTGTGGAACTGGCAGCATCGTTCCAACTCGGTACGCACCTGGGATTGGGTGACAGATGGCTCGGCTGAAACGCCTCCTGTAGTCGTTGATCCGCCAGTTTCTAGCAGTCCTCCTGCCAGCCCCTCAGGCTTTACGGCAAGCCTGGTTGCAAGCAATGATCCTGATGGCGGTTCGTCTTCCGGTGGTTCATCCGATATTAGCGGGACTGTGGTTTTCGTCGCTTCGTCTTCCTGTAGTGCAGGGGACGATCCGCACTGGCAGTGTGGCGGTCGCTGGACCCTGCTTTCTGAAGTCGAGCCCACGAGTTATGTGGCCGTTTGCCCCGGTGGGGAAGGCAGCTCATATAGCGACTGTAGTGGCAGTGATCAGTATGTACTGGCATCCGAAGTCAGTTCCAGTGATGGCTATTTCACCTGTGATTCAGCTTCGGCCGTGGGAACTGGCCGAACAGGTTGCGGAAATGTGGAATACTTAACCACCGCCAGCCTGGAGTCATCACCTTCTGCGCCAACGCCCGATCCTGATCCAACACCGGATCCCGATCCAACGCCCGATCCAGACCCAACACCCGATCCTGATCCGGTACCGGCTCCCCCTCCTGTTGTTATTGAAACCGGTCTGAGCTTTCAACAGATGACGGCAACTGTGATTAATCAGTCACCTTCGATTCCTCAGGTTTTCTGGGCGGGTATGCCAGACGTTAACGGCGACGGATGTTTGGATCTCTACATCGGTTCGCATTCCGACGCGGTCAATTCGAGCATGCTGATTCATGACAATGTCAACGGAAATTGTCAGGGTACGTTTACTTACTTTGCAGACAGTGACAACTACTCGCAAGCGTCACCAACAACGCCTCGCATTACGTCAAGATACATCTTCGGTAACTGGTATGGGCACCCGTTGGGTTTCTGGTCATTTACCGGGCAGGATGTGGATGGTTCAGCATCAGCGAAGTATGTGCTTGATCCGTCATTTACCACGGTGGGCGGGCAACCGCAGTATCTGCGAAAATCCGGTGGCTGTTATGGTTCAAGACCAAAATGTCTCCCGATCGAGATCGATGGTGATGGCGTGATTGAAATGGCGTATCGCTCTTTCGATGCACCCTACAACACCGGCTATGTCGTGAATGCATCCAATGGCCAGACGGTATACCCCTCCAATGGCCAGAATGGTGTGAGAGTTGGCTCTCTGGTGGTGTTTGATGTCGATAATGATGGCTATCCTGAAATCGTCAATTCAGGTCTGGGCGGTTACTTCAAGTATGATGCCGCCAATGGTGAAATGGACTGGATTTCCGGGAAGTTTAGCGGTGGTGCACCTGGCGAAGGAACCACTGGTAATCATAAATTGCCGTTTGACTATGACAATGACGGCGATCTGGATCTGTTCGTCGGTGCCGGTGAATACAATCAGAATACGGATTTCGAGCCTTATCTGTTCCGCAATGACGGCAATGGTAATTTCGTTAACGTAACGGCGACGGCGCTGAATGGCATTTCCATGTCGAATACCGCATACAACACAACTTACGGTAACTCTCAGATTGCGGATATCAATCTGGATGGCTATCCGGATATTCTGTTTGGTGCAGAGAGCTACAACAATATTGTCACTTTCCTGGTGAATAATGGCGATGGAACCTTTAGCCGGACAGAGCAGATTGATTTCACGCCCAGCAACTTCGGGTATGATTCAAGACGACCCTGGTTTACCGCGGCTGACTACAACAATGATGGCTTGATTGACATCGTTCACAATGGTCCGGGTACCGGTTCGGTTCAGGACGGTCAGCTATATCGAAACACTACCGAGACGGACAACAACTGGATTCGGGTCAGAGTGAGAGGTTACGGGGATAACACGGACGGTTTGCATTCACGCTTGACCTTCTTCCGGGCAGGAACTTCGGAAATAGTTGCGCACAATCAGGTGGGGGCATTCTCGTCAGGGTATCAGAGCCTGATTACGCATACCGGTACGGGATCCAATTCGCAGGTCGACCTTCGTGTTGAATATCCGCATGGCGGGCCCGTATGTAATTTCGAAAACGTGAGTACCAATTCGGATTACGTAGTATTAAACTCATGTGAATTGAGAAGCTATCAGCCCGGATCTCCGATCCCACTGAATTAGGTTGCTCCATTCGGTAGCACAATAACAAGGAAGGGCGCCAGTGACGGCGCCCTTTGTATTAAGGAAATGAAGGTGCAAGATACCACCGAGCCTGAGAACCTTTCCGAGTTTAAAATTTCTGTAGTCATTCCGTACTACAATGCGAAAGACTATTTTCAGGAATGTTTTGATTCTGTTTACGAGCAGTCTTTTCCGCCCTACGAGATCATTGTCGTCGATGACGCCTCTCAGCCGGAGCATGCACAGTTTCTGGATCAATTCGAAACCAAAGCCACGATTATTCACCTTGAACACAATGCTGGCGCTGGAGAAGCAAGAAATGTTGGCCTCAGAGCTGCGACGGGCAATTGGGTGGCATTTCAGGATGCCGACGATCTTTGGGAGGCAAATAAGCTCGAACAGCAGGTTCGATTTTTGAGCAGCAATGCGGATTGTGCAGGCTGTCATACTGGCGTGACGACGTTTGATGACACCGGAGACAAGGCGACTTACTGCGATAAACCGTCACCTTTAAGTCTCGCGGATCTGGTGAAAAGCAGTCATGTTACCCCCCCGAGCTTTCTGGTTAGGAAAAGCATTCTGGATCAGCTGAAAGGCTTCGACACGAATTTCCGGTGCTCCGAGGATTACGAGTTAACTTTCCGAATCGTGCAAGCCGGTTATCAGATTGGTTTTGTTCCCGAAGCGCTGATCAGGGTCAGGAGAAGCGGGCACGGCAACTTGTCATCCAATGGATTCCGTACTTTCAAATACCATGTCAAACTGGTTATGAAACACCGGCAAGCGTTTTTGGCTCAGGGTGGTTATCGGGTGATCAGGCACTTTTTGGCAAAATCACTGGCGGAAAGTGGTGGCAAAATGGGTGGTTTGAAAGGCCGTTTGTTGTATTACCTTGGGCGTGTGTTGGCGGTCTAGCGCCCTGATCGCTTGGTGGGAATGGGGGAGACCGGTTGTTTTGGCAGCGTTTCCCAACCATTGAAAATGGATAGTTTATCGGGCGATTTACCTTCAATATGACAAAACGTTCCCACTGCCTCGACTGCGGCGGTGGCCCGAAAGGTATGATGCAATGCAACTTTAATCCAATGTTTACCGCTGGCCGAGTGGCTCACAGTTTTTGTCATGTGTCAGCTTTTGCAAAACGATAGATACAACCGTACAGCAGGGTGTGACAGACACTTCGGTGTTGATCCCGCTGCTAGAGTTTAATGATCGGAATCGATATGATTGCTCACGCAACACCAATGGAAGCGCATAAGGGAAAGCAACAGTGAAAGAATTGTTAAGTCTGGAAGAGAGTTTTGAGTTAGATAACAAACGCTCAAATGAGCTGTTTAAATCTCATGTGAATAAATACCTTATGCAGGTGTTTGAAATTATCGGCACGGACAATTTCGATATTGAGAAAGCGCAGGGAGCGGAAATCTGGTTGAAAAACGGCCGAAGAATACTGGACTTCTCCGGTGGTATCGGAGTGGTGGGTATTGGTCATAACCATCCGCGTATACTGGCCGCAGAAAAGCAATGTCACGACCGCCTGATCATTGATTCCATGCGCATGGCGCCCCATAAACTGCACGGAGCGCTTGGCTACAACATTTCGCAACTGTTACCCGACCCTCTGAATGTGAGTTATTTTGCTGTGTCGGGCTCCGAGGCTGTGGAGTCGGCACTCAAGATCTGTGAGCGGGCGCAGGGCAAGGACAAAAACAAGTTTATCTGCATGGAAGGTTCCTTTCATGGCAAAACCCACGGTTCATTGTCCGTGACCACTGCCCACCGCTTTCAGGACGGATTTCTTTTGGGACTGCGCCCGGAGAACGTATTGACCGTTCCGGCCGGCGATTTTGAAGCGCTTGAAAAGACCATCGAGTCGCGAACGGTCAACGGTAAAAATGACATTATCGGTCTGATTATAGAACCCATCAGCGGCGAAGTTGCTTCGGTCCCTCCAGCCGGTTATCTGAGCAAAATTAATGACTATTGCCATGACAATGACATCCTGACCATTTTTGATGAAGTGAAATGCGGTATGGGACGTTCGGGACGTTTCTGTGCATTTCAGTATGAGGACGTGGTGCCAGATGTGGTCACCATGGCAAAAGCATTGGGAGGCTCCAAGCGTGCAATTGGTGTGATGGTGTCTTCCCAGGCCTTATTCGACAAAGCCTACGGCAGCAAGAAGGACGCAACGCTGCATTCCTGCAGCTTCGGTGGCCTGGGCGAAAGCTGTGCCGTTGCCATCGAAACATTGAATGTGCTGAAAGACGAAAAGCTTATTGAGAGAGCGGAAGAAGTCGGGTTGTACTTCGAAGAGCGACTCAATGCGTTACAGCAGAAACACCCCAAAACGCTGTTAGAGGTACGAGGGCGCGGACTCTTCAGGGCGGCGCGCTTTAATTTTGGCGAACAGTTGATCGGGAAGGTCCTGGACACCGAAAATAGTAATCTGTTCAAGACCTATCAGAGTGTTCTTATTTCCGCCATGGTGCGGGAACTGTATGACACCCATGGTGTCATCGCACATTTTCAACCCGGAGCGGTTGATGTGATGCACTTTATGCCGCCTCTTGTGGTAGATAAGGCAGACATTGATGTGCTTATCAATGGCATTGACGATATCCTGACAAAAGGTATCGCAGATGCCACAATTCAGTTTGTGAAAAAGAACATAAAACGTGTATTTGGCGGGGCGAACGCCTGATAAAAGGGTGCCCCTCGTGCGCAAAATCAAAAACCTTGTGGTCGGAAGTGGTCCGGCAGGATTGGCCAGCGCAAAGGCCTTGCAGGCGCTCGGACAGAGTGTCGAACTGATTGATGTTGCTTATGATCTCGAATCTGATATCGAGCAGCAGGCAGAAAGCCTGTCGCATCGTCGGTTTCAAGAGTGGAGTAATGATGAATGTCAGAGGCTCTTTCCGCCGCCAGTTGCTTCCAGCAGTGGCGTAGAACGGCGCTTTCATTTTGGCTCAGACTTTCCTTATCGTATTCCGAAGCAATTTCGGATTGACGCGCATAATTGCAAAACCGAGTTTTCTCATGGTCTGGGTGGCCTGGGAAACGTCTGGGGTGCGGCCATTCTGCCCTACAGTGATCGGCAGCTGAACGATTGGCCGCTCAAGCAAAAAGATCTGGCGAATTCCTATCAGAATGTACTGCATTATATGCCTGCCAGCGGCGCACTGGATGGTCTCGATGCTTCATATCCACTGTTTCTGAACGATGTTGATGGGCTGAAACAAAATGCGCCGACGCAACATTTTTTCGAAAAGCTATTATCCAATGAGGTGAATCTGAAGCGGCAGGGTATTGCGTATGGGCGGGCACGCCTAGCGGTGGACGCCAGCGATGGAAAGAATGGATGTCGCTACTGCGGTCGTTGTCTGGACGGTTGCGCTTACGGGGCGATCTTTAATCCCCGTTTGTCGTTCCAACAGCTCGAACGGGAAGGTCTGGTGATTCACAAAGGCAAACTTGTTCTGGAGCTGAAAGACGAGGCGAATTCAGTGATCGTGCTGGCCATAGATGTCGCGACTGGAGAGCGGCTACACCTTGAGGCTGAACGCGTGTTTCTTGCCGCCGGTCAGTACGCCACGACGACGATTCTTGCCCGCTCTCTGAACCTGATAGATATTCCAATCCCGATTCAGGATAGCCAGTACTTCTTTTTCCCGTTTTTTTCCTATAAGGGCCATCGTTCCGATATCGAATTTACGCTCGCGGAAGCTTTCATGGAAATCGAAAATGCGGCGGTGAGTGATGAAACGGTGCATCTGCAGGTATATGGACGTAACCGAATTATCGAGGATCAGGTAAGGTCGACTTTACCGGCTTTTTTTCCACGCCAACTGGTTCTGGACCGTCTGTATATCATTCAGGGTTTTCTGTCTTCGAAGGATTCCGGCAGCTTGCAGCTGACCTTAACCAATGCACGCGCTGATGGTAATGACATCAGGCTTGAAGGGGTTCAGAACGAAAGAGCAATGCTTGTCGCGCGTCGCACGCAGTCCTTGATCAGGCGGGTGCTGCTTAAATTCGGTCTGGTACCGCCCTTAAACCTCAATGTTGTGCCACCGGGCCGAAGTTTTCATACCGGCGGAAGTTTCCCGATGTCGGGTACGCATGAGGTGTTAAGGTCAGACATTCTTGGCCGTCCGGCACAGTTCCGCAATGTACATATTGTAGATTCGGCAAACTTCCCTAATATAGCGGGTTCGACGATTGCCTATACCATCATGGCCAATGCCGATCGTATTGTAAGATCGATTGATTATTCCTGAAGTGACAACAGCGGTGACAGCAACGAAGCTGCACTCCAATTTATCTGGTAACCATTTATGTTCAATTACATCCCCCTTATTCTTCTTGGCGTATTTTTGAATGCTTTTGCCCAGTTTTTTCTGAAGAAGGGCATGATAAGCATAGGTCATTTCGACTTTACACTCGCGAATGCAATACCTATCGGTATCAAGGCGGCCATGAATTGGGCGATCGTCGCAGGTCTGACCTGTTATGTCGTGAGCGTCGTGGTTTGGATGCTGGTGTTGTCCAGAGTTGATGTCAGCTATGCCTATCCGTTTCTAAGCATTGGATATATTCTGACGACCGTGCTTGGTTACATGTTTTTCAACGAGGTAATCACGGCTGAGCGGATCGGTGGTATCGTACTGATCTGTCTGGGCGTGGTGTTGGTTGCGCGCAGCTAAACTGCCTGCGAGCGCGGCGCTGCTTGTCTGCTGTAACAAGCAACGCCGAGCGTCATGTCCTGGCTTCTTTCCGATGGGGTGCTTAATCCCTTTTATTCCGTTTCAGGGATGTATTCGTGCACCTTAAGGTTGTCAAACCGGCTTGTCCCGACAAGTAAGTACCCGGCGCCGGAGAAAACTCCGGGGACGAGACTGTTGGGATCAAACAATGGCTCCAGACGGGTGACCAGGAGCACCCTGTCGTTGTGTGTTGCCAGAAGATTTTCCAGTCGTGGCGTATCTTCTTGTCTGAAACCTGGCACGGACGGTGTACCTACCGGATAGAAGGTTGATTTACCCAAGGCCGGAAATTCATCCAGCATACTGCGTACTTCAGCTTTGAGTTTGCCCAGATCGCCAGCTTTGGCGAGCGGAAGTCGAATCGAGTTTGGAAGCAGCAGTACCAGATCCTCTTCCTGCGTATTCGCTTCCAGATGGCGATAGACCTGATCCCAGGGTTCTTTATCCCGGTACCTGAGCTCGGCATAACTGCCGTAGAGTAGGGACATCAATACCATCGCGAGAATTATCCATTTGAGTACTGTGCCCGGTAATTGCGCAATACTCAGGGTCGCTAAAATAAAGTAGGGCACCATGGCCGGAATAAGCGTTCTTCCAAGCAGGATATTGGGTCCGGCAATGGACACCGCAAAGCTGATGATTGGCGCAAAAAAGGTGAATAGAACCAAGTATGCGACATGCGAGCTGCGCTTCCTGGTCGCCATATACATGCCATAGATGAACAATACGGGTACGAGCACAGAAAACACGCGAGCCATGATTTCGCTGATAAATGTGCTACCCGTTAATTTAAGCAATAAAGGGCCGAGGGCATGTTCCGGGACATACAGGAACAATAGTTCTCGATAGAATGAATGCCATGTAGGCTCCGGAATCCAGCTACTTGACGCCCAATTCCTGACTTGCTGAAAAAGCATGTACAAGAGTGGCAGTGAGAGCACAAAAACCAGGCTTGCTGAGCCCAACATGCGTCTTAGGAATGCCGTATCCCGGGTCACCAGGAAGTGTTGCATCAGGGCGATATAAATGACCAGAGAATGCAGCGGGCCGGTGCTATGGGACCAGTTGGTCAGCAGAACACCGATGGACAATACAAACCACGGTTTCAGACCTTCCTGCGGTGACATGATGACGAGAAAGAATCCATACATGGCCAGCGAGAAGGTAAGTGCGAACAGAATATAGGGCCTGGCTTCAATGGCATACCAGCTCATAATCGGACTGAATCCAAACAGGACTGCAAGCAGTATTAACGAAGCCCTCTGAGGGCTACCCTGACTTAGCTGCTTCAACAATTTAAAGGCCGTCACCAAGAGTCCGACGGAAAGAGCCAGCGACAGGTATCTTTCGGAATGACTGAAGAATTGCCCCAGAGTCTCGTTCCAGATTTTGACCAGCAAATAGTAAAATGGCGGGTGAGACTCAAACGTGGGTGCCCAGAACAGTAAATCGGCAAAAGACAGACCGGCAAACCATGTGGTATAGGTTTCATCAATCCAATACGGTTCTTTCTCAAGGAACAGCAGTCTGATCGCCAAGGCCAGAAAAACAAGCAGCAAAGAAAGCATTAACGCCGGCTTGTTGGTTGTGGTGTCAACGCGGGGGGGAGGTGTCATTTTATCAATCATCGGAAGTTGGTATTTTTGGCCTGTGGTCTATCCGGAAAGCTTCGAGTGCAGAAAACAAATGATTCCGGGGAACCGGAAGTAGGCTTCGTAGAAAGCTTTAAACTTCATTGGGTATTCATGTTTTCGGAGTTTGTGTTTCAAGTCGGCAAAATCTTTCCTGAACTGTTCAACCGCTTGCTGATCCGAGGCACCTTCAAGATGCCCAAAAATATTGAACCCAGACCGAAAAATCTCGCGATATGTTTGTGCTGCCAGGTGGGGGAAGCCCACACGGCTCAGAAAATCGGCTCTTTGTGTATACGCTTCCAGGGCCGCCAGGCGTTTTTCAATTCTGAACCCCGCTCCGATGAGACTATCCGGTCTTTGATAGTAATAGTAGAAAGGGAGATTGCTGAACACGATCTTGCGCGCCGCATAGAGAAGTAGATAGGTCGTAAATTCATCTTCATGCAGTTTGCTTTTTGGATATCTGACGTCTTTAAACAAATTGATGTCGTAAAGTTTGGCCCAGGCAACCACGATCTGGACGTGATTCGGACTAAAGTGCTGTGCAATGGCCTCTTCATTGCTGAACAGCCTGATTTCCTCTTTGATCCCGTCAGATGGCGGGGTTTCACCAGACGTTTTGACCAGACCGCAGCAGGCAATATCCGCATCGTAGGTCGTGATTTTCGAGTATAGGTATGTCAAATAGTCCGGGTGAATCCAGTCATCGCTGTCGATAAAGGCGATATAGCGGCCTGTCGCACGATCAATCCCTGAATTTCTCGCCTCAGAGAGTCCGCTGTTTTCCTGATGGATCACCTGGATGCGTGAATCCTTCTGTGCGTATTCATCACAGATGCGGCCGCAATCGTCCGGAGAGCCATCATCCACGAGAATCAGTTCAAAATGCGTATAAGTTTGGACGAGGATGGAGTCGATACATCTTGCCAGAATCTCTTCTACTTTATAGACCGGAACAACAATGCTGATCAGATCTGTATTTTCGGTGTTCTCTGAAGTATTTTTACTAGGTTGGTTCATTATTCAGTTCATCACATCATTGTGCTTTGGCTTTTCGGCATGGTAGTTGGGTTTAGTTAAAAAGGCTGACAAATTGTAGTGATCAGGTGCTGGTCTTCTGCCTCCCGGTAATTTGCTGGTGCAGGCTGGAGTTGTCAAAACGATAGCCCAGCAACTTGATGTCCTCTGCGTATACTTCGCTAACGCGAGCTATTGTTTCGTCTGAATAATAGTGCTGGTACCCCTTGTGTTGGCTGCGATTGGACTGGGACAGGCTGGCATTGACGCCTATTTGACTGGCAATGAGCCTGAAATCCTCTTCAAGATTTTCAACAAATCCGATAAAGTCCAATGACACTTTTCCCAATGAGTCCAGCATGTAATGGTATTGTGGTTGGAAGTGATACCATTTCCATATGTTCTTTTTATTAAGCCAATTGATGACAAAGTCATCAAAACTTTCGTAATCGGCCAGCTCTGATTCAAACCAGCGTCTGTCTTGCTGATCATAACCGCCGCCTTTTAGGAAAAAATAGGCTGATACCAGTCGGTCCCAGGGATTCCTCACAATGGTGAATTTAAAGTATTGGTGGATGCAGCGAGGCTCAAAAATATCCAGATACTGGTCAAAGGTGGTATGACCGCCAGCGAGGTTTCCAAAGAGCGCCTTGCTTACCGATATGCCCGCGCACTTGGGTATATGAACAAAAATGGCTTTTTTCTCGTCAAAGGGTTTATACGAGTAGCCGTTGTCAGTGACGAGGGTGCGCTTGTTCTGATATTGTTCATATCTGCGCTTGCTCACTCTGCGATAATTCCATTGCCGGGCTCCGAGATACCAAGTGGTTGGGAGCAGGGTCAGGATTTTTCTCTTCTCCATAGATAATGACCGTCATCCGTACTGATCAAGTGCACGCATATTGAATAAGGGACTTAATCTATCAAGACAGCAGTGCCCAAGTCCAACCTGACGGTTTTTTTAGCCCGTTTTTTTGCGCTGGATCCCGATTCCACAGGGCCTGACAACCTTTTGGATCTTTCGAAGCCAGTTATTTGCAGTTTTCGGGTCAGTTGGGCAGCACCTGAATTCAGAGAGGTATGGGCACACGATGCGAATCCTGTTTGCGACAAAAAAGAAACATTTCCCACAGGTTGTCGGTGGTTCCCAGTCATCAACGCATGACCTGTGTGTGGCTCTTGGAGCGAAAGGACATACTTGTGCGGTAATGTCCGAGTTGCTTGCCGGGGACCTCCTTTGGCTAAAAAATCGTATTATTTCCAAGGTCAGCGGAAAACGCTTTGTCTGTGACCATGTTGCGGGCTATTCGGTTTACCGTGGCTGGAATGTTGAGATGCATGTGACGCAGGTAGCCGATGACTTCAAGCCGGATATTATTGTCGTGCAGGCGGGTCAGCCGATGCTGGTGGCCAATAGTTTTCTCCGCCAAGGCTACAAAACAGTGGTGTACGCACGCGATGTCGAGTTTGATCGCTATGGTGGCGAATTACTGCTTTCTGACAATCTACATTTTCTGGCCAATTCAGAATTTACAGCAAAGCGTTTGAGGGAGCATTTTGGCTGCGAAGCCATCTCAATTCCGCCACTGGTTTGCAGAGATCGTTACCTGACAAAAACCTGTCGCGAGGCTGTTTTGTTTCTAAATCCCTCGCCGGAAAAGGGTGTGAATATCGCCTTGAATCTGGCGGCGGATAACCCCGATATTCCCTTTCTGTTTGTCGAAACCTGGGAGGTCGACTATTCACCATACAAGAGACAGGCGGACAAGTTGCCAAACGTCAGCTGGTTCAGAAAGCAGAACGATATGAAGTCTCTCTACGGGCGTGCGCGCGTTGTTCTCGCTCCGAGTTGCTGGCAAGAGGCATGGTGCCGGGCGGTGAGTGAAGCGCAGGTAAGCGGTATTCCTGCACTGGCCTCCAATCGTGGCGGCTTGCCCGAATCGACGGGGCCTGGGGGTATGTTAGTCGCCTGTGAGGCATCGCGACAGGACTGGAGCAAGGCGCTAAGGCAACTTTGGTTTGATGCGGATTGCTACGAGCGGGTTTCGCTCGCGTCGCTTCGCCACAGTCAGAGAGCGGAATTCCAGCCAGAAGCCTTGTTGACAAAGTTTGAAAAGGCCTTGCAGGGATTTCTTGAGTCTGGCCCGGGCTAGCAGTCCTGGTGTCTGGAAAAAGACCTAGACACCAAGAATCTGCGGATCAAGCAAGTGCGCAAGTATGACAACCAACAGCACGAACATGATGGTATAAAGGCTTCCCTTGTTGCTGAAAGCATACACAATGGGATCGTCATGCATTTCGCCGCGGGAAGTTTTTATCCATAGCCTTGACAACCAGTAAATCAAAGCCGGGGCTGCTAACCACAGCAACCCGGGGCTGGAGTAGCGAACCTGAATAGCCGGATTGCTGATGTACTGACAGAAGATGGCAACCGATGTGATGGCTGAGCCGACTCCCAGCGGCCAGAGTACTGCCAAATCACTCACTCGGTAATCACGTCCGCGGCTGCTTTCCTTTTCACTTGCCTTCAATACCACGAGCTCTGAGCAGCGCTTGACCAGCGCCAGACTTAAAAACATAAACACGGAAAAAGCCAGTAGCCATTCGCTGGTTGCTGTACCGATGGCAGCTGAGCCAGCCACAATTCTGATGGTATAGAGCAAAGACAGCATAATGGTATCCAGCAGAACATAGCGCTTTAGAATGAGGCTGTATGAGACCGTCATTACCAGATAGGTCAGCAGAATCAGCAAGAACAGTGTATTGACCTGTAGCGCGATAATGAGGCTTAGAAATCCCATCCCCAGCATTGCCATAATGGCTTGTTCAATCGATATTCTGCCTGCCGGCAGGGGACGGTATTGCTTGGTTCGATGGGCGCGATCACTGAACAGATCAAAAAGATCGTTAAACAGGTAAGTCGCTGAAGCCAATAAAGAAAAGGCAAGAGCGGCAAGGCAGGTGTTCAGAATCATGCTTGTCTCGAAGGCAAACAGCATGATAAGAGGTACGAAAACCAGGGCATTTTTCACCCACTGATGCACTCTGAAGGCTTTGATCCATTCCTTCAGACTGGTGCTGGGGTGGCGAATGGACAGTTCCAGTTTGTTGTCGTGACGGTAGCGTTGTTCGATTTTTGCCGATGTGTCGACCAGTATCACCGACGTCGCCGCGTTCCATATGGGGATGTCGGCATTTGCGTCTCCGGCATAACTGAATGCAGGGCCAAGCGTTTTCTGAATCTCGGCGAGTTTCGTTTTCCCCTTCAGATTACGTTTGTCATCCGAGGCCAGTACCTGATCAAAAAGTTGAAGGTGCTCAGCAACGCGTTTTGCAACATCGATGTGGGAGGCGGTAGCCAGAACAATGCGCCGACCTTTCTGTTTCTGGTCTTTCAGGTACTGAATAAGTTCCTGATTGTAGTTGAGCAATTCCACGGGGATGCTGATGCGGGCATTTATCTCGGACTTGAACCTGGACTTTCCGGACAAGAGCCAGAACGGAAGCGCAAACAAATAAAGCAGTCTCGCTTTGATCAGCAGTAATATCGCTTCGACCAGTGTGTCAGTCCGGACAAGAGTTTTGTCGAGATCCACGACCAGAGGTGGCATTTCGCTGTGCATGTTTTATCTTTCCATGAGAACTTGGCGCGAGCGCATGTTAACCAAATCGCCCCCCTTCGTCCAAGTTGGTTTTGTTTAGTCCTGAAAGACCGATCTGTATAAAAACTCAATCACGTTGAGCCCAAGGTCTCTTAGTCAATGTTGCTGACTCTCTATAATAAAGCTTGGCCACCAGACCGAATACATTAGCACATAACAAAATCAGAATGATGGAGACATGCATGCGCAACATTCTGGCCGGATCAACTTCGAGATGCATTTACGCAGGCTCCTTTTAAAATCAGTGGCATGGAAAGTCAAATCTAGACGGGGACTGGTGTTTGAGCCAACAAAAGGCATTTTTGTGTGGGATATCGTGCGATGCCTGGTCTACAGAGGCCTGTCGGATAGGATGCTCTATAGGTTCTAATTCAACAGGCGAGCTTACGGAACGGGAAAAGGTGTTAGAAGCGCCTATTGAGTTTGGCATACCGGGGTGCAGTGAATTCCCGTATCGATGAACGACCTTGCAGGCGCGGCCTAGTCCCTGCAATATTTTTTCAGAATGGATTCCAGCTGGGTAATCTTGTCATTCAGGTTAAAGTGCTGTGTCACCCTCATGCAGGCTTCTTTTCCATAGCTGCTGCGGATATCCGGGTTACCAAGCAGTTTGTCCAGTGCCGTCGCTATTTCCTCAGGTTGTTCCGGTGCGACCAGAATGCCGGTTTTGCCCGATTCAATAATGTCCGGAATACCACCTACATGCGTCGCGATCACAGGTTTTTCACAGGCGCCGGCTTCCAGAAATACCAGGCCAAAGCCCTCTTCGCGTGAAGGTTGCAGGAAGATATCACAGGCCTTCATCCATTGAAGTGCTTGCGATATCTGGCCGAGCAAGGTGACATGCTCGCCCAGCTGCAACTCTTTGATCAATGTCGTCAACCTTTGCCGGTCCTGTATAGCGCCGTCACCCGCAATATACAAACGTATGTCGGGATATTTCGCGGTCAGCTTGGCGACGGCCCGAATACTGTCATCATGGCCCTTAATGGGGCCAAGGTGTCCCAACGAAAGAACGACCTTTCCCTGCAGACCCAAAGTGCGTCGGCAAAGTTCCGATGTCTCGAGCGCCTGAATCTGCTCAAAGTTGATTCCCCAGTGCAGCAGGTCTATGTGATCTGCGGCAATACCGAGCCCATTCATCATGCGCTGCTTTCGTTCTTGCGAAATCGCAATAAAGCCCTTGATAAACAGAAAAAACAGTTTGTTTTTCCAGTGTCCGGAATAGTATCTGGGTTCGGAGCGATGGAAGGTGGTGACTGGTTTCAATCCCACCGTTTGTGCAGCAATTCCGCCATACAGTGAGGACGCTTCGCAGTGGCAATGCACCACCTGGATTGCATTGGCTCGCAGAAATTTTCGTAGCCGTTTGATCAACGACAGGTCAAAACGACCGGGCTTTTTGGCAAGGGTGACCCACTTCGAGTTGTGGCCGAAATTCTCGCGAACCCAGGCCGGTGGTTCTTCAAAGCTGGCCAGCCATACCTCGTGTCCGCGATCGCGAAGCCCATTAAGCTCCTCAACAATATGTTTTGTTCGGCCGCCTTTTTCCAGCGTATTGACCAGTATAAGAATGTTGATAGCTCGCCTCCGTGGCAGTTTGCACCAGTCAGGATTATTTTACGCTGTGATCTTTTTGCGGTGGCGGATGGCCATTAAAGTCATCATAGAGCTTTCTCGATTGGCCATTCGGATCGCTTAAGGGGTCCCATATCGGGAAGAACCGGCGCTTCATTGCTGAAACAAAACGGTCTATGAAGTTCGCGATACCGATCGGAAGGTAGGCCCAACGCATCAGCAGAAATAGACGACGTCGGCTGGCCCAATTGTAGATCGATGGTTCGGAATAAAAACGATAGCCCCAGCGTTTCTCAAACAAACGGCTGGAATGATTGGTAATGTTCGCATTCCATCGCAAATTAAAGTATTGCAGGTCACCCAGGCTGGCGCGCGTGCCCAGATTATCAAATATGATCCTGCTTTGAGGGATAACGAGCAGTTTTTTACCCATGGCATTGAGCTGCATGCCGATATCCAGATGCTCCCGAATGGTCATCATCGGGATTTCGATCGCCTGTAATGCATCGGTATTGAACATCACACAGTGCAGTTCGAAGGCATTCGATTCGGCAGTTTCATCGGGAATGTCTTCCGGTAATGCCCGGCGATAGCTTTTTTCCTCTATCAGAAAAGGCTCGTCGTTGTAGTCGACCACGCGAAGTTCTGTGGTATACAGGTGATTACGAATAGATGCCCCCTGATCCACGCCTTCCCGCTCCAGTGTTACCGGGTAGACGACGCCGACATCCTCTGCCTGAGCAGCTTTGACCAAAGGTGGAAGCCAGCCTTCCGTTACCCGTGAATCATTATCGAGAAATACCACATGTGGCGTCGTTAAATCACCTCGTATTTTGTCGATCGCTGCCATTGGAATGATTCGGCCAAGCGAAATAACGCGGGCATTTGATTTTTCGCTCAGCATGGCTTTTACGCGCTTCAGGATGGTCTTCGGATAGCCCAGATCCAGTACCTGAAGTTGGAAATCATTCGGGTCGGTATAGCGATATACCTGTTCGATGCATTCTTCGATGCCTGTATATCGGTCACGAGGTGTAATCACGATGGTAGTGCTGGGTGGCATTTTCTTTATTCCTTTAAATTACTTGCATTGATCTATATCGATTTGCGCATCGGATATTTAAGATAAGGTGATAATATAACGCGTCAGTTTTTCAGTTCTGTTATTGAGTAGGGAAGTATGCCAAAAAACGTCGTGCATGTATTGAGCAGTTTCAAAGTTGGCGGCGCAGAACGCCTGGTGCTTGACCTGGCTCAGGTACAAAGTCTCGAAGATGATAAGGTGGCAGTCTTTTCCTGCCGCGCGGCACAGGATGCGCTGTTTGAAGAGTTTGAGCATCTGGCTGTGGAAGGAATGGTATCGTCCGGAAAACGATTTCAGGACTATCGTGCGCTGTGGTCCTGGTTTCCGTCGACGGGGGGCCATGTTTTGCATATTCACTCCCCTGCGGCATTACGTTATCTGGCGCCTTTGCTGCCACTTCTCAAGCTAAAGGGCGTGTCACTGATTTACACACGCCACGGTGTAGCTCCTCTTGAAAGCAAAGCCTGGGGAAGGGTTCATGCATGGGCGCGCCTGTTTATTGATGCGACTACTTTTGTCTCCAGGGTAGGGCTGGAAGTGTTCCACAAACGTTTTGCCTGGCCGCGAAGAATGCTTATGCCTGTAAGTAACGGTGTCTTTGTGCCTGATCTGAAGCCCCGGGAGACCGGCGAGGGAGGCCTTGTCCGGATAGGGTCGGTCGGAAGAATGGTGACCCTGAAAGCACAGTCGCATTTAATACAGGTGCTCTCACAAATCCAGCAGGAAAGTCCGAACCTCAGGTTTGAAGTACATTTTTTCGGCGACGGGCCTGAGTTGAACGCTTTGCAAAGTGAAGCGGGCCAGTTGCTCGAAGATGGCACTTCTGTGTTTCATGGGATGCAATTGGATAGGGAAAAAGTCTATGGCAAGTTGGATCTTTTGGTCGTCTGTTCGGAGCAGGAGGGCCTGTCGCTGGCGATTATGGAAGCGATGGCCAGAGGTGTCCCTGTGGTTGCTACAGACGTTGGGGACAGCCCCAAACTGGTGCTGAACGAACAGACCGGCCTGCTATACGAATACGCGGACTTGTCTGCCTTGAGAGCGGCGCTGGAAAGCCTGTTACACAAGCCTGACCGAATAAAAGAGCTGGGGCTGGCGGCCAGGCAGCACATTCTGGAACACTACTCCCTACAGAAAACCAATGCGGATTATCAGTCGCTGTACTGAAGCCTCAAAGCCTGAATAAAATTAATCAAAGCTTCGGATGGTGATTGCAAGCCGGGCTGACAATCCAGGGGGCATTCCAAGGCAAGCGCGTATAGCTGCGATTGATGATGACCGCGCAAACTGGCCAGCAGCATTTCGATTTTGCTGCCGGAAATGGAGTTTGCCATGCTGCCCGCGTGTTCATACCAGTAGTAAATGATGCGATACCGTGACTCTCTTTTTGCGACCGCAATACGCAATTTAATGTCGTCTTTTTGCCAACGGGATTCGGAAACCTTGCGCCAATCGTTACCAAAAATATCATGCGTTGTTTTCGCCATTTCATGTTCTCCCTGATTAGGGTATTCAAACAGAATGACATCGACGATATCCCGTCCAAGCTGATACTTTGCAGCGAGTTTTCTGTCGGGGGCAGGATAATTGGGCCGCCAGTCTATGGCAGATGATGGCAGTCGAGTGGCAAGGGACAGATTTTCTGCGGCCTGAAAGGCAGGTCGAACTTCGGTGGCAGATTCCTGTATTCCGGAGAGCTGCAGTGCCGGCAGTGTCATCAGTGCCAAACCGGTCAGGCCGAAGGCGACGGTTTTCCGACTTGATGCCATGCGCCTCGATGGTGAAGGTGTTGGTTCGGAATCCGATTGAACTGAGGTCGACTTTTCGTTTCCGAAACGACTTTCAAACAGGCACCAGGGAAACAGCAGGATGGCAAATACGACCCAGCCAAGACTGTCATGATCTTCCATCAATGGGTGGTCAATACCCGCTTCATAACCGACAAGAACCAAAATCGAAATGCGCAGCCAGTTTGCAAATATGGCCAAAGAGACAGCCAGTAAAAGGCTGAGCAGGATTTTTGTCGGGCGGCTATGATTCCAGCAGGACGAAATCAGAGATAGGGCTGAGGCGGTCAGAAAATACTTCAGTCCCGAGCAACCGCCCGCGATATGAATAGTGCCTTCAGGCAGAATGATATAGTTACCTTCCACCAGGGCCGTTAAGGAGATGGCTTCCACAAAATTGCCGACGACCAGTGCAGATAGTGATTGAAGAGGGGTCACGGCCAGATACCAGTAGGGCATTGCCATATTCACGATCAGTAGTGGCATGAGCGTGCGTTGAAAAGCGTGCCAGCCAAATACAAGACCGATGAGTGTTGCGAGCAACAGCAAGCTTGCGGCAAAGAATACCGTTTTAATATCCAGTAGTTGCGACAGATAGAGAGCAATGACCGCCAATAGTACAGGCAGTATGAACGCAACATGCGGACGGATAGCCTCTAGTTGACGCAGGTTTCTGGTGCTGAATATCAAATAAAGCAGAAACAGGGGGAAGCCCATGTCCAGATCGCCACTCGTTGTCCAGTGAGTAAGCAATTGCGCTGCTCGATCGCTGTATAAAAGTGAAAATAGGCCAACAAAAAGAAGATTAAACGCAAGGAATGTCTTGGCAATCGATGACATCATAGACTCGGACTTGTCATTTCCATATGGACTGAAGCTCAAAGTTCTTCACTATAATGGACGAACACTTTCTCTTCCATAAGGTTTTATAAAGCTTTTGATGCAGCGCTGAAAAAAGTGCAGATGTTCTCCGGTTTCGTGTCATCACGTTTTCTGAGATCAATGCAACGTAGTCATTGTGCAATGTCTGTCGTAGGCTAGAATTGTGGCTGAAATATAAACATGGTTGCCGTTTCTCAATGCGCCTGAATAAGCGGTAACTGTTTTGGTCAGGCATGGACGCTCGTTTGTCGGGTATTTCAACCATTGGTGTAAGGAGTTCGAAAAACTTGAGTGGTTTAAGTCTTCATATTGTAGATGCCCGTAAAAATATCGAAGAAGTGCGCACTATCTGGCAGGCCTTGTATCGTGTCGAGTCAGATGGTTTTTTTCTTAGCTGGACCTGGATCGAGGCCTGGTTGGTGACCTTGCCAGCCGAAGCCGATGTGAAACTGGTAAAAGGGATGCGTGACGAGCAGCTCCAATTGGCGATGTTGTGGGGCATTAACCGCAGGAAGCAAAACTTTTACTTTCGCTCAGCACACTTGAGCGCGCTCGGGGATGTGCATCTGGATGATATTGTCATTGAGAACAATGGTTTCGTGCGTGCCAAGGGGCTCGAATTAGATGCGCACCTGATTGACCAGATAATGGCCAGACTTAAGGTGCATGTGGCTGCACTTACCCATTTAAAGCCCGACTTTAATGGTGAGTTGACACGTTTGCGGAACATTGGAAAGCACCAGTTACGGTATTCAGAGGTCAAAAGTTATTGTGTCGATTTGGAGAAGGTTTCCAGAGAATCTCCGGATTACCTCTCCGGCCTGAGTGCCGGTAAAAGGCGACAGATTCGGCGCTCGACAACACTATATGAACAGCGCGGCAAGCTAACGATGCGTAAGGCCGGAAATCTTGAGGAGGCGAGGGATTTCTATGGTATTTTGATAGACTTGCATCAGCGCGCCTGGAAGCAACGGGGAAAGCCGGGGGCGTTTGCTAATCAGTATCTGGATACTTTTCACCGGCATATTCTTGAGCATTCCTTTGATCCTGAAACGATCCATCTCTATGTATTCTATGTCGGCGATGAAGCCCTTGGCGCTATTTATGGTTTTGTTGCGTGCGGTGTTTTTCGCTTTTATCAGAGCGGTTTTCAATACGAGCAGGATAATCGGTTTAAGCCTGGCCTGGTTTGCCATGCCATGCTCATTGAGCGCTTACGCCGGGAAGGTTTTTCCGCTTACGATTTCCTGGCCGGGGCATCGGGCTACAAGAAAAGCCTGGGGAACGATTACTATACAACAGCGACGCTGGAGATTACGCGCAATCACTGGTTCTCCAAGTGCCTTCATTGGGCCAGCTCGAAGTTGAGAAAGGGAAGGACAGAGTCGGCTTAACCGGCTTTTGCCAGGGCTGGTTGCCTTTCTTTTTTACACTGCAGGGCGCGTTGTTCCATCCAGTCGCAAATCCGGTTCGGAATCACCTTCTGGTATTCCGGGTTGGTCAGAATATGTTCCAGAGTCGGATAGTATTCCACCTTAAGCAAATCTCTAAAGGCGACATCCTTAAATGACTGTCGGTATTGCGAGGCGCGATTCACAGTATAGGAAACCGCTGCAGTCAGAATCGTATACATGGCGACATCGTTGTCAATGGCCTGTTGCAAACCTTTGGCCACGTCCTCTCGCGGAGGAAATACCCGGATGTAGGAAGGCATTTCAACAAAGTCCTCGCCCACATCTTCACGCATGCGTTTGGTTGGGGTAAAGCGCCCCGTCAGTTTCTGGTAGACCCGGTGCCAGACTCCCGGATCAAACAGACGTGGCAGGTAATGATAGAGATACCAGGCGGGCACTTTGTAGACATAGGGGTCTATCTGCACCATCCCGACAACGCGAGGCTCTATTTTGGCAATTTCATAGGAAGCATCTGCTCCGGAACACAGGCCATAGACGATGAACTGGTCAATACCTTTTTTGTCCTGCAGATAGTCCATCACTTCCTTGATCTCTTCAACCGAGCTTTCCTCGAAAGGTTTGGTGCCGCTGCGTGATTCACTGTCACCAATGCCGGAAAAATCAAAACGGGCTGACAGAATCCCGCGCGCTGCGAGTTCACGCGCGATGGTGACGGAGACCCGACAGGTGCCTATGTGGTGCATTACACCGGAATTAAAGATTAATACCGCGGGTAAACTGGAGTCCAGTTCTTTTGGCACCGTAAAAATGGTGGTCAGTGGCGTCGGTTTGCCAATTCGAACGACTAATTCTTTCATAAGCTTATTCGCCTGTTGTTATCCAGTTGACGATCTCCTGAATGACAGGTTGAGGCAGCAAAATGCCGCCAAACTCGTCTACAAAATTCCAGTTCCCCGGACATTCTCTCAAAGCAAAGGCGTAACTGGCATACTGCGACCACAGCCGCTTTAGCGCCTGGCTACTTTCGGTTTCACTTGCAACGACATGCAGGAGTTTCCGGATCCCGGGGATTTCGCTTCTGAGGTCGTAGCGATTCAGAATTTCCCGAAATGTGGCCAGCATCGGAAACCCATTATAATGCAGAGTATTTTCCTGATCGATGCAATTGGTAGGCGAGGGGCCAATGGCCCCTATCGTGGATCTGATTTCTTCTACGTAATCTTTGCCGGACAGAACAGGGTCCCACAACACGAGCCTGTCAGCATTGAGTTCATCCGGATGCCGTTTTATTGCTTCTGCGGCAAGCAGGGCACCCATCCGCAAACCGACCAGACACAGATTGGACGCCTGTGACATATGTTTCAGTTCCTCGGCCGCAACGCGGATATCCTGAATCCAGTCTTCTGTCGTGACCTGTTCCGGATCAAGGCCCGAATCGCCAGTGCCGCGGTAATCAAAGCGCAGGACCGGGTAGCCTTTTTTGGACAGTAACAACGCGAGCTGTCTGTAGGCCCGGTGAGAACGCATATACTCCTGGCCAAAAGGCGCACAAAGCAACACCGCTTCTTTCCTGGCCGGTGATACAAGTGGGGGATGATAGACCCCGTACAATGGCGCGGCGGATTCCCCGAAAAAGAAAGGTTTCATTGAAAAAGCTGTCCTGATGTTTCTGCTATTGCATGTTTATTGTGGTGGCCGTGTATGCCTGCGCATCTAAAGGCATGTCCCTATTGCTTTTTGCTGCCGTTTTACTTGGAACCTGACATTCTAAACAATTTCAGCGCCCCTTGCCGGGAGGGCGTTATCATAATTGATTTTGCCCGCATTGATGAGCGGTAATTCTGTAAAACGCCGGTTTGTCAGGGTTCTGAGAGCATTGCACACGGCAGGTGCCAATGCCGGAACGCCCAGTTCTCCGACGCCGGTTGGTGATGCATCGTTTGTAGCAATGGTGATATCGATGTCCGGAGCATCAGGAATTCGCAGTACGGGTAGTTGATCGAAGTTCAAGTGCCGCCTGTCTTTATCATCCGGCATTGTTCCAAACAGACAAGCCGACAAAGCATAGAGCAGTCCGCCCTCGATCTGGGCTTTGATCTTATCCGGGTGAATGGCAAATCCGCAATCGACGGCGGCCCAAAGACGCTTGACCCGGAGTTTATCTTGCGAATCGATGCTTACCTGCGCGATCAGGGCGATGTGCGAGCCAAACAGTGAATATGCCGCAAAACCGAGTCCGGGAGTATCTGGCGTCCAGCCCGCCATTTCAGCGACCTTTCGCACGAGGTTCGAGAGGCGCTGCGAAGCGCTGGTCTGACCTTTCAGCAGCTGTTTGGCTCGCTGCAAGGGGCTTGCTGTGCTCGGGTGTGCCAGATAATACTCAATGGGGTCACGGCCTGTTTGCCGGCACAGTTCGTCTACCGCACTGCAAAGTGCAAAGGCGTGATAACCATGATGAACGGCTCGCCAGATGCCGCTCGAAAAGTGATGATTCAGGGTGCTTTTTTGCGACTGAAGTGCCAGTCCAAGTGGAAATCCCGTTGCAATCTTCTTGGGAGGGGCAGGTTTCGCACCGGCATGTGCTTCAGTCACCAATAGGGCGAGATATTCCGGTTTGGCGACACTCCAGTTCACCTGTTGCAGTGTGGCTGGACGATAATGTTCGCGTGAGAGCTCATCCTCGCGTGTCCATACCAGTGTCAGAGTCGCTTCAATCTGCAAGTCGTATAATGCCTTGGCCGCCAGTGCGAGTTCTTGCAGGTAATCGGTATAGCGTTTTCGCCCAAAGGCGCCTCCCATCGCAAGGGTATGCAGCGTGACCTGTTCTGTTTTCAATTGCAGTCGCTTCGCGATCGCGTCCTGAGCTTGGTCGGGCGCTTGTGTGGGTGCCCAGACCTCAACCCTGTCTGGCCTGTATTTCAGGCGTGCTCCGGGCGGCTCCATAGGGGCATGCGGCAGGGCTGGTGTTTTAAAAGCCAAGGTGAACCCCTGTGCATCGATGACTTGTTGCGCGACGGCCTTTTTGCACTGCGTTTCGAAGGCGGAGATACCCGCTTGTCCGTTGGCTTTCAGCTGCTGATATTTCTCGTTTTCGAGTAGCCGTTTCGCCTGCAGCAGTGGCCAGTTTTTTTCATGACAAAGAAAAACCAGAAAAGTATACCGGCCGACCCGCTCATGCAATCCAATGGCGGCGGTCAGGCCAAAACGGGCCTTTAATGCCTTTAGTCGATTTATTGAGGGAAAGGGCCAGTCTTTTTTATAGACGACGGACACGATTTTCAGGTGCTCGCCGGTGACAGGTATATCGTCCAGATATTGATAAGTGCCAGTGACCTTTTCTCTATTCATCAGCGAGCTGTGGTTCTGTCCCAGCAAACGAAATGATTCGCTTGGCTTCAGCGGTGCATTGTCGATATCGACAGGTACCTTAATCTCACGCAGCAGTTCTCCGTATGATAGGCGGATATCCTGATTCTGGCTCAGGATGTATCCCTTGTCGGCATAGAGCTCGTTGGCATTTCGCTCTGCGCGCAGTGCGGCCTGTCTTATCAGCAATTGCTTCGTGTTGGCTCCGGTCTGACGCATGCGCTGCCACCAGTTTCTGACCGAGGAGCTACCGACGGTCATACGATCCGGAATTTCGGGAGAAGCGTCTGCCAGAGTGACCCTGATCAGATCCAGCGGTGCTTCCAGTTCTTCGGCGATCAGCATGGCGAAGGTCGTCACCACATCCTGTCCCATTTCACTCCGCGGCAATATAAACGTAAGGTGCTGATCTTTGATCGCCAGATATAGATTGAGCGGGCTGTGATCTGTTGCTGCGTCACAGGATTGCAGCGTCAGAAAGGAAGCCCCGGCAACAACAGTTCCGGTGCGCTTAAACAGATCTCTTCGGGATATGGGTTGGTATCTCATTAAACGTTCATCCTGTTGAACGGGTGCAAGCGGTCTGAGTGATGTTGCCAAGGATATACAGTAATTGGCGAATGCCATATTATAAGCGAAGCAGACAGGCAGCCAAACCGCTGTGTTTTAGCATCGTGAACGACAGCATATCGCCTCTGCACAATGATAACTTTTGTAATAATAAACAGTAATTTGTGCGCATTGTGAAAGAGCACACCCACACGTGGATTCACTGAGCTAAGCTCAATGTTAGTCATTCATACTAGGTGTGTCGTCGTTTTGGTGCATTCTACGGAGTTTTTGGATAATCCGGTTTATTTCAGGGAGTTCGCTGGTGAAAGGAAGTAAGTGTCGCGCAATCGTTTTGGGCGAAGAGTCATTGCTGGTTCAATGCGGAGAGCTGTTGCTCGAACGGGATGTCGAGTTGCAGGCCATTGTGACCAAAAATCCGGTCATCAAAAACTGGTGTGCGCAAAAGAACATCGCTGTATTGTCCGATTACCAATCCCTTCAAAGTGAATTTGGGCCAGCGTCTCTGGATTACCTGTTTAGTATTACAAACCTGAAGGTTCTACCGGACTGGGTGATTTCTTTAGGCAAGACCGCAATCAATTTCCATGATGGCCCACTTCCCCAATATGCGGGGCTGAATGCACCGGTCTGGGCGATTCTCAATCAGGAGACGGAGCATGGCGTGACCTGGCATGAGATGGCGGCAGAGGTAGATAAAGGCCGCATACTGGAGCAGCAGAAGTTCCCCATCATTCCGGGTGAAACAGCACTTTCACTGAACGCAAAATGCTACCAGGCCGGCCAAGAGTCTTTCGCACGGCTGCTTGATGGCTTATTAGCCGGGCAAATAGAGCCGGTCTCACAGGCGCATTCACAGCGCAGCTATTTCGGTCTTTCGAAGCGTCCGGGTGCGGCGGGTTTGATTGACTGGCATTCCGGGTTAGATCAGATTGAGTGTTTGGTGCGAGCCCTGGATTACGGTAACTATCCTAACCCGATGGTTTGTCCGAAGTTTGTATGGGAAGGGCAGGTGCTACTGGTCAGTCATGCAATGATCCACCTTCGTGGTGGGGACCATTCGCCCGGAGAGCTCCTTGAAATTGCATCTGAATACGTGCGCGTCGCCTGTGCCGATGGTGTCGTGGAATTGTCCGGAATACGACGGGTAAACGGCGAGAAGGTTGACTGCCTCAAGCAGCTTATGAATTCTAAGGGCGAAGCGCAAATAGGCCGTTTGTCTGTTTTTGATGCCGACTTCGGGAAAAATCTCGGCGAATACCTTGAGTCTGTTTGTCGCTACGAAGAGGAATGGGTCGATGATCTACTAAACGCTGAGCCTGTGCAGATACCCCAAGCTTCCCGCTCAGCCGCAGAGACGGGGAACAGTCATAACGGTTGGCGAAGCCGAGAGCTTCATCTACCGGCCAATGTGTTGGGCCACCCTTTGTATCGTAAAAACAGCGCAGCTTTTCTGCTTTCGGTATTTTCGGTACTTCTGGCGCGCCTCAATTGTAAAAACACCTTTACCCTCGCTGTTGATCAAAGGGTCCCTGACGCATTTGCTCCGTATTTTGAACGGTATTTACCTCTTGCTGTGGTTGTCGACGAGATGCAGACATTTGAGCATTTCTTTGATGCGACAGTGGCCGCTCTGGCCCGTTTTCGAAAGATGGCCGGGCTGGCCTCGGATATCCGGGCGCGTCAACCGGCGCTTGAAAACCACGCAGAGATCGGTCGTTTTCCGGTCAAGCTGGACTTATCAGGCAGTATGAAGCTTGAGGAGATTGTGTCTGATCAGGTGTCGGACCTTTATCTATGTGTTTCCGAAGAAGCAGAGACAGGTGTGATTCACTACTGTGAAGAAAGTCTCAGTGAACCGATGATCGAGCATTTGTGTGCCCTATTGAACGTGATCGCCACACAGGTGATGGCCCAACCGGGCAACAGCCTCGCCAGTATCCAGGTTGTTTCCCCGGCGGATCTGGACGCGTTTGGGGAATGGAATACCAGTGAGCAAGAATACGACCGCACGCTGTGTGTGCATCAGCTGATTGAACGTCAGGCGCAATTAACACCTGCACAACCGGCCTTGGCGTTCGAAGATGCGGAAATGGATTATCAAACGCTCAATGCCAGAGCCAATCAATTGGCCCGGCTGATTGCCGGAAAAGGTGTCAGTCCCGGACAATTGGTGGGCGTTATGCTGGATCGTTCCATGGATTTGATCGTCGCTCTGGTGGCCATTCATAAAGCCGGCTGTGCTTACGTGCCCTTGGATCCGGTCTATCCGGCGGAGCGCCTGAAGTACATGGTCGATGATTCGTCTGTGTCTTTGCTGTTGAGTGAAACCCGTCATCAGCAAAAATGGCAGGACGTTCAGACGCAGGTTGTCGTGCTCGATGAACTTGATGAAAATCTGGCTTCGTTCGCGACAGAGAATCCGGATCTGGCGCTTGGCTCCGACAATCTGGCTTACCTGATCTATACCTCCGGATCTACCGGCAAGCCAAAGGGCGTGATGGTTGAACACCGGAATGTCGTCAATTTCTTTGCGGGTATGGATCAGTGCATCGGCACAACGCCGGGTGTCTGGTTGGCTGTCACCAGTATTTCCTTTGATATTTCTGTGCTGGAAATATTCTGGACTCTGGCGCGTGGATTCAAAGTGGTCATTTACAGTGAGCAAAGCGCACTGGCGCAGCACGACGAGGCGGCAGGCCCTTCTGGGGCAGCGGGGATTGATTTCAGCCTGTTCTACTGGAACGTTGCAGATGAAGAAAGCCATCATCAGGCGGACAAGTACCGCCTCTTGCTGGATGGTGCGAAGTTTGCCGACACACACGGATTCAAAGCGGTCTGGAACCCAGAGCGACATTTCGCTTCCTTTGGCGGTTTGTTCCCCAATCCAGCCGTTACCTGCGCCGCGCTGGCAAGCATCACCAGCCATGTTGAGCTGCGCGCGGGGAGCTGCGTCGTGCCTTTGCACAGTCCGATTCGCGTCGCCGAAGATTGGGCTGTGGTGGACAACCTGTCCAACGGACGCGTGGGCATTGCAGTGGCATCAGGGTGGGCGCCACCGGATTTTGCCATCAAGCCGGAAAATTATGCCGATGCCAAAAATATCATGTTTGAATCACTTGATCAGGTGAGGCGGTTATGGCGTGGTGAGAAAGTCAGTTTTCCCGGTCCCGAGGGGGAAGTTGAAGTGCGAACCTTGCCCCGTCCGATCCAAAAGGAACTGCCTTACTGGGTCACCACGGCGGGCAATGTGGACACTTTCAGAAGGGCCGGGGAGGCCGGAGCCAATATACTGACTCACCTTCTGGGTCAGACCTTTGCTGAAGTGAAGGAAAAAGTCGAGGCTTATCGTTCGGCATGGAAATCCGCTGGCCATGCCGGGCAGGGGACAATTACGCTCATGCTGCATACACTCATTGGCGAGAATATGGCGCAGGTGGAGTCACTGGTGCGCGGGCCAATGAAGGCTTACCTCAAAAGTGCGATGTTCCTGGTCAAGGGCGCTGCGTGGAACTTCCCGACCTTCAAAAAAATGTCTGATGAAACGGGCAAATCGCTCGATGAGTTCTTTGAGACAATTTCGGATGAAGATATGGACGAACTGCTGGAGTTTGCCTTCCAGCGTTATTTTCATAGCAGCGGCTTGTTTGGTACGCCTGATTCGGCGCTGGAAACTGTTTCGCAATGTTTGGCAACAGGAGTTGACGAAATTGCCTGTCTGATCGATTTTGGTATCGATACCCGGGATGTATTGCAGCATTTGCCCTACCTGAACGAATTGAAGCAAAAATCCGCTGGACTGGCACGCCCCGCCGTCCAGGAAAGTGTGTCTGTATCAGTTAGGCAGGGTGGGCGATATACCATTCAATCATTGATAGAACAGCACCAGGTGACGCATTTCCAATGTACGCCTTCCATGGCAACGATGCTGGTGTCGGACCCTGAAAGCCGTGCAAGCCTGCAAAAGATTCAGCATATGATGGTTGGCGGTGAAGCCTTGACGCCAGCGTTGGCCAAGAGCCTGGTATCGTCCATCGGCGGCCGCCTGACCAATATGTATGGCCCAACAGAAACCACGATATGGTCTTCAACCTGTGATATCGACGCTGAGCAGGAAATTTCTATTGGCCGACCAATTGCCAATACCCGGCTGTACATTGTGGATCAGCACCTGAACGTCCTGCCCGCGGGCATCCCGGGAGAGCTGGTGATTGCCGGAGACGGTGTGGTTAGAGGGTATCATCAGCGTCCTGAACTGACACAGGAACGATTTGTCGATGATTGGCGATTAGCGCCGGATAGCGCCGCGCAACGCATATATCGCACCGGAGATCTTGCCAGGTATCAACCCGATGGACAGTTAATCTGTCTGGGGCGAATCGATCATCAGGTCAAGATTCGAGGATACCGTATCGAGCTGGGAGAAATAGAGGCCCGCATTCTGGAGTATGCCGGGGTAAGAGAGTGCGCGGTGATTCTGCGAGAGGATAAGACTGGGGATAAGCGGCTGGTAGCCTACCTGTGCCCTGATTTCGAGCAGCATATAGATCAGGCTGAACTCAAATCACATTTGTTGGCCTGTTTGCCTGATTTCATGGTGCCGGCCAATTTCGTAGAGCTGACGTCCATGCCGCTCACTCCCAATGGGAAGCTGGACCGTAATGCATTGCCGGAACCGATACAGCAAAAGCATCAGAGTAGTGATGACTTTGAGTTGCCAAAAAGCGACTCGGAAACCCTGGTGGCAGGGATTTGGAAAAAAGCGCTGGGCATTACGGAAGTCGGCCGGAAAGACAATTTTTTCGATATCGGCGGCCATTCATTGCTTGTGATTCAGGTATTGAAGGAGCTGCGAGAGCATAAAGAGATAGCCAGACCTGTACAGATGACCGATCTTTTCCGCTATACCACGGTTGAGGCGCTGGCAAATTATATTTCAGCCGAAGATACCGAAGAGAAGAGTCATGAAGTGGTCAGTTCTCGCGTGGCCGCGCGCAAGGCGGCAATGAATCGAAGGCGCCGACGCTAGGGCGTTTCCAGCGAACAGGATAAGAAGTGGAGAACAAGGTGAGTAATATGTCCGACACGGATTTGGATGCAATGGAATCGGAGATGGATGGCAATGCAATTGCCATCGTGGGCATGGCCTGCCGATTTCCGGGCGCAAGCAATACCCGGCAATTCTGGAACAACCTGAAGCAGGGAAAAGAGGCCTTGACCCTGCTGAGTGATGAGGAACTCAGAGAGGGCGGTGTATCGGAGCGTGAGCTGGAAGATCCGAACTATGTCAAAGCGGGGATGTTTCTCAAGCAGATGGAGTGTTTTGATGCGGGTTTCTTTGGCTTCAACCCGCAGGAAGCGCGCATTATGGATCCACAACACCGGCATTTTCTCGAATGCGCGTGGGAAACTTTCGAAGATGCCGGGTATGTCCCGGGAGAAATCGACGGCTCGGTTGGTGTCTTTGCCGGGTCGGGCCACAACGCCTACATGCCTTACAACCTGCTGCCAAACAGGGAACTTGTTGATCAGGTCGGTTTTTTCCTGCTGCGTCACACTGGTAATGACAAGGATTTTCTGAGTACCCGGGTATCCTACCTCTTGAACCTTAAAGGGCCCAGTGTCAATGTTCAGACGGCCTGTTCCACTTCTCTGGTGGCAGCACACATGGCGGCGCAAAGTCTGCTTGCCGGAGAGTGCGACATGGCACTTGCAGGCGGTGTCACGATAGAGCTGCCGCATCGACGCGGTTATCTCTACAAAGACAGTGAAATACTCTCCAAAGATGGTCATTGCAGGCCTTTCGAACAGGCATCGGGCGGCACGGTTTTCGGGAGCGGTGTCGGTTGTGTATTGCTGAAACGTCTGGAAGATGCGCTGGCAGACGGTGACCACATTCATGCGGTGATGAAGGCGTCTGCGATCAATAACGATGGCTCCGATAAGGTCAGTTATCTCGCGCCCAGTGTCGATGGCCAGGCTGCGGCTGTCAGAGAGGCGATAGAAATTGCAGATATTGATCCTACCAGTGTCGGTTTTATCGAGTGCCACGGAACCGGAACGGCAATGGGTGATCCGATTGAAGTGACCGCATTGAGCCAGGCATATGGGCTGGACAATCCACGTAAGCAATACTGTGCGTTGGGATCGGTCAAGTCCAATATCGGGCACTTGGATACCGCCGCGGGTATTGCCGGGATGATCAAGGCCATTTTAAGTTTACAGCACCGGCAGTTGGTCCCGACCCTGCATTACAACGCGCCCAACCCGGCGATTGACTTTGCCAGTACTCCTTTCTATGTCAATCATCAGTTGCGCGACTGGCAGAGCGAAGCGCCTCGCAGAGCCGCAGTCAGTTCTCTGGGGGTCGGTGGAACAAATGCACACATCATTCTGGAAGAAATGCCTGTTCCTGCCGACGAAGAGCATTCCGGGCATTCTGTGCATGTGATAACGCTTTCTGCGAAAACGGAATCCTCTCTGAATTCGGCCGCGAAGAAACTGTCTGTCTATCTGGAGTCAGGACCGGAAGCCTGTCTGACCGACATCGCCTATACCCTTAATGTCGGACGCAAGGACTTTGCGCATCGCTTGGCCTTGCCGGTCACTTCTGTTCAGGACGCGGCAGAACAACTGTCAGACCTGACGGCGCTAGCCAGTGCAAAAGCACACGTTGAGGAAGCGCCATCTCTGGTTTTCATGCTGCCGGGTGGCGGTGCGCAATACTCGGGTATGGGCGCAGATCTGTATCAGCAGGAAGATGTCTACCGCGAAGCATTTGACGCCTGTTTGGCATGTCTGCCCGAGCAGATGGCGTCAAAAGTCCGGGCACTTGTGTTCGCCCCGGAGAGTGAACGTGCGCAGGCCACGGAAGCTTTGCAAACTCCGACGCTCACACTGACGTCACTGTTCGCCACTGAATATGCATTGGCCAAACAAATGTTCGCATGGGGTATCAGGCCTGCGGCCTTGATTGGTCATTCCATGGGAGAAAATACTGCGGCATGTCTGGCGGGAGTCATGTCACTGCATGACGCTATGAATCTGGTGTATTTGCGAGGCCAGTTGTTTGAACGCGCGCCCGAAGGCGGAATGCTCAGTGTTCCCATGCCGATTGATGATGCCCGGAAATATATGACTGACGAGTTGGACGTGGCAGCGATCAACGCACCGGATTTGTGTGTCGTGACGGGGCCAAAGCAAGCGCTAGGCGATCTGCAGGTGCGCCTGGAGCAGGACGATATCGAGAGTACCATTGTACGGATCAATGTGGCCGCGCATTCGCGCATGCTGGACAGCATACTGGACGAATTCAGGGCCTATTTGGTTTCCATTCAATTGTCTTCTCCGAGCATACCCTTTACGTCCAATCTGACCGGTAACTGGATTACTGATGAGCAGGCGATGAGCCCGGATTATTGGGTTGAGCATCTTCGCAATACCGTCAAATTCTCCGAGAATGTTGCGACGGTGCTGCAGGAGGGCCCGCGCATTTTGTTGGAAATCGGTCCTGGTCGCACCCTGACTAACCTGGCAATGGCAAACGCGATCTCAGGTAGTTCGGTGCTGAGTGCCATGCGGCATCATAGCGAAAGTATTTCAGATGTTGTGGCAGCAAAACGCACTGTAGGCGCGATGTGGGCTCACGGCCTCGCGATCGACTGGTCGGATTACTGGCAGGGTGAGTATCGTTTCAGGGTGCCATTGCCCACTTACGCCTTCGAGAAAAAGCGCCACTGGGTAGCGCCTGTCGAACAGATAGGAATGGCTCAGAGTGAGGAACTCCGCAAGCAAAAAGACATGGACGACTGGTTTGCCAGGCTGGTTTGGCGTCAGCGTGACCTGACCCAGTTCAACGCTGAAGATGAGGCGGATTACCTTGTCTTTGCCGAGGCGTCCGCTCTCAGTGAGCAGTTATTGAAAGAGCTGGATAAAAGAGGTGCCAGTTATCAGGTGGTGCGTCGTGGTAAGCACTATCGCCAGGAAAGTACGCGCGACTTTTATTTGCCCTGTGATGATGAAAGGGCCTTTTTTGATTTCTCGGAACAGGCTCTGGATAACTCAGACAGGCGCTTGAAACTGATTTACTTATGGACATTGGCCGGGACGAATACAGCCAACACGAAAGACTTGAGCGATACCGCATTTTGGGGCCTTTTTTATGTGCTCAAGATGCTGGCGGAACTGGATCGCGCGGTAGAGCTTTGTGTGGTGACAGATCAACTGGCAAGCCTCTCGGGCGAAAGCATTGTACCTGAGGCAAGTCTGGCACTGGGGCCGGTGCTCGTCGCAGAGCGAGAGTTACCGCACGTATCGACCAGGATTGTGGATATGCGCTGGCAGTCAGGAGCAGCGCAGCGCTGTGCAGGGCAATTACTCAAAGAACTTGCCTACGAAACAGAGCATTCACAGGTCGCGTATCGTGGGCGCCATCGATGGGTACGCGATATTGATTCTGTCTCATTGAAAGAGCGCCGATCGAATACGGATTGGTTGGCTGACAGTCGGGTTGCCCTTATTTCGGGTGGTCTGGGCGGTATCGGACTGAATATTGCGCAACTGCTTTGCCAGAAAGGCGCTGAAAAAATCATTTTGCTGTCACGCAGCGAATTACCCGAGCCAGGTGGTTGGGGTCGTTTGCTTGAACAGTTGCCTGAAACAGATGCAATGCACACCCGATTAAGCGCATTGAAAAAACTGCAGGAATCGGCGACCGAAGTCGTTCTGGTGTCTGCCGATGTGACGGACACTGAAGGCATGTCATTGGCCTTGGCGAAGGCCGGTGTTGCGCTGGAATCCGTAAATATGGTGGTGCATGCGGCAGGGATCATGGATGACAAACTGCTGATCGAAAAAACAGCCGAAGAGGCGGCCCGGGTTCTGCGAGTGAAAGTAGAAGGCGCGAAAGCCCTTGATCAGCTTTTTGCGGACACCGGGCTTGAACGTTTTGTCGTGTTTTCGTCCGTAGCCTCCTATCTGGGTCTGCCCGGACAGATCGATTATACCGCCGCAAATGCTTTTCTGGATGCCTTCGTGGCCGAGCGCAGTGAACGCAGGTCCGGTAAATCCATTGCCGTCAATTGGAGTGCCTGGAAAGAAGTCGGCATGGCGGCAAATATGGGCCATGAGAGCACCGGCGGATTGCCGGTGGAACACTCAATCCTTGACCGGACTCGAGGCCACGGTGAGGGAGGTCGTTTGTATTCGGTATTGCTGCATGGTCAACAGGATTGGCTGGTCGAGGAACATAAGACCCAGGATGGCTTCCATCTGGTTCCGGGTACCGGATTTGTGGAATTGATACGGTCCGCATGCGCACACTTTCTGAGTGGGGATGCTCGCCACCTTCCGATGGCGATCAACCAGCTTACCTTCAATTCAGCCTTTGAAGTGCCGTCCGAAGGCGCACGACAATTAAACATTGCGCTTGAAAATACAGCGTCAGGGCTTGCTGTATCCGTCTATGCTGAGGATGAGGAAATGCCGCTGGTAACGGCGGATGTTGTCGCACTGGAAGCACAGGAAGCCAGCGCGGATATTCCGGGACTGAAAGAGCGATGTCAGGTTCCGCAGGCGCTGGAAGAGGGCTACATGGACCGCAGCTTTATGGCGTTCGGGCCACGTTGGGGATGTATTGAGAGCATCTTCGCGGGCCAAAGCGAGGCCCTTGTCTCATGTCGCCTGGCGGAGCAGTACGTGTCTGACTTTGAGCAATGCATATTGCATCCTGCGCTCCTGGATATGGCGACGGGATGTGGGCAGTTTCTGGACCAGGACTTTGTCAAAGGTCGTGATTTTTATGTTCCGGTCAGTTATGAATCGATCCGGATAATGGGGGCAATGCCCTCGAGTTTCCTTAGTCATGTTCAGCTGCTTCCGGCCGCGCAGAAAGATCAGCTTCAGTTTGATATCACTTTGATGCGGGAGGACGGCGAGGTGTTCATGCGCGTCGGGACCTTCACCATGCAGAAGCTGGCACAGGGTTTCGCCACCACTTTACCCGAACATGGCAACCACCAAAGCGAAGAAATGGGTTTAACGCCTGAGCAGGAAAGGTTGGCCGAAATTTTGCGCGAAGCGATTCTGCCGCAAGAGGGAATCGAGGCCTTCGATAGGGTCATGTCCGTCCTGGACGATGAGACCCAGTTTGTGATCGCATCAATTGATACCGCGCTATGGCAACGGAAACTGCTTGCGCAGTTTGGTGGGGAAACGGATGTTGCAATCGTTGAGAGTGAAGATCCGGAACATGATGCGGATGCCGATCCGGATATACCGAAAGTAGAGGCCGCGCTGGTAGCGGCGAAAGGCGTTGAAAAAGCCGCGGTGCGTTCTTTTCTGGACGACGATGAAGAGCGCAGAATCATTGCGTATTACTTGCCTGATGATTGGGAGCGGGTCACCGTTACCGAACTGCGCAATGAAATCAGCACGAAACTTCCCGCAGAGCTTCAACCACAGCAATTTGTGGAGTTGGCGGAATGGCCGTTGGGTAGGGATGGAAATCTTGACAGATCAGAGCTTCTGGACCCCTTTGCTCCGGTTGATAATTACATCGCACCAAGAACACCGACAGAAAAACGGCTGGAGAAAATCTGGCAGGGTGTATTGGGTGTGCCGAAGGTGAGCCTGAACGAAAATTTCTTTGATATCGGGGGCCACTCTCTGCTTTCCATACGTGTGATTGTCAAGGTTAAAAAAGAATTTGGAGTCAGGCTCGATCAGGCCAAAATGGTCTTGTTGACTCTGGAGCAGATGGCCAAGGACATTGACGATCAGGTCGGAACGAAGGGTACGGCGAGCCCTGCAACAGAGAAGGAAAAAGCCGAGAAGAATCGGGACGCAGTGACCGTTTCGACCGAGGCAGAAACGGGTAAACCGGCCAGGAAAAAGTTATTTCAGTCCTTGTTCAAGAAGGGGAAAGATTGAGTTTCCCGATAGCGACAGCGTTACTTGAGCAACTGACAGAGGGGCTGTATTGGAATACGGCTGCAATCGATGGCGCGCATTTTAAGCATCTGTCTGATTTGGAACTTGCCATTCCCGATCCCGGTCCCCGTTCCGTTGAGTCGCGATATCAAGAGTTTTATGCCGGTCGTTGGTGCGCTGCACAAGGGCAGCACAGCCTGTGTGGCGAGTGGCATATTCCGGTCATTGGCGAAGGGCGCGCCCCGGTTTGGCAACAAGGCATCGTTGGCAGTATCAGTCACACCAGGTTGTGGGCGGCTTCCGCGGTGGGTCATGCGGCGAGGTTTCGCGCAATCGGTATTGATCTGGAGTCACTTGCCTGTTTGCCGACCGAGGTCTCCTGGTTGCAGGAAATTGCCGACACTCGGGAGCTTGATCTGGTTTCCGGGTTGGCATCCAGTGCAGCACCGGGATTAATATTCTCTGCCAAGGAAAGTTTGTTCAAGGCGCTTTATCCGCTCACGAATGTCTATTTTGAGTTTCGGGATGCCCGTGTCATATCTGCCAGCCCGGACGCCTTGGAGTTGCAGTTGGGTCTAGACCTGGATAGTGTGTTTTCGAAGAACCAGCGCTTCCAGGCTCGATACCTGGCTCAAAACGGACATGTCCTGACTTCTGTTGTGCTTGTACATTAACGAAAATGAAATATTTTTGAAATATCATCGCGGCGTTCGAAGTTTCTGAGTAAAATCCCTCCGGTCAATTTATACGTACAGTAGGTTTCTATGAAAGTATCCATTTTTGGTACAGGTTATGTGGGTTTGGTGACAGGTGCCTGTTTGGCTGATGTTGGTCATGACGTGATCTGTGTCGACGTTGATGAAGACAAGGTCGCCAAATTGAATCAGGGCATCATTCCGATTTATGAGCCGGGCCTGGAAACAATCGTTTCGACTAATTTCGAGAATGGGAACCTGAAATTTACAACCAATGCTGAGGATGCGGTTGCGCACGCCAAACTGCAGTTCATCGCAGTCGGCACTCCGCCGGACGAAGATGGCTCCGCGGATTTGCAATACGTTCTGAAAGTGGCCGAAACCATTGCCACGCATATGACAGAAGAAAAAATAATCATCGATAAATCAACGGTTCCGGTTGGTACCGCGGATAAAGTCAGCGAGCGGGTTGCGGCCATTCTGGCCGACAGAGGTGCATCGATTGATTACGATGTAGTGTCCAATCCTGAATTTCTGAAAGAAGGTGCGGCAGTCGGCGACTTTATGAAACCGGACCGTATTGTCGTTGGGGTTTCCAGAGAGCAGTCCAAAGGGCCCATGCGCGAACTGTATGCGCCTTTTAATCGCAACCATGACAAAGTACTTTTCATGGACGTGCGTTCGGCGGAACTGACCAAGTATGCGGCCAATGCCATGCTCGCTACCAAAATCAGTTTTATGAACGAGATGGCAAACCTCGCAGAACGATTGGGTGCGGATATCGAATCGGTGCGCATCGGGATCGGTTCCGATCCGCGCATTGGCTATCACTTTATTTATCCCGGTGCCGGTTATGGTGGTTCGTGTTTCCCTAAAGATGTGCAGGCCTTGACTAAAATTGCGGCAGACGTGGGTTATACCGCTGAGCTGGTGCAGGCCGTTGAGAATGTCAATAACCGGCAGAAACATCGCCTGTTTGAAAAACTGAAGGATTATTTTCAGGGGCAGCTGGAAGGCAAAACCATTGCGGTGTGGGGACTGGCCTTTAAACCTGAGACAGATGACATGCGCGAAGCGCCGTCACGCGTGCTGATGGAGTCGTTGTGGCAGGCTGGGGCCAAAGTACAAGCCTATGACCCGGAAGCCATGCTGGAATGCCAACGCATTTATGGTGAGCGTGAAGATCTGATGCTTGCAGAAACCAAAGAAAATGCGCTCAAAAATGCTGACGCCCTGGTCATTTGTACAGAATGGAAAGCGTTCAGGGCGATGGATTACGAGTTTGTGAAGTCGCAGTTGGCAAATGCCTTGATCGTTGATGGGCGTAACCTCTATGATCCGACTATCGTTAAAAACTACGGCATTGATTATCTGCCTATCGGCAGAGCCTGATCGAGCCGGTCGCGAATAAGGAAATCGTTTGAACAAGCCAGATAAAATGATTAAGTGGCATGACCACAATATACAGCGAACTTCACGGGCAAAGCAGAAAGCGCAGAAGCCATGCATGATCTGGTTTACCGGTCTGAGTGGGGCGGGTAAATCGACCGTTGCCAATGCATTGGATGAAAAGCTGTTCGAACATGGTCGGCACACCTATCTGCTGGATGGTGATAACGTCCGCCACGGTTTGAATCGTGACCTCGGTTTTTCAGATCAGGATCGCGTTGAGAATATTCGCCGTATCGGCGAGGTTGGTCGATTGTTTACCGATGCGGGCATTATCGTACTTTCCGCATTTATCTCGCCGTTTCGTTCGGATCGCCAGATGGTAAGAAACCTGTTCCCGGTTGGCGAGTTCATCGAAGTGTTTGTCAGTACCGAGTTGGCGATCTGCGAAGAGCGCGATCCCAAGGGTTTGTACAAAAAGGCACGTGCCGGAGAAATCAGGCATTTTACAGGCATCGACTCGGCTTATGAGGCGCCTACCTCTCCGGAATTACTGGTCGATGCGGGTCGGGAATCTGTGGACTCCTGTACACAGACAATCTTCGACTATTTAACAGAGCGCGGTTACATTTAGCGGTATTCTGCTGCGTCGGTGGCAGTGCGACGGATTGAATGCAGGTCGATGTGGGGTATGTACAGCCCCTTCGGTACTTTTCATTTCTCCCGTTTGCAGAGCCTACTTATTGATATCATGGAGAGAGCATTGTTATTCAAATACCTGATCACACTGGCGGTTCTTACCACGTTTCTTACCGGATGTTTTGGTGATAATCCGGAAGAATCCAATGCACAGCATTTGCAACGTGCACAGGCTTACCAGGAACAGGGCCAGTACAAGGCTGCGATGATCGAATATCGAAACGCAGTCAAAAAATCCGGTGGTGGCCTGGAGTCGATTGTAAAGTATGCCGATATGCTGAATGAGCTTGGTCGCAATGCTTCAGCACTGGATCTTCTTAATCAGGCGAGTGGTGAGAAAAACGATCGCTACTATTATGAGTTAGTCGAGTCATTCATTGCGTTAAAGAAATACCAATCGGCGGAAGAGGCTCTGGGGAATGTCGATCGGGATGCGTCGCCGGAAGCGATGCTACTGAATGCCCAGATCGCTGCCGGTAATGGCGATCTTAAAAAGTCGGAAGCCTTGTTCAGGCAGGTAGCGGCTTCGCAGGAGCAAACAAACGAACTTAAGTCCAAGGCCCATCTTGGCCTGGCGATGTCCATGGCGAGACAAACCCGGTTCGATGCAGCGCAGAAAGAGCTGGCGCAAATTCCGGTTGCGGATGCCAACTATCCAGATGCCCAGGTGATCAAAGCCGGGATTGAGATCGTAAGAGATGATCTGTCAGCGGCGGAAGCGACGCTCAGTGATGTGCTCTCGCGCATGCGCAATACCGATATCATGGAGCCCGAAAAGGCGGTTGTCCTGGAAAGGCTGTCCTATGTGTTGACGCGCCTCGGCCGCTCCAATGAAGCCTATGTTTACCAGAAACTTCTGGCAGAGGCTTTCCCGGGTGCCAATGAAGTCAGCGAATCCTATCAGGCCGCCGTCGAAGCGTTTCAGAACAAAGACTATGCCAAGGCCAAGGCAGCATTGCAAAGTATCCTGGAAGACTATCCGACGCATAATAAAGCGAAGCAGTTGCTGGGTGTCATTAGTTATCTTGAAGGGGACACGCAGCAGGCATCCCGTTACCTGAGTGAAAGTGTTGACCCTGAAGTTGTGGACCCGCTCACGCGTCATGTCTACGCCGCAACCAATCTCAAACTGCAGGATCCAAAAAAGGTACTAGAGATTCTGGGGCCGAAAGTTGATACCACCGATTCTGCCAAAACGCTTGCGCTTTATGCGGTCGCTGCTATTTCAGACGGGCAGGGCAAAAAAGGCGAGGAGGCCCTCTTAAGGGCTGCCGAACTGGAACCTGAAAACGTCCGTATTCGCCTCACGCTCGCAAACTACTATAACAATCGCAGACCACCCCAGTCCGATGCTGCATACAAGCACTTGGAAAAATCCTATGCAGTTGCACCTACCGATCAGCAGGTATTAACCGAGCTGGTTGCGCACCACTTCAGGCAGTCCGGATTGGAAAAGGCGGAATCGTTTGTGCAAACCGCTCTGAAAAATCATCCGGACGCCTACGGTGCCAATCTGGTGGCGGGCTATGTAAGCGTTGCCGCCCAGAAGCTTGATAGTGCCCTGGGTTATTTTTCCTCTGCGGTCGCCGCCAAATCTCAAGTGTCTGATTACAGTGAGTCCCTGTTTGCCAAAGGAAGGACGGAATTCAGCCTTGGACGTTATCAGGACGCAGAAAAATCCTTACTGGTTCTGATCAAGGATTACCCGGAGTTTGAACAGGCCTATAAAGCTCTGTATGCGGTTTATTCAAAGCTGGAAAATTCCGAATTTGCAGCTGAAAAGCTGGAAAACCTTGCGAAGCGAAATGCCGTTATTCAGCCCTACCTGGTTCTTATAGAGGCAAATTTGGCTCGGGGAAATACAGTACAGTCGGAAATCTACTATAAAGAAGCGAAGTCGCTTAGCCGGAATAGCGAAGCATTATCCGATGTCGATCGAAATATCCGATATGCGAAAGCGCTGCAGGCCCTGAGACAGGGTGACATGAAAGAGGCGCGAGGTCTGATAGCGGGATTACTGACCGAAACGCCGGATAATATTCGTCTGCTTTCGTTTTTGGTCGATGTTGAAATACGGGATGGGAACTACCAGGAAGCAGGCAAGGTACTGGAGCAATTAAAAGCTTTGGATTCGGAACATCCTGTGATTCCGGTATTACATGGGGATATCGAGGTGGCTCAACAGAAGCTTGAAAATGCCAGAACCTACTATGAGCAAGCCTGGAATCAAACGCCAAGTAATCTGGTGGCGGACAAGTTGTTAGCCGTCTTAAGTATGTTGAAAGATGATTCGGCGCGAAGGGATTTGCTGCAAAGTTGGCAGGAAAAGATCCCGTCAGCTGCCAAGCCAATTCTCTTGCAGGCGATTACTTATCAAGAGCGTGGTCAGAAAACCAGAGCCACTGAAAGTTATCAGATGGTATTGGAGCGACAGCCCGACAATGTCGCAGCACTTAACAATTTAGGCTGGATCTATTTTGAAGAGGGTGTATTTTCGAAAAGTCTGGAGTTATTAAACAGGGCGGCAGATCTGTCGCCGGAAAATCCGGCGGTGTTGGATAGTTTGGGTTGGGTGCTTTTCAAGAATGATCAGCGGGATAAAGCCTTGCCCTATTTGGAAAAGGCCAATCAGTTAGCTCCCGGAAACGAAGAGATTTCTGCGCATCTTGAGACAGTAAGGAAGGCGGGTTAACAGGCCCGCGCTCCTATTCGGTTTTTTCTTCCACGCTGATGCCATGCTTTTCAAGCATGCTGTAAAGTGTCGGTCGGGTGATTCCCAAAAGGCGTGAAGCCTTGGCCATGTTGTGCTGGGCCGCCGATATTGCTTGCGTGATGGCATTGAATTCTGCAGCGTCGCGTATCTGCCTGAGATTCAATGCATCATCGTTCAAGGGTGTGTGAGGTGACAGTTCCAGGTCCGAGGCCTGCACCTTATTGTCATCGGCCATAATGGCTGCCCGTTTGACCTTGTTAATCATCTCACGAACATTTCCCGGCCAATCATGCGCTGCGATGGCGGCCATGGCGTCTTCAGTCAGATAGAGATTCGGACGATTCATTTCCTTTCCGAAGGTTTTAAGCAAGGCCTGAGCAATGATAACAGAATCTCCCTCCCGTTCTCTCAGGGGCGGGATATTGAGGGTAATTTCACTGACGCGATAGAACAGATCTTCACGAAACAGGTTCTCGTTGATCCGGTCCTGCAGATTTTGATGCGTTGCGCAGATGACACGCACATTGACGGGAATGCCTTTGACCCCTCCAACGCGTTCAATCACACGCTCTTGCAAGAAACGTAACATTTTTGCCTGCAGCGCGACTGGCATGTCGCCGATTTCGTCTAGGAACAGGGTGCCGCCATTGGCGAGTTCTATTTTGCCTTTTTTGGTTTGCGAGGCGCCCGTAAACGCGCCTTTTTCGTAGCCGAATAATTCGCTTTCCAGCAGATTTTCGGGGATCGCGGCACAATTGATGGCAGAAAAGGGCTGGTCATTGCGATCACTGAGTTGGTGAATGGCCTTGGCCAGTACTTCTTTCCCGGTACCGGTTTCACCCAGAAGCAGTGCCGTCACACCGGTGGGGGCGATTTTTTCAATCATTCGGCAAACTTCCAGCATCTTGGGGCAACTGGCGATCACACCATTGAGGGGTGATTGCGCCTGGCCCTGATTGAGCGCGAAGTTTTCCTGCTCAAGTTGCCAGATGTGGAAAGATCTCTCAACGATGAAACTGAGAATGTCTCCATCAATCGGTTTTTGAAAGAAATCGGAAGCCCCGAGTCCGATGGCTGTCACGGCGTTTTGTTTTTCTTCGCGTCCTGTGACCACAATTACTTTAGTATTGGGTGCCAGCCTCAAAATTTCTGAGAGTGTTTTAAAGCCTTCGCTCGAGCCACCCGGGTCTGGCGGCAAGCCTAAATCCAGAGTGACGACCTGTGGTTCACTTCGGCGCAGTTCCGCAATGGCTTGTTCTCGGTCTGATGCAACCATCACTTCGATGTCTTCAAAGCACCATCGCATTTGACTTTGCAGGCCGGGGTCATCTTCGACTATCAGGAGTTTTTTATTCACTTGCCGATCGATTCCTTGTATTCAAACAGATCCATAAAAATTGCCTTGGGCTGTTTCAGAGCATAGCTTTCTTTTCGTAGATTTTCAGCAAAAAAAGACAGGGCGATAACGCGCACTGCTCGCTTAGCTGTTGCGATGACGCGGGCAACATCAAGCGGTGCTCGCCTGCAGAGATTGCGTCTCAGGTGTCACGGTAGGAATTTTCAGGGTAAAGCAGGTTCCGATACCCAATTGACTGGTGACACTGATGGTGCCGCCGATCTTACGCAGATACTCCCGACTTTGGTAGACCCCCAGGCCCATACCAGTCAGGCCTTTTGTGCTCTCGAAGGGCTTGAACAACTGGTTCTTGATAAAGGCTTCGCTCATGCCCGTACCATTGTCCTGAATAAAAATGTAAACGCTATCCGAGGCATCTTTGGTGGCGATGGATACGCTGCCGGTCTTGTCACTGGCTTCGATCGCATTCTGCACAATATGGCCAATAGCGGACTTCAGCTGATCCGGGTCGGCATAGATCCATAACTCTCTGGGTGGTAGCTCCAGAGAAGGGCTGGGAACGGAGTTCTTGTGAGCGCGGTATATTTCTACCAGAAGCTGGCCCAGTTCAACTTCCTTAAACGATTCCTCGGTTTCCGGGTTACGAATCTGCTGCAACAGGTGGTCCATTTTTTCTACGGTATGGCTTGTTGTGCGAATCATGTCGTCCACAAATGCCGGATTTTGTTTGTGTTTTTCTGCATTCTTAACCAGCAGTGAGAGTTGCGCGATGATGGTTTTAATGTCATGTACAAGGAATGCTGATGTTTTGTTGACCGCTTCAAATTGGCGGGCTTCGGCCAGTTTGTTCTGGGAGTCCGTTTGCTCCAGGTAACTGCAGGCTTGCTGGGCGACAATTTTCAGCAGGTCATAATTTTCCCAGTTCAGCTCCAGAGGCGCCAGCGGCTTGCATAGCAGGACAAAACCGGTGAGATGTTCATGCATCTGTAAGGGAATAATGAGCCAGGGATCATCCGGTTCGAGCATGCCGGCGGGAATCTCGATCAGCCCGTATTTGGTCGGATCCAGCATCAGTTCCTGCACGTTGATGATCCAGTTGCTTTCCTTGAAAAAAATGGCCAGATCGGCATTGGAATCAATCGTCTCGAATCGATGGCCGTGAACATCCATCGTAGCCTTCAGTTCAAAATTGCCATCTTCGTTTCGGCACCAGATCGCGCCCTGCTGACAGCCAACCAGTTGCGCGAGCACCCGGATGGTCTGAATGGGTAGGGAATGGCCTTCGAAAGACTGTCTCAAGGTTGTAGTGCTGTTGATCCATTCTTCACGATAGTCGTACTTATAATCGAAAAAGTTCTTACTGATAAACACCATGATGCGGGCGCGGATCACTGGCGAGCTGATCAAGACCAGCAGAATCAGACAGCCGAGGACAATAAACAGGACTCTGAGAGCTTCTCCCCAGGTACCGCCAAAGGTGTTGATGTAATAGCCGCCCGCTGACAGAAATAACAGATAGATACCCGCGATCAGCAAGGTGGTCGTATGGAAAACCATCTGGCGGGAGATCTGCATCGCGACCGGCTGGGAGCGGCTGATGTAGAACGTGTAGGCGGCCAACGGGGCGGCCAATGCGTTCACAGCCCCCCGCGCATCCCAGAACGGTTGGGATAATTCCCGGAACAGCAAGGCGTCGGAATACATAAAAAAATCGTAGCCAAACAGGGTTGCGATGCCAATGACGAGAAATTTGATATTGGCTCGACTGTAAGCGCTGGTATTGCGCCAGACCTGTTCGATCAGCAGCAGTCCAACAATAGAAAGCGATACCTGAATCACCAGCAGATTGTTTCCGCTGATCAGAGCGACCTCGCTTAATCCCCGAAGCAGGGATGCACTCAGCAATATGGCAATCAGGATCAACACCAGTACGGTGGCGAAAAACTTGTTCCAGCCAAGCTTGGGACTGGGCAGGAAGCCAATGCCGAGCAAGGCATAGATGACGCTGAACCAGGAGGCTGTGCGTATGACCTCAATTGCGTAGCGCAAATAATAGGAGATGCCTACTCCCAGGCTTTGTGCGATCAGAACGCCCAACCAGATCGAAGTCAGCAAGGACGCCGAGAGCAGGGCGCGGTCTACCGTTCGTGGCGTACCTCTGACCAGCAGGTAGAAAGCAAGCAGGATGAAGGAGAGCGCGCCTGTCAGATTGCTTAGTGAGGCAAAATTCAGTTCCATGGCATCGTTATAGTCGTTGTTGAGTGACGCATTCTACCAATAAAAGCGCGCTTGAGGGGGATCATAAGTGCGCAGTGGCGGGATGAGTTCACTGTTTGAAAGGTTTTTACGCAGGACAGGTGAAAACTTGCAAGGAGTCTTGGGCGGGCATCTGTTTCGTTATTATTGAATAAACGGTCAGAAAATAAAAAAGAACCGGATGCGCTACCAAACACATCCGGCAAAAAAGTGCGAGTAGTATCCATGAAAGTCTTTCACATGACTGGTGACGGCACTTCATCACCAGTGCCATAAGTATTAGTCAGATCTGCGAGAATACAACAGAAAAACCCTGAATTTTTAGTCATATTTTGTTCTAAGGCGGGTTTTTGTAATACTTGTTTGAACTGGTTTTAGCAGATTTGATGTTGCCGAGTTGGCCAAATGGTCAATAAATTAAAAGGCCTGGCTGAGTTTGAAGGGTGCGCCGGATTTCGGTTGTAGCTGCGTGTGAACCCAGATCTGGGTTGGCCCGGTGGCTGAAGCGTTGTCAGTGAAGGGGGTTAATCGCAGGGTTCAATGGCTCGGGATTGAGGCTTAATGAATATGACCATTGTCTTTGTGCCAGGGCAGCAAGCGATAATGGGGTTGGGAGTTGGCAAAATTCATAAATGGATACTTGATAATATCGAAATAGGGTGAGTAATCGAAATCACTTGGGGTACACAATTTAGGGTTGCGCCGGTAGATCTTCAGTTCGTGGTTCTCGCTGCGCTTGACCAGAGGAAGTATCGGATATTGTATGGATCCGAATGCCTCCGCAATCATGGTTGAGCACACAGTTTTGGTTGTTTGTCCCGCATGCGAGGTAAACAGGCTGGAGCGCCATCGCCTTGGCAAAATAAGCCAGGGGAAAAGGAAGCGTAAAAGATCAAAGATCTGCCTGACGTCATAGTCCGTGCCCAAGCGGTTTACCGCATATCCAATGACTTTCTGGCAGTCGGAGTAGGTCAGGTCGCGAGGGCGACAGATACGTAAGTGATCACGGTCGTAAGTGGAAAGCGGGCGAACGACCGTGCCAAGGCCCAGCTCGCTCTCGATGATCATCTGCACATCGGGCTGCCCGTCAAAATATTCCTTGACCCGTTGACGTGCCATGGGGTTTTCGATTTCGTGAACGCGCCCGATATAGAGCGCTGCGTGCGACCAGCAGCTTTGTGTCACCGCCTTGATGACATCGCTGACGCGGCTACGCCCTTCCACCAGGATGACGTCTCCTGGCTTGATTTCGTGACGTGTGCGTTCGTAGTCGCTCATCGGAATAGGGCTGGGAGGTCGTTCATGGCTTAGCCACTGAACAACACCTTCTATAAAACGATGTTTACCTGCAAGCCCCATTCGGCGTTGTTCTCCCGTCTTGAGTGAGGGGTCAATAAATATTTGTCTCTTATTAAGTTTTAGTCAACAAAGCCCTGTTGGACAAAGGTAGATTTGTAAAATAATTTAGCACCCTGTCGTGCAGACAGCTCTGGGCAATTACGATAGAATCCCTGCAGTCCAACAAACAACAGTAATTGGGGTAAGTAACTTGAGCGATAAAGATCCTGACAACGGCTCGCATATTTCGGAAAAGATAAAGGCCTCTGCCCGGCAGATCTGGTTGGCGGGCCTGGGTGCTTATAACAAGGCGGAAGAAGATACCGGCAAAATATTTGAACGGCTGGTGAAAGAAGGCGAAGAGCTGGAAAACATGACACGCGGTGCCGTCGAGAAACGTTTCAAGGTGGTGGAAGAGCATGTCGAAGACGTCAGGGAGAAGGCGACGGGAACTCTGGGGAAATTGGAAAGTGTTTTCGACCAACGCGTTTCGGCAGCGCTTTCCCGCTTGGGCATTCCAAGTAAAAAGCGTATTGAAGAGCTCGAAGCGCGTGTGTCCGAGCTGGAAAATCAGTTGAAAAAAGCCGGTAAGCAAAATAGCTAGTGGGCCGGTACTTGTTTTGCTGTATCACTAATGCGGGTTCAGATTACTGGAATACCTTCCTCGTGAAGCATGTCAATCAGCCGGATTAACGGTAAACCAATCAATGTGTTGGGATCGTCGCCGGACATTTTCTCAAATAGCGCAATACCAAGTCCCTCCATTTTAAAACCACCGGCACAATCAAAGGGCGTTTCCCTGTCGACGTAGTTTTCGATCTGTTCTCTGCTCAGGTGGCGGAATGTGGTGTGATAACGCTCCACACTTGTCTGTAAAGTGTTTCGGCGGCTGTTGAGTACGGCAATCGAGGTATAGAAGCAAACCTCTTCTCCCTGGCATTGCATCAGCTGTTCGATATTTCGATCCCGGTTGCCGGGCTTCGTCAATTGCTGTCCTCTGTGCCATGCCACCTGATCTGACGCAATCACCAGGGCATTGCTATTATTTTGGGCGACTGCGCGCGCCTTTTCCCGGGCCAGTCGCAAGGCCAATTGTTCCGGATCTTCTTGTGCGAAAGATGTTTCATCGATGGCCGGTGACTGACAGCGAAACTCACTCAGAATTCGCGCAAGCAGCTGGCGTCGATATGGGCTGGAAGAGGCAAGTATGATGTCCATGATGCTGACCTGGGCCGGTGGAATAAATGCTGGATAGTAACCGATTTGGGGTGGCGGGTTTACGATTCATTTTTTTGCTTGATTTGTGATCAGTGATGCAGGCTTAAAAATCCACGTAAACCCTTTGACAAAGGGGGTTGCCGCCAATAGAATTGCGCGCTTATGTCGGATCACTCGCTTCCCAAGACCGTTGACCCCCTCAAATACGCCGATCAAAACAAGGCGTTGCAAGGAGTTATGGAGGTGCAGAACCTGCCGAGACTGGCAGATATGCTGGCCTCTGATGCCGGAACAATTACGGTGGATCTGGAATTTGACCGGGATGAACAGCGCATTCGTATACTGCGCGGACGGCTATCGACTTCGCTGAGCAGGATCTGTGAGCGCTGTCTGGAACCGGTACAACAGCCCATAGAAACCGAGTTTACTTTGGGAATTGTCCTGACAGATGAGCAAGCCAGTCAGCTACCGGGTCGCTATGAGCCACTGCTGGTGGACCCTGTGTCGCTTGAATTGAAGGAAGTGATCGAAGAAGAGTTGATATTGAGTCTGCCGATGTTCGCCTACCACGACCGCTGTCATGGAGAGTACGAGCAGAAAAGTGAAGATTCAGAAAATAAGCCCGAGGACGGTGCACAAGTGAAAGAAAATCCTTTCAGTGTGCTGGCGGGTTTAAAAGGCAAGAAATAACTGTTCGGCTTGAATCGCTGATTCAGGCAGGCTTTGTAAAGTATTAGACATGTATTAGGAGATTATTATGGCTGTTCAACAGAACAAAAAGACGCGTTCGCGACGTGGCATGCGTCGTTCGCACGATGCCCTGACCGGTGCGACCTTATCCGTTGATCCAACAACAGGTGAAACACATCGTCGTCACCATGTGACTGCGGACGGTTTCTACCGCGGCAAGAAAGTCATCGAGAACGCTGAAGACTAGTTACTGACTTAGTCAGATGACTGCAGCAGTCACTATTGCGATAGATGCAATGAGTGGTGACGAGGGCCCGGAGGTCGTCGTTTCTGCGGCCATCGAATTTCTCGAAAAAAACGAAGCCTCCAATTTGATCCTGGTCGGAGACCGGGAGCAGTTGGAGGTTTTGCTTTCCGGAAATGCGCAACACGCGCGCATCAGTGTCGAACATGCTGATTCCGTGGTCACCATGGCTGACCGCCCCTCCTTTGCCTTGCGTAACAAGGCTGACTCCTCCATGGCGAAAGCGCTTTCGCTGGTATCTGATGGTCGGGCTGATGCCTGTGTCAGTGCCGGCAATACCGGTGCTTTGATGGCGATGGGCCGAAGCATTCTGAAAATGTATCCCGGGATTGATCGTCCGGCAATCACTAAGCTGTTCCCCTCTCAGGGTGGCGGGTGTTTTGTGCTGGACCTTGGAGCCAATGTCGACAGTACCGCCGAGCATTTGCTGCAATTTGCGTTGATGGGGCAATTGTTGGCAAAAGTGATCAAGGGCATCGATGCGCCCAAGGTCGCCCTGATGAATGTAGGCGGGGAAGCGATCAAGGGAAATGTTCAGGTGCGCCTGGCTGCCTCACTGATCAGGGAGTATCCAAGCATCAACTATGTAGGGTTTGCCGAGGGCGGGGATGTGTTCCGTTCCAAGGCTGATGTCATTGTCTGTGATGGATTTGTCGGCAATGTTGCACTGAAAAGTGCCGAAGGTGCTGCGCGTATTCTGCTGGACGGTATTCAGGCTTTTCTTTCCAGTACCTGGTATCGCAAGCTACTGGGAAAACTACTAATGCCTTTGATTTCGCCAGCACTGAAACAGCTCGATCCGGAAAGCCATAATGGCGCTATTTTCCTTGGCTTACAGGGCGTTCTGGTGAAAAGCCATGGTAATGCCAATGCAGTGTCCTTCGAACGCGCGATCGATCTGGCAGCACAGGAGGCGCGTGCCGGCCTGGTGGATCTTATCAACGAACAGCTGGATGAAGTGCTGTTGTAAGACTGAACTTCAAGCAGTGAACAGAAAAATCGGATACCAAAACCAATGAAAACAGTATTTATGTTTCCGGGGCAGGGCTCTCAGGCAATTGGAATGATGTCTTCCCTGCTGCAGGAGCAGGCCATTGCCAGAGAGGTTTTCGAACAAGCCTCGGCAGCCATCGGCCATGATCTGATCAAAATTGCCGCAGAAGGTCCTGAAGACGTCATCAACAGTACTGCGATCACTCAGCCGATTGTGCTGACCGCCAGCATCGCCATGTGGAAAGTGTGGCGTCAGTCGAGTGAATGTTTGCCTGATTTTGTCTGTGGCCACAGTCTAGGCGAATATACAGCGCTGGTCGCCAGTGAAGTATTGGGTTTTGAAGATGCGGTTAAACTGGTTAATTTGCGCGGGCAATTGATGCAGAATGCGGTACCGCACGGACAGGGCGCGATGGCCGCCTTGCTCGGTCTGGAGGATCAGGCAGTAGAGCAGGTTTGTGCGCAATCCGGTGAGGGTGAGGTGGTGTCTGCCGCAAACTATAACGCGCCGGGGCAGGTTGTGATATCCGGTGCGACGGCTGCGCTGGCGCGCGCCATTGAGAATGCCAAGGCCGCAGGTGCCAAAAGAGCGGCCATGTTGCCCGTCAGCGTACCTTGTCACTGTTCCTTGCTGGAACCGGCAGGGAAGGATTTAGCCGAGGCAATGAACAAACTGGGCTTTGGTGAGCCGCAGATTCCGGTGATGCAGAACGTGTGTGCCCAGATCCCGGCATCAGTATCGGAACTCAAGGACAATCTGTTGAACCATCTGCATCAGCCGGTGTTGTGGGCACAGTCCGTTCGCGCGCTGGTGGATCTGGGCGCTTCGGTGTTTGTCGAGTGTGGTCCCGGCAAGGTATTGTCCGGATTGAATAAACGTATTGATCGTAGTGTCACCACCTTGAATATGAGTGATTCTGCCGGATTGAATGAAGTTGTTTCCGTAATGGAAGCGCATGGGGATCGTTGAGGAACAGGCATGGCAATTGAAAGAAAAGTAGCGTTGGTGACCGGAGCCAGTCGGGGAATAGGGAAGGCGATCGCCAAACAGCTGGCCCGGGATGAGTCCCTGATCGTCATAGGCACGGCCACGACGGCCGATGGTGCCTCCGCCATTTCTCATTACTTCGCCAAATGGGGGCTGGAAGGTGACGGGATAATGATGGATGTGTCCGATCCGGAATCCGTCAACTTGGGCATCAAGGAAATTACCCAAGCCTACGGCGCTCCGCTGGTGTTGGTGAACAACGCCGGTATCACGCGCGATGGTTTGATGCTGCGTATGAATGAAGAAGATTGGGCCCAGGTTATCAACACCAATCTGAGTTCTGTGTACCGGGTTTCAAAAGCTGTACTGCGCGGCATGACCAAGGCGCGCTGGGGGCGCATCGTCAGTATCAGCTCGGTCGTCGGTCGTATGGGGAATGCCGGGCAGGCGAATTACTGTGCTTCGAAAGCGGGGATAGAAGGGTTTACCCGCTCTTTAGCCAAGGAGATTAGCGGAAGGGGCATTACGGTGAATTGTGTCGCACCGGGATTTATCGAAACGGATATGACAGAAGAGTTGCCGGATGCCAACAAAGCCGCGATGTTGGCAAACGTGCCGATGGCCCGTCTCGGGCAGCCTGAAGAGGTCGCCTCAGTGGTTAATTTTCTGGCTTCAGATCAGGCCAGTTATATTACCGGCGAAACAATACACGTAAATGGTGGCATGTATACGGTGTAACAAGGATAAATCCGCCGCAAATTCAAGTGCTTAATTGCATCTTGTTTCGCGCTATGGATTCCACTAGACTACTGCGCCATAGAGTGCTTGATTAATACTTCAAGTGCTTAAACCAATCGAGTGAGGAAACTATGAGTACTGTAGAAGAACGTGTTAAGAAAATCGTCTGTGAGCAACTGGGTGTAAAGGATTCTGAAGTACAAAATACTTCCTCTTTTGTTGAAGACCTGGGTGCAGATTCTCTTGATACGGTAGAGCTGGTAATGGCTTTGGAAGAGGAATTTGAAACTGAAATTCCCGATGAAGAAGCCGAGAAGCTTTCTACAGTTCAGGAAGCCATCGATTACATCATCGCCAACCAGTAATCGATTCAAGAAAACACAAGAACCGTCCTCAGTGCTGACTTTGGGCGGTTTTTTTATGTGACGGGTATTCATTCATTTGCCCCGGGGTGCGCGGGATGCCTTAACCCCGGCCTAACTGTTGATCTGGAGAATGGTTCGCAATGTCTAAAAGACGTGTGGTCGTAACAGGACTGGGTATGTTGTCTCCTTTGGGAAACACCGTGGAACAAAGCTGGCAGAATCTGGTCGCCGGTAAGAGCGGAATCGGGCTGATCGATCGATTCGATACTGAAGGCTTCAGTGTCAAAATCGGCGGTGCAATCAAAGACCTGGATATCCAGGAATATATCGATAAGAAAGAAGCCCGGCGCATGGACGCGTTTATGCAGTATGGCTTGATTGCTTCCATTCAGGCGGTTCAGGATGCCGGTCTGGAGAAGCTTTCTGACGAGCAGAAAGTGCGCGTGGGGGTTGCCATCGGTTCGGGTATCGGTGGCATTGAAACCATCGAAAATGTACGCGATGTTTTCGTCAACTCAGGACCGCGTAAAGTCTCGCCTTTTTTTGTTCCCAGTTCGATTATCAATATGGCCTCCGGAAATGTGGCAATCCGCTATGGATTCAAAGGCCCGAATATTGCCGTTGTTACGGCCTGCACGACCGGTACGCATAATATTGGCTATGCCGCACGCACCATTGCCTATGGCGATGCGGATGTGATGCTGTGTGGTGGCTGCGAAATGGCAACAACGCCAGTGGCGATGGCCGGCTTTGCCAATGCCAAGGCGCTGTCGACTCGCAACGATGAACCTACCAAAGCCAGCCGTCCCTGGGATGCAGAGCGTGATGGTTTTGTACTCTCGGATGGTGCCGGAACGCTGGTGCTGGAAGAGTACGAACATGCGCTTGCGCGTGGTGCCCATATTTATGCCGAGCTTAAGGGCTTTGGCATGAGCGGCGATGCCTACCATATTACATCCCCGATCGAAGACGGTTCAGGCGCACAGGCTTCCATGGCGAACGCATTGGCGGACGCCGGCCTGGCTCCCGAAGCCATTGACTACATTAATGCCCATGGCACCTCCACGCCTTTGGGTGACGTGGCCGAGTGTAAGGCCATTAAGCAGTTGTTTGGCGCGCATGCAGACAAGCTTTTGGTGAGTTCTTCCAAGTCAATGGTTGGGCACCTGTTGGGTGCAGCGGGTGCCGTGGAGGCGATATTCTCGGTGCTCGCCTTGCGGGACAATGTCGCGCCACCAACCATGAATCTGGATCAGCCCGGCGAGGGCTGTGATCTGGACTTTGTTCCGAACAAAGCCCGACAGCACACGCTCAACGCTGTGCTGTCCAACTCTTTTGGTTTCGGTGGCACCAACGGGACCCTGATCTTTACCACAGTGCAATGACCTTCCATGCGCACAAGCAGGCCCATACCACGCTGGTAAACGGGGCGGAGACCTCAGCGCTTACGATCGCCGATCGGGGCCTTGCCTATGGCGACGGACTGTTCGAAACCATGCGTGTGGTAGGAGGTGAGGTGCCCTTACTCGATGAGCACCTGCAACGCTTTTTAAACGGTGTGAAAGCGCTGGCCTTAGGGCAACCGGCGGCGATGAAAAAGCTGTTTTCCAATGCCCTTGAGGAAGTCCTGTCAACCCTTCATGGTGATGCTCTGGTCAAGATAATCGTGACCAGAGGTGTGGGTGGGCGTGGCTATGTACTGCCAGCTAACCCCTCTTGTAATGTGATTACTCAGGTCTTTGATTCCGTCGAAGTGTTGCCGTTTCATGCCAAAAGAGGCGTCAGCCTCGTGGAATGCGCGTACCGGCTTCCCCAGAACCCGGCATTGGCCGGAATCAAGCATTTAAACCGTCTGGATCAGGTGCTGGCGGCACGGTCACTCAAGGGTAAACCGGAAGGTCTGGTGTTTGACACGCAAGACAATCTGATCGAAGGCACAAAAAGCAATGTAGTGTTATTCGAGTCAGAGGGCGTGTTTACCCCACGGCTTGATGCGTGCGGTGTTAGGGGAGTGCTCAGGGAGCGTTTGTTGAACGCGGCAGACGACCTGGGGTTTTCTATTGTGGAAGACACTATTTGCCGTAACCGTCTGCAGAACGCGAGGGCAATGGTGATGTTAAACAGTGTGTATGGTCTGATGCAGGTCAAGCGCGTCACGCTGACCTCTGGCGAAAAGCTGGAACTCTCGTTTGATGAACGCGCCGCACGTATTCACCAGTTTCTCAAAACCAAGCTGACTTACTGAATTTTCAAAGCGATGATACGAAAAGCCTTACTGATACTGCTGCTATTGAACCTGGTACTGGCGGCTGCCGGGTATGCGTACTACCAGAACCTGCTGGCGCGTGCCTTGCCTTTGCCGGAGCAGGGGCTCATGATCGAAGTGCAGCGTGGTGATACCTTCAACCATGTTCTGGCAAGGTTACAACAACAGGGTGTGCTGGAAACGATATGGCCCGCCAAGATCCATATGCGGCTTCAGAATCTGTCCACGAAGCTGCAGACCGGGGAGTTCCGGGTACCGGCAGGCAGTAACCTTCCGGCTTTGTTTGAGGTGCTCGCGAACGGTCAGCCGGTGCGCCATAAGGTCACCCTGGTGGAAGGCATTACCTTTTCAGAAGCCCGTCGCATCCTGAAGGCGCAAGCACTTCTGACCCATCCTTACAGCGAGCTGAGTGACCAGGAAATCTTCGTGCTGCTGCAACAGCAAAGAGAATCCGGTCTGGAATTCGAAGTGGATGCTGCAACCGAATTTCATCACCCGGAAGGCATGCTGTATCCGGATACCTATTATTTTCATAAGCGGGACAGCGATTTTTCGATCCTGCTGCGCGCACACGAAAAACTGCTCAAGGTGCTATCTGAAGAATGGCGAGAGCGGCAGAAAGATCTGCCATTGGCATCGGCCTACCAGGCGCTGATCCTTGCGTCGATCGTAGAAAAAGAAACAGGGGTGCCGAGCGAGCGGGCCGAAATCGCGGGCGTATTCGTGCGCAGGCTGCAAAAAGGTATGCGCCTGCAAACGGACCCCACAGTGATTTACGGATTGGGTGAGCGCTATGCGGGTAATATCACGCGACGTCACCTCCGTGAAAAAACCGCCTATAATACCTATCGCATTGACGGTTTACCGCCAACGCCGATAGCGCTGGTCGGTCGCGACGCGATACATGCGGCATTGAACCCGTTGCAAGGCAAATCCCTGTACTTTGTTGCCAAAGGGGATGGCTCACACCAGTTTTCCGAGACCATCACCGAGCACAACAGGGCCGTGCGCAAATATCAGCTCAAAAGGCGCGAAGACTATCGCTCAACGCACCAGTTACCTACACCATCATCCGCAGAGTAAGGGGCGCGAATATGGCACGCGGAAAATTTATCACGATTGAGGGCGGCGAAGGGGTCGGAAAGTCCACCAACATCGCTTTTGTTCAGACGCTTCTGGCTGCGCGCGGCATTGAAACAGTGCTGACACGCGAACCGGGCGGGACGCCCCTGGCGGAAGAAATCCGTGAGATTCTGCTTGAACAGCGAGATGAAAAAGTCGTCACCGAAACCGAATTGCTGCTGATGTTCGCGGCACGCGCGCAACATTTGTATCAACTGATCCTGCCCGCCTTGAACGAAGGAAAATGGGTGATTTCGGACCGGTTTACTGACGCAACCTATGCCTATCAAAGTGGGGGGCGTGGCGTACCGGCCGAGCAAGTCGCCATGCTGGAAAAATTCGTGCAGAAAAGTTTCCGGCCGGATCTGACGCTGTTGCTGGATGCCCCCGTCGAAACGGGTATGACCCGGGCCAAGGCGCGTGGCAAGCTGGACCGTTTCGAGGAAGAGCGCTCGGCGTTTTTCAACAAGGTGCGGAAAAACTATTTGCAACGGGCGAAAGCCGAGCCCGAGCGCTTTAAAGTGGTGGATGCTTCTGACGCGCTGGAAGCGGTTCAGGCCAGAATAGAATCCATTGTCACGCAGGTGTTGGCGGTTTAACAGGTAAGGCCCTGTCGTGCTATTTCTTTCTACTCTTTCTACACGCCCGCGTTAAGGATTATCGCGACAACAATTACCTGTGGAACGGTCAATAGCGGCAGAAACAGCGCAGTCTTCCAGGAATTCATCGTGTCTTTGATGACCATTACTTCGGTGTAGTCGGTCGCAACCCCGGTCATCAGAAAGGCAAAGCTGTTGCCTGGTGCCTGAGCTCTGTTCATCAGGTCGGCGGCGATCGGTGTCGAACCTTCGGAGCATACCTCGATGATGGTCGCTGCGACCAAGGTGGCGGCCAGACCCATGAGGCTTGGGCCGAAGTAAGTCTGGAAATCCTCCAGCGAAACAAAGCCGCGAATGGCTGAGGCCAGCAGTACACCAAACAGTAGCCATTTAATGACCATGCGGGAGCCACTCAGTCCGGATCGCATCATGGTTTGAAACAGTTCCCGGTTCCATTGTACGGCCGCCAGCTGTTGCTTAGCTTCCGGCCAGAAACGGAAGTTTTCAGGCAGTTCGTTGGAAGCCGGATTGGCCGGTAGTATGCCGCGTTGTTCCAGTCGGTCAAAGAGCCAGCCGCTGATCAGCGCGATGATCATCGACAATGCGATAAAGGCCAGCGTCCACGAAAGCCCAATCAGAGCGATCATGATCAGCGTCAGAGAGAGCGAGTTCCAGGGGCTGGCGATCAAAAAGGCCATCACCTGCCCAAGACTGGCGCCTTTGCGTCTGAGTTCCATGCCGACAGCCAAAATGCCATGGCTGCAGAGATCGAGCAGCACCCCGGCCAGTGTTGCGCGCAACAGCCCACGCTTGCTGCCACCTTTTCCCAGTACCGACATCACGAATGTCTGCGGTACCTGGCTCAACAGGCCAACGACTGCAATGGCGAGCAGGACACTCCACCACATCATGTTGATCAGTTCCTGTACGCTGTGCGAAATTATGCCTAGCCAGTCATTGTGGTCGGTCAAGGTAAAGCCAATCCCGTACATCAGAGCACACAGGGCAAGACTGCCCCACAGCAGCCAGTCAAAAGAACGGCCTTTGCTCTCGGAGGGGCAGCAGCTGGTTTCAGCTGGCGCCTCGCAGCACCCCGATGTACGTTCAGGCGACTCTCCGGATGGCATATGGCAGTCTGAAGTGTGCTTTTCTGTCGCCTCGCAGTTTGGCGATGATGGGTTATGCATGGCGTTTGTCCTCCTGCGTGTCATGTTGTTCGCTCAATTCTTCGAGAATGGCACAATTGGGTTCTTCATCCGCCTGACAGAGAGAGGCGAGTTGCAGGAGATGCCTGTGCATAATCTTGAGCTCCTTGATCTGGGTCGCGACGTGCTCGGCTTTTTCCAGCACCAGCGCTTTAACATGCTGACTTTGCCTCGTTTTGTCCTGGTGCAGGTTGAGTAATTGGCGGCATTCCTCGATATTGAAGCCGGCATTCCGCGCACGCTGCAGGAAGCGCAGTGTTTCCAGATCCTGCTCCGAGTAGTCCCGGTAACCGTTGGCGGCGCGCTTGGCCGGTTGCAGCAGATGGATTTGCTCGTAATACCGGATGGTTTTGGCATTAAGGCCCGTTTCTTTGGCAACTTGTCCAATGTTCATATTCACCTCCAGATTGGGATGACAGCTATCATAAACCTTCCAGTCACTGTAAGGTCAAGCAGGTTGTTGCGTTAAATTTAATCCTGTAACCAAGGTGATCAAAAAGCCTTGCTTTCCGGTTTCCAAACCCTTTGAAAGACGCCTGATTTCATGGGGCATTCTTGCTTTGCGGGGGAAAGCTGTTTAGTCTTCGGCAGATTTTTCAATTAGCAGTCATCCAGCATAGGTAAGGCTTATGTCCGTTCACGAAATCCAGCATCCACTTGTTCAGCACAAACTTGCCATCCTGCGGGAAAAAGAAATCAGTACCAAACGTTTTCGCGAACTGGCGTCGGAGGTGGGGGCTCTGCTCACGTATGAGGCTACGCGCGATTTCGAAACTGAAACGGTCACGATTGAGTGCTGGTCCGGCCCAACAGAAGTGCAGCGCCTGAAAGGTAAAAAGGTCACCATAGTGCCTATTTTGCGGGCGGGTATCGGCATGATGGATGGTGTACTACAGATGATGCCGAATGCCAAGATTTCGGTGGTTGGTTTATATCGGAACGAAGAAACCTTCGAACCGGTGTATTACTTCGAGAAGCTGGTGAAGGACATCGACCAGAGAGTTGCGCTGATTCTGGATCCCATGCTGGCCACCGGAGGTTCATTTATGGCCACGGTTGACCTGCTCAAGAAGGCCGGGTGTCAGCGTATCATGGGGTTATTTCTGGTGGCTTCCCCCGAGGGGATTCAGGCCGTTGAAAAGCAACATCCTGATGTGGATCTCTATGTCGCGTCGGTGGATTCACACCTCGACGACAAGGCCTATATTATTCCGGGCCTGGGTGATGCCGGCGACAAAATCTTTGGCACCAAGTAACTTAATCCGACGAACGAGAGCGCACTATGGAAAATCTGAAAACCTGGCAAACCGCACTGGTCGGCGCGCAAATGCTGTTTGTGGCCTTTGGTGGTCTGGTTCTGGTCCCGCTGCTGACGGGGCTGGACCCTTCGGTTGCCTTGTTTACGGCCGGTATTGGTACCCTGATCTTTCAATGGGTGACGGGCAGCCAGGTGCCGGTGTTTCTGGCGTCTTCTTTTGCGTTTATCGCGCCGATTATTTACGGCACGCAGACCTGGGGCGTGGCGGCCACCATGGGCGGTTTGATGGCCGCAGGCGTGCTTTATATCCTGCTGGCAGGGCTGGTCCAGTGGCGCGGCGTTGAGTTGATCAACCGCGTCCTGCCTCCAGTGGTGATTGGTCCGGTAATATTGGTGATCGGTCTTGTATTGGCCCCCGTGGCAGTGAATATGGCGATTGGCAAGTCAGGCGACGGGGCGATAGAGTTGGCCCCTTATGAAGCTTCTTTGATAGTCGCCGGGATCGCATTTTTCGTCACCGTCCTGATCAGCCTGCTGGCCAAAGGCCTGTTTCGCTTACTACCGGTACTTGGCGGAATTGTGGCCGGTTACTGTGCTGCACTGTTCTTCGGTTTGGTGGATTATACGGCCGTGAGTGAAGCTGCCTGGTTTGCGGTGCCATCCTTCACCACGCCTGAGTTCAACTGGCAGGCCATTCTGTACATTCTTCCTATCGCGATTGCACCGGCGGTCGAGCATATTGGTGATGTCACGGCCATCAGTTCTGTGACCGGCAAAAACTTCGTCAAAAAACCGGGCTTGCAACGCACATTACTGGGTGATGGCATAGCCACTTCCGCTGCGTCCATGCTGGGTGGTCCGCCTAATACGACCTATTCCGAAGTCACCGGAGCGGTAGCGCTGACCAAGGCATTCAATCCCCGCATTATGACCTGGGCCGCAATTTTTGCCGTGCTGCTTTCATTCTGCGGCAAGCTGGGCGCCTTGCTTGGCACGATTCCGGTGCCAGTGATGGGTGGCATACTGGTGCTGCTGTTCGGCGCCATTGCTTCCGTTGGCATTAATACCCTGGTTCACGCCCGAGTCGATTTGTCCGAGGCACGGAACCTCACGATAGTGGCGGTGACACTGGTATTCGGTATCGGGGGCATGGCATTTCAGATTGGAGAGCTGGCGCTCAAAGGCATCGGCCTCGCCGCCATCGTCGCGATTCTGCTGAATGCGATACTGCCAAGGAATCTCAACCAGTCAAGCTCACTGGGTCAAGACTAACCGGCGTTCGGACGTGAGGTGATGGCTTTAGCATTATTGCCGAAAGCCATCTGTCCAAAGCGTCTCCCGTCTCCCGTCTCCCATCTTCCGTCTCGCTTTACGCATTCTTCATCCCGCCTCAAGCACCCAAGGCCAGGCAATAAAAAGCCCGAGGGCGTTTCCGCGCTCGGGCTTTTGATGGCTTTAAGTGCTTAACGCTTACACCATACGAATCGGCTCAGCGGCCACGCTCAGATCTTCTGAAGGTGGTGCGAAGTCCGTCAGGTTAATGCCATCGACGGCATCCTTGTACTCTTCGATCGTTGGCAGACGACCCAGAATGGTCGATAGAACCACCATTGGTGTGGAGGCCAGCAGTGACTCACCTTTCTTCTCGTCGCTGTCTTCAACAACGCGACCTTGGAACAGGCGGGTAGAGGTGGCCAATACTGTGTCGCCTTTTTCGGCTTTTTCCTGGTTACCCATGCACAGGTTACATCCGGGGCGTTCCAGGTACATGATGTTCTCGTACTTGGTACGCGCAGCTTCTTTCGGGTGCGAATCATCGAACTCGAAACCGGCGTATTTCTGCAGCAGTTCCCAGTCACCTTCGGCCTTCAACTCATCCACGATGTTGTATGTGGGTGGTGCAATGACCAGGGGTGCCTTGAATTTGACTTCACCTTCTTTTTCCAGATTGCGCAGCATCTGGGCGATGATTTGCATGTCGCCCTTGTGCACCATGCAGGAGCCGACAAAGCCAAGGTCCACTTTCTTGGTACCGCCGTAGAAGGACGTTGGACGAATGGTGTCGTGCGTATAACGCTTGGACACGTCTTCGTTGTTGACGTCCGGGTCAGCGATCATCGGCTCGTCAATGGCGTCCAGATCAACCACCAGCTCAGCGTAGTACTTGGCGTTGTTGTCCGGAGCCAGGGCTGGTGCTTCGCCTGATTTCACTTCAGCGATACGCTTGTCAGCCAGATCAATCAGACCCTGGAGCATCTTGGCGTCGTTATCCATGCCTTTGTTGATCATGATCTGGATGCGGCTCTTGGCCAGCTCCAGAGATTTGATCAAGGTTTCATCGGTGGAAATACAGATAGAAGCCTTGGCTTTCATTTCTGCAGTCCAGTCGGTGAAGGTGAAGGCCTGATCTGCCATCAGGGTACCAATCTGTACTTCAATGACACGACCCTGGAATACGTTTTCGCCGCCGAACTTCTTCAGCATTTGTGCCTGTGTCGCGTGGACCACATCACGGAAGTCCATATGTGGCTTCATGTGGCCTTTGAAAGTGACTTTCACAGACTCGGGAATGGGCATGGCACACTCACCGGTGGCCAGTGCTATCGCGACCGTACCGGAGTCCGCACCGAAGGCAACACCTTTGGACATACGAGTGTGCGAGTCACCACCGATGATGATAGCGCGATCGTCCACGGTGATGTCGTTCAAGACCTTATGGATAACGTCGGTCATGGCCGGGTAAACGCCTTTCGGGTCACGCGCCGTGATCACGCCGAAGTCATTCATGAACTTCATCAGACGAGGGATGTTGACCTGCGCTTTCGCGTCCCATACAGAGGCCGTGTGACAGCCAGACTGATAGGCACCATCAACGCTTGGCGAGATGGTGGTGGCCGCCATGGACTCCAGTTCTTGCGAGGTCATCAGACCGGTCGTGTCCTGGGAGCCAACGATGTTGACCTTCACGCGTACGTCGGAACCGGTGTGCAGAGGTGTTTCCGAAGCGATACCAACGGCATTACGGTTGAAGATTTTTTCAACAGCGGTCAGGCCCTGACCTGCATGAGAGATTTCTTTTGAGGGTGCGTATACCTGTGGCGCTTCGATGCCCAGAATGTCCGCAGCAACGGTTTGCAGTTTCTTACCGAAGGTCACCGCGTACGAGCCACCCGCCTTCATGAACTCCACTTTTTGTGGAGTGAAGGCATCGGATACGTCTACCAGTTCTTTGTCGCCGTTGTATAGCTTCTTGGCTTTGGTATCGATGGTCAGTACCGTACCCGTGGCAACAGAGTATTTCTCTTCCAGTTCAGGGTCACCGTTGGCGTCAGTGACGACATTGCCGTCTGCATCCACTTTCTTAACCCAGTTTTTCAAATCCAGACCAATACCGCCGGTGACGCCGACAGTGGTCAGGAAGATAGGCGCAATGCCATTGGTACCGGCCACAACAGGTTTGTTATTGACGAAGGGAATGTAAGGAGAGGTTTTCTCGCCAGCCCAAAGAGCTACGTTATTCACACCGGACATACGTGAGGAACCAACACCCATGGTGCCTTTTTCAGCGATCAGCATGACTTTGGCATTGGGGTGTTTCTTGCCCAACGCAACAATTTCCTGCTGGGCTTCGGGCGTGATCATGCATTGGCCATGCAGCTCTCGGTCGGAACGCGAGTGCGCCTGATTACCGGGAGACAGCAGGTCGGTGGAAATATCGCCTTCGGCTGCAATGTACGTGACTACGTCGATTTTTTCCGGGATATCAGGCAGTTTGGTAAAAAACTCGGCCTTGGCGTAGCTTTCCAGAACCTCTTTGGCAATCGTATTGCCAGCCTTGTAGGCTTCTTCGAGGCGCGCTGTGTCGGCTTCATACAGGAAGACCTGGGTTTTCAGAACATCGCCGGCCGCTTTCGCCTGGGCGTGATCAGAAAGAGCGACGTCCAGCAGTGCTGCAACAGAAGGGCCGCCTTTCATGTGAGACAGTTGCTCGAGCGCAAACTCGGGAGAGATTTCGGCAACCGTTTCTTTACCCAGAACAATGTCTTTCAGGAATGCGGCTTTGACGACTGCTGCGCTAGTCGTGCCCGGTAGCGTGTTGTAAATGAAAAACTTTAAAGAGTCTTCGCGGTGCTCATTACCCGTGTCTTTGATCTGGTCAATGATTTCCGATAGCAAGTCAGCGCTATCAATAGGTTTGGGGTTGAGTCCCAGGTCCTTTTTACGAACCTCAATTTCTTCAAGGTATTCTGAATACAAGCTCATACGAATCTCTCATCAAACTATTGGTAATGACATTTCAAGCGGCTCTCATGATAAGCAGCTACGTCCGCGGCCATTGAAGCGCGGTTTTCCATCAGGCAGGAATGTTTTCCATGTTCCGGGGTGGTGGATAAATATTGATCATCTTTAAAGTCAATAGAGTCTAGTCCACCCTCAATTTTCGCGCCCGTATTTTACGGATTTTTGGGTCTGAAGTTAAGCATTAGTGAGATTTATGGCTGTATATTCAACATTCACAAACAAAATACGTATAATGCCGGCCTTTTGTCATGCTACTTTCGGAAGCTTCATGCAGGATCTCAGTGAAATACACGACTTTTTGGGGTGCGTGACCCCGGATGCCTGGGTTGCCAATGCGCTGGAACATCAGGACATCATGCTGGTAGATCACGCACATTGCGAGAAAAAAGCGGCCATGACGGCCGTAAATATGATGCATCGGTACCCGGACGACGCGGAACTGCTGATGAAAATGTCTCGACTGGCGCGCGAAGAGTTGCGCCACTTTGAGCAAGTATTAAAGATTATACGTCAGCGCAAGCTGCGCTTTTCCCATATGACGGCGGCCCGTTATGCTTCGGGAATGCGTGAGCATCTGCGTAAACAGGAGCCCGAGAAGGTCATCGATCTGTTGATTATTGGCGCGTTTATCGAAGCACGATCCTGTGAACGGTTTGCCAGGCTTGCACCTCATCTGGACGCAGAACTACAAGAGTTTTACTTGTCGCTGCTCAAGTCGGAAGCACGTCACTATCAGGATTATCTCAAGCTGGCCCGCAACTATGCCAGTGTTGAGTTGGATGAGCGTGTTGATTTTTTCAGAGACATTGAGGCGGCGTTGATTGAGACGCCGGACAAGGAATTCCGTTTTCATAGCGGGCCGGTGGTCGCCTAGGGACGGGGTGAACCTGTCTGCGCGGGCTCAGGCCTGGTTTGATTTCGGGAATGGCATGGTGTTCAGTACCGGGAGCGTTTCCTCATCCATCGCCAGATACCAGATTTCGCTGTCCCAGTCGCCGAGCACGATGCGCTGCGCCAGCTTCCCGTTGACCTCCAGTTCGTGGATCGCGGGGCGGTGCGTGTGGCCATGTATCATAAGTGGCACTTGATGCTGAGCCATCACCTTTGGCACTTCTTCCGGCGTGACATCCATGATTTCCTGGTCTTTGTTCTGGTTATTGGCCTGGCTCATGGCACGTAACTGGGCTGCGGTGGTGCGCCGCTCTTCCAGAGGGCGTTTCAGAAAGGGCTCCAGAAAGGCCGGGTTGCGTATGGTCGCCCGAAACTTCATGTAGGCGAGATCCCCTGTGCACAGGCTATCGCCATGCATCAGCAGTATTCTTTGGGCACCAATGGTCACAACTGTGGGGTCCGGAAGCAGCTGCGCGCCGGTCTCTTCTGCAAACAGATCGCCGATCAGGAAGTCGCGATTACCGTGCATGAAATAAAGCGCTTTCCCTGCATCACTGAAGCGTTTGAGGCGCGCCTTGATCTGTTGCTGTAAGGCGGTGTTTTCGTCATCGCCTATCCAGGCTTCGAAAAAGTCACCCAGAATATAGAGGGCTTGTGCCTGGTCCTGTATCTGATCCATAAAATACAGGAACGCCCCGGTAATGTCGGGGCGCGACTCTTCCAGATGAAGATCGGAAATAAAATAAATCACTGTTTATTCAGCGTTCTGTTCGGACTCTTCTTCGACGATCGCCGATTCAATCACGACATTGTCAACCGGTACGTCCTGATGACCCGCTTTCATGGTGGTTGGCACATTCTTGATTTTCTCGACGACATCCATTCCGTCCACAACCTTACCAAATACGGCATAACCCCAGCCTTCCATGGTTTTGGCCGTATGATCCAGAAAACCGTTATCCTTCACGTTGATGAAGAACTGTGCGGAAGCTGAATGCGGATCCATGGTGCGCGCCATGGCGACAGAACCATTAACATTGCTAAGCCCGTTGTCCGCTTCGTTTTCGATGGTGTCCCGAGTTGGCTTTTGCTGCATGTTCTCGTCAAAGCCGCCGCCCTGAATCATAAAATTGCTGATGACACGGTGAAAAATGATGCCGTCGTAAAAGCCGTCCCGAACATAGGTTTCGAAGTTCTTCGCCGTCTTGGGTGCTTTGTCATAGTCAAGTTCAAGACGAATGTCACCGAAATTTGTTTTAAGGAGGATCATAGTTGTACCTTGGGAAAATTAAGCGGTCTGTGTGAGGTGGCGCATTGTATCTAAATCTGTTCTAAACCAAAACCGTCATGACCCAAGTCATTGATGAATTCGTTTAGCGCTTGTTTAATTATCTGAGGACGCTATCTTTAACTTTTAGAGATCAGATGTTTATGCAAATAGTTGAGGGGGGTCCTCATTATTATGTGCAAGCCGTAACACAGTGGTGAAGTATGATTTTGCAAATGATTGAACAACAAGTCGGCCAGGCCGGACATTTTCACAAACTCGGAATGAATACGATCAAGGTGCCAAAGTCCCTGCCGACGGTTACTACGATCGAACGTTCCCAGGAAAGTGACCCAGCCAAACTCGGCATGAGCGTAGAGGGTGTGGAGGCCATTTGGCAGTCAGTCGAGGATCTCTATCGCACTGGCGCGCATCCCGGCATTTCCCTGTGTATGCGCAGACGCGGCAAAATTGTCATGAACCGCGCAATTGGCCATGCCTCGGGCAATGCGCCGCACGCATCTCCGGAAGAGAACAAGGTACTGATGCGCCCGGATACACCGGTGTGTTATTTTTCGGCGTCCAAAGCCGTAACGGCCTTACTGATGCATATGCTGCGCGAAGACAAACTGATTAATCTGCACGATCCGATCAGTTTTTATGCCCCGGAATTTGGGCAGCGTGGCAAGAAAAATATCACCATTCATCAGGTGCTCTCGCATCGCAGTGGCGTACCGGGACTACCCCCCGGGACACCGATTGAAACCTTATGGGACAACGACAAGATCTGGAAGCTTCTGTGCGCCGCGGAGTCGGCTTCGGTCAAGGGCGACAAGTTGCACTATCATGCCTTGACGGGCGGCTACATTCTGGAGCGAGTCGTGCAGACGGTCACCGGTGGATCGATTCAGGATTTACTGGATGCGCGGATACGAAAGCCGATGAAGATGAAGTACTTCCGCTATGGCATCGAAGATCGCTACGCGGCGAATGTGGCAGACAACCATCCCACCGGCATGCGTCCTTTCTTCCCTGTTTCCTATCTGATCAAACGGGCGCTGGGTGGATCGCTTGATGAGCTGGAAGGCGTCACCAATAGCGTTAAGTTCAAGCGCGCGGTGATTCCGGCTGGCAATATCATGGGTACGGCCGAAGAAATGAGCCGCTTTTATCAAATGATGCTCAATGGTGGTGAATGGGACGGCGTGCAGGTATGCGACCCCATGACCATCCGGCGCCTGACCCAGGAATATGCGTCGATCCAGTTTGACCGAACGCTGATGCTCCCTATGCGATACAGTGCAGGGCTGATGCTGGGGGGCAATCCGGTCGGTATCTGGGGCAAGCACAGTCATGCCAGCTATGGTCATATCGGCTTGATCAACAAGCTGTGTTGGGCCGATCCGTCGCGCGAAGTGTCGGTCAGTTTACTCAACACCGGTGTGCCAATCATTGCCAATGTGATTCCGGCATTGGCCCGTTTTCTGGGCAGGATTGACACGCATTGTTCAAAAGTATCGGTGCCCGACTGAGGCCGGGCAAAATATAGTCTTCTCCCGCAACAGATTGTGCTTTTGATTGGACATGCTAATTCGCTATAATCCGCGGCTTCCAACGGCCCGGTATGCGAATCTGTATGTCCCAATCTGAATCTCCCTCCTCGACCAATTTTCTTCGCGCAATTATTCAGCAGGATCTTGCCGAAAATAAAAATGACGGGCGCGTGCTGACGCGATTTCCGCCAGAGCCCAACGGCTATCTGCATATTGGTCATGCCCGTTCCATCTGGTTGAACTTTAGTTTGGCCGAAGAGTTTGGCGGCCAGTGCAATTTGCGTTTTGATGATACGAACCCGGAGAAAGAGAGCCAGGAATTTATCGAAGCCATCAAAGAGGACGTGCGCTGGCTGGGATATCAGTGGGCTGGGGAGCCGAAGTTCGCCTCCAGCTATTTCGATCAGCTCTACGAATGGGCCTTGCATCTGATTAAAGACGGTAAGGCCTATGTCTGCCATTTAACGCCGGATCAGGTGCGCGAATACCGTGGTTGGGCGACAGAACCCGGCAAGCCGAGTCCTTATCGGGATCGCTCTGTGGAAGAGAATCTGGCCGAGTTCGAGAAGATGCGAGCGGGCGACTATGATGAAGGCGTTTGTTCCCTGCGCGCCAAAATAGACATGGCTTCTCCCAACATGAATTTGCGCGATCCCATGCTTTATCGCATTCGTAAAGTCTCCCATCATCAGACCGGCGATAAATGGTGTATTTACCCGATGTATGATTTTGCGCATGGCCAGGAAGATGCACTAGAAGGCGTGACGCACTCAATTTGTACCCTGGAGTTCCAGGCGAATCGGGCCTTGTATGACTGGTTTATCGAAAACCTGCCGGTACCCGCCAGACCACGTCAGTACGAGTTCGGCCGCTTAAACCTGAACTACACCGTGACCAGCAAGCGTAAGCTCAAGCAGTTGGTGGATGATAATGTGGTCTCCGGTTGGGACGATCCGCGCATGCCAACGGTGTCCGGCATGCGCCGTCGGGGCTTCTCCGCGCGAGCTATTCGTAACTTCTGCGCGTCGATTCCGGTGAGCGGAAAGGGCAACAGTGATGTCGATGTGGCGCAACTGGAGTCAGCTATTCGGGATGACCTCAATACAGTGGCACCGCGTGCCATGTGTGTGATGAACCCCCTGAAGGTGGTGATCAGTGATTTGCCTGCCGATCATTGTGAGTTATTGCAGGCGCCGTATCATCCCGATCAGGAAATGGGGATGCGAGACATACCTTTTACTCGGGAAATCCTGATCGATGCTGCTGATTTTAAAGAAGAATACAGCAAGAAGTTTAAAAAGAAGTTTACGCCGGGCAAACGCATTCGACTGCGCAACGCCTATGTGATTGAAGCGCAAGACTACGAAAAAGATGCCGAGGGCAAGGTGACGCAGGTGAATGCCGTGTTAGTTCCCAACACGCTGGGGGTTGATCCTGAAGATGGAGATAAACCGAAGGGCGTTGTGCATTGGGTCTCCGCAGATAAGGGCGTGAAGGCCGAGATTCGTCTGTATGACCGACTGTTTAGCCATCCCAATCCGGACGCGGGCGATGAAGACTTCAAATCGCATCTGAATCCAAACAGTTTTGAAGTGGTGACAGCGGTTGCAGAGCCTTCTTTGGTCGCGGCGAAACCCGAAGACTGTTTTCAGTTCGAGCGCGAGGGCTATTTTGTCGCTGACCGCTACGACCACAACGAGCAGAAAATGGTATTCAACAAAACCATCGGCCTGAGAGATACGTGGAGCAACAAATAAGTATGGTTTCAGATAACACGACCCTGAGTATCTACAACACGCTTTCGGGCAAAAAAGAGCGCTTTCAGCCCATTGAGCCCAATAAAGTGCGCATGTATGTCTGCGGCATGACGGTCTATGACTACTGCCATATCGGCCATGCCCGTGTCATGGTCGGCTTTGATGTGATTACCCGTTTTCTGAGACACATCGGCTACGACGTCACTTATATTCGTAATATTACCGATGTTGATGACAAGATTTTTGCCCGTGCAGCGGAAAACGGAGAGCCCTTCGAGGACTTGACGGCGCGCTTTATCGACGCCATGCATGAAGACGAGCGGGCACTTTCGGTTTTGCCGCCGGATCAGGAACCGAGGGCAACCGCCCACATGGGGCAGATCATTGCCATGATCGAAACCCTGATTGAAAAAGGTTATGCCTATGCGGCCGAGAATGGCGATGTCTACTATGCCATTGACAAGTTTGAGGCCTATGGCCGTTTAAGCAAAAAGAAAGTGGAAGATCTGCAGGCTGGCGCGCGAGTGGATGTCGAAGTGCAGAAACAGAATCCTCTGGATTTTGCCTTGTGGAAGGCCGCCAAAGAAGGCGAGGCCAGTTGGGACTCACCCTGGGGCAAGGGGCGTCCGGGTTGGCATATCGAGTGTTCCGCCATGTCGACCTGTTGTCTGGGCGACACCTTCGACATTCATGGCGGTGGACCGGACCTCAAGTTCCCTCATCATGAAAACGAAATTGCGCAGTCAGAAGGTGCCACCGGTAAAACTTATGTAAATGTCTGGATGCATGCCGGGGCTGTGCGGGTTAACAAAGAGAAAATGTCCAAATCCCTCGGTAACTTTTTCACCATCCGGGAAGTGCTGGAAAAGTATTCGGCCGAAGTGATTCGTTATTTCCTGATCTCCAGCCATTATCGTTCGCAAGTGGATTATTCCGAATCCAGTCTGGCGGAAGCACAAAGTGCGTTGGATCGTTTTTATCAGGCTATCAGGGGTTTAGAGCCTGAAGACTTTGAGGGCAAAGAACTGTCTTCGGAATATACCGAGCGCTTTAAAGCGGCAATGAGCGACGACTTCAATACACCTGAAGCGCTGGCGGTGATGTTTGAACTGGTGAAAGCTCTGAATATTGCGCGTCAGAAAGAAGCGTCTGATCAGGTGCGAATACTGGCCGCAACGCTCAGGGAAATGGGCGATGTGCTGGGTATTCTGCAAACCGATCCGGAGCAGTACTTCCGGGGTACCACGACGGATGGCATGCCCGATGCCGAGATCGAAGCATGGATCTTACGCAGAAAAACCGCACGTGAGAACAAGGATTGGGCTGAGTCTGATCGCATTCGTGATGTGCTGGCCGAGCAGGGTATCGTGCTGGATGACGGCAAAGGCGGTACGACCTGGCGTCGGCAGTAGTCAATCGCTGGGTGGCAGTCATTGAAAGCCGGATTCAGGGCATAAAAAACGAGGCATCAAGCCTCGTTTTTTTTTTGGAACTGGTAACCGCTAGCTGTATTTGCGTGCCAGTCTCAAACCCAGCAGTCCGATGCCAAGCAGCGCAATGGAAGCCGGTTCCGGCACGTCAGCAAGTGTGATTGCAGCCACTGCAAAGTCCGAGTTACGCGGCGCAGTTGCGATAAAGCTGATACTGGTAATGTCGTTCAGGCCACCGACATCGGCGACAAAAAAACCTTCGCCGTCATTGTTGGCTGTACCGGTATAGCGCTGTGAGCCGTTGAAGGCCAACTCGGAGTAAAAAGCGGCTTCGGCATTTTCAGCATAAGGATCGCTACCCGTGCGACTGAACAGGTCCAGAAAGGCCAGCTCACTCAGGTCTACGGCTTGGGAAAAAGAGACTTCGAGCCACTCCTGGCCGTAGCTCAATTCATCGTCAGTCACGCCAATACCGTCACGGTCACATGCCAGGCCGTAAGCGCCACAGGCTCCAGTTGCGGAACCGTCATAGCGGGTATTGGTGTAGGTTCCCAGATTCGACTGAATCGTAACCGTCAAGTTATGGTGACCATAGCTGTAGGTTTGTGAGGCGGGCGTTGTGCCTCCGGTTCCCCAGACAGAAGCGTCGGTGAAATCAATGACCAGCGCATGGGCGCTGAAAGTGAGTGCGCTCAATGCTGATGCGCAAACAAGCTTTTTCAGAAAAGTTTTCATATGGATCCTCAAACTACTCGATAACTGCAAAACACGAATTAAGGCATCTCGGATAAACAAATATTCAAATTGCCGGATTTTCTTGCTACATCCTTTTGCGTTTCTTCCATCACCGGGATCGTAACCAGACGCTGGGAAGTGCAAAGATGAGGTAATTTTATGTTACTGCTTTGTAACAGAGAAGGGGGGAAGGTCGCTTGTGCGCACTAGTTGGGACCTGTTACGCCATAATTTACTTCAGTTTACAGTTGGCGCCCTTTGGTCGCGCCTGCGAGTAAGTCCCGGGCGGCCTGGATTCTAAGAAAGTCGGCGACCGCGCCGCCTTTATCGGGGTGATGAATCTGTGCCAGTCGTCGGTAGGCCCCCATGATCTCCTTGATACTGGCCTCCGAATCAAGTTCGAGCACGGCCAGGGCCTGTGCTTTGTCGTCACGCAAAAGAAAGCGTTGCCAGAATCCGTCGAGCAAGTCATTCACTTCCTGCTCGGTTGTTTCAAAATAATGGTCAATGTTTAGATAGTACTCCCGCACTGGATCATGACTGGCAGTGGCTGCCGCCCAGGGATAATAGGGCTGTCGCGTAATGCGGATCGATGAAATAAACAACACAAAGGATTCGGTTTTCAGGCCGCTGCGTTGCAATTGATACAGGCAATGTTTCAGCAAAAAATGTGCACTAAACAGGGATCGGCTATATTTTAGGTCAAACTGTGGAAACGGCGAAATGCCTTGCGCCGAAAGCCATTTGATCATGTCATGTTCGCGAGACACCGGATGGGCGAGCGTATAATCGTCCAGTGCTTTGATAATGGGGTCCAGAATATCCATGTTTGCACGCTAGCGCGTTGAACGGCCGAAGGCAAGGCCAAAACATATTAACGAAAGAGGTTCGCGTATATGTCGTTACTGGAGACCCGAGATGTGCATTGTCCCTATTGCGGGGAGCGCATTGAACTGTTGGTAGACTGTTCTGTGGCTGAGCAGGAATACACTGAAGACTGCTTCGTATGCTGCCGTCCGATCATTGTGCATCTGGCTGTGGAAGATCAGGAGCACATTTCAGTCAGCGTTCGAACTGAAAATGAATAGGGTAATGGCTATGCGCTGGCTGGCTGAATCCGTTATAATTCCGCCGCTTTTTTGATCAGTCCCGAAACAGGACCGGTTTCCTATATTGCTTTGAGGTGTATATGCAATCCTTGCTGGGTGCAGATAAGTACGAATTCAACAAATTACAGAAGCGCCTGCGCAGCGGCATGGGGCGAGCCATCGCGGACTATAAGATGGTGGAGGCCGGAGACCGTGTCATGGTTTGTCTGTCTGGTGGCAAAGACAGCTATACCATGTTGACAATATTGATGAATCTTCAGAAGAGTGCACCGATCGATTTTGAACTTATTGCTGTGAATCTGGACCAGAAGCAGCCGGGGTTTCCAGAACATGTGCTACCGGACTATCTTGAAAAACTGGGGATCGAATATTACATCGTCGATCGCGATACCTATTCCATCGTCAAATCCAAGATTCCCGAAGGCAAGACCACTTGCGGTCTGTGTTCGCGTCTTCGTCGGGGCACGCTGTATTCCTTTGCAGAGGATATTGGCGCCACTAAAATCGCTTTGGGGCATCACAAGGATGATATTGTGGAAACCATGTTTCTGAACATGTTTCATGGATCAAAACTGTCAGCGATGCCGCCCAAACTGCTATCTGATGACAAACGCAATATCGTGATTCGTCCACTGGCTTACTGTCGTGAGAAAGACATTGCCCGGTTTGCGGAAATCATGGAATACCCGATTATTCCCTGCAATCTCTGCGGCTCCCAGGAAAACCTGCAACGGCAAATGATCAAGCAAATGTTGCAGGGCTGGGAAAAACAGCACCCGTCCAGAATTGAGGCGATTTTCAGTGCTTTGCAGAATGTTGCGCCTTCGCAGCTGGCAGACCGGGAGTTGTTTGATTTCGAACACTTGGTGTTGGATCGAAGTGGCGAGCGCAAGCCCTATGAGTTTGAGCTGGACCACCATGTATCTTCATCGGCGCCGGGTCCCGATAAACCGGAGGATACCGTTCAGGTCGTCAATTTTGTGCAGCCCTGAAAGAGGGTGCAAATGCATCGGGCATTAATGCCCGATCGCGAAGGCATGTACGAAAGGGAGTGACCAGACGCCATAGGCAATCATCAGCACGCCAGTCCCGGAACGAAACCAGCGCCGGGTCACCAGGCGCGTTAATCTTTCCGAAAACAGACCTGTCGCCAGCATGGATGGCAGGGTACCAAGCCCGAAACATAACATCGTTAGTGCAGCCATTAATGGTGTAGTCGCAGCGCTGGCGTAGATCAGGGCAGAGTAGACCAGTCCGCAGGGCAGCCAACCCCAGACCATCCCCACCATGATCGCCGCAGCATTTGATTTGATCGGCAGGAAGTTTCGGGACCAGGGCTGTATCCGCTTCCAGATGTGGCTGCCGAGCTTTTCTATCGGGGCCAGACCGTTGAACCACTGGCCCAGATAGAAACCCAGCAATATCAGTATGATAGCGGCGAGGTAGCGCAGAAAAAATGCCTCGCCCAGTTGTCTGCTGAGCCAGAAGCCAAAGCTGCCGACAATCAGTCCGGCGATCACATAACTGATGATACGGCCGGTATTGTAGGCCAGCAAATAGCTGGATTGTCCGGCATCCCGTTGCTTCAGGCCGAGCGCACCGACGAGTCCTCCGCACATGCCGAGGCAGTGGGCGGAACCGAGTAGTCCAAGCAGAAGGGCGGAGGCAAGTGGGGCCGGATCAAGCATGGTGCATATGTCGCTGTGGGTTCACCAAGCGCTATTCCTGCTTTGGTTTGGTGTTGCCCGATGATTTTCCGGATGAGGCATTATCCTTCCCTGGAATCATATCAGCGTCATCATCATACAATATGCTGTGTGCAGGACCTTCCAGATCATCATACTGGCCGCTCTTGACCGCCCAGCCAAATATGGCAATGGCGAGCGCGACCAAAATCAAAGAAACCGGAATCAGGATGTAGAGAATTTCCATAGGGTCAGCGTTTTTTCAGGCGTAAAGAGTTAAAAACCACGATCAGGGAGCTCAATGACATGCCAAGTGCTGCAAAATAGGGAGGCACTGCGCCAACTGCAGCCAGGGGCAGCATGGCCAGATTGTACAGCAGCGCCCAGGCGATGTTCTGTTTAATAATTGTACGCCCATGTCTGCTGGTAATAAATGCCGTGGCCAGCGCAGACAGGTTTTCATTCAGAAGAATGGCATCCGAGTTAAGTTTGGTAAGATCACTGGCGCCGCCCATGGCGATGGATAAGCGCGCCCCGGACAGCACCGGAAGATCGTTAATGCCATCGCCGACCATGGTGACATTTCGGCCGGCGGCTTGAAGTGCCTTGACATAGTCCAGCTTTTCACTGGGAGACTCGCCTGCGGCAAAAGTCTTGATACCAAGCTCCAGCGCCGTATGGCGCACTGAAAACTCATGGTCTCCGCTGAGAATATGTACTTCCATGCCGGTCTTTTGCAGCTGTTTAACCACCTCTTTGGCATCTTGGCGGACTTTGTCCTTCAGTAGAAAGCGAGCCAGAATCTGTCGCCCATCGCCGAGATAAATGCCATGGCCGGCATGCGGTGTGAAGTGCTTTTTTGCATTCGCTTCGTCATTGGCACTCTGCTTGACTGCATAATCGTAGGTGCCTAGCCAGTAGTCGCGCCCGTTGACTTGCCCGCAAATACCCTTGCCAAGTTCAGAGCGCACGTTTTTGGCCTTGATGGATTGGAACGGCAGAAAAACTTTTGCAATCGGGTGGCTTGAATGGGCTTCAAGAGCCGCTGCAATTGCCAGCGCCTGACCCTCATTGTAGCGCCCGTATATATTGGTTTCGTAGAGTTCCAGTTTACCTTCTGTCAGGGTGCCGGTTTTGTCAAAGATGAGATCATCTGTTTCGCTGAGGGCTTCGAGTACATGGGCTTTTGTGATTAAAAAGCCCTTGCGTCGCAATGCCGTGTTGGCGGCGGTCAGGGCAGTCGGCGTAGCCAGTGAGAGGGCGCAGGGGCAGGTGACAACAAGCACCGCCAACACGATGGCAAAGGCATGGTTGGGATCAGTCAGGCTCCAATACAAGCCACTGAGCGCCGCTGCGCAGAGTACAAAGGCCACGAAATAGCTGGCAAGACTATCTGCCAGTTCCACGGTACGAGGCTTGGTGGCGTGTGCATTGTCCAGCAGGCGAACAATGGCGGCAACACGACTGTGTTTGGGGGGCGCGGTCACACGTATGATAACCGTATTCTCGACATTGGCCGTTCCCGCATGGATCTCGGCATTGACGGATTTGAGCACGGGTAGATACTCGCCCGTCAGTGCCGATTCATCAAACTGACTTTCTCCTTCGATCAAGACGCCGTCTGCCGGGGCGATTTGTCCCTGTCTGATCAACAGCAGATCGTCGGTTCGGATCTTGTGTGCGGGAATGCTTTGTTCTTCTTGCTGCTCGATATCAGACACCCGCGTCGCCGTTGCTGGCAGCAACTCAGACATTTCGGCATCGCTATTGAGATGTCGGTGGCGGGTCTGCATTTCCAGATAACGGCCAAGCAGGAGGAAAAAGGTAAACATTGCAACGGAATCGAAATAGACATCGGATTCGAGGCTGGCCGTCGTGAACATGGTGATGTAGGCGCTGGCAGCAAAAGCCCCCAGAATCGCCAGCGAAACCGGCACGTCCATGTTGAGTTGGCGGATTTTCAGTGCGCGAATCGCCGCTCGAAAGAAGGGCAGGGCTGCGAAGCCAACGACGGGCAGCGACATCAGCAGACTGACCCAGCGAAACAGAGACAGGAAATCACTGTCGATGCCGGAATAAACCCCCAGATACAGCGGCACCGAAAACATCATGTTCTGCATGGTCGCGATACCCGCGACAGCAATCCGGAACAGGGCGCTGCGTCTTTCCTTGTGCAATTGTGCCTTTACCTGATCTTCGTGGTAAGGCAAACCCTGATAGCCAAGCTTTCGGATATCAATCAGGATGGCACTGAGCGGAGTCTGGTCCTGCCGCCATACAAGCTGCGCTTTGTGGCTGGTGTGGTTAACCGAAAAACTGACAACCCCTTCCAGCCGATTGACCTCCTGCTCCAATAGCCAGATACAGGCTGCGCAGGTAATGCCGGAAATGCTGAGAGCGGCTTGCTGGCAAGTCGAACCATCCTGCTCTTCACTGAACACGAACTCCTGTTGCAGTTCAGGGTCATCGTACAGCTTTAGTTCCGCAATCTGGCTTTCGTCAAAATCACTGGGCTTGCGCGCAAGCTCGGTACGGTGGCTGTAAAAATTATCCAGGCCACCTGTGACAATGGTTTCCGCGATAGCCAGGCAGCCGTAGCAACAGAATGGGCGGTGCTCATCATGAATTTTGAGTTCTGCCCGAAATCCCGGAGAGATGCGTTCCCCACAATGGAAGCAATTTGCTTCCGTCTGTTGGACCTGATCTTGCGCAGTCTGCGCATCTGTCATCGGAGAGCCGCTCCCTAGTTGCCGGGGGACAAGGTGTACTCTGCCAAGGGTAACTGCACTTCTTCGCGAATACGCCAGGATCGGTCATAAGCATATACATCCAGATAATGCCGGCCGGACAGGCCATTCGGAATGTCTCCGATGTACGCCTTTTCGGTCGGCAGCAGCTTGACCGAAATGTCACGCTCGGAAAGGGTCGGGTGGATGATCTTCAAGGTCACAGAAGGTTGCTGGGTAACAGCGTCAGATTCGAACTTCATGAGTGCCATGCCATCTTCAGTGATGGTAACCCGCGGGCGCAGGCCCAGCTCTCGTGCCCGTATATCCTGTTCGATGGTCTGATTGATCTCCATGCCGTCCTTGTAGTAATTGTCACTGACGAGTGAATCCTTACCCTTGACGGCAACAAACACCATGATGCTACTTAGTATGACCGAGCATATGGGGATGCTCAGTATGAACCACAACCAGCGTTGTCGGTACCAGGGTTTGATCTCTTCAGTCTTTAACATCTTGTGCTATCTGCCATTAGGTTGAATGCTACGGTTTATTCCGGTTGGCCAAGGAAGCGACTTTCGGAAACGTTGACCAGTGTACTGTCATCTTCTGCTTCCACCTTGAATTCGATGGTGTAGTTTGAGGTCTCCATCTTGCGAGGATCCACCTCTACACTTGTAGGCAGGCTATAGATTTCGCCGGAACTGACAGCCACCTGCGTTGGCGTGGTAATCGACAAGCCGTCAAGACCGGAGACGCTGACATTGAAGACATGGTCCTGGTCGGACATATTCATGATCTTCAGCTCATAGGAATTTTCGATTTGCCCCATGCCGGTCATCTGATAGAGGCCGCCGCGATCCTTGATCACGTCAATCTGCAAGGGGACTCTCGTCCATATCATGGCGCTAAAGGCGCCGATCATCAATACCAGAACTACCGCATAAGCGATCGACTTAGAGCGAAGAATATGACTGATTTTGCCGCGTAAACGCATTTCGGTGGTGTAACTGATCAGCCCCGGATCATAGTGCATTTTTTCCATCACCGAATCGCAGGCATCGATGCACAGTGCACAGCCGATACACTCGTATTGCAGACCATCCCGAATGTCGATCCCCGTTGGACACACCTGCACGCACATGCCGCAGTCCACGCAATCACCGAGCCCTTGCTCTTTGTGGTCTACCTGACGTTTTCGACTGCCCCGCGGGTCACCTCTGTCCTTGTCATAGGACACGATTAAGGTATCGGAGTCGAACATGACCGACTGGAAACGGGCATAGGGGCACATATACAGACAGACCTGCTCACGCACCCAACCGGCATTGAGATAGGTCGCCACCGTAAAGAAGCCGATCCAGAAGTAGGTCCAGCCGCCAACATTCTCAAAAGCCAGTAAATCGGGAACCAGCTCTCTGATGGGGTAGAAGTAGCCGACAAAGGTGAGTCCTGTGCCAAAAGCGACCAGTATCCAAAGCGCATGTTTGGTTGTTTTTTTTCGTATTTTATCGAATGAATTGCCGGACTTGTCCAGTTTCATACGCTGATTTCGACTGCCTTCAACCTTTTCTTCGATCCACATGAAAATAAAGGTCCATGCGGTTTGGGGGCAGGTATAGCCGCACCAGACACGCCCGAACAGGGTCGTAATAAAAAACAGGCCGAAGGCACAGATGATCAGTGCCAGAGCAAGTAGCACAAAATCCTGGGGCCAGAAGGTAATGCCGTAAAGGTGGAACTTTCGGTTGGGCAGATCAAAGTGCACCAGTTGCTGGCCGTTCACAGAGATCCAGCAGATGGAGAAATACAGAATCATCAACATCCATAGCGAAAGCCGTCGGATGCGCTGGAAGAAGCCTTTGATTTTCTTGACGTAGATCTTATTGCGCGCGGCATAAAGGGCAACAGATTTGGTGACGCCGGATTGAACCGAGTCGCCGCCATAGACTTCCAGCTTTTGCGTACCTGGTTCGATATGTTTAACCGGAATCTTATCTGTCATAGGCTGCGCAATTACACTCTATGGTGTCTGAAAAGAAAAAGATTTTGCACGCATGGGGTATTTCCTTTAAACCAGAACATGTAAACCCCAGCGCTGGCGGCGTGCCGGACTTTCTTCATGCACGCCTCCATCCAGATCGCGACAGGCCTATTGTTGAGACAGACTCAGTACATAAGCGGTCAGGATATGAACTTTCTGCTCACCCAAGGCTTGTTCCTGGGCCGGCATATGTCCGGCACGGCCGTAAAGCAGTGTTTGCTTGATCTTTGCGGGTGAGCCGCCGTACAGCCAGATATTGTCTGTCAGGTTGGGTGCACCTGCGGCCTGCATGCCTTTGGCATCGGCGCCATGACAGGCAGCACAAGCCGTTTGGTACATTTCAGCACCACGTTTGGCGGCTTCCTGATCATCGGTTCGGCCACTGAAAGACAAGAGATAATGGGTCAGATCATTGACATCATCATTACTCATATCAGGTTTCAGACCTTTGGCTGGCATGTTGCCGTTACGGCCCTGAAGGAGCGTCGTTCTGATGGTTTCGGGATCTCCACCGTAAAGCCAGTCGTCATCGGTCAGGTTTGGAAAGCCCAATGCACCGCGGCCTGCCGAACCATGACAAACAGCACAGTTGTTGGCGAACAGACGCTGACCAACTTTCATGGCTTCCGCGTCTTGCGCCAGTTCCGTGACCGGTGTGGCTGCATACTGATCAAAAATAGGGCCATAGCGTTCTTCGGCCTGAGCCACTTCGTCTTCCCATTGGCCTGTCGAAGACCAACCAAGAAAGCCCTGATAATTACCCAGCGTAGGGTAGGCAAGTGCATAAGCCAGACCCCAGATCGCGGAAGCAACGAACATGATGATCCACCAGGAAGGCATGGGATTGTCCAGCTCTTCAATGCCATCGAATTCATGACCGACCGTCTGGTCGGTTTCTTCCTTGTGCGGCTCACTTTTTCTTACGATGTACAGCAACCACAGGCAGCCAAAGATACTGCCCAGAATGATGATTGATGTCCAGAAACTCCAGAAGCTAGTCATTTTTCTCTCTCTCTGTTTCGCCCAACGTACGCGCCTCGATGTCCTCGTCTTCGAAGGGCAGGTTGGCAGCGTCTTCAAAATCCTTACGCTTGCTGCCACTGTATGCCCACAGGCAAATGCCAATGAAGACAATCATTACCAGGATGGTGGATAACCCTCGGAGCGTGTTGATATCCATACAATTTCTACTCTATACGTGAAGCGCTCGCGCTTACTTGAGGACGGTGCCCAGCTGCTGCAAATAGGCAACCATCGCTTCGATTTCCCGTTTGCCCTTCACCGCGGCGGAGGCGTTTGCAATGTCCTCGTCGGTGTAAGGCACGCCCACGGCGCGCAGGGCCTTCATTTTTTCAGGCGTGACTTTATGGTCGATTTTTGCTGTAAACAGCCACGGATAAGAAGGCATTTTCGATTCCGGAACGACGTTACGAGGGTTGTAGAGATGTGCCCGGTGCCAATCGTCACTATAGCGCCCACCAACGCGAGCCAGATCCGGCCCCGTTCGTTTCGATCCCCAAAGGAAGGGATGCTCGTATACATGCTCTCCCGCAACGGTGTAGTGACCGTAGCGTTCTGTTTCCGCACGGAAGGGTCGAATCATCTGGGTATGGCAAGTATTACAGCCTTCCCTGATGTAGATGTCACGCCCTTCAAGTTCCAGTGCTGTATGTGGTTTCAAGCCTTCGATAGGCTCCTGCATATCCTTATGGAAGAATAGCGGTACCACTTCCACCAGAAATCCGAAACTGATCGCGACAATGATCAACGGAATCATCAGCCCCAGATTTTTTTCAATTATTTCATGATTCATCTGTCAGTCCTCCCTCAGGCTGTTGCAGCGATAGTGTCGATAGCTTTGGCGTTCTTTTGCTTGACCGTCAGCCAAACATTCAACGCCATGACAAACATGCCCGCCAGGAAGATAGCGCCGCCTATCAGGCGCACAATGTAGCCGTTATGACTCGCTTCGAGCGACTCTACAAAACTGTAGGTGAGCGTGCCATCGGTGTTCACCGCACGCCACATCAGACCTTGCATGATGCCGTTCACCCACATCGCTGCGATATATAGAACTGTGCCTGCTGTCGCCAGCCAGAAGTGCACATTGATCATGCCGGTACTGTACATTGCGCTGATGCCGAAGAGGCGCGGAATCAGGTGATAGATGGCACCGATAGATACCATTGCGACCCAGCCCAGTGCGCCGGAGTGCACGTGTCCGATTGTCCAGTCGGTATTGTGAGACAGGGCATTGACCGTTTTGATCGACATCATTGGGCCTTCAAAAGTCGACATGCCATAGAAAGAAAGGGATACGACCAGGAAGCGCAGAATCGGGTCCGTACGTAGCTTGTGCCAGGCTCCCGACAGCGTCATCATGCCGTTGATCATGCCGCCCCAGGATGGCGCCAGCAGAATCAGTGACATGACCATGCCGGCACTTTGCGCCCAGTCAGGCAGGGCACTGTAGTGGAGGTGGTGACCGCCAGCCCAGACATAAAGGGAGATCAGGGCCCAGAAGTGGACGATCGAAAGACGGTAGGAATAAACAGGGCGTTCCGCCTGCTTGGGTACAAAGTAGTACATGATGCCAAGAAAACCGGCGGTCAGGAAAAAGCCAACGGCGTTGTGACCATACCACCACTGCATCATCGCATCGACGGTGCCTGCATAGATGGAGTAGGACTTGGTCATGGTGACCGGGATAGCCAGACTGTTGCCAATGTGCAGCACCGCAACCGTAATGATAAAGGCGCCATAGAACCAGTTGGCGACATAGATGTGCTTGCTTTTACGCTTCATGATGGTGCCGAAGAACAGCACAGCATAGGAGATCCAAACGATGGCGATCAGAATATCGATTGGCCACTCAAGTTCTGCATACTCCTTGGAGCTGGTATAGCCCATTGGAAGAGTGATCGCAGCAGCGACAATAACCACTTGCCAGCCCCAAAAGACAAACGCGGCCAGGGAATCAGAGATCAGACGTGCCTGACAGGTGCGCTGCACTACATACAGGGAAGTGGCAAACAGAGCACTACCGCCGAAAGCAAATATTACGGCATTGGTGTGCAAGGGACGAATTCGTCCGAAGCTCAACCAGGCAGTATCGAAGTTAAGCGAAGGCCAAACGAGCTGGGCGGCGATAAAAACGCCTGCAGCCATGCCAACGATTCCCCAGACGACCGTCATTATGGCGAACTGTCGTACAACTCTATAGTTGTAGGTGGTTTGATTGATCTCTGTGCTCATCGTTTAAGATCCAGTTTAAAGTCTGTGAAAGCTTAAAATGCATGTTAAGCGCGGCTGATGCAGGTCAATGATCAGGAAGATATGATTCAGTCAGATCGACTGCAATGGCTGTTTCGAAAACCTTTGAAAGCGGTGTCGAGACCAGTACCGGATGTCTGAAAAAGCGGACGAAAAGACGCCAGCTTAGCTAAGCAAATTTTAGTGAATTCAATTGCTTAAACGGACAAGCAGTACAAAACCCTTACTCTGACAACTCTCTTCGGAACCCGCCAACTTCAGCAGCGCGCGAAGAATACTGACTGAAATTAGTAAAATCAACCAAATCTGGAATTAAATTGACCTAGCTCAATAGTGTAGGCAATTGCTGAAAATCTGCACAATAAATGTACATGTCGGATGGGAGACGCGGGACGGGAGACGGAAGACGCTCGGGAAAACGTCGAAGCTTGCGTGCACTTGCATCTCCCGTCTCCCATTGCGCGTTAAGCGTGCATCGCTGGACGGGAGAAGCTGGACGGAAGACGCTCGGGAAAACATCGAAGCTTGCAAGCACTTGCATCTCCCGTCTCCCATTAAGCGTTTACCGCTGAACGGGAGAAGCTGGACGGAAGACGCTTGGGAAACCGTCGAGGCTTGCAAGCACTTGCATCTCCCGTCTCCCATTACGCGTTTACCGCTGAACGGGAGAAGCTGGACGGAAGACGCTTTGGAAAACGTCGAGGCTTGCAAGCACTTGCATCTCCCGTCTCCCATTACGCGTTTACCGCTGAACGGGAGAAGCTGGACGGAAGGCGCTCGGAAAAACGTCGAGGCTTGCGTGCACTTGCATCTCCCGTCTTCCATTAAGCGTTTACCGCTGGACGAGAGAAGCTGGACGGAAGACGCTCGGGAAAACGTCGAAGCTTGCATGCACTTGCATCTCCCGTCTCCCGTCGAGCGTTTACCGCTGGACGAGAGAAGCTGGACGGAAGACGCTCGGGAAAACATCGAAGCTTGCATGCACTTGCATCTCCCGTCTCCCATCGAGCGTTTACCGCTGAACGAGAGAAGCTGGACGGAAGACGCTCGGGAAAACGTCGAAGCTTGCGTGCACTTGCATATCCCGTCTCCCATTGCGCGTTAAGCGTGCATCGCTGGACGGGAGAAGCTGGACGGAAGACGCTTGGGAAGCCGTCGAGGCTTGCAAGCACTTGCATCTCCCGTCTCCCATTGCGCGTTAAGCGTGCATCGCTGGACGAGAGAAGCTGGACGGAAGACGCTCGGGAAAACGTCGAAGCCTGCAGGCACTTGCATCTCCCGTCTCCCATTGCGCGTTAAGCGTGCATCGCTGGACGAGAGAAGCTGGACGGAAGACGCTCGCGAAAACGTCGAGGCTTGCAAGCACTTGCATCTCCCGTCTCCCATTAAGCGTTTACCGCTGGACGGGAGAAGCTGGACGGAAGACGCTCGCGAAAACGTCGAGGCTTACATGCACTTGCATCTCCCGTCTCCCATTGCGCGTTAAGCGTGCATCGCTGGACGAGAGAAGCTGGACGGAAGGCGCTCGGGAAAACGTCGAGGCTTGCAGGCACTTGCATCTCCCGTCTCCCATTAAGCGTTTACCGCTGGACGGTAGAAGCTGGACGGAAGGCGCTCGGGAAAACGTCGAAGCTTGCAGGCACTTGCGTCCATCGTCCAGCCAGCTTCAACGCTCACGCATCAAAAGCCAGATCCATCAGCGTTACCTTCTCTTCACCTTCAATGATCAGATTAATTTTGGCCATGATTTCTTTGCGTGCGGGGGAGTTCAGCCAGTTGTTCCAGTCGACTTCGCTGCGGAACTTGCATAGCACAACGCGGTGGCGCGGATCCCTGATATCTTTCAAAGACTCTCCTGAAATAAATCCCGGCGCAGTAATCGCGGCCTGCAAGGCCTGTTTTTCTACGTCGTCGTAAGTACTTTCCATGGTTTCAGCGATGTGTCTTTCAATAAATACGCGTATCATGATCGGGTCTTCATTCCTGTTCTTGTCTGGGTAATTCAGCTACGCTCAGAAAGCTTTACGTAGCGCCTTGGGTTATCATTAAAAGCATGTTTATTCAAAGCATAGTTCAACATTGAAAAAGGTGTATGTCGAACATGGCAGGTGATCAAAAAACGCTGAATCAGCCTGATGATGAAGATGTGAGTCGTGTTATCGAGGCACAAGGGCTGTATTGTCCGGAACCGGTGATGATGCTGCATTCGGTGGTCGCCGAGCTTTCCAGTGGTGAAGTCCTTGAGATCATCGCGACCGACCCTTCAACCTTGCGGGATATTCCCAAATTCTGTCAGTTTCTGGGGCATGAGCTGGTCAAGCAGGAAGCAAAGGGTGATGAGTATCTGTTCTGGATAAAAGTCGCCTAGCGAATTGTTGATCGAGGCGACTAGAAACCCCGGGTAAAACCTACCCCGATGCCCCAGCTTTCCCAGACGGCTTCATTCAGGGTTGTCTGCACACGGTTGCCGTTGGCAAAAAAGATGGTGTCGGTGCCGGCATCGGTTTCAAAGCTTTCGTATCTCAGCCAGCCGTTAATGCTGCTCTTGGAACTGAGTCGATAACCTAACTGCGTGTTGATACGGTAGGCCCTGTCACTTTCCGCCTGATGGCGAAAACTCACCGGGTGAGCAAAATCATCACGCAGGTTCCAATTGGCTTTGGCATCGTAATCCAGTTCAAGGAAATCAGCGGACAATCTTGCCGATAGTGTATCCGATAAGGTCAGATTGAGTTCGGCACCGACTTTCAAACCTTCCCACTGGGCGGCGTAGCTACTGTCCAGACCCTCGATGGGGCCTGTCGGTGTAGTTTGGGGTGGTTCAGAGCTTATTTGAACACCATTTCTGACATGAAACGTTTGCTCAGACCTGTGATAGGCGACTCTGGGAGTGAGCGATAAGGTGTCATTCAAATGGATAAGATAGCCCAAATACAATTCGTAGGCGTTCAGGTTTTTGCCGTAAATTTCGGCGTTGGAATAGCTGTACAGGTCGTTTCGTCCACTCTCATTCCAGTCCCTGTCTTCAGAGCTACCTTTGGCAATATAGTTATAATCTGCCCGGACACCCAGTACCAGATTCTTTAGATGACCTCTGGGTACGGTAATTCTGGCATCGATATTTGCGATGTAGAGCCGCTCCGCATCGTATATAAGTTCTGACAAAACGTCAGGATCACCGCTTGGATCTGCAATGCTCCACTTCAATTCGCCGTTTCCGGTTCCAAGGCTGGACGTTATTTCCAGATCGCGCGCTATCGTGCCGCTACTGTATAGCAATAACATTAAGACAAGCAAAGCATTGGAGAAGCGTTCAGTTATCAGCATATGTGCCTAATCCACGGTTTGACAAAATCGGTTTGGAGAAGCTTGATCATACTCAAGCTTAGCCTTTAGGAAAGAAAAAGCGAGTTGTTCTGTGCGTCAGCTTGTTGGGGTGTCAGGTAAAGAAAACAGGGCAACAGCAAGGCAAAAAAATACCCGCCGATTCGGGCGGGTATTGTCAGTATTACCTCACGGTTGATTGGAAGTGCTTAGACTTCTTCTTCATCTGAGGGGGCATTGCCGCCAACAAATGCCGGTGCTTCGTCGGCTTCCGGAACATCACCGATGTCATCCAGATCAACTTCAACATCTGTGGGTACTGGTGCCGCCGGATCGTTCACGACCAGTGCAGAACAGCCGCCCATGTCTTCATTCATCTTGCGCTCGATATCGCGCGCTTTGATGACATACTCGTTGTTGGGACCGACCCGGGTGCCGTCGTTCAGGTTGAACAGCGGATACCAGAACTGGAACTCATCTTCTTCACCACCGATCGAAGCAAACGGGATGCCGTGCAGATCGCCCGGACCGTTGTAGTGCAGCATAAAGGTTTGCTCACCGACTTCTTCGAAGCTGTTAGCCGAACCTTCACGGTGCGCGGCTTCGGTATGCGAGTAGGAGAAGTCCATTGGCTTGTCGAAGGCCAGGATATCACCGACGCTGTCTACGAGCAGAGAGGTTTTATTCCAGTCGTTAGGACCTGTTTCCCATACGTAGTAAGTGGATACCAGTTCAGGGTCATAGACGTCATAAGGGCTGGAAAGACCGGCAGCCACCTCAGCGGTCACCATGGGGCCACTCTGGATGCCCCAGAAGTTAGGAGAGTCTTCCGAAACGCCAGAGGGGAAGCCTACTGCCGTACCATCCGAGGTCAAGGTCATGGCATTGAGGCCGCTGACCGAAAAGTCATAGCTATAGGCTGTTTCAAAAGTTTCGGCTGTGGGTTCAAAACCACCTTCCCACTGGGCGACGTCTTCTGCCGTCAAGCCGGCTTTCACGCAGCGGTCTGCACACACCAGAGACATTTCGCCATTGGATGCGAATTCCTCTTCCGTGCCGGTCATGAAGGATTCCTTGTGGAAAGAAATACTGTCGTCGCCCTGTTTGTACTGAACGCCACCGCCCAGTTGATCCGAGTGCAGGAACAGTGGGTGTCCGTCTTCAAGTGTAATGGTGACAGGAGCCTCAAGATCTGTAGTTTCCGGACCATTTTCGCCCCATCTCATACCGGCAACTTTCTTGAATGCGCCATCTTCGTAGCGCACGATCCATTGATCATAACCGCCTTGTTGCGATTCCTCGTTTTCAAAGTTTTGCTCAGAATTTTCGTTCTCCGAGAACTCTTGGTTCTGCTGTTGTTCGAAGTTTTCTTCGTTTTCAGAAGGACCACTGTCCTGATGAAGCTCCTCGTCCCAATAGTAGAAATCGACACCAGATACCTCAGCCAGATCCAGCGTGATCACTTCTTTCTTGATCAGGCGGCCTTGAGACTGTACCAGCGTATAGGTTTCACCTTCGCCCTGGCCGAAAGTGTCGCGAACCACTGTGTCGCCATTGCTGAGCGCGTTTTCTTCTTCTGTCCAGAGGCCCCAGTAGCCAACATAGCCGTAAGAGTCTTCATCGCCATCATCGTCACTGTCGTAACGGATCGGGAAGCCGCCGTTGACTTCAATTTCATCCCCGGTTTCGGCATCGTACATGCCATAACTCCAGACCGCCTCCTTGAAGCTGTCTTTGGCCAGACAGGTGCCGCTGCTGTTACTGCCACCATTTTTGTATGGCAGCTCGGCAATGCTTTCCGCTTCCTGAATCAGAATGTTGTCCTCGTTGAAAGAGACCGCATAAGCGCGCTCACCATCCATTTCCATAGGGCCCATCATCTCGGTTTCAAATTCGGTGGCAGTCAACGGTACGCCATCAGACAGGTCTTCACGCATGACCACACTGGCGCGTCCGAGCATTTCGCCAAATTCGTCTTCCATATAGTCATACAGGGTGAATCCGATAAATCCGCTGAGTGTTTCAACGGTGGCGATTTCACCGTAACCGACGGCATCGCCATCGGGATCTTCAGGGTTCTTGATCTCCCAGTTCAGGGTAAACTGGCCGAAAGGATTTTCGTCGGAGGCACCTTCTGTTACCACGCCTTTCATTTTCAACAGCATGGTATCTTCTTCACTTCCCCCAAACTGCATTTCGGGAACCCAGGCGTGGACTTCTACCTGGTTGCTTGAGTTGACTTGCGAACGAATGACCGCCTCGACATAGCTTTGCTCGGCGCCGGAAGCACTGGAGGACTGGCCTGCAGTTTGAGTGGAAGAATCAGCTGAATCGCCTTCATCTTCACATTCGCCCATATCGATCAATACAGTGTAGGGGTCTTCTCCGACCATTTGTTCGGCGTTCATCTGGCCGGTAAAGCACAAAATGGTATTGACCAGCTCGACAGGTTGCAGTGCTTCGAGCCAGGTATGAATATGTTGTTCGGCTTCATCGTAGTCTGTGCCGGAATCGCTGAAGGCACGTGCAAAGCCGACGCTGCGCGAAGTGGACACCGAGCGACTCAGAGAACTGGAAACATCATCTCCGTCACCGCTTTGGACGATTTCGAGCTGTTCAGGTAGTTCATAAGCCGAAGCGACGATGTCGCCACCGGATTCGGAGACCTCATCAGTCGTCGTGGCAACACCACCACCGCCACAGGCGCTTAACAGGATGGATGCGGCAGCAACCGTAGACATTTTTTAAGGGTAAAAAGAGTAGTATTTTTGGACATAGCAGTAACCTGTAATTCGAAAGCGACTTCGCGCATTTACTTCAAAGATTCAATCCATTCGTAGTGCAAAAAAATCCATGTATCGAAGTATCTACCGGATTCGGGCGAAAGCAACCGGACCAAAATGCGATAAAAATGAGAGTATTATGGGCACAAGTGCATGAAAATAAGGGAAAAAACTAAAAGGGTTGATGCGCGGTTTACGATGTTTTTAAAAGTACTTAAATGTAACCACATGCTTACATGCCGCGAAGCAGTGTAAGTGGATGTCTCATGATGTGCGGGTATTACGGTATGTAGCGATAGTTGTTCCATTGGCTATTAATTTTATCGAAACGATGCCAATTACATAACAATGCAGTTGCTCTGGTTTGTATTTGGTTAGCGTGGTTGGAGGGCCTCCAAGAGAGGTCCCGTTTTATGTCTCCATTAAATGGAGAATGATGGGTTATACGGGGTAGAATACAATCAAATTTTATGTTCGGGAGTCAAAGGGTAGGGGTATCCTCAGATTTTGGAGCGCGGGAAGAGCCGCTAAATGACAGCTCCGATGTCTTACTTCCAATGCGGTCCGAACTATCACTGTTCGGTTGTCTCTTGTTTGCGCTATGGCCCTACTTTGCTTTCATATTGATCAGGCCCGCACCCACAATAAATACGCAGCCCAGCAAGATCGGGACGGTTAAGGGTTCTGACCAGATATACCAGCCCATGGCAGAAGAAAATATCAGGGAGGTATAGGTGAATTGTCCGATTTTACCCGCTGAAGCACGTCTGTATGCCGCAGTGATTAGCAGCTGGCCCAGCGTCGCAACGCTAGCAAGAAGCAACAGCCAGAGCATTTGATCCGTGTTCGGGCTTTGCCAGGCTGACCAGGCAAACGGTGCTGAGAACAGGCTGGCGAATACACTGAAATAGAACACAATGCGCAGGCTGGGTTCGCTATCCTTCATGCGTCGAATGGTCACTTTTGCGACGGCCGCCAGTGTGGCGCCGAGTAAGCCGATCAATACCAGATCCACCTCGGACCAGCCTTTGTTCTGCGGGTCGACAATAAACATTACCCCGACAAAACCCAGCAGGATCGCGAATAGCGTCGCTTTGCTGGAGGCTTCCCTGAGCCACAATAAAGCTACAATCGGGATAAAGAACGGCGTTGTCAGCTTGAGCAGAATCGCCTCGGTAAAATGCATCCGTCCCAGAATATAGAAGAAGCAGCTCATCGCTGTCACTCCAATCGCGCCGCGCAGCGCGTGAAAGCGAAACTGGTTGGTGGCAAAACCACTTGGCCCGTCTTTATAGAGCACCAAGGGCACAATAATCAGGAAAGCCAGGCTGTTGCGAAAGAACAGAATGACTTCGTGCGGCAACTCTGATGACAGGTGCTTGATGATCGCGCCCATCATGGCAAAGCAAAGCTCGCCGGCGATAACGGCCAGAACGGCGGCAAGGGAGACGGATTTAATGCGAATTACCTTAATGGCGATTGGAATGAATGAAAACAGCGGGGTTTAGCCGCATGAATTCCGCCTATTTAAGCATTTGTGACCATGCCAAGTATACGTGCAGTTCCATGCGGTTTGTTCCGGCATCAGCACGCTCGCCCATAAATCGGAGCGACAGGCCGCGCGAAATTTCAGTGTCTAATGGGTAAAGGAAAGCGTGTTATAAATCGTTCAAGAAGCCGGACGTGAAAGCGCCAGAGCCTTCTCCAGTCGCTTCTGGAAGTCATTGGCGGTCACTTCGCCTACGATGCGAATTCCGGAAAGCTCGGTGCCGTCTGCATCGAAAAACAGAATCGAGGGTGGACCAAAGAGCCCGAACTGTTCCATTAATGCCTGATTGGCTGCATTGTTATCCGTGACATCGGCTTTGACGAGGTGAAATTCTTGCATGCGCGCAGCGATTTCCGGTTGTGGGAAAACCTGGTCCTCCATGACTTTACAGCTGATACACCAGTCCGCATAAAAGTCGACCATCACCGGTTTTCTGACGGCCCTGGCCTGTTCCAGCTCCACATTCAGCTGTGGCATGGTGCCTATCGTGGTGAACGCGGCAGGCGTGGTTCTGCGGCTCAGGTCTCCAGCAGGCGCGCCCTGCATTGATATGCCCGCGAGAGGGCGCAGGGCGTCTTGTCCACCACTTGCGGCGCCCAGAATCAGTAAGGCCGAATAGAAGGCCATCAGAATCCCCGTGCCTTTGAACACCCGTGGCCAGCCCGGTGCTGCCGAATCAAAGGCGCCCATCTGGGTTGCGCTCAATCCGAGTAGGATGGCCCATAGCACCATGGTCAGCGCAGGTGGGGCAAAGCGACCTACCAGCCAGATTGCAACGGCAATCAGCATGACACCGAATACAGCCTTGACGGCATCCATCCACTGACCTGCTTTGGGGAACAGTTTACCGCCGCCGACCGCAATCAGAATAAGAGGAACGCCCATGCCCATGCCAAGAGCAAAGAGCGATAGGCCACCAATGACGGCGTCTGCCGTGGCACTGATGTATAGCAGCGCGCCAGCTAGGGGAGCGGATACGCAGGGGGAAACCACCAACGCAGAAAGTGCACCAATGCCGAAGACGCTGCTGATATGGCCGCCGCTCAGATTCTGGCTGGTAGTATTCAGACGGTCACGCAGGAACGCAGGTAGCTGTAATTCGTAAAAACCGAACATCGCCATTGCCAAGAGTATAAATATTACAGCGAATACGCTCAGTAATACCGGATCCTGTAAGGCGGCCTGGACGTTGGCGCCTGCTCCAAGCATGCCGGTAATGACGCCGGCAGAGGCATAGGTAATCGCCATGCCCAGCACGTAAGACAGCGACAGGATAAATGACCGCAGGACTGTCGGGTTCTGTTGCCCGGCAATAATGCTGGTAATAATCGGGATCATGGGGAACACACAAGGCGTAAAGGTCAAACCGATGCCGAGTAAAAAGAAGATACCCACGATGGCAGCCAGACTGCTGTCCTGTATAAAGGCGAACACGCCATCTGCACTATCCAGTGAATCTTGCGCCGTAACTGTGTTTACCAATTCTGGCGGCTCTGATGTGTTACCACCTGTTGCCGAAAGCTGTCGCAAAGCGCCTGCTGCTTTTGGCTCAATGGGCATATACAGCATGCGTTTGTGTGTCGGCGGATAACACAGGCCCGCTTCGGCGCAGCCCTGGTAAGTGATTTTCAGTTCAGTGTCGCTATGGCCGTCAGGCAAACTAACCGGAAGGAAAACGTCGACCGTATCGTAAATGACATGTACTTCGCCGAAATAAGGGTCTTCCTTACGTTCGCCTCTGGTTGAGTATTCAGGGCTACCTAGTACAGCGACATCATTGAGGGCTTTAAACTTGAAACGCTCGAGATAGAGGTAATAGCCTTCAGCAATTTGCCAGTGAAGGCGGACGCCGCCATCAACAATACTTTCACTGAAACGAAAAGCCTGATCGACTTTCAGAAAATCCGGCTCGCTGACCGCTCCGCCAAAGGCGCTGCTGGTATTCAGGCTATCGTTGTTAAGCGCGTAAATATGAGCCGTGAACCCCAGCAAAACGAGGCTGAGAATAAGTCGGTAACATTGCTGCATCATAGCCGGAATCGTATTTCCATCGGTAAAGTGACTGAGTCGTTGCCGGTATTTTCTATTCTATGCCGACACCCGGGTTTTAGTTTGACTGCTTTGACCCCGCACAGGCATAGAAGTTCTTATATGGGGCAGTATCTAATACTTTAGCCTTATTTCATTCAAAAGAGCGTGATTGCCACCCTGATAAACTGCGTTTTTTTGTGAAGTTTAGTATTCTTGCTGTTGGCTTGTGTATTGTCGTCGCCGTCCTGGCGCTCGGGTCTGGTCCAGGATTATATTGAGCGATTATGTCAATCTGAAGCCTTTGCCGGATTAAGCTTCGGTAAGATCCCCTAAAATGCGTGAGAGTAATGAAACGCAATGACCGGGCTTTGGTCATTGCTGCTATTTTTAGTAACCGAGCTTTATGTTGTCCCTTTTACCCCCAACAGAAATTACCCGTGCCTGCGTTTCAGTCAAGGTGATCGAAACCCTGTTCAACGAACTGTTTCACGAACCGGAGCGCACTGTTCTGTGCAGTGGTGCCGAAGAGCCATTGTACTTACCTGCCGATCAAAGCCGCGTGTGTGCGGAAATCCACTCCCGGGCAGATTATGTTTCCAGTGCCTTGCATGAGATCAGCCACTGGTGCATCGCCGGCAAGGCCAGACGTCAGCAGGAAGACTATGGTTACTGGTATGAACCGGATGGCCGGGACGTTTTGACCCAGCAACGCTTCGAGCGCGTGGAGGTAAAGCCTCAAGCCCTCGAATGGGTGTTCAGTGTGGCTTGTGGTGTTGATTTTCGCTTGAGTGTCGACAACGTAGCGCAGCCCGAACTGGGGCCCAGCGAAGCGTTTGCTGTGGCAGTAACCGGTCAGGCCAATCGTTATCTTGAGTCGGGCTTATCCGGCCGGGCAAAGTTGTTCTTTGACCGGCTATGCGAGCACTATGGTTGCTTTGACAGAATCGAAGACTTGCAGCCATTCAGGCTGTCGAAGGTGTTCCGCAATTGAGCACTCCATCAGCGTCACTCAGTAATCGCTTGCATGAAGGGTGAATGCCTAATAAGCTCTGTGGGTTACACGATGGCGCCCGATAAGTGCGTGATACACGGTTTTATTCTTGGGTCGATTTGACCTGACGTAAATCACGGGGCGATCTCTATTGAAATTTATTTGGATTACAGACTTTAATGCTAGGCGGATTATTCGGTAAAAAGAGCCGAAGTAAAACAAGCACAAATTCCGACAGGAAGGGTGCAAAGCAGGAAAAACCTCAGGACAAGACAGAAGGCAAATCTTCATCCCGGTCTCGCGGGCCGGAGGCAGCAGCATCACGCGGGCGCAAATCTGGTCCCAAAACGGACGTAAAATCAGCGGCACAGGGCCGCAGTGCTTCAGATCGGCAAGATTCAGCGAAAAGCGCCGGACCTAAGCAGCCAGCGCCATCATCAGATGCCTCTCGGCAACAAACCGATGTCAAGGCAAGTACTTCCCAGTGGACACCGGACCAATATGTAGTTGAGGCGCAGGAAGGTAAGACCCGATTTCATGATCTGGGTCTGGACTTGAATTTGCTGCACGCGATTGCAGATTTAAACTACGAATATTGCAGCGAGATTCAGGCGGAGTCATTGCCACACACCTTGCAGGGGCACGATGTTATTGGCAAGGCGCAGACCGGCACAGGTAAAACGGCGGCCTTTCTGATTACCATTATCAATGATTTGATTCATCGTCCGATTCCGGCCGCTGACCGGTTCGCCAGTGAACCGCGGGCGCTGATTCTGGCACCAACACGGGAACTGGCCCTGCAAATTGAAAAGGATGCCAGGGCCCTCACCAAATATGCACCGGTCAGTGTCTATTCAGTGGTTGGCGGGATTGATTATCAGCGTCAGCGCGATTACGTGCATAACGAAGTGATCGATATTCTGGTAGCGACACCGGGGCGGCTGATTGATTTTTTGAACAGTGGTGATCTGTATCTGGACCAGTTGGATTTTCTTGTCATTGATGAAGCAGACCGTATGCTGGATATGGGCTTTATACCGGACGTGAAGCGTATTTTGAGTCGTTGTCCGAAGGTGGACCAGCGTCAGACACTGATGTTTAGTGCTACCTTCAACCAGGATGTGATGAATCTGTCCAAGCGATGGACTTCCCATCCGATCTATATCGAAATCGAAGCCGAGCAGATGACCACAGAGCGTGTGGAGCAGAAGATTTTCATGGTACCGGCCGATGAGAAGCTCGAAATCATGTGCCGCTATATCGAAACCAACGATATCACCAAGGCGATTGTCTTTGGTAATCGTCGGGACGAAACCCGACGACTCGAAGCGACCCTGAAGAAGAAAGGCGTAAAAGCGGCTCTGTTATCGGGGGAAGTACCTCAACACAAACGTATCAAGACGCTGGACCAGTTCAAGAATGGACAGATCGAGATACTGGTGGCGACCGATGTGGCAGGGCGTGGTATTCACGTCGATGGTGTCAGTCATGTGTTTAATTACAATCTGCCGGAAGATCCCGAAGATTATGTGCACCGTATCGGTCGCACCGGGCGGGCCAATGAGACGGGTGTCTCTGTGTCCTTTGCCTGTGAGGATGATGCGTTTCTGTTGCCGGAGATTGAGAAGTACATCGGCATGAAGCTAAACTGTGAGTATCCGGATTATCTGCTGGATACCGAAAAGAAAGAAAAATAAGCCATTCAGTTTTCTGTCAAAGAGAAGGTCATTGAAACAGCTTAGAATCGTCGCCGACGAAAATATTACACTCCTGGAAAATTTCTTTGGCGAGATAGGGCAGATCAGAATGCTGCCCGGGCGCGAGATCAATGCCCGGGACGTCTCTGAAGCCGATATTCTGCTGGTGCGGTCTGTGACGCGGGTAGATGAATCCTTGCTGGCGAGCTCGCCTGTCAAATTTGTAGGCAGCTGCTCGATTGGTGTTGATCATCTGGACACCGAGTATCTGGACGCACAGGGTATCGTCTACGCGAATGCACCGGGCTCCAATGCCAATTCGGTGGTTGAGTATGTGGTCAGCTGTCTGTCTATCCTGACAGAAACGCATGGTTTGAATTGGGAATCCCATCGCGTAGGTATTGTCGGTCACGGTAATGTGGGCAGTTTGCTGGCGGACCGTTTGTCCAAAATGGGCATTGAAACTCGTGCCTATGACCCTCTGCTGGAAGAACAGGAGGGTTTGTCTTCTCTGGAGGAGGTGATGTCCTGTGATGTCATTTCCCTGCATGTTCCTCTGACACGTTCTGGTTCCCATCCCACCTACCATATGTTCGATGCCGATCGTCTTTCAAGGCTGAAATCCGGACAAGTGCTGATCAATACCAGCCGGGGCTCGGTTGTCGACAATCAGGCATTGAAGCAAAAATTGATCGATGATCCCGAGTTTGCCGTTATTCTTGATGTCTGGGAAAACGAACCGGCCATTGATGCTGAGCTTGCCCGAAGGGTATTTATCGGTTCACCGCATATCGCCGGCTACAGTTTCGATGGCAAGGTTGCAGGTACGGAGATGATCTATCAGAGGCTTTGCCAGCACTATGGTCTGCCAGCCCGCTGCAAGGCAGGCCAATTTCTGGAAGAGCCGCCGTTGTCCAAAATGGCGTTTACCTCTGTGGCTGACCCGGATTGGTGTTTGCACACGGCAATAAGGGCTTGTTTCGACGTGCGGCATGATGACAGTTTGTTGAAATCGGTATTGAATCGCAGCGAAGAAGATATCGCTCAGGCCTTTGACCGTTTCCGAAAGCATTATCGTTGTCGACGCGAGTTTCCGGGTGTACGCATTCAGTTGAAGCAGGTGCAGCCGGAACTGATACGGAAATTCAGGGCACTCGGTTTTAATCTCAAGACCTGAGTAAGCAGGCAGTTGGCTCGACAAAGCCGGCGAATATGTGTTTCAGGCCTCGGCGCAAGGGCCCTTGTTTGTATGAGGACGAGGTAATGGTGGATACAGTAAATTCATTGACCCGAGCGGCGGCTGTCGAAGCAGATCAGGGCCGTGCCGTTGAGCGAAGTTTCGAGTCTTTGCATCTGGATGTCGGCACAGGCATGGTGATGGAGCGCGTGGATGCTCGCAGAAAACTGCCGGTTCAGTTGCTGGGATATCGTAAACAACGCAGTCTGATGGTGTCTGCACCCCGTCATCAGGGCACCGAGGTGTATATCGAAAGTGGTGAGGCTGTCCGGCTTCGCTTTCTAACAGGTAAAACGGCCGGAGCACTCGAAACCCATGTGTTGTATCGCTGCTACCAGCCATTCAGCTATCTTCACCTGGCTTACCCTTTGCGTGTCGAATGTGTCGATATCCGCGATGCCGAGCGGGTACCCGCAAGTCTGGTCGCGGAGGTAGACAGTGATTTTGTGATGGTCGGGGATTGGCCCAAACGGGTAGACGTGACCGATGTCAGCGAAACTGGACTGCGTTTTCGCAGCAGTGATTTTCTGGGCTTGGTCGGTCACGAACTCAATTTCAGTATTACCGTGTCTGTCAACGGGGTTACAAAGGCGCTTCATTTGCCCGGAGTGATTCGGAACATTGCACATGAAGAGCAACAGAACAATGACCGAGACTATCAGGTGGGCGTCCAGTTCACTGAGGTCGATCATGAACAGCGCTTTGTGCTTTCCAGTTTTGTGCTGGCGCAAGGTCGAAATGGTTAACCCTTAAATTTAAATAGCCTATGACAGACAGTATCGTTCAAGCACCCGATTTCCCGGTATTTCGTCTGGGGCTGGTGATCAACCCCTTGGCCGGTCTGGGCGGTGCTGCGGGACTCAAGGGTAGTGATCACCCGGATACAGCGGAAATTGCACGTCAGCGCGGTGTCGTCAGTCGGGTGGCCGAGCGGGTTGTCCAGGTCTTTCAAGCACTGGCTGATAAAACCTCAGATTTTCAGGTGCTTACCGCGTCCGGAACGATGGGATCACACGTGCTTGAACAAGTGGGTGGGGTGCCTTTCGAGAGTGTCTATCACCCGTCCGAACAGACCACCGCCGAAGATACCTGCCGTGCGGCCCGGGCGATTCGTGATGCCGGTGTGGATTTGATCCTGTTTGCCGGTGGCGATGGCACGGCCCGGGATATCTATCGCGCGCTCGGGGACCAGACCCCGGTATTGGGCATTCCGGCCGGCGTTAAAATGCATTCGGGAGTCTTTGCGGTCACGCCCGAAGCGGCAGCCTCCGTGGTCCATAGTTTACTGTCGGCGCGACTGGTGTCGGCCAGACCAGCCGAAGTACGGGACATCGATGAAGAAGCCTTCGCCAATGGCAGGGTAATGGCGCGTTATTACGGTGAAATGCTGGTCCCGGACGATCAGCTGCTGGTGCAGAAGGTAAAATGTGCAGGCTTGCCGGATGATGCGCTGATGCTTGAAGAACTGGCCGTTTACATGGCGGAACTCTGCGAGCAGGAAGATGCCTTGTGGGTGCTTGGGCCTGGCGGCACGCTCAGGGAAATCAAACTACATCTGGGCATCGAGTCGCCGACATTGCTGGGTGTCGACCTGTGGTATCGCGGGGAATGTGTACTTCACGATGCCTACGAAGCACAGATCTTCGAGTGGTTGGAAACGTGTACCAATGCCCGGCTGGTGCTTTCAATCATTGGGGGCCAGGGCATCGTGCTGGGGCGGGGAAATCAGCAAATTAGTCCCAGGGTGATTGAAACAATCGGTCTGGATAAGGTGCAGTTCGTGGCGACACAAGAAAAACTGCGCGCGTTGAACCACAGGGCTTTGCAGGTAGATAGTGGCTCGGCAGAACTCGATAAGCGCTTGCAGGGTTATCACCGGATCATCTGTGGTTATGAAGATGCAGTGCTTTATCCCGTGGGTCTGGTGCAAGCACCGTAGGTCTGTGTCAGGGCAGATTTGTCCGGGCTTGCTTCACTAATTGGGACAAGCGTGCAAGTTGCTGCCCGTCAGCATTGAAATTGTCATTAGACAACCACCGTTCAAAGCAAGGCTTCAGAACAGTCCATTCCTTATCGATGATAGAGAACCAGGCAGTATCACGATTGGCGCCCTTGACCACCTGCGCTTGCCGAAATGTTCCTTCGTAGCGGAAGCCCAGTCTTTCTGCGGCGCTGACCGAAGGGGCATTCAAGGCGTTGCATTTCCATTCACAGCGCCGGTATCCCAACAGAAAAACGGCTTCGATCATGAGATACAAAGCCTCGGTTGAAACGCGGCTTTGTTGCATCGAGGGTGCAAAGCAAAGGTGCCCGATTTCAATGGAACCCGCCTCAGGGTTGGTGCGTAAAAAGGCAGCCACACCAGCCAGCTGCCCATTAGCCAGACGGATTGCATAGGGGTGTTGGGATTCCGGGTCGCGACACAGGATATTCAACCATTGTTGATAATCCTCTTGGGTTTGCATGGGGCCATAGGGCAGGTAAGTCCAGAGCGATTCGGGCGCCGTACTGAATGTTCTTTCCAGTTCCGGCAGATGCGCTTCGCTCAGTATTTCTAAAGAACAGTGTTCACCTTCAAGCCGCCGGGTCAAAGCTGCACATTGTACTGGCGCAGGGGGCACCCATTCCGGCAGTGCTTCGCCGATAGACTGGCCGTGAGCGTTTGTGTTCTGTGTTTTATTCGTCATCGCTTGGGCGTCTGGTCGTTGTGCTTGAGCAGGTGTTGCATGGCAAGCGCAAGTTGACTGGAAGTGCCGTGCTTTTGCAGGTAGCGGATCAGCTCTATTTTGGGGCGCGACAGTAAACCTTCAGGTTTGTCCGCGATCGATTCAATCAGCCCCTGCAGGGTGTCGTCATAAGAGACACCGGCAATCATGTGCAAACCCTTGGAAGTCAGGGTTGCCTGATCGACCGCTTCCTGACGGATGGTCGTTTCATACTGGATGTAGCCCTCATCTGCCAGCCAGAGCAGGGCACCAAATGAACTCATGAACCGGGCACTGTGAACGCCATATTCATCAGGTTGATCGGGCCCCGAAATATCCTCGACGAATAAGGCCATTTTGCGTGGAAAATTCTGGTATAGCATCACCAGAGCTTTGCTGCAGTCCTTGAAAAAATCTTCAATATGGATATCAAACATAGCGTATAGAAACGATCGTTTTCGTAGTTGTGATAGCAGTTGCGATAATTGAATGCCTGAGAGTCTGGTCTGTCTAGGCGTCCCCGGGTTCCTGCGAGTAAGTCGACAGAAACTCTTCGAAGCGCTCTATGGCGTCGACAAGCACGTCCTCGCGCGGCAGAAACACAAAACGATAATGCTGGTGGTCACGGAGATTGAATCCGGTGCCATGCACGATCAGAATCCGTTGCTGCTTGAGCAGGTCGAGCACCAGTTTTTCATCGTTGTATATGGGATGAATGTCGGGATCAAGCTTCACGAAAAGGTAGAGTGCTCCCATGGGCTTGACGCAGGAAACGCCCCTGACTTGATTCAGCCTTTCCCAGGCAATTTCGCGCTGGTCATAAAACCGGCCGCCGGGAACGATCAGATCATTGATGCTTTGATAGCCTCCCAATGCGGTCTGTATGGCATATTGAGCGGGCACATTGCAGCACAGTCGCATGGAGGCCAGCATATCGAGTCCATCGACAAAGTCTTCGGCGATGTGTTTGGGGCCGCTTAACATTAACCAGCCTGAGCGGTATCCGGCAGCCCGATAGGATTTGGACAGACCATTGAAAGTCAGGGTTAATACATCCTTGGAAAGCGCGGCCAGTGGGATGTGCTTGATGCCATCGTAAAGAATCTTGTCATAGATCTCATCGGCGAGCAGCATCAACTGATGTTCTCGGGCCAGATCCACAATTTCCTGAAGCAGGGGCTCCGGGTATACCGCTCCGGTCGGGTTATTCGGATTGATCACGACGATTGCTTTGGTACGCTCACTGATATTATTTCGGATATCCTCGATATCCGGCCACCAATTATTCTCTTCATCGCAGCGATAGTGCACAGCTTTGCCGCTGCTCAGGGTGACTGCGGCGGTCCAGAGAGGGTAATCAGGCGACGGGATCAGAACTTCATCGCCCGTATTGAGCAGGGCTTGCATCGACATCACGATCAGTTCGCTGGCGCCATTGCCAAGATAAATATCCTCGATATCGACCCCGAGTATGCCCTTTGACTGATAATGCTGCATCACTGCCTTGCGTGCGGAATAGAGGCCCTTGGAATCGCTATACCCCTGTGCATTCGGGAGGTTCCTGATGACATCGGTTTGAATCTCTTCCGGCACATCAAATTCAAACGGTGCCGGGTTACCGATGTTGAGCTTGAGTATACGGTGACCTTCCTCTTCCAGACGTCGTGCTTCGCGCGCGACTTCTCCGCGAATGTCGTAGCACACGTTATCGAGTTTGGAGGATTTCTTGATCGTCTTCATAGTCCGTTTCTTACCGCAAAGGGATAAAATTTAAGCATAGAGCGCATTCTATCGATTTACACTGAAGATGGAACGTATTTTTGAGGCAGGGCGCGTATTTACCGGGATTGAGTTCAGTTCATTTGGGGCGCAAATTTGCTGCGTCTTTACGTTACTGAATGGGCATTGGCCCAACTTTCGCTTTTGATTGCTTGGCGCTCTTGATTGTCATCGCCTGTCATTCTGTGGCGAGCGCATTTTGGCAATGCTCCAGATATTCGGCAGGAGTCGCATTAAACTCGGCTTTGAAAAAACGGCGGAATCCCGAGTTGCTCTGAAATCCCAACCGTTCCGCTGTGTAGTCGAGGTTCTGCTGTTGTTGTATCAGATACACTTTTGTCAGTTCCCGTCTGCATAAATTGGCAATACCCGAGAAAGACTGGCCGGATTTGCTGAGCCTTTTCTGCAGTCCGCGGACCGAAATATTCAGTCTGGCTGCCAGGTTTTCGCTGCTCATTGTTTCCGGATGATGCAGTAGCAGATAGGAAATCGCTTTGTACTCGAAGCTGGAGTTACGCTCGTGATGGCGTGCAAAATCGAGGTAGCGCTTGAGATACATTTGATGCAGGGTGGTGTTGTAAGCACTCAGCTTCCCGCTCATGTAATGATCTTCAAATTCGATCATGTTCAGGTTCTGGTTAAATGAGAGCGAGTCTCCGAATAGGGGCGTGTATTCGTTTTGGTAGGCGGGTGCCGGAAAGTCGAACAAAACCTTGGTTGGCCTGAAGTCGGTTGCGACCGATTCGCGTATACCGTTGACGAGATAACTGAATGCGGTCTCGGCGCAGAACCGGCGCTGAACCTCTGGTAATTGTGTTTTGCAAGGAAACAGCAGCGAGATATATACCTTGCTTCCTTTACGCGAAGTAAAGGGATGGTAACAGGCCCCTTGGACATAATAGAGGCGTTCCACCAACGATAGGGCCGTTTGCAGGTTTTCCGAGGTCATCAATACTCGGGAGAAATCGCACAGTTTCGAAGGCAGCAGAAATTGGCCCAGTTTCAGCCCAATATCCGCTCCCGGATTTGCCTTGTAAACGGATTTGAGCAGCTTACCATAGGCGGCATTCGCTTCTCTTCCTTCGTTGTGTGTGTCGATAACACGCTGTGCATCGATATCAGTCAGACCCCGAGGAATAATCTCGCACATGAGTCTTGGGTATATATCTTCCAGCATATACTTCCCGGGGCCAGCAGGCCCACCTCAAAGGACGGTGATTGTTATTGTTTTCCCTTTAGGATACCCAAGCAGATTATCTGAATAAATGTCATTTTCAATTAAATGAGAACTGCGTATCTCCCCCAAATGGGTGAAGTGTCGGAGAAAGGGTGGGGTTGAAGTATATAATGTCGGACGGATCAGTTGTGATGCAGTTCTCATATTCTTGGTCAAATCTGTCTTTCTAGCTCGGTCAACGACCTAATACGAACAAAAAGATACCTTTGTGCGTGTTTAAACTCCTGCTTTAAAACCAATTACGCTAACGTAAGGTTTCCACTTAAACAAAAACAAGAGAGTTGGAGAAAGGTATGAGTACGTTCAAAAATGCAGTAACCCGTATCGCTAAATTAGCGGCAGGTGCGGTGGTAGCAGTCAGTGTTGTCGGTTGTACCGGCAATCCCTACGAAGAAAGCGCATCCAGGATGGACGTGATCACTATTGGTGACTCCATCTTTGACCTGAATGGTGTTATCGAGGATACCCTCGAAAGTTATGCAGGTGAGACTTTTCGTGATTACACCCAGAGTGGTGCCGAGTTGAGCGGAGGTGCTTTTGCCCGTTCAGTGGTGGGCCAGTATGCTGACGCCAAGTCGACTGACAGCAATATCAACACTATCGTGATGGATGGTGGCGGTAACGATATTCTGATTCCTGCCATGATATTTGACCCCTACGGCTGCCGCACACACTGGTGGCGTTGGTATCCCTCCAGAAGCTGTGTGAATCTGATTACAGACCAATATGTGAACGCAGTGAATCTGTTGAACCAGATGGATTCCGAGGGTGTCGACAATGTGGTCTGGTTGGGTTACTACGAATTACCGCGTAGCAATTCCAATCTGAACAGCGCTCTCAATATTGGTGACGATTATTTGGGTTATGCCTGTGAAGTATCGACCACTGCGGATTGCGCGTTTGTTGATCCTCGCGGCACGGTGCCTTCTTCTCAGGTAGAAGGGGATGATATTCACCCAACGCCTGCGGGATCTGTAAATCTTGCCAATCAAATCTGGCCTGTACTGCAGCCTTTGCTGTAAGCCCTTATCAGGTTGTGAAACGGGCGACGCTTTTGCGTCGCCCGTTTTTTTATACTCTTCAATCAGGTTTCCCTGAACACTATATTTTCTCAAGCAAAACGGATTATACGGACTGACTTTAATGCAGATGAAAACAGTAGCTATGGCTGCGCCGATATTGATTTTGGGTTTGGCTGCAATCATCTTCTATCAAGGTGTTGGCAGCGAGGATGGGCAAGAAGCCAGACTACCCGATTCAATTCCCGGTTCAAGCGTATCAACGTCGGAGAATGCAGATGGTTCGGCGGTGGTCATTCCTGATCTTAGGACTCAGAAGCGCCAGGCTCCGGAGCCTGATCACTATATTCGAGAGATGGTCGCCTTGATTAAAAAGGAGTTTGGTCAACGTATCTCAGCGGTGCATGTACAGGTCGGTCTGAAGGCGTTTCGAGACGACTTGATTAGAACCTACCCAGGCCAGGGTGCGGCAATGTTCGAACAGATTATTCGCGCGGCTTTTCCTGAACTTGCAGACCAGATCCTGTCGGTGATCGCCTTGATGGACAGCTATGAAGAATGGCTGCTCACGGTGATGCCGGATTTGAACGAAATGGACCTGATGGCGCAACAGGAGATGTTGTGGGAAAAAAGACTGGCGCTATTTGGCGAAGATGCAAAAGACATTTGGCAGCGCGAGCTGAGTCCTCAGGAAGAGCGCAATGAATCCGTCAGGAAGACTGTGGCGATGCTTGATACCGCCTATGACATACCAATCGATGAGCGCCTGTATCTGTTACAGAATACCTTCGATGAAAACTACTCTCAAAGCATGAGTGAGCTGGTGTACGACACCTCGAGTGTGTTAACTCAAGTGTTTTTCAGATTTGATTCGGTACAGAAAGATCTTGCTGCCATGAACCCGGATCAGCGTCAGGAAACGATTAACGGAATTCGTCGGCAGATTGGTTACAGTGAACAGGATATCGAATTAATGGCCGAACAGGACCAGAAGAAAGAAGCGCGATGGCAGAATGGCTACGCTTATATGGAAGCGCGGCGAGCCTTGTCAGAGCAAAATCTTCCGGATCAGGAATTACAGGCCCAAGCGGCTCAATTGCGAGAGGAATACTTCGGGCCTGAAGCCTATACGATAGGCAAAGAGGAAGATGATCTGGGTTTCTTTCGCTACGAACGGCCACGCGTTTATGGGTGGAATTGATTTTTAGTCGGACGTCTGAAGCTTGAATAGTTACGTCCCGGTTCGAAGGCCGATAGAGCGCATTTCAATGAACAAATATCCCTGCTTCAGAGTACGATGTCAGCTACTTATTCTAATGGCCTGTAAGGGGAAGAAGACGCACTAATAGTCGATGTTTGGTGAATTGCGGACATTCCAGTATCACCGATATTGCCAATAAATCTGCGATTTCAACTCATTGCCGTACATGAGGAAGCGGACTAAAAAAGTGAGCGGGAGATTTATCCACTTCTCAGCGTCCCGTTCAAATTCGTTTAGCTGCTATTTTATAGACTTGGTTTCGATCTCGCTTCCCAACAGCGACCACAGAAACCAATATTTCCTTATCCCTGACCTCATAAACTAAGCGAAAGCCTGCCGCACGTAGCTTGATTTTATAACAGTTCTTCAAACCACTAAGTCGAGCAGATTCAACCCTTGGGTTTTCTAGCCGTTGCTTTAGCTTCTTTTTGAATTGCTCTTTTATCGTTGAATCTAAACTATTCCATTCTTTTAAAGCATCTTCTTTGAATACAAGCTTATAGGTCATCTAAGTTGACCTCGATCTCGCCTTGTTCTTTTCGTTCTTCAACAATTTTCGCGAGTTCGATGTCTTCAAGTTTATCCATTAACACTTCATATGCTTCAGCAGGTATACAATAGAACGCAGGCTGATTACGATTCAAGACAGCAACAGGAAAGCCATCAGCCTGCTCAACAACAGCCATAGGATTTTTCTTTAACTCCGATATGCTTGTAGAGTTATCTGCCAATATTGGCCGCACAGTTTGCATAAAACACCCGCCTTAAAAGACTCATTTAGAGTACCAATAATAAGTCACATCCAAATTCAAGGCAACAAAAAAGACCTATTAGAAGGTCTTTACCGGTGTCGCAGTTAGGGATAATACTCTGAAACCAAAATGTTTTTATTTAAAAATAGATCGGACACCTTTTCTCCGATGGCAGAATGGCTACGCTTATATGGAAGCGCGGCGAGCCTTGTCAGAGCAAAATCTTCCGGATCAGGAATTACAGGCCCAAG
>PZPK01000053.1 GCA_006212045.1 Oleiphilus sp. | reverse complement strand
CATTTGCCTTGATGCAAACGAACCAAAAATCAAGCACCCACAGCTGGGTGCTGCGCACTTCCCTCCGTGTCCCGACTGAAAATGGGAGGCATTTTAACTCGCCTGCGGCTCAGACAGAAAATGCCTCTTAATCCATTTTCAGCCGCGCCACTCCGGCCATCTGTGAAGGCGCGGAGAGGTGGCGTTTTCAGCTTCTGGCTACTTACGGAAGACCCGTATCAATGGGAACTGAAGCGTCTAGTTAATTAGTGGCGATTCAAGCAGAGCTGCGGGTATATCCAAACTAACTAAGGACAGGCACAGCAAAGAGGAAATTGTCCTTCCTTGCGATTCCAGTTAACGAACTCCAAGCCAATAGTTACTTCTTCACGGCAACTGGAAAAGTTGCCCGTTTTTCCTGCCGTATATCGATTTCCAGACAGGGCTTGGCCTCAGATAGTTTCTGATTCGTTTATGTTCTTGAGATTTGACTAGGCGCTTTGTCGGTCGACTCGCCTTGGGCGTTTGGCAAAGCGTTTTTGATAGAGCTTTTCAAACTGTGTGCATTGCACCAGCCAGGTTTTACGGTCGGTTCCCAGTCGTTCCAGAATGGGGGGCAGATGCAATGGAATTGCGCCGCGTTTGTCGTCTCTGAGAATGCGTCCGGTGGTATCAACTAGCTCCAGGTAGTCTTGCAGACTGAACAGTATTCCGTTGAGGTGATGATCGGTGTCGTTTCCTTCAAACTGCGCGAGGGGTTTTAGCTTATCGGGGCTGTGTCGCAAGCCTTTATTCTCACCCTGTTCACTCATCGCCAGCGCCAATGAACAGCGAGGGTTTAAGCGTTCCTGAATACTGGTGTGATCCGATTCTTCTGGCGTTTCTGCCATTCCAGCGCGTACCGGATTGAGATCGACATAGGCCATGCAGGAAAGCAACGCTTCTTCGGTCAGCAGTGCCTGAGATTTGAACCGGGCTTCCCAGAAATGGCCGGTGCAGTTGTCTTCCTGATTGGCCATGCGTGCAATGGGTTCATTCAGGCATTTCATAAACCAGCTTAAAGAGCCGAGACGGTCGCGATAGATATCCCGTAAATCCGATAGCAGTGTCAGTTCATGTGGCTGCAGTGCTTGGCCGGATTGGGCTTTCTGAAACAAGGGCGGTCCTTTGTACAGACAGGCCCAGCGCTCCATCAATTCCTGATCACTCCACTGCTTCGCTTCTTCAGGACAAAGCTTGAGCACCATATGCACATGATTGGACATGACCGCATAGGCGCAGATATCAACAGCGAATAGGGAAGATAAAAGCCGAATGCGGTCTTCAATCCATTGCCGGCGATGTTCAAAACTCTGGCCGGTTTCTCGATCAACGCCACAAAGAAAGGTGCGCCTAACGCAACGGGTTACAACATGGTAGTAAGGGGTGTCTTCGACCGACACCAAGGCAGAACGGGGTAATGTCATAGCACCTAATCCTTGGCACATACGCTTTTTCCAGATGAGCGATGAGTTTACGGTGACTTTGGTTTAGACTCAAGTGAGTGCCTGTCCCAGATACTACCCATAAGGGCCCCCACACAATCTGAACGTATCTACTTAAATTTCAGTTGTTTGAGGACCCAAAGGCCGAGGTTGTTCCCATTGGCGCACCATAAATTGAGTTCCACATGTCCTGTTCGTCAGAACTGATCCCAATCTGGCGTATCACCATAATAACCACTAATAAAATCTATAAACGACCTTAGCTTGGTTGCGATCAAATTTCGGTGCGGATATATGGCATACAAACCCATCGGCTCTGGCTCAAATTCAGGAAGAATAACGTTTAACCTGCCTTCTTTAATGGCTTCACCCACCAAAAAGGTAGGCTGTAAAGCATACCCCTCTCCGGCAATAGCGGCCTCAACGAGAATATCGCCATTATTACAGGAGATGCCCGTTGCACGCTCCTGGACGGAGCGCTTGAGCGCATTCATCAGTGGGTCTTGATCCTGATAATACGACATGTAGCTGTAATGAAGAAAATGCGCTGGAGCAAGCTGAGCCGGCTGTTCGGGAATACCATGCTTTTCCAGATAAGCAGGCGAAGCACATAACACAAGCCGTATCGGCACGATTCGTTTCGCGATGAGCGATGAGCTCTTTAAATGACCAATCCGTAGCGCCAAATCAAAGCCTTCTTCGACCACATCTACTTTCCGGTCATTGAGCTGTAAGCTGATGCCAACCGCTGGATTACGCCGCCTATAATCGCTGATAAGAGGTGCCAGGTGCCTGGTTGAAAACGAAACCGGAGCATTTATACGCAGTAAACCCTGCGCCTGGTTCGTGAACTGCCCAAGTCCGCCCTCCATATCCTGAACACGTTCCATTATATGCCGGACATGTTGAACACACTGCTCACCCGCTTCTGTGAGTCGCACTGTGCGGGTCGTTCGGTTAAAAAGTCTTACCCCTAAATGCTCTTCAAAATTAGACACATACTTACTGACAAGTTGATTTGAAGTTTCCAACTTAGCAGCCGCACGAGTGAAACTGCCTAGTTCAGCCACCGTAACGAAAGCTTTCATCGTATCGATTCTATCCATAAAAAATTATCCGCGCTCATTATTGCCAACATTACATTTATAGTTATACAACAGGAATCACATTTATTGATCATTTTATTGTGAGTAAACTTATTTCCAAGCTAATTCAAAACGACTAGCTCATGTGACAAATGACGACTTACTGCGTTTGGAGGAACAGAACATGCACACATCACTTATCAATAAATTACTGCAATCAAATACGGGCTTGGGCTCGATCGCATTACGCATACCGGTTGGTATCGTGCTCGCGGCACATGGCGCTCAAAAACTCTTTGGCTGGTTTGGTGGCTACGGCCTCGAGGGTACAGGACAATGGATGGCAAGCATTGGTTTAGAGCCTGGCTACATGATGGCACTTCTGGCCGGAAGTGCCGAATTTTTTGGCGGACTGGCACTAATTCTTGGCCTGCTGACACGACCTGCGGCAGCAGTGAGCGCCTTCACCATGTTGGTCGCCATCTTCAGTGTGCATATTAGCCACGGCTTGTTCATGAGCAACAATGGCTACGAGTTTGCACTAACGCTGTTCGCTGCCACGCTAGCCCTCACAATCCAGGGTGGAGGAAGCTTTGCAATCGACAATAAACTCAAAAACCTATTAGACAAGCGTGAAGCAAAACAAGTACACGTTGCTGCATTAAAAGCAGCGTAATCACTCACGCAATACTTCTTGGCTTTCAAGCCAAGAAGTATTTAACAGGACAAGGTGAAAATCATGCTGGTAAATGGCCGATGGGAAAGTAAGTGGAACCCGGTACAAAAACAAGACAGTGTTGGCCGGTTCATTCGTCAAAGCAGTACTTTTACGAATCGAATAACTGACCCTCAACTCGCAATGGATCGTGGGCTTCGACTCTATGTCGCGTACATCTGTCCTTGGGCAACCCGGGCTTTGATTGCGCGCTCGCTATTGGGATTGGAAGAGACGATTGAAGTTAAAGTCGTTGCGCCAAAACTCGATGATTTCGGATGGCGGTTTGGCTCCTTTCCGGGCGCAACACAAAGTGAAGTTAAAGGCGTCGAGTTTGCACACCAGCTGTACACCATGACAGACAAGCAGTATACCGGACGAGCAACGGTTCCCGTGCTTTGGGACATAAGCAACACACGTATCATTAACAATGAGTCCGCTGAGATTTTGCGTATATTCAATGACGATCTAAGGCCCATTCATCACGCACGTTTAAATTTGTACCCGGCTGACCTGCAATCGGAAATTGATGCCTTCAATGACAGTATTTACGACAGCGTCAACAACGGCGTTTATCGCGCGGGTTTTGCGTCGAGTCAGCAAGCCTATGAAGAAGCCATTCTCGGCCTCTTTAAGCGCCTGGACGAGCTGGAAACGCATTTTCAAAAAAATGATTACGCTGTTGGGAATCAACTAACCGAAAGTGACATTCGCTTGTTTGTTACCCTGGTTCGCTTCGACGTAGCCTACCATGGATTGTTTAAAACGAATGTCAAAGCGATTGCCGATTACCCTGCCCTTTCTGCGTATTTGGAACGCCTGCTAAAGATAGAAGCATTCGCTAAAAACACGCGTATAGACCATATAAAAGCAGGATACTATTCAATTAAAGCACTGAATCCATCTCAGATTGTTCCCGTTGGCCCGGTAATGGATTGGTTCAAATATTTATCGGTGGGCGCATAAGCAGGCGCCTCAAGTATTCTGAGATGTGGACGTCCTCGCCATTTCGCGCAGGTGCAGGGAAGACCCAATCTGCCACGGTATCAAAAGATCTTGATAGTCAGTTTTCAATGCTAAACGATAGTCTGGCCAAAGTAGTCCGGTTATCGGGTAAGGAATCTGCACTTAATCACATGAACCTGAATCAGGTTTGTGAATCACCAATCAGGTCATTCAAGTGATTCAGTAAAAATTCACTGAAGGTTCTCACAGATGGCACCTGCCCTTTGCGGGAAGGGGTTAGCAGGGTTAGTTGAGCTTTACCCGAGACCCAATCCGGTAAGACTCTGACTAAAGTGCCATTCGCGATTTCTTCCCGACATAAATAGGCTGGAAGGCTCACTATCCCAAGCCCTTCCAGTGCCGCGCTTTTAAGCGTGCTCATATCATCACTGCACAGTTGGGGATTAAACGGCACCGTCGTTTTCAGCCCCGCCTTGTCGTGCAGCGTCCAATGCC
>PZPK01000014.1 GCA_006212045.1 Oleiphilus sp. | reverse complement strand
ACTGAAAATGGGAGGCATTTAAACTCGCCTGCGGCTCAAACAGAAAATGCCTCTTAATCCATTTTCAGCCGCGCCACTCCGGCCATCTGTGAAGGCGCGGATAGGTGGCGTTTTCGGCTAGTTACTTCTTGATACTCAATGCGTGTTCCTGTCTTGCGTAACCTCAAGCCCTCTCACCTTTGGATGTCTCGTGATGACGGATCACAAAGCTGACCCCGAAACTACCCTATAGCAATCTTGTGACTAAGGGCCTCAACGCTGGTTCCCAAACCAACCGTCGCTCCCGCGCAGGCGGGAGCCCATTGTTTTACGCATTATCGAACTTGGGCATTAGCCCCCGCCCTGCTGGCGAGCGCTTGTTCATTTGCCTTGATGCAAACGAACCAAAAATCAAGCGCCCACAGCTGGGTGCTGCGCACTTCCCTCCGTGTCACAACTGAAAATGGGAGGCATTTAAACTCGCCTGCGGCTCAGACAGAAAATGCCTCTTAATCCATTTTCAGCCGCGCCACTCCGGCCATTTGTGAAGGCGCGGATAGGTGGCGTTTTCGGCTAGTTACTTCTTCATTTTTAATGTGTGTCTCTGCTGAGCGTTCCCCAAACCTCTCGTTGCTCCCGCGCAGGCGGGTGCCCATTGTTTTGCGCATTATCAAACTTGGGCATTAGCCCCAGCCCTGCAGGCGAGCGCCTGTTCATTTGCCTTGATGCAAACGAACCAAAGATCAAGCGCCCATAGCTGGCCCCTGAACCACCCTTTAGCAATCTCGCGACGAAGTTACTTCCCAACCCCCTCGTCGCTCCCGCGCAGGCGGGAGCCCATCGCTCTAGGCATTATCGAACCCGAACATATCCGTTCGCCTTACGGTGAGGAATTGCATTTGCTTATGTCTGCGGTTTGAGCAGGTGATAAAAACGAAACGGTAATCAAGCGCTCTTGGAATGGCAGGGCATACTCTCTCGTGCGCCCGTCAGTTTAAGACCTCACGCCAGTAAATAATGCGGTCATGTCCCCGGTACTGACCGAAGGTGGCGGTTGCCGTTGGGTGGGTGTCGGCGGTAAGGGGGTTGTTATCCCAGTCAAACTGCAGCCAGCTGTCGCCCTGGTATTCCATCACGACCGAACCCACATTGCCCGCGCCGGGAGCGGATAGGTTGATGGCACCGCTTGAGGGACCCTCTCCATTGCTGAGTGTACCGCTGCCACTGGCTGAGGTGCTGCCTCCGCTGAGCGATTGGGTCAGCGCCGCATTGCTGGCGTTGTAGCTGGTGCAGCTATCGCTGGTGTTGGTTTGAAAGCGGGTGCCACTGAAGTGTTCCACGCGCATCGGGAAACCCAGCGGCGTGATCTCCGGTCCAAAGGTATTTTCGATAGCCCAGCGACCATAGCGAATCTCTATAGCGCCGGGGGTAATATCGTAAGGGGCTGCGTTGGCACTGACGCCATCGGAATCGCTTACGCCCGTTACCTGTATCAGCAGGTCGCTGTTAAAGGGTGCAATCAGTGCATTGCTGTTTCGTGTGTAGGTAAAGGCGTCGCTTGCATCGAAATTAAACTGCATCACACCGCTACCGGAACTGGCGAATGCGGTGGGCAGGTTAGGGCTGCTGCTGACGGCCACCAGAGTACTGCTATCGGTACCTGTTTGTGTCGTGTCAGTCGAGGGGAAAGAACGCGTGATATCCGAGGTGATCAGTTTTAGATAGCCACTCTCTGTATAGTTGCGCGTGGCCTGTCCGGCCCGGTTGCGTGCGGTGATGGTCATGCTGGGGACGGCAGCATAACCAAAGGCCTGGCCCGAATAAGTGAAAGCCGGTGCCGCAGATGGCGTGCAGTAGGGAGCCAATGTTCCGGAGCTGGTCACCAGCTCAAAGTAGTCGGGTGTGAACCGGCCAATATCCAGCGTTGCGGTTCCGGTTCCCTCGCCAAAATAGTCCTGATCCCTGATGTGCAGGCGTGTGAGTCCGACTTCGGAGTAGTGTGCACCGGCATAACTGAACTGGCCGGCACTAAACGCGCCCGAACCAAGGTTGCTGGCGCTCCAGCTCGGGATTGCCGAGGTGTTGCTGGTGAGTATGCGGGAGGCACTGATTTGCATATCGCCGTCGACCGAACTGCCGCCTGTCGGCCCGGTGCGCTGCAAGTATGCGACCAGCGTATTGCTGGCATTTGGCGCGTAATCAGTGGCGGTACTGCCATCTGTGCAGATCGCAGTGATACCGAGATCAAAGCTGGCTCCTGCCGGATGGTGCGTACCGGCTGAGGCGGAGACGCCGTTCAGGTCACTGCCACCACTTTGTGCACTCAGTGAGAAATTGTCGGGACGGACGACAAAGTCATTGCTGCTGGCCGCCAGGGCGCTAAATTGGGAGCCGTCATATGGAGCGTCGTCATGTCGGATGTTCACCTCAAGAATGCGCGCGGCGTTGGCATAGGCAAGATTAAAGCTGGCCTCTCCGGAAGCGAAGGTCAGGTTAATGTTGTTGTTGGCACTACTGGACTGAGCAAGAATCGGAGTGGTCGCCATCATCAGTGGGGTGGTAACTGTTTCGGGGCTGTTGTCGTCATCCAGTGTGGCACTGAACCATGCATCAATATTCTTGCTTCCACTGAATCCTTCAACGATGGCGCATGCGCCGCTGGGTGCATTGTCGGTTTGCCCGTAAGCCTGAACAGTCATAGCGATACTGTCACCACAGGCAAAGGGGACAGGTTGTTGTGACACTCTAAAACCAAAACTTCTGAAATCGGTGCCGGTAGTGGCGGTGCTGCTAACCGAGGCAGAGGTATCGGTAGCGCTTACCTGCACATTCGGGTTTTCGTCACCGAAGTAGAGATAGGCACTTTTTTCTCCAAGATCTGATGTCTGGTAGCTCAGAGACGTGATCACAGTGCTACTGCTTGCGTCAGAGAAAAATCCGGCACCACTGGGGCCGCTGAGATCAACGCTGCCGACATAGTCTGTTTTGGTCGATCCGTCGAGACATTTGGCCACAATATTGACCTGAGCCGGTGTATCGGGACAGGCCAAACCATAGCTGTCCTGTGTGATTTCGAAGCTGCCAAGTGTGCAGGAGGCGCAGGCGCGACTGGCGGCTGCATACTGCTGCACGGCTGCGGCGGGAAGAGCACGTTTGAATATTTTTACTTCGTCGATAGCGCCGTCGAAATCGCGAGACGGGTAGTTGTAGTCGGTGCCGATAAAGAGTGGAATCGCATTATTGGCGAGTGATTCGTTGGCGTAAGATCGGGCGGCGCTTTCGATACCATCGATAAAGATCTGCTGGCTACCTTTGGCGCGCGAGTATACGATGGCTACGTGATGCCAGCGACCCAGGGTCAGGGCCGAACTGCTGGTAAACGACCGTGTCGCTCCGCCATCGGTATTCCACCACCAGAATATACGTCCGCTGGTGTCGAGATGAAACTCATAGTTATTATCTTTGGAAATGAGCGTGCTAAGACCGGATGACGGTAAAGTATCGGCGTTGACCCAGGCCATGACGGTAAGCTCTTCGTCGATATCCAGTGCGGCGTTGTCGGGTACCTCAATATAGTCGCGGTTGCCATCAAAATGTGCGCCATAACAAACCTGTGCCGGTTGCGGTTGCGCATCACCAAAGCGACGGCCGTTGGCGCCGGTATCGCTGCTGTCTGTCACCTCGCCTGCACTGCCATTCCAGACCGGCCCTTCCAGCTGGTAGTTTGCCACTAATGAAAAATCTGCCTGAAATGCTTCGTTAAAGACCATAAAACCGGCGCGCTCAGTGGTATGTGCATTGTCGGTGTCACTGGCCCAGTCTTCTTCTATTTTCAGAGAAACGCGACTTGATGAGGTACTGCAACGCCGTAACCAGCCTCCGTCGCCGCCATCCCAGGTCATTTGACTGCCGACCACCAGCGGACTCCCCGAATAAGCCTGCAAAAAATTGGTATTAATGCAGCTGCGTGTACCTGTGATGTTGTCGGCGGTGCGCTGGACCTCACTACTGATGCGCTTGCCATCAATGTCCTGAAAGCTTCCGACGATGCCGGGCTCAATCGCCAGATAGGCAATTTCTTCGGCACTGCTCAGCGTGCCGGTATTGGTCTCTGCGCGGTCCAGAGCAAGCTGTCCGCCCGCTGCCGTGATATTGCGAATGGCCATGGTTAGCCAGGGTTGTGAGGGTGAGCCGGGGACATGGGCGTTCTCACTGTTCATACTTTGAATGGTGCTGATCAGCGCGGGAGTGCTGCTGAAACTATTGGCAAAATTAAAGTTGAACCAGGAATCTCCGGACAATCTTTTTGCCTGAAAATTGGCGATCTCTTCAGGTGGGAACAGCGGCCCCACCTCAATACGCTTACCGTCGGGAAACTGAAACTCGCCCTTGGTGACTGCGAGATAATGGATGGTCGTCAGTTGATCTGTCGCGTCCGCTACACGGCTATCCGGTTCGACCGGTACGGCCTCAAACCCACTTTGTGTGACATTGCGAATACGCACCGAGGATGGTTCCGGATTATTGTCGTTTTCGAGAATGAATACTGCGGGAGGCGTGTCATAGATTTGCTTGAAATTCACCTGCGTGAAGCGACCGGGGTTGAGGTCGGCACTGTCTGCTTCCATCAGCAGGTGTTGACTGGTGGCCGCCACTGAAGCATTCGAATCGTAGAAGAAGCTGTTTGAAAATAGCAAGGCACTGACATCTTCATTGACATGGTTACGTTCACGGTCCTGAGCGGTATCTTCATCGATTGTCAGTTGAATGCGGGTATTGTTTACGGAGCATTCGCGTAACCAGCCGCCATCGTCTTCGTTGTGACTGCTTTTGGTGGCCACAACAATGGGCGTGGCGCTATAGCTTGACCCGAAACCAAGGTTATCGCAGCCTTGATTCCAGCCATCGACCAGATTGGAGCGGTAAAGACTTTCAAACTGGATGAGTTGGTTACCATTGGCACGAAAGTTACCGGCCAATGCGCTATCCATAACCACATACCCTATGCTTTCGTCGCTGCCCAAGCGATTAAAGCGGTAATTACTGCCGGAGCGGCTATCAAACTCTTCGCTGCGCTCCAGAGCAATGTCGGCACCGGTATTACTAATATTGTCGAGTGCCACCGTCAGCCAGGGTGAGGATGAACGGCGCGGAATGCCATTGCTTTCATTGCTAATTGTCTGGATATCCGCCAATAAGATTGGATTGCTGAAGCTTTGGCTGAAGGTAAGCGACTCCCAGCCTTTCTGACCAGTTGGAATGCCATTGAATTGTTGTTCACGGGTAGTGATGAGCCCCGCTTCGATCACTTCACCATTGGGTAAGCTATGTGTGCCGGCCTCAATTGCAATGTAGGCAACGGTCATGCTGGCGTGAGGACCGTCTTCCGAATTGGGTTCAACGGGTGACATGCGAAACCCGGTCGTTGTGACATTCGAGATGCGTAAGGCACTGGCGTCACCTCCTCGCGTCGTTGGCAGGGCGACGACGATGGGCGGAGTGTCATAAATCTGTTGAAAACTGTGTTGTTGAAGCGCGCTGAGCGAGGACGTCGAGGACAGATTAATTCGGCCTGCTTCCATTTTCCAGGCGCTTGCCGAAAGCGAAACAGAAAACAACAATAGCGCCATGAGCGGTTGATAAAACTGCAAGTTGGGCTTTGTGAGCTGCAAAAGAACGGTGCCTGTTTTGTATTACTCGGGACGCCTTATAGATAAATGCTGGTCTATTCAGGTGCTTGAAAAGTTTGCCAGTTGTTTTTATGGCGACCGATCAGATCATTATCTGTCGACCATTCATAAAACCATAGCCAATCTTAAAAGCCTCGGGCGATATGTGCTACGGATTTGTTCACAAAGTACATGATGTTCGAGGTAGATACCATTCCAGGGGATGTTGTTGCGTATAACTGCACTCTCTGAAGAGCGTCATACACCCGAATGTCTTCTATTCGCCCTAATCCGGTAGGCATACTATACTGGTGCCGTTGTCCCGACCGGAGATGTCGAATAGTGCATTATCTTGCCGTTATTCTGACTTTTTTCGCCTTATATACAGCCACAACACTGGCGCAAGATAGTAATCGCGTCATGTTGGCGGCACCTGCCTTCTGGTGCCCCTATGCCTGCGGCGCTCAAGACGAGACGCAGGGTTTCGCGGTTGAGATTGCCTTGGCCGCTTTTGATTCACAGAACATAAATGTGCACTACCGCAATATCCCCTATGTGCGTATTCAGATGGAATTGGAGTCCGGCAATATAGACGGCATCATTGACTCTTTTAAAGAAGAGTCAAAAGGCGCTATTTTCCCCGATAACCCTGTGCTCACGTCTTACTTCTGTTTTTACAGCTATGCGAATCTGGATTTTCAGTGGGATGGTGATGTGACGACGCTCGAAAAATACAATCTACTGGTGACTGGCGGATATAGCTATGCACCGGACATTGATGCCTATGTAGCAGGCTTGCCTGACCGAGTTAATCAGCTGAAAGGCGAGAATGTTACTTATCGAGGCTTTACCATGCTGGAGCAAAACAGGGCTGAATTGTTCCTTGATGATGCTCGACTATATGAGTACACCTTGAATCTGGAGCGTATACGCAAAGCGCAGAATCTGGGCTGTCTAAAGAGCTTCAGTCGCGGATACGTCGCATTTTCATCGCATGATCCAGCGCGCTCAAAGGCTTTGGCGCAAGCATATGATCGAGGATTCAAGGTGATCGAAGAATCCGGGAAACTGCAGGAAATTATAGAAGGCTATGGCTTCAGCAGTTTTTACGTGCCGTCGTACATCAAGAACCTGAACTCTTCGACCGATCAGAAGCCGATAGATTGACGACATCCCCCTGTTTATAATTCGCAGCAGGTAATTAAGACAAGCGTATAAGTGCAAAGGTTTCTGTTGAATGCATCCGCCAGACGAGCCCCCTACTTCCCTGACTGATAGCGAGACGCAATGTATATAGGAGAAGCTTCAAAACGAAGCGGTCTGACGATCAAGGCGATCCGATTCTATGAAAAGATCGGGTTAATCAGCGCGCCAAAGAGAGCGGGGCGATACCGGGTATATCAGGAATCCGATATTGAACTGCTGATACTGATCAAGGAGGCAAGGGCGCTCGGGATTCCTTTGGCCCGGCTGAAACAGGTGATTGCCTTTGAAGGCGGCGAGGTAAACTGGGCCGGAATCAAAGTCTTTTTGGCGGACATGCGTGTACAGCTATTGGCGCAGATTGAAGACCTGAACAAAAAAGTAGAAGACCTCGACACCTGCTATCGACAGATCAATCCTTAACCTGGGTTTGACTCTCCCCTAATGGGGAGACGCTAGACTGCATCTCAATTCAACTTTTTATCGGAGAGTGAGATGCGCAAACGTATTCTGGTGCTGGATGCGAATCCCAAGAGCGACAGTTTCATTAATTATCTGAGTGAGGCTTATGTGGGGGTTGCCCAAAAGCATCATGATGTTCGTCTGGTCAGACTGTCAGAGATGGATTTTGAAATTGATTTGTCGTCGGGCTACGACGAAACAATGCAGATGGAAGAGACACTACTGGCATTCCAGGCCTCTTTAAAGTGGTGTGATCATCTGGTGATTATGACACCCGTCTGGTGGGGGGCGGTGCCCGCCAAACTGAAGGGATTGATCGATAGGACCTTGTTGCCCGGTTTCGCATTCCGATACGAGAAAGGAATGGTCCGTCCCAAGCAACTTTTGCAGGGCAAAACGGCCCGGATTGTAATGACAATGGATACGCCACCCTGGTATTACATTCTGTTCCAGGGGGCCCCGGCACTCAGGCAGCTGAAGAGTGCAACACTGAAGTTTGTTGGTTTTCGCTCGGTCAAAAGCAACATGATTGGACCGGTGATCACCTCAACGGCATCATCCCGATCCAAGTGGGCCGATTACGTTTCCAGACTGGGGGCGACAGGACAATAATAGTCACCAAATGTTTACCGATGATGCCTGTCATGCCGCTTTTTCGATCTTGCCACCGCGCTCAAAAGTGGCCAGTTCGAAGTCAGCCATATTGGGTTCGGCCATTTCCTTGACCCATTTTTCCCAGGTATAAGGCCACAGGATTGGGTCACCGTCCTTATCCAGATACCAGCTATTGCAGCCCCCCAGCCATACCGTGTTTTTCATGCCGGCACGAATATACTCGAGGAAGTTGCGCGCGGTGGATTCCTGCACATCGATCTCATCAAATTCCTGCTGCTGCCATTTTTGCAGGACTTTAATCAGGTAGTCGCATTGCACTTCGCTCATCGCAATGACCGAATAGTTACCGATCGGAGTGTTCGGACCCAGCATCAGGAAGTTGTTTGGAAAGCCGGGCATAAACAGCGAGCGATAGGTCAGAATCTTGTGCTGCCAGGCATGGTCGATTTCGAGCCCGTCTTTGCCCGTCATCTGCATGGGTCGCATGTAGGCAGTCGGATCGAAACCGGTCGACAGGATCAGGGCATCCAGTTCGTGTTCTTTGCCGTCTTTGGTTCTTACGCCTTTTTCGGTAATACAGTCGATACCCTCGGTGACCAGGTCCACGTTTGGTTTCTGCATCGCTTTATAGAACTCGGTGCTGACGATAATGCGCTTGCAACCGACTTTATAGTCGGGCGTCAAATTGGCGCGCAGTTTGGGGTCTCTCACACTAAGTTTCAGGAACAGTTTACTGATCGCACTGAACACCACATTCTGTAGTTTGTGCCCGGTGACGGCCTTGGTGATAAAGTGACTGAAGCCGAACAGATACGCTTTGCGCAGGCGTTGCATGCGATTCGGATTGCGTCTGAATGCGCGTTTGCTTCTTTCCGATATGGCTTTGTTGGGCAGAGGGAAATACCACTGCGGTGTGCGTTGAAACACGGAAAAACGGCTGGCGATTTTCGCGATCTGGGGAATAATCTGCGAGGCCGTGGAGCCGTTGCCGATAATGCCAACACGTTTTCCCTGAAGGTCCACGGAATGGTCCCATCGTGCGGTATGGAAGCAGGGGCCTTTGAATTCATCGAGTCCTTTGATATCCGGGAAGGCCGGGTGGTGAAGTATTCCGGTACAGTTCACGATAAAGTCTACCTCGAACTGATCGCCCAGAGAGGTTTCCACCGCCCATTTTCCAGCCTCATAACGCGCATTGACGACGGATTCATTGAAGCGAACCGAGTTGCTGACACCATACTTTCTCGCGACCCGTTCAAAGTATTCCTGAATCTCTGACCCACAGGCGAAACGATGGCTCCACTCCGGGTTGGGTTCGAAAGAGTAAGTGTACATGTGCGCTGGCACATCACAGGCGACGCCGGGGTAGGTATTCTCGCGCCAGGTGCCGCCGATTCTATCGGTCTTTTCCAGAATGGTCAGGTCGGTAAAGCCGGCTTCGCGCAGTTTTATGGTCATCAGGATACCGGTCATTCCGGCACCGATAATCAGGATCGAGGGTTTTCTATTGTTGTTCATTTTCTGACCTGTTTTGTTATGCATTGGATGCAGTTTAACCAAGTGGACGCGCTTAAAAAATGTTGAGACTCTCCTCAATTATGTTAATTCTGGCCATCAGGAGGTAAATCCGCAATAGCGTTTCTATACTGAAATGAAACCTACAATAATGGAAGCGGGAAATGACGCAACACGTCGACGGTGTGCTCGTAGCAAGCGGGCAAAATAAAAGTGAAATCGGGCATCAGGAGCAGCTGCATCGGAAAATTGTGGCCTTTATTGCCATTCTGTCCTGTGTGGTGGGTATCTACAGTCTGGTCAAATGGTATGCCACAGGTTACTACTCGCTTGCGCACACTTCATGGGCGCTGGTCGCCGGGCAGCCATTGGTTCTTTTGCTCAATCGCAGCAACATTTTACCGCGGCAATTGCTGGCCAATATCAGTCTGTTTTTAGTGGCCTTCTATTGTATGAGTGTTATCTATCATTTGGGCGGTTTGCATTCGGCCCATATCCTGTGGGTGATAGGTGTTGCGGTCGTGGCCTTCACGGTCACGGAGTTGAGATGGGCTCTGGCATGGGTGTTTGCCATGGTCTGCATGCTGTTTATTTTCATTGGCATGGAGCGCACCGGCTATCCCTTGCCAACCTTTGATCTGACAGAAAAGCAGCGCTTGGTGGATATGTACTCCGGCTACCTGTTGCCCATGATTGTGGTGGGCGCGGGGATGACCTTTGTGCTGAAACTCAATCGTGACTCGCTGGCACAAGCCGAGGCCTCTATTGAGGAAACCCGTAAGCAGACCGCAACCTCTGCCCGTCTGTCCGAACAGTTGGTCAACATTCTGCATCAGGCCTCTGAAAGTGCCCGATCATTGCTGGCGTCGGCCAATAAGCTGTCGGACACGACGTACTCCATGAACAGTCAGAGTCAATCAATCGGAAGCGGTGTGGCAAGCCAGCTGGGCGTATCCAATACCATCAATGAAACCCTGAATACGATGGGGGATTCGATTGCGCAGACTGCCAACGTGATGGAAGTGGTGCGACAAAAATCCAGTCATGCCCAGGAGAACACCTCAGCCAGCTCTGATGCGATGAAGGAAGCGATCCGACTGATGCAGGAGATTCAAAGCGGCAATGACAATATTAAAGAGTATATCAGCGTGATTACAGGCATTGCCGAACAAACCAATCTGCTGGCCCTGAATGCGGCAATTGAGGCCGCCCGGGCGGGTGATCAGGGGCGGGGTTTTGCTGTGGTTGCGGACGAGGTCAGAAGCCTTTCGATTCGCAGTAATGAATCTGCCAGTGAGATTCAGGCCTTATTGAATTCGGCGGAGAAAACCATTGCTGCAGGAGCCGATGCGGTCAACAAGACCGGGGAACGCCTTGAAGACGTGGTCGCCGAGATCGAGCATATTCATGTTGAAATCAACCAGTCCGCTGATTTGTTGCAACAACAGTCGGCGGGCATTAGTGGAATTCTTGAGAGTAGTCGCGAAATGGATCAGATCTGTGAGAGCAATGCGAAGTATTCGGCAACGCTGGCTGAAAGTGCAGAAGGGCTAATGGACATTGCCTCTCAGTTAATAGAGCTGTCGCGCGTGATGGACCAGACAGTTGCCAAAGCAGAGATGATTGAAGAATCCAAGCAGTCGGTGGATGAGGCGCGAAGCTGAACCCGGTGGAAAGAGCGATACTCAGGGATACAAAACTGTTATCTGTGACTGGCCTAACGGTTGGCCTCGTTGAGCCCATGTACACTCGCCTGTTTGATTAAACGCGCCGCCAATGCTTTTTAATTCTTACGTCTTTATATTTGCGTTCCTGCCCCTGGTGCTGGTTGGTTACTACCTGCTGGCCAGCCGAATGGGAATGAAATGGGCGCTGTTCTGGTTGATTCTGGCCTCATTGTTCTTTTACGGCTGGTGGAATCCGATCTACCTGACCCTGATTCTGGTATCCATCGTCTTTAACTACGCCATATCAAAACGCATTGAAGGCAAGCGTAACAGGCATTTACTGACCTTGGGGATTGCCGTAAATCTCGGTTTACTGGCTTATTTCAAGTACGCCAATTTCTTTGTGGACAATCTGAATACACTGTTTGAAGCCGGGCTGGTGCTGGAGACGGTCATACTGCCTTTGGCCATTTCCTTTTTTACCTTTCAGCAGATTGCGTTTCTGGTAGATACATATCGGCAGGAATCCCATGCCTACAGTTTTCTTAATTACAGCCTTTTTGTGTGCTTTTTCCCCCAGCTTATCGCCGGTCCGATTGTGCATCATCGTCAAATGATGCCCCAATTTGCATCGCCTTCTTTATTAAATGAACGCAGCAGAAATATTGCGATAGGCTTTTCAATTTTTGCGATTGGCTTATTCAAAAAAGTGGTGATCGCGGATTCGATAGCGGCCTATTCGACGCCGCTTTTTTCTGCTGCTGAACAAGGCGATACATTGAACTTTTATGAAGCCTGGTGTGCCGCACTCGCCTATACAGGCCAGTTATATTTTGATTTTTCGGGCTATTCGGATATGGCGATCGGTCTTGGTCGTATGTTTGGAATACGCTTGCCGCTCAACTTTAATTCACCATACAAGTCGGGAAGTATCATCGAGTTCTGGAAGAGATGGCACATTACACTGTCTACGTTTCTTCGGGACTATCTTTATATTCCGCTGGGTGGCAACCGTAAAGGTCCTGCACGACGTTACGTGAATTTGATCATCACCATGCTGTTGGGCGGTTTATGGCATGGTGCGGGCTGGCTGTTTGTGATTTGGGGGCTGTTGCATGGTGTTTATCTCGTGATTAATCATGCCTGGCGCAACTTGCGTTCCGATATTTCGCTCCGGGTTACCGGTTTGGAACGAAGTTTTTATCATCTGTTGACGTTTCTGGCCGTTGTGGTTGCATGGGTCTTTTTCAGAGCGGAGAGTCTGGATAGCGCCTGGTCGATCCTGCAAAGCATGTTCAGTGCAGGGTTCTTGCGGCAGGAGTTTCACTCCGATCAGGTCGACCTGAGCATGGCCTTTATCCTGATTCCGATTGTTATCCTGATCGCTTGGTTCGCGCCCAATTCCCAAGAGATGATGGCGCAAGATCAGAGCTCGGGCCAAGATGCTTCGGCCGATCGTGTGTGGCTGCGTTGGCGACCTTCTGCCTACTTCGCGTGCGCCTGTTCTCTGGCAGTGCTGGTTTCCCTGAGCATGATGCAGGGCAACAGCGAATTTCTGTATTTCCAGTTTTAGTATGAGCTATTTACGATATCTGAAAGTCTGTTTCGGTTGCCTTTGTTTCGGGGTCGTCCTTATTGCCGGAACCAATTTCGTAGTGGATCCGGGCTCGATCTATCTGAACCCCCTGGTCACGGACTACAAGATAGAGAGCTATGTGGACCTGATTAAATCCTCCAGATATGGCGTGTTGAAAGAATCCTGGAATGAAAGGCAGGTCAAGGCACAGTTCGCCAAAACGCTCGATCAGGCCGACTGTGTGGTGATTGGTTCCAGTCATGTGAGAAGTATCAGCAAGGTGCGGGATGAGGCGGGACATCTGGCGCGTTGCGCGGGGCTTGCAAATTTGGGTGTGCCTGGCGCTTCGTTTGAAGATGTGCTGATCTACCTTTACCTTGTAGCCCGGCATAACCCAGAGGGGAAACAGATTTTTATCGGTATTGATCCGTGGGTCTTCGGATTCAACAAGGACGCAAGATGGAAGATACATCAGACCGAGTATCGCGAAGCCCTGTCCTATTTCGGCCTGCAGAAAGAAGCGGCACAAGGTCAGAATATGGCAGGCTTTTCATTCGATCGATTAAGCAATCTGCTGAACTACGAGTACTTTGTCGTATCGATTCGGGAGTTGTTCGACAACGGTCTGGTTACCACGTTCCGGAATCGCTGGGAAATGCTGGAGGGCTTGGGGGTTGATCGTTTTGCCGCACCGCAAGTGGATTTTGATCGGGGGCATACCAGCAAGCTGTTTTTATCAGACGGCAGTTTTCTCTACGATCAGGACTATATCGCCAAGAGTAAATTCAAATCCAGAAAAGACGGAGGGTTCAAGCTGCGCGGTCGCGGTGATATTGATCCGGTTGCCTATAAAAGTATGATCAAGGTGGCGATGGCACTGCACGATCTGGGGCATCAGGTCAGTTTTTTGTTTACGCCCTACCATCATGAGGTCCTAGAGGATCCGGGTTCGTTGAGCCGCGCGGTGATGGCGCAAATTGCCTCTCTTATCGAAAAACACCGGGCGCAATTACCGATCAAAACCTATGGGTCCTATAACCCGGAGCATCTGGATTGCACGCGCAATGAGTTTTATGACTATATGCATCCGAAAACGCCCTGTGTGAACAGGGTGTTCAAACAAGCAGGTATCCCGGTTATCTAGCGTGTCGCCAAGGCTTTTAGCTGTTTAAATTGCTTATGCAATTCAGCGGGTGATTTGACCAGATCTGCCTGCGTGTAATAGTTCACCAGTTCCCGTTGTTCATCACTCACGGTTTCCGACGGTTCACCAAACAATTGTTTCAGTTTTTCCATACGTTGCAGGCCTGCAGATGAATACTGCGCTATCTGCTTGTTAAAGAGCTGGATTTGGCCGGTGTTGTCGGTTGTGGCTTCTTCCTGCGTCAGATAAAAAGGGTGTCCCGCCAGAACAGAATAGAAGAGCGCACTACCCAGGCCGCTGTGCGCAACGAGCTTAAACTGGCTGACCAGATGCAGCCATCTGAACATGTAGTTGTCGTCATGCAGGTGCCCGGCAGAAACCACATTAAAGCCCTTTGAGCTGAAAAAGCGATGCAGTCCTTTTTCCACGTCCTGCCAGTGAATGCACACGGTGATGGGGTGAAAGGCTTCCGGCAGGTTTTTCAGTTCTTCAATCACCGCTTCCTTGTCGAGCGAAACACTGACGACATTCGTGGAGTGCTTCGGAAGAAACAGTGTGCCTTTACGCTGGTCTTCCGGAACCTCGGGCTGAAACAGCTTTAAGGCGTAGTGGATAGGCGCTGCAAAGGGAATAACCTTCTTTTTCCGGGCCGCTTTTTTCCATAATGCTGTGGTATACGGTGGGAAATTCAAGTGTGCCGGCAATTCGTGTTCGAGTTCGCCTTTGGCAATGACCCGGTCCCTGAAATAGATACCATGCGGAAAGGTCGCGTAGATTGGTTCATCCAGTGGATAATCTGCATACTTTTTCATCAGGTATGCAAAACCATAGTTGTTATTGGGTACATAATACTCTTTGCTGCTGGAAACTTTCTGTTTGCACAGCTGTTCAATATCTTCCTGATCTGCAAGTGTTTGTTCGAGAGTTAGCATGGTTTTATCAACTGGGTATTTTGAAAAAATTTGATGAACTGGGAGAATGACTGGTGGCGATGTTCCCAGTCCTGGCCCGAAATGTTTTACATTAGTTAAACACTTGATGATAACAGACTCGACTGAGTCTCAGCATGACGAAACATCACAAAATATACTTGTTTATCCGCAGTCAGTGCGTTTTGAGTTTTACGGTGACGGTGTGAAGCCTGCCCCCAGAAAGAAAAACTGCAAAGCCTGTCATGTTCAGCGATAATCCGGTCAATCAAGTCGAATAAGAGTGAGTTGCTTCATGCATCCTTCAGTTCTGGTCATTATTCCTGCCAGGGGCAAATCCAAACAGATACCCAGAAAAAACCTTCGAAGCATTGGTGGCAAGCCATTGCTGTTCTACGCCATTAATTGTGCAAAAAATTCGGTATACAAGCCTGATGTGTATGTGTCCTCCGAGGATAAGGAAATCAATGCGATGGCAGAAAAGCTGGGTGCCGGAACGATCCCGCGTCCGGATGAGCTAAGTGGAGATGATACGCCGCTGGATCCGGTGATTCTGCATGCGCATCAGTACGTCTCCGGGGAAAGCGGCAAGCGCTACGATATTGTGGTTACCATGCAGCCGACCTCGCCACTGCTTAAAACGGCTTCGCTGGATGAAGCCATCCGACAGTTCACGCTGAGTTCGGTGAATACAATCATGTCGGCCTGCGAGGACATCGGTCTGCGCTGGGGGAAAACCGACAATACCTTCTTCCCTCTATATAAAGAGCGCCTTAATCGACAGTATCTGCCGAAAGAGTACCGTGAAACCGGCAGTTTTGTGCTGACGCGTGGCGATTACCATCTGGCGCACGGGATTCGTATCGATGAAAAGGTGTCGCTCTATGAGCTCGACGAAGAGCAGGCGATCGATATTGATACACCCTCAGACTGGGCTATCTGCGAGTTTCTGCTGAAGCGCAAGAAAATCGTGTTTGTGGTGCTGGGGAATCGTCTTAAAGGGCTTGGCCATGTCAACCGGGTGCTGTTGCTCGCAAACTCGATCGTTGATCACGAGCTGCATTTTCTCTGTGATGAAGAAAGTGAAATGGCTTATCAACTGATTGCGGACAAATTTTATCAGGTGTCGATGGTCAACAACATTTCCCATGGACTGGCAGCGCTGCAGCCGGATCTGGTGGTGAACGATATTCTCGATACCGATGCGGAATACATTGCGTTCATCAAATCCCTCGGTGCCAGGGTCATGAATTTTGAAGATATGGGCGGCGGTGCGGCGTTGGCTGATGTGACGGTGAATGCCCTGTATGAGCCGCCTGAGCATGAAGCCGATAATATCCTATACGGACCAAACTACTTCTGTCTGCGCGATGAGTTTATTTTTACCGAGCCAAAGGTTATTCATGACAGGGTAACCAATGTGCTGGTGACCTTTGGCGGTACCGATCCCGCTAATCGGACCCGGCAGGTGCTGGATGCGCTGGTTTCCGACTTGTCTGAAGATATCGTGATCAAGGTGGTGTTAGGCGTTGGATATGGCCATTTGGAGAGCCTGTCCGAGTACGTTTCCGGTCAGCATCACGGCGTTGAAATACATCAGGATGTGATGAATATTTCAACCTTTATCAAGGATGCGGATATTGTATTCTCGGGCTGCGGCCGTACCCTTTTTGAGATTGCCTCTGTTGGTACGCCGGCGATTGCCATTCCCCAGAATGCCAAAGAGGAAATGCATACCTTTGCCTCGGAAGACAACGGCATTGTCCTTATTCCACGCTCGACCTCAGACCTGGATTCGGAGATTCGCCGGGTATTCAACGCGCTTGTTTCAGATGCCAGTTGGCGCCGCGAGCTGAACCAGCGCATGAAAGCCTGGAACTTCATTGAAAATAAAGAACGCGTACTTAATATCTTAAGGGCCTTACTATGAACTTGTCGCACATTATCGCGGGTACCGAAGAACCCTCCCGCCCTTATATCATCGCCGAGATTGGCGTAAACCATGAATGTGATATGGAAAAAGCCTTTCAGATGATTGATGAGTGCAGGGAGTTTGGCGCGCATGCGGTGAAGTTTCAGGCGTATAAGGCCGGTACTATCGCGTCGAAGCATTCGCCCTCTTACTGGGATACCACAAAAGAGCCGACCACCAGTCAGTACCAGCTTTTTCAGAAGTACGACAAGTTTGGTCAGGCAGAATTTGAGCAGCTCAAAGCCTATTCTGATCAGCGCGGAGTCGACTTTTTATGCACGCCATTCGATATAGCGTCTGCTGACTATCTCGCGCCAATGATGGATACCATCAAGATTTCTTCTTCGGACCTGACCAACAAACCCTTTATCGAATATTTATGCGGGTTTGGCAAACCGATCATTCTCTCCACCGGTGCATCAGACGAAGCGGAAATCAGAGAAGCGGTTTCATGGATCGCAAAATTTGATTTGCCCCTGTGCCTGATGCATTGCGTTCTCAATTATCCAACACCAAATGACAGGGCGCAGCTGGCCAGGATCACCGGTCTAAAAGAGGCATTTCCCGAATGGGTGATCGGGTATTCGGATCATACCTTGCCCGAGGATATGAGTACCTTGCAATATGCATGGGCACTCGGTGCCAAGGTGATCGAAAAACACTATACCTTTGATAAATCCTTGCCGGGAAATGATCACTATCATGCGATGGACAAAGACGACCTGATCCTTTTCGAGAAGCGTCTTGCCGAATCTGTTTCGATGGAGGAGATCAGTCGTTCCGAAAAGTACGGGAACAAAGCGCTGGTCTTTTCTCCGGACGAGGTGCTGTCCCGTCAGAACGCACGCAGGAGTCTGGTGCTGGCCTGTGACCTGGAACAGGGTGAGGTTTTGTCGAGAGAGCATCTAACCTGGAAGCGGCCGGCTAGTGGCGTTAGTCCGGCAGAGATAGACAGGGTCTTGGGGCAGGTGGTCAATCGCAGCCTGAAGGCCGACGATGTGCTGATGTGGGAGCACTTGAGCTAATGCAATTTGTTGTGCACATTGGGGCGACCAAAACCGGCTCCTCACTGCTTCAGGAAAAGGTATTTCCCAATGTCGAGGGGCTTGAGTTTCTGGGGAAAGAAAACAACCAGCAGTATCCTCGCTGGCTCATCGACTGGATTTACATGGATGATCTGGCGTTTGAAGCCAGCGTCGAACGCATACGTGCCAGTATTTACGAGGTGGCCGATGCAGAACAGGTCAACCTGATTTCGGCCGAGGCTTTCTTTTCCGGGGGGCGTTTCAAGCAGTCCGTTGACCGGATATTGAAGATATTGCCGCAAGCCAGAATTCTGTACGTTCTTCGCGATCCGATTTCCTGGCTAAAGTCCCGCTATGCCTATGGTGTGGAGCGAGAGGGGCTGCATCTGCGTTTTGAACAGGCCATTGATTTTGGCCGTAGCCCCCTGATGTATTACAAAAGGCCTCCGATCTACTTGCCGGATCTGTTTTACGGTGAACAGATCGACTATTTGAATACCCTTCTGAGTCCTGCGGACTATCAAATTCTCCAGTTCGAAAACCTGAAGGCTGCACCGCAGGCGTTTCTGTCAGAACTGGCCGGTTTTCTGGGCGTGACATTTTCCGAAGACATACTGACGCAATCTGCCCGCGAGAAAGTGAATGCGGTGACCCGGGACCTCAATCTTAACGAGCAGAGGTGGGCCAATATTTGCGCAACGATCAAACAGAGTTTTGATGTCAGCATCGCGCAATCGTTCGCGTGTCAGGACGAAGTATTTCTATCAGAAGAAATGGAGCAGAAGTTGCGCGATTATTTCCGTGGCAAATGTTATTGCTACCAACTTTGAAGCGCTGATCTAGGCAAGCACGGCCGCCAGGCAGAATGTCTTGATCGAGTCGACCAGTTCTTCCAGTCCGATATCTTCCTGCCCTTCTGCAACGCGGGCCAGCGGGCCGACGAGAGTTTCGGCCAGGGCGCCAACGATGGCTGTTGCTGCCACCCGGCTGTCCTGGGGTCTGAATTCGCCTTTGTCTACGCCCTCCTGCACCAGTCTTGAAAATATTTCGGCATAGGCCTGTCGATACTTCAATCGCTCTGCTTCGACCATCGGGTCAATGGGTTCAGCGATCAGGGCATAGGCCAGCTTGTGTCCGGCGAGCGCGCGCATTGAAAACACCCGAATGGTTTCTTCCAGTCGCGTTCGGCAATCTGCCATGTCCTCCGGCCTAACACCCTCAGGAAAGGCGCATTGTTCGACCGTTTCCACTTCGCGTGCCGAGCCACGCTGGAACACGTGTGTGCAGACAGCGGATTTATCCTTGAAATATTTGTATATGGTACCGATGGCAACTTTGGCCTCTTCAGCCAGAGAGGCCACTGTCAGAGCATTGAAGCCTCCGCGTGCCACGATGTTCAATGCCGTATCGGAGAGAAGTTTATGTTGGGCCCTTTTGCGAGCCTCTGTTTTTTCGGTGGGGCGATAAGCCATGATGCTTCCTGTTCCGCTGATTCCTTTGGCCTGCCGAGTTCATCGTCATGACTACGATTAATGATCGGGTATTCAGAGTAAAGTATGCCTATGAACGCATGTTTACGAAAGCTTTGAGCGCAAATTCTTGTCTTTATAGATAATATGAATTAATATTCACTTTATCAGAACGACGGAGGGTGCCCTGATTAATCCCGGGTGCCCGGGAGAGTACATATGGCCACACCTGAATTTGAACCCAGTAATCGCTATTGGGCGGAAACCCACGATGTTCAGAATCTACCTGAGCCGCTGGAAAACTACAATGCTTTTACCGCCGATCAGGCGCTACAGGAACAGGTGGAAGCAAGCGGAGGCGTCTGGGGTCAAGAGGCTCTGAGTAGCCTTGGCGCGCAATGCGGATCAAAGGAGGTGATTGAATGGGGTTTTCAGGCAAATGCCAACAAACCCGAATTGTTCACGCATGATCGATATGGCAAGCGTGTCGACGAGGTACGTTTTCATCCCGCCTACCATGACTTGATGGCGCTTTCGATGAAAGAAGGTATTCACTCTTCACATTGGGAAAATCCTGGCCCGGGGGCGCATGTCGTGCGGGCTGCCAAAAGCTATCTGGTGACTCAGATAGAGGCCGGTCATGGTTGCCCGATCACGATGACTTCGGCCGCTATTCCAACGCTGAAGCGTCAGCCCGACCTGTACGACATCTGGGCCCCTAAAATTCTGCACCGAGGCTATGATTCGCGCAATATCAGTCATGAGCTCAAAGAAAGTGTCACGATCGGGATGGCCATGACCGAAAAGCAGGGTGGCTCTGATGTGAGACAAAATTCAACACGCGCCCATGCCATTGGGAAATCCGGACCCGGTCAGTTATATGAGCTGGTGGGGCACAAATACTTTGTCTCGGCACCAATGTGTGATGCCTTCCTGGTGTTGGCGCAAACAGATGCCGGAGTATCCTGTTTTCTGGTGCCGCGCTGGCGACCTGATGGCAGCAAGAACCCCTTGCAGATCCAACGCCTGAAAAACAAGATGGGTAATGTCTCCAACGCTTCCAGCGAAACCGAGTTGCGAGGCGCGCTTGGATGGCTGGTGGGCGAAGAAGGTCGCGGCGTTTCAGCGATTCTTGAAATGGTAGCCATGACGCGATTCGATTGCATGATCGGATCTTCCGCGCTGATGCGGCAGGCCGTCGCCCAGATTACCCATCACTGTAAATCACGCGTTGCCTTTGGAAAACGCCTGACTGAACAACCTCTGATGCAGAATGTGCTGGCAGATCTGGCCATTGAGTCTGAAGCGGCGCTGGCGATTACCATGCGGCTGGCAAAAGCGCTTGATGCTTCCGAGGACAATGCGCACGAGAAGAACCTGATTCGCATGGGCACGGCCATCGGCAAGTACTGGATCTGCAAGCGGACGCCGGGACACGCCTATGAGGCAATGGAATGCATCGGTGGCAGTGGCGTGATGGAAGATTCGATCATGCCGCGCCTGTTTCGGGAATCGCCGATTAACACGATTTGGGAAGGCAGTGGTAATGTGCAATGTCTGGATATGCTCAGAGCGATGCAGCGTAATCCGGGGTCTTTGGAAGCCTTTATGTCGGAACTGTATCGTGCCGAAGGCAAGCATCCTATGCTCGATGCCTCGATGACTAGCTTGGCGCAGGCTTTTGATAGCCCAGAAGATGTTGAATACCGTTCTCGTGCCATTGTTGGGCAAATGGCACTGGCATTTCAGGGTGCGACCCTGTTTACCCAGGGTAATGAGCAAGTCGCAGCGGCCTTTTGTGAGTCGCGCCTGAATACCGACAATGCCGGTTGGGTGTACGGCACCCTGCCCGCATCGGTGGATTGTGCCGCTTTGATCAGTCGGGCAACTCCGGCCTTTTGATTAATCAGACGTTTTTGTTTGGCATGAGCTGACCTTATACTGGGCACCCCACTACAAGAGGTGTGCATGTCTGATAATTTGCTTTGGTCCCTGATTATTCTGGGTGTATTACTGATTCCCGTGCTGATGATGGTCATCAGGAAACAGTTAAGCCTGATTCGCGCAGCGAAACCGGAGGCTCATCAAGCGGTCCGTGAGGATCAGATGGTGTCAGGCAACAAGCATCAGCTGGATCTCAGAGAAAGTCTACGCGTGATTGCGACATTGGCATTGGATGATCAGGTCGAGCTGTCTGAGGCCAGCATCCGGATCAAGGTTCTGATCGACCACTTCGATGCCGACCTGCATGCTCAGGCGCCGTTCAAGATCTTCGAAGAGGTATATCTGGCCTTGCAGCACATGCCGACGCATCAGGCCAGAAAGGCCACGGACAAAAAGTTTATTCGCAAGCTCGACCAGCAGCGCTTTGCCATCGAGTCCCGCAATCGCGAACGTATCAGAGCCGGAGCCAGGGCCTTGCTGGAAAGATTGTCGGAGGAAAAAGCCGGCTGATCACCGCTTGTCGGAGAGGGTCTTCCGGAAAGTTTTTTCGACAGACCAGCGCGTAGAGCACTGTCAATTCAGCACTTTGTGCGGCAGTGTTGATTTGGCGCATTTTTTCTTGCGGAATGATTAGCTTTTTTTAATCTTTGATGATAATTTTGACCGCGCGAAGCACGTCGTATCGCAATAGTATCTTAACTACAACCATACGAAGGCTTAGATAAAATAAATCAGGATGATGATTTTATTGCCAAGAAACTAGAAGAATTCGGAGCATAGTTATTATGTCAATCGAGCATCAAATTGATGAAATCATTACCGTGTCAGAAGAAGTAGAAAAAGGCTATTTTTACCTTGAGAACCGCCAGTTCAAAGGGCCCTTTACCAGTAGTGACGAGGCGATTGAAGCGGCTCTGAATCATTGTGTTCCAAGTGGCGCGGGCGAGTGCCGCGCGGTGTATCACGGCTCGGTTCGCCTCAATCCTGATACCAGTTTCAAAGAGCCCATGGCAGATATGCGCCAGATAGAAGCCGGGGCGTCTATCATCGCGCAGTAAGCAAGACAGACTGCTGCTCATGCACTCGCGCTTTTTGTGCTGATGATCACAACGGCTCCCTTCAGGAGTCGTTGTTGCTTTTATTCTCTCTAAAGTAAACCAAAAGCCTTGGTCACCTATTTTAAATAGCTGTTCCTGATCTGGTCTGCAAGATCGCGGGTCTCCTCTACCACGTTGCTGTGGATCACAAAGGTTTGCTTCATTTCGTCTACCGTTAATGGGTCACGCGACAAAGCCTGCCGGTTGGCGACCTCCAGATTGGCATCCGAAGGGTCGAAGTCCTCGTGACTGCGTTTTTGAATCCATTGTCGAATGACTGACATGGATGCCTGGCAATAGGCGATGCACAGTGGCACGCCTCTGGAGTCCGCGACTTGCTGTATGGTGTCTCTCTGCCACTGCTTCAGGTTGGTTGCGTCGACAATGACGGATAAGCCTGCATCCAGAACATCGGCGCACAGACGCGCCAGTTTTTCGTAAGTTTCGTGATTGCTCTTGTCGCTGTACATGCGCGCGCTCATGCCGGCATCGGGGTGCTCATGGATGTTCTGACCGAACAGGCGTTTGCGTTCGGCATCGGAACGAATGCGTACAGCGCCCAACTGATCGACCAGACGCAGGGCAACGGTGCTTTTCCCGGTGCCTGAGATGCCATGCATCGTCAACACAAAGCGGTTGGGCAAGCTGGTGTAATCTTCGGCCAGATCCATATATTCCTGATACTGCCGATAAAGCGCTTCACGCTCTTGTTGGGACAGACTGGTATCTTGCCGGGTCAGCAACGCGATTTTTGCCCGGATGATGGCGCGATAGGCCTTATAGAAATACAACAGTCGAAGCCCGCTATAGTCGCCGGTTTCCTCGAGATAAGTGTTCAGAAAGCGATTGGCCATGGATGGCAGTCCAAAAATTTCGAAGTCCATCACCAGAAACGCAATGTCGCTGATAACATCGATCCAGCGAAAATCATTGTTAAACTCGACGCAGTCGAACAGCGTCACCCTGTCCTGAAAGCGCGTGATATTGCCTAAATGCAGATCGCCATGACATTCGCGTACTTTGCCATCACGCTTGCGCTCCAACAGTAGCGGTTTTAAACGTTCAAAGCTGGATTCGGTCCATGCTTCGAGTTGACGCAGTTGTTGCAGGAGGTCTAGTTCTTCGAGCAAGTCAGCAATCTGCTCAAAGTTCTGTTTCATTGGCGCATAAACCTGCTCTGGCTGCCCGTAATGATCTGACTCGCCAGCCACCTCCACGCGGGCATGAAATTGTGCAACCTGTTGAGCCAGTTCCTCAGTGAGCTCCATTGAGAGTTCACCGGAACGGGCCAGCTCGGTGAACAGCTGATCGGCTTCAAACTGTTTCATTCGAATCGCGTATTCGAACGGGGCCTCGTCCGAGTCCAGCTGCGGCTGTTGCGCTGAACCGGAAATCGCAACCAGCCCTTCGTAAAGGTCGGGCGCTGCGCGTCGGTTCAAACTTAATTCTGCTTCACAATACTGTTTACGTTGCGCTAATGACGTAAAATCGAGAAATCCGAAATTAACCGGCTTCTTGATTTTATAGGCGTAGTCACCGGTCAGCAGAATCCATGAGATGTGGGTCTCGATCAGTTCAATACCGCTTACCGGATGCGGGTAGTTTTCGCTGCGCTGAAGCGCGTCGATTAAATCAGTGTTCATTGGTGACTCACGTGAGGAAGGCCTTGACGGTTAAATACAATCACTCATCTTAATCAATGCTTAAACCGGAAAAAACCATCTTCTGTTGTTTTCGTTTATGCGAAGGAAATTCTGATTAATGCCCAAAAGGAAGAAAGCAGCCTCACCGGCCCCTTCTCCGGATAAACGGCGTCTGTTGCGAAGTCCCGCTTTCTACAAAGTGCTTACCGTCTTTGTGTTGGTGTTTTTCGTCTGGGTGGTTTATCTGGATGCGCAGGTGCGTTACAAGTTCGAGGGTAAGCGCTGGGCCCTCCCGGCACAGGTTTACGCGCGAGCACTCGAGATTTTTGATGGCCGAGCCCTGAATCTTGATAATCTGGAACAGGAGCTCGCCTTGCTCCAGTATCAGAAACAGAACAATGCTGAGCGGCCTGGCAGTTATGCGGTAAGGCCAAAAGGAAGCGGCTATCAGCTCGACCTTTTTATTCGCGCCCATCGATTACCAAATGAAGTTCAGCCGGAAGTGCTGATACGCTTTGACTTGCAGGGCGATGTCGTGGGCGGGTTACAAACGCTCAAAGGGCAAGAAAAGGCATTGTATACTTTGGAACCCTTTAAAATGGCGGGAATTTATCCGGGCCAGAAAGAGGAGCGTGAGCTGCTGTCTTACGAGCAATTACCTCAGCCATTGATTGAGGCACTTCTGGCCACGGAAGATCGTAACTTTTTTGAACATGGTGGTATTTCTCCGCTGTCGATTGCCCGGGCGGCCTGGGCGAACTTTCAGGCAGGGCGTGTGGTACAGGGCGGTTCGACGCTGACCCAACAACTGGTCAAGAACTTTTATTTGAGCCGAGAGCGTTCACTCTGGCGTAAAGTCAATGAAGCCATGATGTCCCTGCTGCTGGAGTGGCATTACAGTAAACGCGATATCCTTGAAACCTATGCCAACGACATTTACCTGGGGCAATCCGGTGCCACGGCCATTCATGGGTTTGGCATGGGCAGCTACTTTTATTTTGGTAAGGCCCTGGAACATTTGGAATTCCATGAGTTGTCCCTGCTGGTCGCCCTGATCAAGGGGCCATCCTATTATGACCCCAGACGACATCCTGAGCGGGCACTCGAACGGCGCAATCTGGTCATTTCCCAGGCTCAGGATCAAGGGTTTATCAAACCCTATCCGGCCCGTATGGCGCGTGCCGAAGCCATCAACATTGTGACCCGGCCGCGGATCCAGACCAATCGCTATCCGGCCTTTCTGGATCTGGTCAAGCGGCAGCTGCGCCGCGACTACCTGGAACAGGATCTGCGCAGTGAAGGGTTGAAAATATACACCACGCTTGACCCCCAGCTTCAGACCAATCTGGAGAGCGCGGCCGCCAGGGTCATGCCACGCCTGGATGCCCGCAATGATCAGTCTCTGCAAATGGGCGCGGTGATTACCGGTGTCGGTACGGGTGAAGTACTCGCGATTCTTGGTGATAAAAAGCCGCGTTATCAGGGCTTCAATCGGGCACTCGATGCCCGTCGCCAGATCGGGTCCCTGATCAAACCGGCGGTGTACCTCAGTGCATTGATGGATCCGGAAAAATATCATCTGGCTTCCCTGTTAAATGACCAGGCATTCAAAATTCGTTTTAACAACGGTGATGAGTGGCAGCCCGGCAATTTTGATGGCAAGGAACATGAGCAGGTGTCACTGCTGCAGGGGCTCATGCATTCCTACAATGTCGCAACGGCGCGACTCGGGCTTGAGCTGGGCGTGGAGACTGTGCACGAAACACTGGAGCGTCTCGGGGTGGATGTGCCGCTGAACCCCTATCCTTCGATTTTTCTGGGGGCGCAAAGCCTGTCCCCGTTTGAGGTCAGTCAGTTTTATCAGACCATTGCCAGTAATGGCTTCAATGTTCCCTTGCGTGCGATTCGGGAAGTTACCACCAGTCAGGGGGAGATGTTGACCCGCTATGGCTTTGAGATAGAGCAGGTGTTGCCATCGCAGGCGGTTTATCTCCTGCAATTTGCGCTGCAGGAAACCATGCGTGCCGGAACAGGGCGCTCGGCCTATGGCCGCTTGCCGGGTGCTTTGCGCGTGGCTGGAAAAACAGGCACCACCAATGATAATCGCGATAGCTGGTTTGCCGGATTTTCCGGTGATTATTTGGGTGTGGTTTGGCTCGGAAAAGACGATAATGAAAGCACCAGACTGACCGGCAGTTCCGGCGCCTTGAAGGTCTGGACGGAATTCATGGCGCGTATTCCGCAATACCCTCTGGTGCTGCAGCCCCGAAAGGATGTCAATCTGCACTGGTTTGATCAGGACAGCTGGTCTCTGACTGAAGCCCGGTGTGAAGGGGCTATCCAGTTGCCGGTGTGGGGGGAGGTGGATGATTTACCGCGACAAAACTGTGATGGTCGCGCGGCTGACGACAAAGGGTGGTTTAAGACGTGGTTTTAACATTTAAAAACCAAAAGATCACGGCGTTTGTGATCCTGTTAAGCCTGCTTGGCGCCTGTTCAAGCGTGAAGCAAAGACAGGTGGTCGCGGTCAATTCGGTGGACTCCGGCGCTCCTGCGACGACGACTTCAGATGCTCCGCTTTCCGTACCTTTACCTCCCGTGGTCACTTCTCTGTTGCAACAGGCTGAACGGGATATTGATGCCGGTTTGTATCAGCAGGCGGAAAAGCGTTTACAACAGGCCCAGCGTATCGTGCCGGCCGAACCGCGCGTTTATCTTGTCTGGGGGCATTGGGCGCAGGCCCGGCAGCGCCCGTATCAGGCCGAACAAATGTATCGCCGGGTATTGTCACTGAGTAGCCGTGGGACATCGGCTCACGCCGCTGCCCGGCGGGCGCTCGAAGCGATGGACATCCATCGGGAGTATTAGTTATGGCATTGAATGCCACGATGTACCGGTTTTCAATTGACCTTTCCGATATGGACCGATCAATTTATCAGAGCCTGACCCTTCATGTCGCTTTGCATCCTTCTGAAACGCTGGAGCGCATGGCGATGCGATTGATGGCCTATTGTCTGAATTACGATGAGCATCTGGAATTTACCAAGGGCCTGAGTACCGATGCCGAGCCTGATTTGTGGCAAAAGTCATACAGTGATGAGATCGAACACTGGATTGAGCTTGGGCTGCCCGACCCTAAACGATTGAAAAAAGCCTGCGGGCGTTCCCGCCAGGTAACGGTTTATGCTTATGGGGGACAGGCGGTTGAAGCCTGGTGGCATTCTGTCGAAAACACTCTGGCCCGGCAGGACGGGTTTTCCGTGTATCGTTTTGATGAAGAGGCCATTACCGCGTTCAGCGCTCAGATCGAACGGGGCATGTCTCTTTCCTGTCTGGTGCAGGATGGCAGTATCAATTTGTCCTGGCAGGATCAGATGCTGGAAATACAGGTTGCCAAACTTGCCTGACAGTTATTCGCTTAGACGTTACACCCCGGAAGGTTAGCCTTATGCAATTGCGTTCCATCGCACTGACATCTCTGGTAATTCTGATTGCCTGGTACTGGGTGAAAAACCGGGAAATCAAGGATCAGGCACTTGTCGCTGCCGCCAGGTATTGCAAGGAGTTGTCGTTGATGTTGCTGGATCAGACCATCGTGCTGAAAAGACAGCGCATCCGCAAGAATAGCCGCGGCCGCTGGTGTATTGAGCGCAGCTATCAGTTCGACTTTACGTCTACCGGTGATGACCGCTATCAGGGCCGGATTGTCATGGAAGGCCCCCGCGTGTCCAGCATTAAATTGGCACCACATCGTATCGATTGAGCAAGCTATCTTCGCATTGGGTTAGCGTTAGCCAACATCAGTCCAGCGCATTGGTATCATTCTCCTGTTCAAGCAGCGAGGCCTGTTTGAGGTTTGCCAGAGAGGCTATCAAGGCACTGTGATCCTTTTGCAGAATGGTGACGGCAAGTACCACGCTCTCGTGATAGTTCACATTCCTGATGATGCCCTGGTGAGCATCCAGCCAGCGCCTTATCGTTGGTTCATCTTTGAATGTACAGGCGATTTGCAGCTCGGTGAGCGGCTCCCGGTCGGTAAGCTTTGCGCATTCGAAAACGGCTTGTGCGGCGGACGCATAAGCTCTGACAAGGCCTCCGGCTCCCAGTTTAATGCCGCCGAAATAGCGGGTCACAATCAGCATGGCGTCGCCAATGGCTTTGTGCTGCAGCACATTGAGTATGGGTTTGCCGGCGGTGCCGGAGGGCTCTCCGTCATCCGACATCGCGATCGTGCCGGGTTGCTGTGGAGGACCGATCTGGTAGGCCCAGCAATGATGCCGGGCGTCCGGAAACCGTTCTCGCCTGTCTGCCAGTTGTGCCAGCGCCTGTTCCCTGCTTTGCGCGGGTGCCAGGCAGGCAATAAAGCGGCTTTTCTTAATCTCAATGCTCGTTTCACAGGCAGCGACCGGAACCTGATAGGCGTGATCAATCATGCTTACTGGTTCCGGATGACGGTCAGTTTTCCCGCCTTTTGATCAAAATTGAGTTCAAGAAAATAGTTCAGGTAGGCGACGTTCATTTCAGCAAGTCTATCATGGCTGTCAAAGCGGAACCTTAGCTGTGCTTTCTTGTCCTGTAGCGTCTTTGCGGCATCGGGGGCAGAGAGAAAATCGAGCTGTGTATTCCACCAAAGCGCGGGGTCCGGCTGCTCATCAGCATCGCTGTCAGGGCGGGCTCGCAATTGTGTCACCAGCGCATTTCGCTGCGGCAGACTGTGCTCGGGAACCTGGTCGAGTTGGAAACGTAGCACAAGTCTGGACAGCGAAAAATCAAAATCATCAGTGCAGGCCGAGCGCAATACAGCATCGACAAAATCTTTTTCAAACAGGGCACTCAGGCGCGCATCCAAAGCCCCTTTTTGAAACAGTGGCCGACCATCCACCAGACTAAAGAATGTCGACACCTCAAATTGCCTGGCATTGGTCAAAGTTTGAATCCGGAAGTTGTGTTGCAGAACGTTGTCTTCATTGAATTCCCGATAAGGCTCAGCCTTGAAGTAGCGTTGGAAAACGGACTGGGGTAGAACCGGCTCTATAAAGATGAGCGAAGTTTGAGCCTCGTTAGTTTGTACTTCGATATACTGGTCAAAGGCACAGAACTGGTCTGCAAAGCGATACAGGCTCCAATAGCGGCACCCGGATAGCAGGCAAAGACATAGTAATGGCAGAAGGAGTTTCGTATAGCGCATGCAGGTGGTGGCGGTTGAATTTGTGGGCCTGAATTATAGCTTTTCGTTCGACATTTTATCCTGGATACGCTTTTATTATTTATGAAACTGGCTTACTGTGCATGCAACAGTCTGAGAAAAATTCAGTGACTGTAAGTGTAAACAAGGGCCACGTAACAGCGAGTCCAAAAGTGAGGCCGGCCTCAGGCTTGACAGCTTTATCGTTAAGTCGGGTTCAGTCGCCCTCCACGCTTGATGTTTTGAATGTTCTAATAATAAGTGTTAGTCCTCGCTACTGACGACTGTCGGTCAGCAGGACTCAGGGAAGTTTTCTATGAAACCACTCAGCTTAGCCGACCAACTGTTCCTATGGTTGGAAAAACGTCAACAGCCCATGCATGTTGGCGGCTTGCATTTATTCAGTTTTCCGGAAGGTGCCAGTCAAAAATACGTGACAGAACTGGCCGAATACATGCGTTCCTATGAGCGCCCGATTGCGCCATTTAATCAAAGACTCAAGACCCGCTTCGGCCAGCACTACTGGGTTGAGGATGACCATTTTGATCTGGACCATCATTTCAGGCACAGCGCCTTGCCGAAACCCGGACGTATTCGGGAATTACTGTCCCTGGTTTCGGTCAAACACAGCGCCCTGATGGATCGGGAGCGACCCATGTGGGAATGCCATCTGATCGAAGGTATCCGCGGCAAACGCTTTGCCATTTATTACAAGGCGCACCACTGCATGTTTGATGGTGTCGCCGCGATGCGCATGACGAACCGCTTGTTGTCGGAAGATGCCTCACTGAGAGATCTTCCGCCTTTATGGGCGATTCCGGCGCGTGAGAAGAAAAAAGTCCGGCACGAAGCTTCCCAGGGCGATGTGATTACCAGCCTGGGTACCTTGGCTTCGGCTGCTGGCAAGCAGATATCCACGGTACCCACGTTGATCAAGGAAGTCGGGCATGCGCTCAATCAGGCGCGCAAGAACCCGGATTATGTGTCGGCGTTTCAGGCACCACCGAGTATTCTGAATACTCCGATCACCGGCTCCCGGCGTTTTGCGGCACAGTCCTATCCATTGGAACGATTCAAGGCGATTGCCAAGGCAACCAGGGCAACGCTCAATGATGTGGTACTGGCCGTCTGTGGTAGTGCCTTGCGGAACTATCTGATCAGTCAGAAAGCGCTTCCCGCCAAACCGCTGGTTGCGATGGTGCCGATGTCGATGCGCATGGATGACAGTGACTCCGGTAACCAGATCGCCATGATTCTTGCCAGTCTGGGAACCCATGTCGCAGATCCATCCGAGCGACTTGGCCTGATCCAGCGCTCAATTCAGGATTCCAAGCAGCGTTTTGCCAATATGTCACTGGAGGAAGCGGTGAATTTTACCGCCTTGATGATGGCCCCGGCCGGGTTGAATATGCTGATGGGGCTATCGGATAAGTTTCAGGCCTTTAATGTTGTGATTTCCAATGTGCCGGGTCCGAAAAAGCACCTTTACTGGAATGGCGCGCGGCTGGAGGGAATGTACCCGGTCTCGATTCCACTTGACCGGATTGCCTTGAATATCACGCTGGTCAGTTACGTCGATCAGCTCGAGTTCGGTTTTACAGCCTGTCGCCGTTCCCTGCCCTCCATGCAGCGGCTGCTGGATTATGTCGAACAGGCCATTGAAGAACTCGAGATCGCGGCGGATATTGCCTAGCTGTCGCTAATGCGTTCAACCCGCATGAGCAAGTGCCGGAGTTGACAGTACCTGTCACTCTGGCACACTGCGCACCCTTCAGTTGTTTCAACATCTTCATCGGGGCCGCCATGACTTCCAAAACACCTCAAAAACCGGAAACCTACGAACAGAAAGTCAGTTATGGCTTTGGCTGGCAGTTTGGCCGGCAGCTGCACAAAAACAAGTTCGAGGGCATGGATGTTGAAGCCTGCGTGCTGGCGTTGCGTCAGTGCTTTGCTGGAGAGCCTTCCCTGTTGGATGAAGCCGAACTCAATAAAGCCTTCGATGTGGTGAAAGAGAAACGCAAAAGTGTCGAACAGGAAAGGCAGCGGAACTACCGGCAATTGTGTGTCACCTTTCTTGAGGAAAATGCCAGACGAGAAGGGGTGCAGGTCACCGATTCCGGGCTGCAGTATGAGATTCTGGAACAGGGCAACGGACCGAAACCACTACTTAATCAGGTGGTCAAAACGCATTACCACGGATCATTTATTGATGGTCAGGTGTTCGACAGCTCCGTCACCCGCAATGAACCGGCTGAGTTTGGCGTTGATCAGGTTATTCCCGGCTGGACCGAAACCCTCCTGATGATGCCGGTTGGTTCCAAATGGCGAATCGCCGTCCCCTATCATCTGGCTTACGGAGAGGCCGGGTCACCTCCCACAATTCCGCCCTTTGCGACCCTGATGTTCGAGCTACATTTGATCGATATTGTCAGCTAGTAATACAGGCAGAATGAGCGGACACGCCTGAGCGTTGATCCGGAAGGGCATTCTACTCCCTGTTTTTGGAAGTGCATTCAGCCAGGCCCGGCTGAATTTTGCAGCGTACCTTTCTGAACAGGGTCAGCGCTTTGGTGTTGTAAACTTTTTCTTCTCTCAGCGACATACGAATCCCCCTGAACAGCTCGTTCCAGCTGTCGCGGGACGCGGATGAAATGTCGATCCAGTATTCCTTGGGAATGGTGGCTTCACTTTGTTCAATGTCTTTAATTTCATTGGCGTATTTTCGGGCCATCAAGTCCCGCGACTTCTGACCGAAACCTTCTGGCACTTTCTGCCAGCGGACCAGCATTTGCATTGTGATTTGCAGTGTTGGCCAACTGATAATGCCGCCGTCAGGCTCCAGGCCTTTGTACATTTCCATCGGCTCGTATGCCAGGGCTGGTGCACCGGTGACATCTACCGCGCGGTTGTTGAACTTCTGCAAGGCATTCCGGATACCCGAGGATACCGGCGTCATGCCGATACGTTTGGCGATATAGGTCGTTTCCGGGGCATTGTCGAGAACCGTAATGCGTTTGCCGGACAGGTCCTTGGGGGCGTGGATACGCCGGTCGTTGACGAAGAGGAATACGGCTCCGATCGGCGCAATACCAATCACTTCGTAAGGGCCCTTCCGCATCAGTTTTGCCGCTCCGGGATGACTGAGGGTTTTGATCACCATGCCGAGATGTTCATAGGTCGGCAAGGCTCCCAGTGCATTGATGGAACCGGTAAAGTCGTTGTATTCGCGAGCGCGAATGCCGGGCAGGTTAAGCATGTCGCAAACGCCGTTCTTAAACTCCTCTGAGGCCACGCGATCATCCGTATAGATGATAAAAGAAAGATCGACGCCCCAGCGAATGGCATCGATTTTGTATTCTTTCATCTCCTTATGCACCGGTCCGTCATGCCCCACAAAATCGAATACGCACATCTTAAGCGGTATCAGGCTGGCGGCATGAATGGGCGCGCTGCTGAACGCTAGAAGCGCGAGCGTTACCACTACGTAAAGTCGTCCGGGATAAAGCATCGTTATTAACCCTTTGCTCTGCCAATAGTGCGTGACCCAAGCATGAGACCTAACTGCCATTGATCGGATCTGCTTAACTGTTAACACTACGCCAACCGGATATTCCCGGGTTAATCTGCATCAAGTGACGGTTGTTTTTCGCGGGAATAAACGATTGAAGGCTGACTTGAGTGGCAATGCGTCGGTAGAAGCGATTGCTTCCTTCTGCAGATCTTAAAAAACCTATGCAAACTGTGTGGTCAGGCGTTATGGTGAGAAACGCCTGAATGCGCAATTGCAGCCATTGTGCATATGCCGCGTCAAACTTAAGAGGAGCCTGTTATGAGCGTTCAAAATGAAGTCTCAGCAAAAGAATGGCAAATGCGTACCGACCTTGCCGCAAGCTACAATCTTGTCGCGCATTACGGCTGGGATGATCTGATCTTTACGCACATTTCAGCGCGGGTAGCGGATGAAGAGGGACACTTTCTCATTAACCCTTACGGCATGATGTTCGAGGAGATAACGGCTTCCAGTCTGGTCAAGGTAAACCTTCAGGGCGAGAAGGTGATGGCCTCACCATATGACATAAATCCCGCGGGATTTATTATCCATAGTGCCGTTCACGAAGCGCGTGATGATGCACATTGCGTGATGCACCTGCATACCAGTGCGGGGGTTGCGGTCAGTGCCCAGAAAGCGGGTTTACTGCCCTTGTCGCAACAATCACTCTTCCCCTTGTCCGGTATTGCTTATCACGATTACGAAGGGATCGCGCTCAACCCGGAAGAAAAGCAACGCCTGGTTGCTGATCTGGGGGCCTGCAATTTTATGATTCTGCGCAATCATGGCTTGTTGACCTGCGCCGATAATATCGCGGATGCGTTTCTGTTTATGTACGTAATGCAGCGGGCCTGTGAAATTCAGATCATGGCTCTGTCAGGCGGGCAGGATGTAATCTCGGTTCCACAGCAAATCGTTGATGGCATTCAGCAAGCGGCCCAGATGGTCACCAAGGCGGCCGGCGGTTCGCTCGCCTGGCCGGGCTTATTGCGTAAGCTGGACCGTTTAAACTATCCGTATAAAAGTTAGCGCTAAGAACTGCAACTGATTTCCAGATCCTGCGCCCAGTCGGGAGGCAGCGCTTCGTAGTGGTCGCAGTCCGCTTGGCGGGTATAGGGTTGTTGCAGAACCTTGTGCAGACGCTGAACTTCGCTGTAGTCGCCGGCCTGGGCCTGTTCAATGGCGGTTTGTGCGAGGTGATTGCGCAGCACATACACCGGATTGCAGGCCTGCATGGCCTGCAATCGTTGCCCGGGAGGGGAGTTTTCTTGCTGACAGCGTTGCTGGTAGGCATGGAACCATTGGTCAAAGGCTTTGATGTTCACACAGTGATCACGAAGCTCACTCAGGTCCTGAGCGTTTTGACTGGCAATATCGTTTTCGCTGATGGCCCGGAAGAAACGGGTATAGTCGAGCCGGTTTTCCTGCATCAGGGTCAGTGCTTCCATCACCAGATTCTGGTCGGCTTCGCTGTGTTCGCCGGCATCCGCTTGGCTCAGTCCGAGCTTGTCCAGCATGCCTTTAAGGTACTGCTGATTAAAGGTCTCATTGTAGTGCTCCAGGCCTGCCACCAATGCGTCACGTTCCACGATCGGTGACATGGCTTGCGCCAGTACGCTGAGATTCCATTGTCCGATCGCGGGTTGGCGGTCGAAGGCATAACGCCCTTGGGTGTCGGAATGATTGCAGATATAGCCAGCCTGGAAAGCGTCCTGAAAACCGAAGGGGCCATAGTCGAAGGTTTCCCCCAGAATAGACATGTTGTCGGTATTCATCACGCCATGGGCGAAGCCGACGCACTGCCATTTGGCAATCATTTCGGCCGTGCGTTTGCAGATGATCAGGAACAGGTCGGCGTATTGTGTGGGCGTTCTTTCCAGGCAGGGAAAGTGCCGTTCGAGCACGTAATCGGCGAGCGCGGTCAGTAGTTCAGGGTCACCACTATGGTAGGCGAACTCGAAATGGCCAAAGCGGATATGCGAGCGACTGACGCGCAGCAGAGTCGCGCCACTTTCCATTTGTTCGCGCTGCACCGGCGTCTGGCTGTTCAGCACGCATAATGCTCGGGTGGTCGGAATGCCCAGCGCATGCATGGCTTCACTGCCCAAAAATTCACGGATACTTGAGCGCAAAACGGCACGGCCATCGCCCTGTCGCGCAAAAGGTGTCGGCCCTGCCCCTTTCAGATGCAGGTCGAGTAACTCGCCTTCGGGGGTTTCGATCTCGGCCAGTAAACAGCCCCGCCCATCACCCAGATCCGGATTCAGATAGCCAAACTGGTGGCCGAAATATTTCATCGCCAGTGGCTGCCATGCCTGCAGCGTCGTATTGCCCGACAGCAGTGCCACCGTCTCTGGTCGGGTGAGCGATGAGGCGTCCAGCCCCATCCAGCGGGCACAATCTCCACTCGCAATCACCAGCTCCGGCTGCTCAAGCCCTTCGGGTTGCTGGAAAGCATAGAAGGCCGAAGGCAGTTGCTGGAAATGTGTTTTAAACGGCAGATCTGTAAAAGGTGTCGACATGGGCGCACAGTCGCATGTTTTTCCAGAGGAGACAAGGACTTTGCCATTGTTGTTTAAAGGTTCAAAAGCACTAGCCAGCGCTCAACGAATTTGCTTATGCTTAGGATCAAATAACATGGTCCGGGTCTGACCCTCAGAAAGGAAACCCGGCGACTCAGGGGAGAATTTATATGACGTTACTCGTGTGTGGGCTGGTTCTGTTTTTTGCCGTACATCTAATACCCACATTGGGTTTGCGCACGGCGTTTGTGGGCCGTGTCGGCGAACTGCCTTACAAAGGCCTGTTTGCGCTGCTGGCGCTGGCCGGGTTGGTACTTATTGTGATGGGTAAATCCGAAGCGGCCTTCGTGCCGGTCTGGCATCCACCGGCATTTATGGGGCATATCACCAAACTGTTGATGTTGCCTGCCTTTATTCTATTGCTGGCAGCGTATATACCCTCCAATATCAAGCGACGGATACGTCATCCGATGCTACTCGCAACCAAATTATGGGCGACCGGGCATTTGCTGATTAATGGCGACCTGGCGTCCATGCTGCTGTTTGGAAGTTTTCTGGCTTTTGCGGTGGTTGCCATGATCAGCGCCAACAAGCGCGGGGAAGCCCCCGAATTGCCGGTCAGACCGAGGTACATGGATGTGTTGGTGGTCGCGCTGGGCTTTGTTGTGTATGCCGCCGTTGCGATGCACCATCTGCAGTTGTTTGGCGTAGCTTTGTTTTAATGCACCTTGCATTTAATCTAATCGACCGCGAGTTTTTGCTTCGCGATGCAAAAAGGGGATAGCGACTGTGGGATTTTTCGTGTTTGTGCTTGCTCTGATCAGTGTCGCGCTCACCTACAATGTGTTGCGGCCGCAATATCATCACCCCAAGGGCATCGTGTTCAGCTTTCTTGCGGGCTGGCTGGCCGGTGAGTTAGCCCTGCATGTCATTGCAGTGCAGGTGTTCCTGGTTTTTTTATGTGCCTTGCTGGGGGGCATCAAGGGGTTTTGGGGGGCCTTGGGGCTGCTCTTGTTTATTGGATCCTGGCTGACGCTTTCCTATCATTATTTTTCCGGTTACAAGGTCAAAGTCCTGATGGACAGCATTGTCGCGCCACATCGTGACGAGGCCGATGCCGCGAATTGGGGGCGGCACGGCGAGGTCGATGTGTCGCGTTTGCTGCGCCCTTTTTCGGACTTCAAGGATGACCAGATCGAGCTGATCAAGGATGTGGTGTTTGATAAGGTCAATGGTCTGGAGCTGAAGCTGGATATCCGGCGCAATCTGGGTTGCCCTGAAAACGCACCGGTGCTGATGCAGATTCATGGTGGTGCCTGGACGCATGGCTACGGCAGCAAGAATGAGCAGGGTGTTCCGCTCATGGTGGAAATGGCCAAGCGTGGCTGGGTCTGTGTTGCGATTTCGTATCGCCTGTCACCGGCGTATACCTTTCCGGACCCGATCATCGACTGCAAGAAAGCGCTGGTCTGGATCAAGGAGCACATTGCGGAATATGGCGGGGACCCTGAGTTTATTGTCGTCACCGGCGGCTCGGCTGGTGGTCATCTGAGTTCATTGCTTGCGCTGACACCCAATCTGCCAGAATTTCAGCCTGGTTTCGAAGACCGTGATACCGAGGTTCAGGGTTGCGTGCCTTTCTACGGCATTTATGACCTGCTCGACACGCACAAACTTCAGGTCAGTCCGGGGCTGGAAATTTTCCTGCGCAAGAAAGTGATTCGCAAAACACGCGCCGAGGCTGAGGACCTGTATCGATTGCTTTCGCCGATCACGCACGTATCTGAGCAGGCGCCGCCATTTCTGATGATCCACGGCGACAAGGATTCGCTGACCTCACTCGGCGAGGCCCAGTACTTTGCCAGCGAGCTGGATAAGGTATCCAAACAGAGCGTTGAGTTTGCCGAGATAGCCGGCGCGCAGCATGCGTTTGATCTGTTCGCCTCGCTGCGCAGTGATTATGTCAAACTGGGCATTGCCGAGCGTCTGGAGCAATGGCATCGTGATGCCAAACCCGCCGATAGCGAGTAAAGGGCTAAGCTAGCCTGCTACATTTTCGCGATCATCGAGGTCGGTAAACGTCTTAGCAGTGGTGCCAGCAAAGCCCATGGGTAAACAGGGACCGTTGAGCGGGCGACTTTCTTCTCGATCATATTCGCCATCATTACTGCGCCTTTTTTCGCGTCAATCAGGAAGGGACGGCTATCCAGTGCGCGATTGATGTCTGTGTCGATATAGCCGGGGTGAAGCACTGTAACCGAAATGTCTTCTTTGTACGTTTCTGCGCGTAATGCCTCCATAAATGTAGACAGGGCGGCTTTCGAGGCGCAGTAGGCGGCGTTGCGCGGGAAACCCCGGTAAGCTGCCACCGAGGACGTCCCGACCAGATGCCCAAAGCCCTGCTCCCTGAAAATACGGACGCCTGCATCGAGCGTAGCAATCGCACCGTTAACGTTGGTCTGAATGACCTGCAGGTGGTTATCCAGAGGGCTTTTTCCGATCTTTCCCGCATAGGCGATGCCTGCATTGGCAAACACAATATCCAGTTTTTTCAGCCTGGTTTTCAGATCCAGGATCGTGTCATACAGGGTGTCTGTTCTGGAGACATCCATCGCTGCAATCTCTACCTGAAGTCCCGGGTGCCGGTTTTGCAGGTCTTGTTGGATCGCTTCCAGCTTTTCAAATCGTCGGGCTGTCAGCGCCAGGGCATAGCCGCGCGACGCCAGCTCCAGGGCCAGGGCTTTACCCAGGCCATCGCTGGCGCCGGTGATCAATATGCTTTTGTTATTCAATGGATCTTCCTCTGTCAAAGCGACTGTGTAAGTCCTGCCTGCGTTCGAATCAATCTTGATAGACAGGCCTGTTGCATCATGAATATAATCGACGCCAATGTCAGCCGGGAATGTTTTGTTCCGGGCCGTTGTATCCCGCGTCGATGACGGGGCTGTTTATTGCCAAACCCAAGCATACGACGATCAGTTCCTGACAGCATAACAAAAATAACGGATCGCCAAATCTTCTTGAAAGGTATCGCCATGACCGCAGCGCAATCCCAGATACACTATCGAACCTGTAATTTATGTGAAGCCATGTGTGGCGTTGCGATTGAGGTGGAAGAGCAACAGATTCTCTCGATCAAGGGCGATCAGGATGACCCTTTCAGTAAGGGACATATTTGTCCGAAGGCACTGGGGCTGAAGGATTTTCACGAAGATCCGGATCGCTTGAAGGCGCCGATGCTGAAAACCAATGAAGGCTGGAAGGAAATCTCCTGGGGCAAAGCCTTCGATTTTGTTGCCAGCAAGGTCAAGCGGATTCAGAAAGAGCATGGCTATCACGCGGTAGGGTCCTATCTCGGCAATCCCAATGTGCACCACCATGGCAACCTGCTGTTTGGTATTCCGTTTCTCGAAACACTTCGAACAAAGAATCGTTTTTCAGCCACTTCCAATGATCAGCTGCCGCACATGCGTGCCAGCCTGGAAATGTTTGGTCACCAGTTGCTGTTTCCGGTGCCGGATATTGACCATACCGATTTCTTTATTCTGGTCGGGAGCAACCCGGCGGCATCCAACGGTAGTCTGACCTCGGCACCTGACTACATCGGCCGGCTGAAGAAAATCCGTCGGCGTGGTGGAGAGGTCATTTTGATTGATCCGCGCAAAACCGAAACGGCGCGCGCGGTGGATCAACACTTGTTTATTCGCCCGGGGACGGATGCCTATCTGTTTTTGGGTATGCTGAACACCCTGTTCGATGAATGTTTGGTCGAGACCGGGCGCCTGAAATCCAGCATTGACGATATTGCCCAGATTCAGTTGGTTTGTTCCGATTTTACGCCGGAACAGGTGGCGCCCCTGACCGGGATTTCCGCCGATCAGATCAGGCAGTTGGCGCGCAAACTGGCGCGCACACCACGTGCCGCGCTATTTGGTCGGATGGGCACGTCGACACAGGAGTTCGGCACGCTGGCCACCTGGTTGATTTATGTTCTGAATGTGGTGACCAACCATCTCGATGAACGTGGCGGTCTGATGTTCAACAAGCCTGCGGCGGACATGGTGGAGATAACCGCTTTGCTGGGCCAGAAAGGGCATGTCAACCGCTATCAGAGCCGTTCGGGGCTGCCCGAGTTTGGCGGAGAATTACCGGCGAGCTGCATGGCCGAGCAGATTGAGTTGCCCGGTAAAGACCAGATCAAGGCAATGTTTGTGATCGCCGGGAACCCTGTAATCAGCAGTCCCAACGGGGAACGTCTTGAGCGGGCGCTGCAGTCGCTGGACTTGCTGGTCTCGGTCGATAGCTATATGAACGAGACCTCGCGACTGGCGGATATTATTCTGCCGCCAACTTCTCAATTGGAGCAAAGCCACTACGATCTGATATTCAATTTGCTGAGTGTGCGCAATGTTGCGAAGTATTCTCCGGCCCTGTTTGAACGCGACAAGCATGCCCGGCATGACTGGGAAATTCTGCTGGAATTGACGCGCCGGTTGGCAGGCAGTGATGTTAAATCACGCGTGCAGATGGAGGCAGTATTTCAGGTGCTGAAGCGCCTGGGGCCAGATGGCATTCTGGATATTATTCTGCGCACCGGCCCCTATGGCACGCAGATTCCCGGCACAACCCAGATTGGTGCTTTCTTCATCGACGCTTTGCAGGATATGTTCGGCCCAAGTCATCCGATTCGTAAACTGATGGATATGGGTCCCTATGGTGCGCCCAATCGGAGTCTAAGTAAGGGGCTGTGCACCAGCTCCTTGCTGAATTATCCGCACGGTGTGGATTTGGGGTCCTTGCAGTCGGCGCTTCCGGATCGTTTGTACACGCCCAATAAGCGTATCAAGCTGGCACCGGCATCGTTTCTCAAGGATATGCCGAGGTTGCGCAAAAGAATGGAAGAACTCGGCGCCGGACAAAATGATGGCGAGTTATTGCTGATCGGGCGTCGGGACGTACGCTCGAATAATTCCTGGATGCACAATTCCCATCGATTAACCAAAGGCAAGAATCGCTGTACCCTGATTATGCATCCGCAGGATGCCAGCGCGCGACAACTCAAGGAGGGTGATACAGCGGAGGTTCAAAGCCGGGTAGGTTCGATTTCGATTCCGGTGGAGATCAGTGATGAGATCATGTCGGGTGTCGTTAGTGTGCCGCATGGGTGGGGGCATCGTTACCCTGATATGCAAATGAATATTGCTAGCAAACGGCCCGGTGTCAGCGTGAACGCCATTACCGATGACAGTTTCGTAGATCGTTTGAGCGGAACGTCTGCTCTAAATGGTGTTCCGGTGGCGGTTTCCAAAGTCGGTACACAGAAGTCTGCGGCCAAGCGCAAAACCTCGAAAGGCACCGCTCCGGCGAAAAACTCTGGCACCAAGAATCGCGTCAGGGTCAGTGCAAAGCTGGCTTAGTTTGAGGGCTTATCAGGCCGGGTTCTGCTTCGGTTATAGCGCAGTTGGGCGCCCCTGACCCTCCCAATGTTGTCACTGCACTTGGCATCAGTGCTATCATGGCTGTTCGTGCCCGAAAAATGCAAAGTGAACTATGATCATTCCCGTACACTCCCTGAGTGACGAAGCGCTTGAGAATTTGATCAAGGAATACTGCCTGCGCGACTGGGGTTTGAATGAAACCGAATTTCCGCTTGCTGCGCGTATCGAACAGGTGCGTCAGGCGGTCAGTCAGGGTCGGTTGGTGGTGCTTTACAGCGAGCATTTTGAAACAGCCCAATTGGTCGCCGCGGATGATGCGAGGGGACTGGTATGAATCCGGAGTTGCTGGATCCCGAGCGCATCCGGACCTGGTCGGGGGAGCGACGCTTTGAGCTTGGCAAGCAGGCCTTGGCAAGCTGCGTGATCGAGCGCTATGTGTTGGGCAAGCAAACGGCATCTGCCCGGATCGACGGCCATGAAGTGTCTTTGCGCAGCCAGGGGGAGCATCTGGAAGGTGCCTGCTCCTGTCCGGATTCCGATGGCTTTGAATTCTGTTCCCATTGTGTCGTACTGGCACTATACGCCGGTAAATCCATCCAGCAGCTCAAGTCTTTGTCGAAAGGACCCGATAAAAGTAAAGTGATGGCTTACTTACTTTCTCTGGACCATCAGGAGCTGGCTAAGCAAATGCTGCTTTTGATAGAAGGGAATCCCCAGCAGTTCAAGCGCTACGTGCTCAAGGCCTCTCTTGAGCAGGGCGAACCGGATTATGCAGCGCTGAAAAAAGAGCTGACCCGCTTAACCAAAGCCGACCAGTCGCTATTCAGTCAACGACAGTTTCGACATTACTTCTCACGGATAGAGCGCTTTCTGGAAGAGGTCGGGACTGCCAACTTTCAGCAACGACCCGAATCCATGCTGCGCCTGATTAAGTATGCCATCACACGTATGAATTCCCTGCTCGACAAAATGGAAGACCGAAGTCAGCAGCGGCAGAAATCCTGCGAGCTGTTGGCGGACTTGTACCGTCAGCTTTTTGATAGCCTGCAGGGGCGTGATGACACACGCTGCAAACGCTTCGAAAAAATCTGGTTAAGCGACAGGCACCAGATTCTGGGATTGTCTGTTGCCGCCTATTTTATTGATGCAAGGCACGTGATGGAATTATTTGGCGAACGATTGTTGGAAGTCTGGCAGCGTCAGCTAAACGATGCTCCGCCCTGGTTACGCAAGAAGATGGCGCGTTATCTGCTCGAATTTGGTGAATTAGAAGCTGGCCTGTCGTTTTCTTTCGCGCAAAAACAGGATATGCGTGAAGCGTTGATGGAGTCAGACCAGGCATGTCTGCAGGTAGCGAAACGATGGCTGCAGGAGGGTTTTACGGATCAGGCAATGAGGGTGTTGGAAGACTGCCTGTCAGCGGGTAGTTCCTCACCGGAGATTGTACGTATGTTGGCGAAGTTGTATGGCACTCTGGATACACAGGTTGACCGCGTGGCCGAATTGTTCGCGTGTCATACGGAAGCGCTGGCTGAGGTCATATTTGAGTGCTTTCTTGAGGCCGGGTTGCAACAGGGGCTAGCCGCGCGCGTGTTGGAAATTCTGCAGCAGCGGCAAGACAGCCAATACGGAAGCTTGCAGCTTAGGGCGTTTATGGAGCTTGAACGGGGTGAGGAGGCTGTGCGTTATGCACAAACTGTGGTGTTGGACAATGCTGCTGTTGTGGCTCTGGTAAAACGATATGGCGATGTGCACCCACAACTCTGCACTGAGTTGTTGCAGGTGAATATTCAGCGCTTGCTTGGAAAAGCCATGATTAGCGCGGACAAAAAAGCGGCTGAGCTGATGGTGCTGTTGCATGCTGTTCAGCCAACGCAGCAATTTGAAGGATTTGTCGAACAACTGCAGCCACTAATCCGGCTTCGACCCAAATTTGTTGAAAGCTATGAACAAAGCGCCTCAAACAGGTTAATATAAGCGCCAATTTGAAACGGGCCGCAATGGTCAGTATCCCACATCAATTAATGTAAAGAGAAACCAGTATGCAAGATGCCAGTACGCCAGACATCACGATGGATGCAGACGCGCTTTATCAGGAAGACACCTTTACCGATCAGAAGGTCGGAACGATCCGTCGCATGACGCCAGTGACGGTAGAGGGCGAGATTGATCCAAACCGGGCCGTTATGTATGTCGGTCATGCGCAAATGATGACGCCTGCAGGTGCCTTGCCTCTGAACTTTGAAATTGAAGCAGATAGCCTGGCCGATGCGGTTGCAAAATTTTCTGAAGGCGCTGGTGCTGCCCTGGAAGAGACCATGCAGGAGTTGCAGGAGCTGCGTCGTCAGCAGGCTTCACAGATTATGGTGCCGGGTGAATCCGACAGCCGTATCCAAATGCCTTAACGCGATACATAAAGAGACGGAGAACTCCGAAGATGATTACAGTTCATCATCTTAATAATTCCAGATCGCAGCGCGTGTTATGGTTGTTGGAAGAGCTTGAGCTTGGCTACGAAATCAAACGTTACGAACGCAACCCGAAAACGATACGTGCTCCTGATAGCCTGAAGGCCGTGCACTCCCTTGGCAAGTCGCCGGTCATTACCGATGGGTCAATTACGGTGGCCGAATCGGGCGCTATTGTGGAGTATCTTGTCCGGACGTATGGACAGGAAAAACTGGGCGTTGAAGATGGTTCGGCGGCACAGCGAGAATACACTTACTGGTTACATTTTGCGGAAGGTTCGCTGATGCCACCAATGGTGATGAAGCTGGTGTTCGAAAAAATGAAAACCAGCCCAATGCCGTTTTTTGTTAAGCCGATTGCTCGCGCTTTGTCGGATAAAGTGATGAAGGTCTTTGTCGGGCCGGAGATTGTCAGTGCATTGCGCTATATCGATGCCTATTTGCAGAATCGTGAATGGTTTGCCGGTTCAAAATTAAGTGGCGCCGATATTCAAATGAGTTTCCCGCTCGAGGCCAGTGTGGCGCGCGGGATGGTGCATGAAGATAACTATCCGAACATTTACCGCTTTGTTCGAAAGTACCAGTCGCGGCCGGCTTACCTCGCGGCGCTGAAAAAAGGCGGCGACTACGATTACGGGCCTAAATCCTCGTAGCATTCCGGTTCAAAGCGCGGCGTACAGACCGCCAGAAATACCAGGTCTTCGGTGCCGGTGTTGTGGATACGCTGCCGGCATCCGGGAGGAATCAGAACCACATCGCCGCTGCCAACATGTTGACTGAGGTTGTCGATTTCTACCGTGCCCTGTCCTGACTGAATCAAATAGCGTTCCGCGGTGTTCTGCAAACGGTGCCAACGGGTGCTGGCGTCTGGCCGGACACGGGCGCGCGCCACCGAAACTGAGGGGTCGATGGCATCATTCAGGCATTCCAGAATAAAACATCCTTCCTTGAAGTAGTATTCGGCATCTGTTTTTGCCGGAATAACGTGTGCTTTGCTGATCATGGAGGATAAGCTCTGTTGCAGCGTCTAAACTGTTGTCGGGAGCCGCAGGTTACGCACCGTTCGTGTTAGAATCCGCGCCCTGTAATCCGGTCCGAAAAGTAAAAAGGTATTGTACATGTCGTTCGCAATCGGCCAGCGTTGGGTCAGCCAAACGGAACCCAAGCTCGGCTTGGGTATTATTTCAGATTTTTCCAACCGCCGCCTGACTATTAATTTTCCTGCTGCGGGAGAAACCCGTACCTATGCTATGGATAATGCGCCAATCAGCCGTGTTGTCTACAAATCCGGTGATACCGTTGCCAATCACGAAGAGGTTACTTTTTCTGTTGAAGACGTTGAGGAAAACGATGACCTCTTAAGCTATCTCGTGGTGGATGCTAACGGCGAGCGCAGTACCCTGAGCGAAATTGATCTGAACTGTTTCATTCAGTTTACGACCCCCTTGCAACGCCTTGTCAGCGGGCACTATGACCGAAATCGTGCCTTTCGCATGCGCTATCAGACGCTACAGCATTTACATCGTCTGCAGCAGAGTCCGGTGCGGGGGTTGATCGGATCACGTACCAGCTTACTGGCGCATCAGGTATATGTCGCGGATCAGGTAGCGCGCCGTTTTGCGCCGCGCGTGTTGCTTGCCGACGAGGTGGGTCTGGGTAAAACCATTGAGGCGGGCATGATATTGCATGCACAAATGCATAAAGGACTGGCGAATCGGGTGCTGATCGTTTTGCCTTCGACGCTTGTGCATCAGTGGCTGGTTGAAATGTTGCGGCGTTTCAATCTGCGGTTCTCGGTGTTTGATCAGGAACGTTTCGACTCTCTGGAGGAAGAAGGGCATGAAAACCCCTTTGAAACCGAGCAGTTAATTATTTGTAGTCAGGACTTTCTGGTCGGGTCGGACAAAGTGCAGCAGCAGGCCATGCGTGCCCCATGGGATATTCTGATTGTTGATGAGGCGCATCATTTACATTGGTCCGAGCAGGAAAGCAGTCCGGACTACCAATGCATTGAAGCGCTGGCCTCGCGCAGTGCCGGAGTGCTGCTGTTAACGGCGACACCGGAACAGGCTGGCATCGACAGTCACTTTGCGCGGTTGCGGCTGCTTGATCCCGATCGTTTTCATTCGCTCGACCAGTTTAAGCAGCAGGAACAAGCCTACAGTGAAATCACACAGCTGGTTTCGCAAGTGCAGGCTGCGCCGGAAGATCAGCCGTTGAGCGGCGAACTTGTTGAACGGCTGTCCTCCTTGCTGGGCGGTCATGCCAATCTTGATCTCTCGGCTCCTGCGAAGAATGTGGTGCCCGAGCTTATTCGCATTTTGTTGGACCAGCATGGTACCGGGCGCGTGTTGTTCCGTAATACCCGTCAGGCGGTCGAGGGCTTCCCGGAACGCGTGCTGCAAGTCTATCCACTTGAGGGTGATGAAGATGCGCAGGAGTTTTTGGCGGACGCACGCGTGCCCTGGCTGATCGGTTTGCTGAAAGGCTGTCGTCCTGAAAAAGTCCTGGTGATCTGTGCTTCGGCGCAATTGGCGGTCGCACTAGAGTCGCATTTGCGTCTCAGGGAAGGTGTGCGAACAGCGGCTTTCCATGAAGGTATGACGATTATTGAACGAGATCGTGCGGCAGCCTATTTTGCTGACAGGGAAGAAGGTGCACAGGTCTTGATTTGTTCCGAAATCGGCAGTGAGGGACGAAACTTCCAGTTCGCATCCAATCTGGTGTTGTTTGATTTGCCGGATAATCCGGATCTGCTGGAGCAGCGCATCGGACGACTGGACCGCATTGGCCAGTTGCGGGACGTACATATTCATGTGCCCTATCTGCGCAATTCGGAGCAGGAAGGCCTGTTTTACTGGTACAACGACGGGCTGGATGCCTTCTCGCATAGTTGCTCTGCCGGCTTTGCGATATACGAGCGCTTCGAAGAACGGCTGCGTGCCTTTCTTGCAGAAGGTGACTATGCCAGCGATCAGGCCCGTGCCTTTATCGCAGAAGTGCGCCGGGCGCGGGATCAGGCGATGGCAGAACTTCAGTCAGGACGCGACCCTCTGCTTGAGCTGAACTCCTGCAACCAGGAGGAAGCCGGGCATCTGATTGATTTATTGGAGTCCGAAGAATCCAGCCAGCAGCTGGCCAGCTATATGGATCTGGTGTTTAACATGTACGGGGTGGAGCAGGAATTCCAGTCCGACTCGACTGTGATCATTCATCCCGGAGAGCATATGCTACTGCACGATTTTCCGGGCTTGGGTCAGGACGGTTTGACGCTGACCTATCACCGGCTGAAGGCTCTGGTGCGTGAAGATGTCGATTTCATGAGTTGGGAGCATCCGATTGTAGTTGAGATCATGGAGCAGATTCTGGGTTCGGAGCTGGGCAACGCGGCTTTTGTGACGATGTCTGTCAAAGGCGTTAAACCCGGCACCCTGTTCCTGGAAACCCTGTTTGCGTTTAACAGTATGGCGCCCAACGGTTTGCAGCTGGAGCGATTTTTGCCGGTCTCCCCGATGCGCATTGTTGTCAGTGCGACGGGGCGGGATTTGAGTGAAGTGTTGCCGCACGAAAAGATTAATGAGCTATGCACTGGCTTAAAACGCAAAATGGCACCCGCGGTGGTCAAAGAAGTGCGTAACGAGATTGTCAGCATGTTGGCATTTGCGCAGGCGATAGCAGAGCAGAGAAAGCCGCAGATCCTTGATCAGGCAAAGGCCGACCTTGTGGAACAGCTGGATAGGGAACTTGCACGACTAAAAGCGCTCCAAGAGCAGAACCCACTGATCAGAGACGAAGAAATAGCGTTTCTGGAGAACCAGAAACAGCAATGTCTCGATTATATCGACAAGACGGGGCTGGATGTTCAGGCGATGCGCATGATCATCAATACCTAGACGCATAGTGGCGACCGCATGCAATGCGACAGTGAGGAGAGACAGATGAGTCAGGATGAAGAATTGAAGAACAAATTGAGCGAGCTTCAGTATCAAGTGACGCAATGCGATGCTACCGAGCGGGCCTTCGACAATGAATATTGGGATCATAAGGAAGAAGGCATTTATGTGGATATCGTCTCTGGCGAACCCTTGTTTTGTTCTGTGCATAAGTTTGATTCCGGTTCCGGCTGGCCCAGCTTTTATCAGCCAATTGACCGCGCACAGATCACCGAGCATGAAGACCGGCAGTTGTTTATGACACGCACGGAGGTGCGTAGCCGAAAAGCAGATTCCCATCTGGGGCATGTGTTTCCGGATGGTCCGGTCCCCACCGGCTTACGCTACTGTATCAATTCGGCGGCACTCCGGTTTGTGCCTCGCGCCGAGATGGCAGCTGAGGGCTACGAGGACCTGCTCGGCCTTTTTGAGAGCTGAGTTCTGTTTCTGCGTCGGATTGCGTTTGCTTCCGTCCTGTTATTTGGGGCAGTGAGTCTAAAGAGAAGCGTTCATCTGGTATTCACTGTTTCGTTTCTTTTTCGGCTTCTCTGCTTGCGAACACGGATAGGCACTTGCTTTAATGGCCTCGATTAACCTGACCGAACCGTCAACTGGAAGCGTAAAGTATGTTGGAGCCCGGCCATCTGTTGGACATTGCGAATACCGAGATGCCCTTTGGCAAGTACCGCGGTCGTATACTGATTGATTTGCCGGAAGAGTACTTGCTGTGGTTTCAGAAACAGGGCTTTCCGGGTGGCAAACTGGGTGAACTTCTGGCATGGACCCTTGAGCTTAAAATTGAAGGTTTGGAAAAACTGGTCAAACCCCTAAAGGGAAAGCGGCTGGATCCAGCGCAATCCCAATCCTGATTTCACAGCACCTACTCCGAGTGAACAAAACACTATGCAAAGCGAGAAGTCGCCTGTTGCCGGGCTGAGTTTTGCCCTTTCCGCGTTTGGGCTTTGGGGCCTGTTTCCTGTCTTTTTCAAATTGGTGGAGGGCGTCAACGCGTTTGAGGTGCTGGCTCACCGCGTGGTCTGGTCTGTCTTGATCTTGGTCGTTGTCATGCAATTGCGGGGCGCCTGGAAAGCTTTGCGCCTTCTGCCCAAGCGCTCCCTGAAGCTGCTGTTTTTCTCTTCTGTCTTTATCTCGGTTAATTGGCTGACCTTCATTTGGGCAGTAACACAGGGTCGTGTTCTGGAGACCAGCCTGGGGTACTTTATCAATCCGCTCATCTCGGTACTTTTCGGATTGCTGTTTCTGGGGGAACGTTTGCGTCGCTGGCAGCTGATTGCCATCGTATTGGCAGCGCTCGGGGTGCTGAACCAGGTCATTATGGTGGGGTATCTACCTTGGGTGGCGCTGGTGCTTGCATTCACTTTTGCCAGCTATGGACTGTTGCGCAAGTCCGTCCAGATCGACCCCATTTCAGGGCTGTTCGTCGAGACGCTGCTGATGATGCCCTTTGCGCTGGCCTATTTTGGCTGGCTTTTGGCGGAGCAGCGATTGGCTTTTGCGCATACTACATTTGAAATGGATCTCATTCTGGCCAGCTGTGGATTGATCACAACGATTCCTTTACTGCTGTTTGCAGCCGGAGCGCAGCGCTTGAATCTGGCAACGCTGGGGATCGTACAGTATCTGACACCAAGCATGACCTTTTTGCTGGCTGTGTTTCTTTATCGAGAGCCTTTTGATACGGGCCAACTCGTGACTTTTGTCCTGATCTGGGGAGGGGTGCTGACCTTTACCTGGGATGGATTACGGGCACGGAAATAAGGGGCTCTCGCCCCGCAAGCGTCAGCTTTTTCCCCGTTTCGCCTCAAAGTCGGCAAGCTGTTCCGGGGTCGCTTCCTTCTGGTGCTTGGTCTTCCACTCTGTATATGGCATGCCATAAACAACTTCGCGGGCCTGTTCATAATCGACACTGAGGCCTTTTTCTGCGGCTTCGGCCATATACCATTTTGACAGGCAGTTCCGGCAGAAATCTGCCAGGATCATCAGGTCAATATTCTGGACTTCCTTGTGTTGATCGAAATGCGCCAGAAGCCGGCGAAATACGGCGGCTTCAACTTCGGTGCGCGTTTGTTGGTCAGGGATTACCGGTTCGGTCATAGCCACTCTCGCTTGAATGATTTTGCATTTAAGCACTGATTTTAGTGAAATCAGTGCAGCGAGGCTATGCTTTATCCTTCCTTTCTGACATCCATGGTGATGTCGGCGTGAAAGACCTTCCGGTCGTTGCTGTCGTAGACATCCACACCTATGACTTTGTCGCCCGGAGTGGAAAAGTCGACTCCTTCGGCGCGCGCCACACCACGGATATCTGTTTTAGCCTTGGCAATATATTCAACCGTCATGCCTTTGGGTATCCAGCGAAAGCCCTGTGGGATCGTGGCATCCGTTAACGTACCGGCGACCAGCTCTGCCAGATTGCACATTGCGATTGCATGGACGGTACCGATATGATTTTCGACGGAGCGAACTTTTTTGACCCGGGCTTCGGAGTGGCCGGGTTTCAAATCAACAAACTCGGGGTCGATGCTGGAAAAGTATGGCGCCATCTGGCAGATCATTTGACTGAACTGGGTGTTCCCCATTTGTTGGTAGGCTTTGAGTACTTGGCTCATTGTCATGTGCTCCTGTCAGTTGAAAAGATTGGTTTCTGGTGGTTTGGCTCGGCTTCAGAGTGCTTACTATAATTGAGAATAGAACAATATTCTAGAACAACATTCTAGAATATTGTTCTGCTATACTGCCGCATTGGAATGTTGGTACGGACAAGGGTTTTAGACCTATGATGATGGAGATGGAGCTAAGTGAAACAAAGCAGCGCATTTTATCCGGTGCGCTGACCTGCTTTATCGAGCATGGTGTGGAGGCCACTCGCATCGCGGATATTCGCCGTGCATCGGGCATCAGTGTCGGTAGTATTTATCACCACTTTGGTAACAAGGATGCCATCGTTGTGGCGCTGTTTCTGTCTGGTATGCGCGGCCACTCCGAAATGCAGGAACAGGCTCTGGCTGATGCGAGTAGCGCTGAGGAAGGCGTCAAAACCATTGTACGCTGCTATATCGACTGGATTACAGACAACCCGGATTGGGCGCGTTTTGTGTTTCGTTATCGTAGTCTGGTGGAGAATAGCGGATTGGCTGAGCAGAACGAAGCGCACAAGCGCAGCCATTTCCGGCGCCTGAAAGAGTGGTTCTCTCCGTACGTGAATGAAGGTTACATTCGCAAGCTGCCTATTGAGGTCTACCATTCGCTGATTATCGGACCCTCGCAAGATTTTGCACTGCGCTGGCTGCGGGGCGAAACGCGCAGCGCATTGTCGGACTATCGGGAAATATACGCGGAGGCGGCATGGCTTTCGGTTAAATGCACTGAAAAACGCTGATACAGGGAATCGAGACATACTCCTCACCAATGAACGGCGAAGTTCGGCACACTGTTTTACGGAAGAACATAGGAAATTGACCGGCAAAAGGATGTTGCGATGGCGATTTGTGATTGGCCGACACAGGAGCGGCCGCGAGAAAAACTACTGATGAACGGTCCCGCGTCACTAAGCGATGCGGAGCTGCTTGCTATTTTTTTACGTACCGGACTGCCGGGGAAGTCAGCCCTGGACCTGGCTCGGGATCTGATTCTTGAATTTGGTAGCCTGAAGTCCTTAATGGACGCCGGCCAGAAGCATTTTTGCTCGGTGCATGGTCTTGGTCTGGCTAAGTATGCACAGCTGCATGCCTCAATGGAGCTGTGCAAGCGCTATTTTCGCAACGAAATGGGCGAAGTCAGCGCCATCACCAGTCCTGATGCGGGCAGACAATATGTTCGCATTGCCCTGAAGGGCAGGCAGCATGAAACCTTTGCCTGCCTTTATCTCAACACGCAGCATCAGATTATCGGATTTGAAGAGCTGTTCCAGGGGACGCTGGATGCCGCCTCGGTGTATCCCCGGGAAGTGGTTAAAAAGGTGCTTGAGCAGGGCGCTGCGGCTGTGATTCTTTGTCACAACCATCCATCCGGTTCGGAGGAGATCAGTCAATCCGACAAGTTGATTACACATCGTCTCACACAAGCACTTGATCTGATCGACGTTCGCGTCCTCGATCATCTGGTGGTTGCCGGTTCACGAGTGGTAAGCTTCGCCGAGCAGGGCTTGTTGTGAAGATCAGATAGCGCGGCTGCACATTCGGAGGGTATTTTCTTTGCGATTGAAAATGCTTTCTGGTATAAAGGCGGGCTCTTTGGGCAGTGCACCTTCCTTCGCAGGATGCCGGTGCAGAATATAGCAACGAATCTGTTGGTTTGTGTCTGGTTTAATGTTAATTAAATCTTTCAAAAACAATGATTTGGCTAGATAAAATGAATTTATCCGGATGCCGTTTGATCAATATGATGGTGTCTGGAGTTTGGAGGCAAGGTTTAGAATTATGGCTAGAGTATGTCAGGTTACAGGCAAGCGCCCGGTAACAGGTAATAATGTTTCACACGCAAAAAACACGACGCGTCGTCGTTTTTTGCCGAACCTGCAATCACACCGTTTTTGGGTTGAGAGCGAAAATCGCTTTGTCAAACTGCGCGTTTCTACCAAAGGTATGCGCATCATTGACAAAAAAGGCATTGATACAGTGCTGGGCGAAATGCGCGCTCGCGGCGAAAAGGTTTAAGGAAAAGGGGACGGGATTATGAGAGAAAAAATTCGTTTGGTTTCCAGTGCGGGCACTGGCCATTTTTATACCACGGACAAGAACAAGCGTAATATGCCTGAGAAAATGGAGATCAAAAAATACGATCCTGTTGTTCGCAAGCATGTCATGTATAAGGAAGCCAAGATCAAGTAATTGATCTTTTCTGCCATGCTGAATGGCTGGTGGTATTGCTTCCAGAAAAACCCGGTGATTAACCCGGGTTTTTTTATGCCTGCTTGTTGGTCTCTTTGTCCGCCAGATTTTCGGGCTTAAAGTAGCTATCCGGCAGGCGGACATCCAGCGCGATCGGGAGGTGGTCTGATACCGGAAATGCGACGACGCCGGCTTTTTTGATTTCCAGCGAGCGACTGACCAGGATGTGGTCTAAAGCCTTTTCCGGGCTCCAGCTTGGGAAGGTATGACTGACGCCTGGCAATGGCACCAGTCCCGCCGACTTGATTGGGGAGTCATGCAGTATGGATTCGGCATGGGTATTCATATCGCCCATCAGGATAACGTGCTGATAGCCTTCGATCAGGTCGCGGATAAAGTGCAGTTGGGTGTTTTGTGCGGCCTTGCTGAGAGACAAATGCATGATCACCAGTACGATGGGGTCTTCCTTAAGCCCGTATTTTGCAACGATCACGCCCCTGCCGGGAATCAGAGAGGGCAAGGTGTATTCGGTGACTTCGATGGGCCGAAACTTACTGAGCAGTCCATTACTATGCTTGGCAATTGGTCCGAAATTTCGATTCAGTTGCTGATACCAGAAAGGGAAATCGGCGGCCATCGCGAGGTATTCGACCTGATTGATAAAGCCGCTACGAAGACTGCCTCCGTCAACTTCCTGCAAAGCGACAACATCATAGTCCTTCAGTAAGGCAGCAATTTTGTCCAGATTGCCTTTACGATTCTTGTGAGGAAGCACATGCTGCCAGCTGCGTGTCAGATAGTGGCGATACGCCGATGTCGAGATGCCTACCTGAATGTTATAGGTCAGCAGGCGAATCGTGCGGGATTCGCTCAGGTAGGGGATTTGCTCAATGAGCGCCGCATCCGCGCGTCTGGAAACAGCTTCCAGTGGGGCTAGTATGCGATTGATTCGGTACTTCAGGCGCTCATACATGATGACAAACTTGGCCTTGGCGAAAAACGATCAGTAGATACTACTTTAGTTTAGTTCGCTTTAGTTGCCATTTTTTGACGTTCCTGGCTAATCAGGTAGTTGGCAATCTTGAGCATGTTGCCAAAACTTCCTGCATCGCTGACCGAAATGGAATATTTGCCATTGACGATCAACCCCGGTACACCCGTAAGGCGATAGGCCTTGATCTTGTCCTGCGCTTTTTTCATGGCTTCGTCGACTTTGGAGATTTTTCTAAAGCCGGAAGCCTTGAATACCGATTCAAAATCTTCGGCGCTGACACCGTTATTCAGAAATACTTCCTTGAAGTCATCAATGCTGCCGACAGCTCTCGGGTTAGGTACGATGGCATCAAACAGCGGGCGGTGAAGTTGTTCGACAACTCCCAGAGCGTCTGCTGCAAAAAAAGCTTTGGCATGTGTCTGCCAATTGCTGAACGTGGCGGGCAACAACACGAAATCAACGTCTTCGGGCAGATTCTCTTCCCAGGCAGGCAGATGGTCTTTGGCGAATTCATAGCAGTGCGGACAGCCGTACCAGAACACTTCAACCACTTCGATTTTGTCGGGATTTGCCGTGGCGACAGGAAATGGCAATTCCTTGTAGTGCCGGCCCTTTTCCCACATACCGGATGCTTGTGTTGCGCTGGCCATCGCCAGGCTGAAAAATGCCAGTGCCAAATAAGACAGTAAAGATTGGCGCATGTCTGGTGTCCTCGTCTCTGTAAAATTTCGGAGGGCCATCATAGCCCCGAAGAACTTGGAGTCTCAAGCCGCGCTTGATGACCATTTCATTAAATCAGGCAGGGATGTGAAGGCGGGAAGCAACGTAGAATAAAAAAGCCCTCAAAAGAGGGCTTTCCGAAACGGCTGGTGTAGGTATACAGATTCGGCTATTGATACAGGCCGGATATATAGGAGCTGACGGCTTCGATTTCGCGATCACTCAGGCGTGCCGCTATTGAGCGCATTATGCGTGATTCGCCGTCATTGACGCGCTCGCCCGAGCGGAATTTTTTCAGCTGGCTTGCTGTGTAATCGGCGTGTTGCCCGCCAAGTGCCGGGAAGCCGGCCAGCGCTATGCCCTTGCCTGCGGGGCCATGACAGGCTGTGCAGGCTGCCACATTTTTCGCTGGAATGCCGGCCTGATAGATAGTTCGGCCTTCTTCAGCCAGTTCCTTGTTGGCCTGGCCGATACTGATGGTTTGTGATGCGTAGAACGCGGCCATGTCTTTAAGATCCTGCTCACTTGAATTGTCGAGCAGACCGGTCATTTCGACCACTGGGCGGGTGCCGGTCTTGATGTCGATCAGTTGCTTCAGCAAATATTTTTCGCCCTGGCCAGCAAGTTTCGGAAAGTTGGCGGCCGCACTATTGCCATCGGCGCCGTGGCAGGCAGCACATACAGCCACTTTATCCTTGCCTGCTTCGGCATTGCCCTGAGCCGCAACACCAAAAGAAAAGGTCAGGCCCGCAGCCATCAACATACTTAAGAAACGTTTATTCATTGTTGTCGCGCTCACTCTCATCTGATTTGTATAAGCTGGAATCGAATTGTTCTGGTTATTCTTATCTGGCCGGTACCTTGCCCGGCCGGGCATTGGCGCCGCCCTTCAGTGCTTTGTGCCTTAAAAGAAAGATCAGGCAAAAATCGGTTGGCTATTATACACTATGGTTCACTTGATAAAAGCCTTTAACATCCTTCGGGAACTAATCGATTTCAATTCTCTTTATGTCTTCTGAACCCAAACCCTTAACACTCTCTTTCAATTCCGCCCGCTTTTTGCAGAGTGCCTCGAAACTCTCCAATAGTCCGGCCGAGACCGAGATTGAAATCGCCTTTGCAGGGCGTTCAAATGCGGGCAAGTCTTCCGCAATCAATGCCCTTTGCAATAACAAGAAGCTGGCACGAACAAGCAAGACGCCGGGGCGCACCCAGCTGATTAATTTTTTCTCGCTGAGTGAGCCGCGCGTCCGCTTGGTTGATTTGCCGGGTTACGGCTATGCCAAGGTCTCTCTGGATCTGAAGGAGGCATGGGGACAACATCTCGACGACTATTTGCAGAACCGGGCCTGTCTTTCAGCGCTTGTTCTGATTATGGACATACGCAAACCACTGACGGACTTTGATCGCATGCTGCTGGACTGGAGTCATCGTTCGCAGATGCCGACCCTGATCTTGCTGACCAAGGCCGACAAGCTGAAACGGGGCGCGGCCAAACAGGTGTATTTCAAGGTGGTCAAGGAGCTGGAAGAGCACGACGCCATACTTTCTGTGCAACTGTTTTCCAGTACTTCCAAGGACGGTGTCGAAGCGTGCCGTCAGAGCATTATCGCGTTCTGCCAGTCCCGCCTTATTGCTCCGGAATAATATTGTCGAAACGGTATTCTTCCTGCAATGCGCAGATCGTTTCACGTTTTTCCGGTCGGATATAGGGCATCAGGTAATCCAGAATCAGGAACACGCCGTGTTTGATAACTTCGCGATTGACTGTGCTGTCGCCGTCGTCTTCATGCACACTCTTCAGGAAAGTCATCCAGTTAGTCACGATAAGCCAGGTATTGAGGGCGTTTGAGTCTCGCTGGCTGTCTTCCATCGGTAAATAGATTTCGCTGTCTTCCAGAGCCATGGCGATGGCCTTGATCGAATTCAGGCAGTAAAGGGTAAAGTTGCGATAGTCATGTCGCAGGCGTTCATCACTGGCCAGAAGGTGTTCCAGATCCCGGTGCAGAAAGCGGTAAGCCCAGAGCCCATTGAACACAGAATCCAGATACGCGATCAGGTCATGCAGCTGGATCGGACGGTTTTCGGGTATTTTAAGATAAGTGACAACCAGCAGCTGATAGTTCTTGAATATCTCGTAAATGATGTCGCTTTTGTTCCGGAAGTGGTAGTAGAGGTTTCCTGGTGACATATTCAGGTGCGCGGCAATATGGTTGGTCGAAATATTGCGCTCGCCTTTTTCGTTAAACAGGTCAAGGCTGGCGAGAATAATGCGATCTTTGGTTTTCATCAATCTGCTGTCATCTTGGTTGTAGTGGTTGAGGGCCAAATCGGCTGCGGATACTAGCGTTTATAGTCGATGCTTCAAGGAACTCTGTCTCGATTCCCTGGCTGGTTTGCGAAATATTTTCTGTGACTGCGAGTCATAAAATAGTTTCCAGCCGTTGACTTGTTAGAGTATATACTCTAATAATGCGCAGAGAACAATGCCGGGCACAGTTGTATCGGCCGTTATGAGGCAACATTAACCACGAGAGGAGACAGACAATGGGTGCAAAAGTGGTTCAGATAACTGAAAGCAAAAAACAAATACAGCGGATGCATCAGTTGTTCGATGCCCAGCAAGCGGCCTTCCGGAAGAACCCGATGCCTTCTTTCGATGAGCGCGTTGCCAACCTGAAAAAGCTCCGGACAATGTTGATGGACAACATCGATACCCTGGTCGAATGTATCGATACCGATTTTTCATGCCGCTCATCTACCGAGACGAAATTGGCAGATATTATGCCGGTCATCCATGGCATTGATTATTCGATCAAGAATTTGCGTGACTGGATGGCGCCTGTTAAGCGTAAGGTATCTCCCCTCTTTCAGCCAGCCTCGGCTCGTGTGGAATATCAGCCTTTAGGCGTCATCGGGATTATATCGCCGTGGAACTACACCATCTCGCTGTCGATGGGTCCCTTGGTGGCAGCCTTGGCCGCCGGAAATCGCGCAATGATCAAGATGTCCGAGTTTACACCTGCGACCTCAGCTTACGTCGAGCAGATGATTTCCAATACTTTCTCCGAAGATCTGGTCGCGATCGTTAATGGCGATGCCGAGGTCGCAACCGAGTTTTCAGGTATCCCCTGGAACCACCTGTTGTTTACCGGGTCTACCGCCGTTGGCCGCCATGTGATGCGAGTGGCAGCCGCCAACCTGACCCCGGTAACACTGGAGCTGGGCGGCAAGTCACCTACCATTATTTCGGATCATGTAGATATGGACGAAGCGGTGCAGCCGATTGTATTCGGCAAGGCCTTCAATGCCGGGCAAACCTGCATTGCACCTGACTACATTCTGTGTCCTGAACAGCGACTGGACCACCTGGTTGATCGTATCCAGTACTTTTACGCGAAAATGTATCCGACCCTGAAGCACAATGACGACTATTCGAGTGTTGTGAACGAGCGACAGTACAACCGGCTGCAGTCCTACCTGGACGATGCCGAGAAAAAGGGCGCGACGATTATTGCCTGTAACCATTCCGATGAGGATATGGCCTCGGGAACGCGTAAATTGCCGATTCACCTGGTGCTCAATGCCACCAGTGATATGAAGGTGATGCAGGAAGAAATCTTCGGTCCGATACTGCCTATCGTGGCCACGCGCTCGGTGGACGACGCGCTTGCGTTTATCAATGACCGGCCCTCGCCTCTGGCGTTGTACTATTTTGGGTCGGACAAGTCCGAGCAGAAGCATGTGTTGGAGCAGGTGCGTGCAGGCGGTGTGTGCATCAATGATACGCTGTCCCATTTTGCGCAGGAAGATCTGCACTTTGGTGGTGTGGGCGAGTCCGGCATGGGTGCCTATCACGGGCAGGATGGTTTCCTGACTTTCTCACATGCCAAGTCAGTGTTTGTAAAGAATCGCTTCAATAGTACCAAGTTCGCGTACCCGCCTTTCGGTACTGCAATTCACAAATTGATTTTCTCGGTATTTTTGCGTTAGTCGCAAACTGGCGAGTGTGTTGATACCCTGTGTAATGGCAAGTCAGACGACTCTGGCTTGCCATTTTTTTCATTTCGTCGATGGCCGCCTGAGTCAAAAACATGATGCGAAGTTCTCCTGTCAGTAAAAGTAGCCGAAGGTCTTTTCTCAAAGCCGGATTAATGGGCAGTGCTGCTCTGAGTTTCGGTAGTGCGCTTTCAGTCATATCGGGTTGCTCCAGCAAGCCAGTGTCTTACCCCTTGAATGCGTCGGATAAAGCGGTATACCGCTTTCTGAACAAGGAGGATGTGAGTATGGTCGCGGCCCTGATTCCGGTGATTGCCGGCGATAGTTTTCCGGCTGCGCCGGAACAGCAACGGTCCGCGATTGATCAAACCTTGCCGCGTATTGACCTGTTCCTATATCGATTGGGCGATTTTAACCGTAAGGAAATCCGGCAGTTATTTGATTTATTGCACATGCGTGTTGCCCGGGGGCTGACAACAGGCGTTTGGCAGGATTGGAGCGAGGCTCCGGCGGAAGACATCGCTGCATTTATGCAGTCCTGGAAACATAGCTCACTGGCTTTGTTTAACAACGCCCATAATGCTTTTACCGATATTATCGGGTTTGCGTGGTACAGCAATCCGGATGTTTCCGGGCCCTTGGGTTACAGCGGCGTCACTGACACACTCCGCGCCGCATTACCCCAGTTCCAACAGACATAAACGATAAAGGCCATCATGAAAGATATTTTTGCACAAGGTCTTGAGAAAGGCTGGAAGGTACTGGCGGCTCATGAGCAGCCTGACTCGACCACATTGGAAGCTGATGTGGCTATCGTAGGTTCCGGTGCGGGAGGCGCGACAGCCGCAGAGTTCCTGAGTAAGGCGGGATTGCGTGTTTTGCTGATAGAAGAAGGCAAGTTACGCTACCAAAAGCACTTTAAAATGGACGAACTTGATGCGTTTTCGTCTCTCTATCAGGAAGGTACGGCTCGAAAAACCAGCGATGGCGCTATCGCGATCTACCAGGGCCGCACGGTCGGCGGTTCGACCACAGTTAACTGGACTTCCACCTTTCGCACGCCTGAACAGACCCTGGCCCATTGGACCGAAACGCATGGTTTGAATGGATTCAGCAAGGAACAGATGGCGCCCTGGTTTGAAGAGCGTGAACGCGCATTGAATATGCAGAAATGGCTGGTTCCGCCCAATGGCAATAATTCCGTTCTTAAAAAAGGCTGTGAAGCCCTGGGTTACAGTGCGGAAGTGATGGTGCGTAACGTCAATGGCTGTTGGGATCTGGGTTACTGTGGTTTCGGTTGTCCGACCAATGCCAAGCAATCCATGCTGGTCACTTCGATTCCTTCAGCGCTGGATCGTCAGGCGGTCCTTTTGAGTGGTGCTCGTGTTGAGCGTTTTCATTTCAAAGCGGATCAGATTCAGACGCTTGAGTGCAGTGCTCTGGATGCCGACGCCAATCTGCTGACCGGTTCGAAAATACACGTTAGAGCCCGGCATTTTGTGCTGGCGGCGGGCGCGATTGGCAGCCCGGCTGTGTTATTGCGATCCGAAGCGCCGGACCCCTACGACACTCTGGGCAAACGAACCTTCCTGCATCCGGTGAATTCCACAACCGCGACTATGACGGAGCCCGTCAAGGGTTATGAAGGGGCGCCACAAAGCGTTTATTCTGATGAATTTCTTTGGCGTGACGGTGTTGCGGGGGCTGCAGGCTTTAAGCTGGAGGTTGCCCCTGTGCACCCGGGTAGCCTGGCGGCTCAGGAAGCGTCTTATGGAAATCGTCTTGCGCAGCGTATGCGAGAACTTCCCTATACCAACTCGATGATCGCTTTACAGAGAGATGGTTTTCATGAGGAATCGCCCGGCGGGCAAGTCAAATTGCGCGATGATGGTAGCCCCGTACTGGATTACGAACTCAACGATTATGTCTGGGAGGGGCTTCGCAAAGCCTACCTCACCATGACCGAAATACAGTTTGCGGCAGGTGCAAGAACGGTATCGCCGGTGCATCATGATGCCCGGGATTACTCCTCCTGGGCCGAGGCACGAAGCGAAATTGCCAAATTGCCGATGGCCGAGTTGCGGGCTGGATTGTTTTCTGCGCACGTGATGGGTGGATGTGTGATGGGAGAGGACCCGCGTCGCTCGGTGGTGAACAGTCTGGGCGAACATCACCAGCTCCCGAATCTCAGTATTCTGGATGGCTCTACCTTTCCGACCAGTATTGGAGCGAATCCGCAGTTGTCAATTTACGGCATGGTGGCGATGCAGGCCTCTGCACTGGCCAAAAAGCTCACGTGAACAGAATAGCGATTGTTTGTTAAAGCCTCTCATTTTCGTTACTATGCGCGCGTTCCCGACACTGTAGGTTGCGCAAACCAGATATGATGAATACGGTTGTTTACCCTGGCACCTTTGATCCGATCACAAATGGCCATACCAATCTTGTTGAAAGAGCGGCCCGGTTGTTTGATCGCATTATCATTGCCGTGGCGGCAAGCCCCAAGAAAAAGCCCCTGTTTGAACTGGAGCAACGCGTGGCCCTGTCCCAGGAAGTATTGGCACATTTGCCCAACGTAGAAGTGCTGGGCTTTGAAAACCTGCTTGCCGAGTTTGTAAAGGAACATCAGGCCAACGTTATTTTGAGAGGTCTGAGGGCCGTTTCGGACTTTGAGTATGAGTTTCAATTGGCCGATATGAATCGCCGTCTGGTGCCCGAAGCGGAAAGTCTGTTTCTGACACCTGACAATCATTTGTCCTATATCTCATCGACCCTGATTCGGGAAATTGCAGCGCTGCAGGGCAACGTTGAGGAGTTTGTTCATCCGGCTGTGGTGAAGGCGCTCAATGCGCATTTTGCCCGGTAGTCAGTTTTCGCGCCGTAGCAAGAGGTAGTAAACATGGCATTAATGATTACAGACGACTGTATCAACTGCGACGTATGTGAGCCTGAGTGCCCGAACGAGGCCATTTCACCGGGCGAAGAAATTTACATTATAGATCCCGGAAAGTGCACGGAATGCGTTGGGCACTATGATGAACCTCAGTGCCAGCAGGTATGTCCTGTCGATTGCATTCCTCTGGATCCGGCGCATTCTGAAACCGAGGACCAATTGATGGCGAAGTATCAGAAGCTCACAGGTAGTCTCTGAAACACAGCCTCAAGTCTCGTTCCCTCCATCCCCGTGAGATAACATTAACTTGCAATGCTATCTCTTTAATTTTATTTAAAAATCTGTACTACACTAATAGAAATAGCCGGTAGAAACCCGTGTTGGCAGGCCTTAGTTGAGCCTCCCTGGTTTCTGTCAGGAATACGATATTTTCGTCTAGCGCGGTGGAGTACAACATGGCGGATGATAAACAGGAAGAGCAAGAACCTTTAAGCCCGGAGCAGCGGCTGGATATTCTGGAAAAAAAAGTGGGCTCCAACAAGCTCATTTTATTGGGCTTGGCCCTGTTCCTGATTATCGTAATTTCTGTCTCTGTCACGATTGCAGCATTAGGCTTGTCTGGTGGTGAAGAGCAGGACTCTGCCAATACAGAAGTGTTTACAACGATCCAGTCCGATATTGATCAGATCAAAGAGCAGTTGTTGGGGCTCGATACCCGGTTGGCGAAGCTGAATGCAGATATGGAGCTGCAGGAGATCAAGTTGGCCAACAGCAGTAACCGGATGATTCAGTCGACCCTGATCGACCAGGAAGCCAATTTTCAAACCTTCCTGACCTCCTTACGCTCAGCGGTGTATGATCTGGCCCACATGGTGCCCGGTTCACGCGCATGGCTTGAGCTGTACAGTGACCAGATCGATCAGTCACTTGCGCACAGCACGGAGCGCGTGCAACGTCTCAAGAATATTCAAACCACGGACGAGAATGCCGAGTCGTTTTTTGGAGATTTTTAGGTCGGCAGTTTGTCCAGATTGACCAATACGACAATCAGCCCCAGCATGCCTAGTATGACAAGCGTGCGCAGGATGCGGCACTTGCGGCAGGTTGTCATCGTTTGGCTTCGCTGTTTTCCGGCTGATCAGGTCCCATCAGAATCGCCAGCCATTGCGTATCGGAGCTGCTTTCAAAGGCAATTTTGAGCAACATTGTCAGTGGAACTGATAGCAGCATGCCTACCGGGCCGAATACCCAGCCCCAGAAAACCAGAGACAAAAATACGATCAGAGTCGACAAACCAAGCCCCTTGCCCAGAAAGCGGGGCTCGACCACATTCCCCATGATCATATTCGCTGCCACGTAGCCGGAAGCCGTTAACAGGGCCGATAGCGGACCCAGCTGTATCAGCGCCAGTAAAACGGTCGGGACGGCTGCGATAATGGAGCCGATATTCGGAACAAAATTGAACAGAAACGCCAGCAGTGCCCAGAGCAGCGGATAATCCACTCCCAGTATCAGAAGCCAGATGTAGATCATTAGGCCGGTGGCCAGACTGATAATGGTTTTGATCGTCATATATTGCTTGACCGTTTCCAGAAAACGCTCGATATGTTCCATATGGCGGCTATCTTCGCCAAAGGCGTGTTGTAATTTCGCCGGCAGGGAGGCGCCTTCAAAGAGCATGAAAATCACCGTTAGTATGATCAGGAACGAGTTTGAAAGTACGGTACCCAGATTGCCTAGCGCATTGACAGCCAGTTTGAAGATGGCTGAAGGATCAAAATTGCTTTTCAGTTGCTCTCTCGGAATATCAAAGCCCCAGGATGCCAGGAGGTTAAAGGTATCTCCGGTCAGCGCATTGAGGCGTTTTTGATAATTGGGCAAATCATTTGAAAAGTCGCTCAGTGAGGTGGTCACAATGGTGAGTAAAAGCAGCTGTATCAGACAGATAAATATGACGACCAGTATCAGGGACGCCCAGGCCGGCAGCCCCCGGCGTTGCATAAACATGAAAGGGGGCGCACAGATGATGGCAAAAAAACCGGACAGTAAAAAGGTGACCATCAATGATTCTGCTGCGCGCATTCCTGCGACCACGATGGTGAATGCAGCCAGTACGAACAGGACTCTGGAGGCGCCCGAGATTGTGGTACTAGAGGACATAGGAATTCCCTTGCTTGGTTTGCATGACCCGGGACTATAACAATCACCCTGTCCGGAAGAAAGCCTATTTAACTGGCCTGCCGGCCCCGTTTTTTTCGACTGATCGGACAATCCAGACAGATGACACTACACTAACTATTTACCGAATTTTTTGGTGAGATGGACAAAAAGGTCTAAGCGTGAAGCAAATTAAACCGGCACTTGGCAATTGGATGTTCCCTGTAGCTCTGGTAGTGCTCTACGGCCTTGGGCTTCTGCTGGTCATGGAAGCCACTGATATCCGGGAGTCTCCCGGTCATCTCTGGAGTCTATTGGGTCTCAGCCTATTCATACTGCTGCTGGTGCTGTATGTATACTGGCACATCAATCGTTCCTTTTTGTATCGGATAGCGGATGCAGAACGGCAGCTCGCACAGGAGCAAGCATCCAATAGCAGCATGAAAGACGCTCTTATTGCAGAGCAGACGAAGCGGCTCAGTGATACCGAGCGTGATCTGTTGGCCAGTAGAAAACAATACCAGACTTTGTTTGAGCGCACGGCCGATGCATTGATGATTTTGGAGGATGGGGCTTTCACTGAAGGTAATCCGGCGTGTCTGAAACTTTTTGGCTGCCAGGGGCTGGATGAGCTTCGCGGGGTGCATCCCTCGGAACTGTCGCCGCCAGTGCAGGCGGATGGCAGTTCTTCCAAGGAAAAGGCAGAAGAAATGATCCGCCATGCCATGGTGCATGGCAGTCATCGTTTTGAATGGTTGCATCAAACAAGGCAAGGGGAAGCGTTTCCTGCAGAAGTGCTTCTGACTGCGATTGATCGGCAAGGTGGCGTCGCCCTGTGTGCGATTGTCCGCGATATTACGGAGCGCAAGAAGGCTGAGCAGGAGATTCGTCATCAGGCCTATTACGATAGCCTGACCGGCTTACCCAATCGACGCCTGATGCTGGACCGTATCAGTCAGGCGCTGATCAGTAGCCGCCGGCATGAATATTTCAATGCCCTGTTGTTCGTGGATCTGGACCGGTTCAAGTTTATCAATGATTCGCTTGGGCATTCCGTGGGTGATGCCCTGTTAAAACAGGTTGCCGATACACTGCGACAAGTTGTCAGGGAAGAGGATACGGTTGCACGCTTTGGTGGTGATGAGTTTGTCATTCTTTTTAAGCATTTGGGGATGGAGAAAGATGCGGCAAGCCTGAGAGCCGAGCGACTGGCCGAGGATCTGCAACAGAGCATCTCATCGACTTATACGATTGAACACCACAGCATTCACGTCAGTTCCAGTATCGGCATCTATTTGTTTCCTGGTCAGGAGGAGACGCTGGACGACATTATCAAGCAGGCAGATACCGCCATGTATAGTGCCAAGGAAAGCGGACGTAACCAGATCGCATTTTTTCAGTCCACCATGCAGGAGGCGGTGGTCAAACGCCTGACACTGGAGAAGGATTTGCGACAGGCCGTGAACGATCGCCAGTTGCAAGTGTACTTTCAGCCCCAGATTTCGTCGGACAATATGCTGGCCGGGGTCGAGGCGCTGGTACGCTGGCAGCACCCGGAGCATGGTTTTGTGAGTCCTGAGGAATTTATCGCGATTGCCGAGGATAGCGGTATTATCTATGCGTTGGGTGAGTTTGTGCTGCGTACCAGCATCGAGCAGATCATGGCGCTCCCGGAGCGGCCGCCAAAACTTTCGGTCAATATCAGTCCCTACGAATTCCGGCATAGCCATTTCCTGGAAACGATTTCGGGCCTGATCAGGCAGTACCAGTTGCCGGATAGATTTCTGGTGCTGGAAATCACGGAAGGCGTTGTCATTAATGATCTGGAAAATACCATCGAACGTTTGCAGCAGCTCAGGGCATTGGGCGTGATGGTGTCTCTGGATGATTTCGGGACCGGGTATTCATCCCTGAGCTATTTGAAACGTTTGCCTATTGATGAATTGAAAATTGACCGGTCTTTCGTGATGGATGTCGAAGATGATGAGCATAACGCCATGCTGGTTCGTACCATTATTAATATCGCACACCAGTTTAATCTCATCACTGTCGCTGAAGGCGTGGAAACCGAAACGCAGAAGAATTTTCTAAGTCAGCTGCAGTGCCGGGTTTATCAGGGCTATCTCTACAGTCGTCCGGTGCCTGTTGAAGAACTTCAACGCTACATTGCATGTTTTGAATAGCGCGCTGTCTGCGGGAAGTGCCGTTTGAGCTGTTATTTTGTTTGCCTGTCCGGGCGCGGGCCAGCCGGAAACGGACTATAGTGGATAGATACCCCCTCTTGCTTTCTTGTTTGTGTTGGATTTATCAATGAACAAGTATGTACATATCAGTGTGTTGGTCGGTCTGTTGATCTGGCCAGTGCTGTCCCGGGCGACCGCGTTGACGGTGGTCGGTGATGACAATTTTCCTCCCTATAGTTTCGTCTATGGGGAGCGGCAGGCTGCCGCCGGGATTGATGTGGAAATACTTCAGGAAGTCGCACGGCGCCTGGATATCCAGTTTGATATTCGTCTGATGCCCTGGAAGCGTCTGTTGCTGGTGACGAAGAGAGGCGATGTGTTCGGCAGCTTTGCGCTGTTTAAAACACCGGCGCGTGAGGAATATGCCTTGTTCACCCATCCTGTGCATTACAGCACCTACCGGCTGTTTACGATGAAAAGCAAGGACTTGCGTTTTGACAGCATCGAAGATCTTTATCATAAGCGCATCGGAATTGATGCCGGTTTTGCCATCAGCGAGGCCTTTGATCAAGCACGGGAGCGAGGGGATATCGATGTGGTGGAGCTGTTTGATTACCAGGATGCTTTTAACCGGCTGCGAAAAGATGGCATTTCGGCTTTTGCCGGTAATGAGCTGGTGATCAGATATCAGTTGGGTCAATGGTTGCAGTCGATCGCGGAAAAGGATGAGCTGATAATGTTGCCAAAGCCTGTTCAGGAGTCCAGAGGTGCCTTTTTCGTTATTTCAAAACAGTACCCGATGGACGATCAGGACCGGCAAGCCTGGCAACAACGCATCACAGAGACTTTGCAATTGCTCGAGGATACGGGGTTTACCCGAAGTATTGTCGATAAATACACGGACCCTCCCTTCATTCAGGATTTTAGACGCCGCTCCGAGCGCTACTAGTGTTTTACGGAAGCATTTAACTCTTGTAATGCTGTATGTATATACAGTATATTTTCTCTCCCTGTTGAGAAAAGCAAGGTTGAATGTATGCCTCACCCTCCACCCCTGACCACCTTACAGTCGCTGAAAGAACAGCAATTGATATGGCAAGGCCGACGACTTTCGGAGCAAAAGCCTGCTTGCCTTGCGTCTGGTTATGCTGCGTTTGATCATGCTTTGTCGGGAGGCTGGCCTGCCAGTGGCCTGGTAGAACTGACACCGGTGCATTTGGGAATTGGAGAGTTACGCCTGCTGTTGCCCGTGGTGACGGAGCTGGCCGGCACACGTCCCTTGCAAGCCTGGGTTGGCGCGCCTGCCTGCCTGACACCTCACAATTTGTCTGTTACCAGTTTGGAGCGCTGTTTGCTGATATGGCCGAAGCGACAGCAAATGCATTGGGTGTTGGAGCAATTGTTAGCCAGTGCCTGTTGTTCCACGGTGGTGTGCTGGATGGATGAGTTGTCACTTGCACAGGCCAGGCGCTTGCAGGTTATTGCGAAGGAGAGCGGAACGCTGGTGTTTGTTATTCGCCAGCAACCTGATGTGAGTCAGTCACTGCCAGTCAGTTTGCGTTTGCATCTGGGTGTTGTCGATAACGGCCTGAAAGTAGTGGTGTTGAAACGTCAGAATGGTTGGCCCGTGGCACCATTTGAGGTCGATTTATCGGACCGTTTCCCCCAACTGATTGAACGGAAGCGTCGGGAGATAGTCGCCCGGCAACCGGATAATGTGCTGTCTTTTCCTGTCTGCAGGGAACCTCGAGGTGAGTGATGCGCTGGCTGGCCCTGGTGTTCCCGCAACTGCAGCTGGATAGTGTGTGTCCGGTTACCGAGCAAGTGCAAAACCCGGACGCGACGACGGGCGCTGTAGTGGTCATTGATGGCGGACAGCAAGTGTGCCAGCTCAATGCTCAGGCGATGGCTGCAGGCATTCGCCCGGGTATGAAGCTGGGCACGGCATCGGCACTGAACCGGGATGTGTCATTTGTGCAGCATGATCCCGGCTTTGAGCGTGCACGTGCGCTGGAGCTGGCGGAAATATGCTACCAGGTCAGTGCCAATATTGCCTTTCTGGAGCCTGACGCCCTGATTTTCGAGGTGTCAGGCATGCTGAAATTATATGGCTGTTTCAAGCATTACTGGCGGGATCTGCAACAGGTGTTAGCGGCGCAGACGCTGCACTATAAGGCTGCGCTGGGACATTCGCCTTTGGCAGCATGTGTGCTGGCGCGCGCAGGCTTCTGTTCGGTACCACTCGAACAGCAGTTTGCCCAGGAGGGCTGGCTGATGCCGGCATTGGACGCGCTGCAGGTCGGGCAGCTGGATATAACACCGCGTCAGCAAGCACAACTTGAGCGTCTTGGCTTATCCCGTCTGGGGCATGTACGTAGCCTGCTGCAGAAGTCCAAGGGCAGGAAAGAGCTGGCGCAGCGTCTGGGTCGGGAGTTGCTCGATTACCTGGACCAGGTATTGGGGCACCATATTCGGCCTTTGGATTACTTCAGACCGGAAGACGTATTTCGGCAGAGCATTTTGCTGGAGCATGAGCTGCATACCAGCCAAAGTCTGCTTTTCCCGGTCAAGAATCTCTTGCAGCACATGCAGGCCTATCTGCAACGGCGTGCATGTCGGGTACAGCACCTTCGTTTGTTGCTGTCGGGACGAGAGGGTGACACGCAGGTGATTGCGTTGAGTGGTGCCGAGCCTGAGCGTGCCAGTGAGGTCTGGTTGAGTCTCTTGCAACTGAAACTGGAAAGTGTGCAGTTGTCTGCGCCGGTGACGGCGGTACGACTGGAGGCTTTAAAGTTGCTGGAAGAGCATGTCTGCACACAGGATATCTTTGAGCCGGTACGCGCTTCATCTCCGTCGCAATTGCTTGGCAGATTGCAGGCGCGCCTTGGGGACGAGGCCTTAAAGTGCGTTCACCTGCAAGGTGATCATCGCCCGGAGCATGCTTTTCGGTATTCAGCGCTTCCGAAGTATGGCGAATTAAAGGAGGGATATGCCGATGACAGCCATTATAGTAAGTGCTCGCTATCACTAAGGCCGAGCCTGTTGTTTGAAGTGCCTGTGCCGTTGTCCGAAGGGATTCGCATTGTACATGGCCCGGAGCGTATACAGAGCGGCTGGTGGAGTGATACACCGGTATGCCGGGATTATTTTGTCGCACGGAATACCGAACAGCAGACATTATGGGTATTTCGCGATGCCCAGCGTCATTGGTTTGTGCATGGTCTCTTCGCCTAGCGAGTGTGCGCGATGACAGGTTATGCCGAATTACATTGTCTGAGTAATTTTACCTTCTTGCGAGGGGCTTCTCATCCGGAAGAGCTGGTGTCTCAGGCGCATGCGCTGGGCTATTGTGCGGTGGCCATCACTGATGAATGCTCAATGGCAGGTGTGGTCCGTGCCTATGCGGCTTTAAAGGCCTTGGATCTGTCGCCCGTAGCAACGGATCACGCTGGAAAAACAGAGCCATTCAAGCTGATTGTCGGTACCGAGTTAAACCTGGAGTGTGGCCAGAAAGTTGTACTGCTGGCGCCATGCCGGACGGCCTATGCAGAGATATGCCGTGTGATTACGGTGGCGCGCAGGCGCTGCGAAAAAGGGCAATATCGTGTTGCTCGTGCCGACCTTGAACAGATGGAAAACGCTCTGGTGCTTTGGTTACCAACATTGTCATCTGAGCAGGACGAGCCTTTTGCGCATTGGCTGAATGATCATTTTCAGGGGCGGACATGGTTGTTGTATGAGCGCTTGCTCGACGCTCACGAAGCAGGTGCCGGCTTTAACAAACGCAGTTATCTCTGTGATCTAGGTGCCCGGGTGCAGCTACCGGTATGTGCCGCAGGCAATGTACATATGCACTGTCCTGATCGACAGCCCCTGCAGGATGTACTGACGGCTATTCGCCTGAACTGCCAGGTACAGGAACTGGGTCTAAAGCTGTATGCCAACGCCGAGCATGCCATGCGCCCCCTACACAAGTTGCGTAAACTGTATCCGGAAAGCTGGCGGGCGGAGACGCTGAAGATTGCAGAGCGTTGCCAGTTTGACCTGGGTTCACTGCGTTATGAATATCCTCGCGAACTGGTGCCTGAAGGCTTGAGCCCGTCACGTTATTTGAAACAGCTGGTAGAGCAAGGGATGACCAGACGTTTCCCGCAGGGGGTTTCCCTTCAGATTCAGCGCACCATACGCCAGGAACTGACGCTGATTCAGGAGCAGGGTTACGAATATTTTTTTCTGACAACCTACGACATTGTCCAGTTTGCCAAACGGCGAGGCATCCTTTATCAGGGCCGTGGTTCGGCGGCGAATTCGGTGGTGTGCTATTGCCTGGAAATCACTTCGGTAGATCCCAGGCAGATCGATGTTCTGTTCGAACGTTTTATTTCCAAAGAGCGTAATGAACCTCCGGATATCGATGTTGATTTTGAACATCAGCGGCGGGAGGAGGTATTCCAGTACATTTATCAAAAGTATGGTCGTACACGTGCCGCCCTGGCTGCGACGGTGATCAGCTTCAAATTCAAAAGTGCCTTGCGTGGCATCGGGAAGGCGTTAGGGATGAATGAGTCCCGCCTGGATTATTACATCAAAAACATTAATCGCAGGGACCGGGAATTGGGCTGGGAGGTGCAGCTCGCATCGCTGGGTTTGGATCAGCAGTCGCCTGTAAGTCGTCATCTAGTGCGTCTGACACAGGAAGTCATCGGTTTTCCCCGGCACCTGTCACAGCACGTGGGCGGGTTTATTATTTCCTCAGGGCCCTTATCGGAACTGGTGCCGGTGGAAAATGCTGCGATGGCCGAGCGGACCGTGATCCAGTGGGACAAGGATGACCTGGAAACACTTGGTTTGTTGAAAGTCGATGTGCTGGCGCTGGGCATGTTGAGTGCGATCAGGCGCAGTTTTGACATGATCCGGCAACGCTATGGCCGGGTTCTGAGTATTGCGGATATTACCCGCTTGCAGGATGACCCCGCCGTCTATGCCCGTCTACAGCAAGCCGATAGTATTGGGGTTTTTCAGGTCGAGTCACGCGCACAAATGAGTATGCTGCCCCGCCTGAAGCCGCGTTGCTATTATGATCTCGTGATCCAGATTGCCATTGTGCGGCCGGGCCCAATTCAGGGAGATATGGTGCACCCCTATCTGCGTCGGCGCTCAGGCAAGGAAGAGGTGGATTACCCGTCCAAAGAGGTCAGGGCGGTTCTGGAGCGCACTCTGGGCGTGCCGATTTTTCAGGAGCAGGTCATCAAGCTGGCCATGGTCGCTGCCGGTTTCAGTGGTGGCGAAGCTGACCAGTTACGCCGGGCCATGGCGAGCTGGAAGAAGACCGGACAGTTACAACAGTTTCGGCACAAACTGGTGGCTGGCATGCGAGAACGTGGTTACGAAACGGAGTTCGCCGAGCGCCTGTTTCAGCAGATATGCGGCTTTGGTGAATATGGGTTTCCTGAGAGTCATTCGGCCAGTTTTGCCGTGTTGGCCTATGTCTCTGCCTGGCTCAAACACTATTATCCTTTGGCATTTTACTGTGGCCTTCTGAACAGTCTGCCTATGGGCTTTTATTCTCCGTCCCAATTACTGCAGGATGCTGTCCGGCATGATGTTCTCGTCAGGCCTGTGTGTGTCAATCAGAGCCAGTATGATCACCAGGTCGAGGCGCTTGAGGAGGGTGGCAAAGAGGCGCTTCGCCTTGGTTTTCGTCTGGTCAGGGGCTTGTCGCGCAAGGGCGTCGAGCAACTGCTGGAGCAGCGTCCGGATCAGGGCTTTGACGGGATGGCTCAAATTCAGGCTTGCGCTCTGGACAAGCGGGATCTGGAGGCGCTGGCCAGTGCCAATGCCTTTGCAGGTTTGTCCGGCAATCGTTATCAGGCACGCTGGGATATGCTGGATGATGCCTGTAAAGTGCCGATGTTTACGCATTTGGCAGCGGATGCCTCGGCGATACAATTGCCGGCCCCGGATGACTGGCAGAATCTGCAGGAGGATTATGCCTCGACCGGTGTATCGTTGACGCATCATCCGATATCGCTGTTAAGATGCGCAGGTTGCATCGATGGGTATACGCGGTCCACTGAGCTGGCGAAGCTGGCACACAAGTCGTGGGTAAAAGTGGTTGGTGTGGTGACAGGCAAGCAAAGTCCTGGCTCTGCTGCTGGTGTGACTTTTTTTACCCTGGAGGATGATACCGGGAATATTAATGTGGTGGTCTGGAAAGCAACGGCGCGGGCACAGAAGCAGGCATACCTGACAGCCAGAATTCTTGAGGTCGTAGGCATTGTTGAAAAAGAGGGTGAGGTGATCCATGTCATTGCCGGTAGATTGCAGGATTTGAGCCACCTGATGGCTGACCTGGATACACGTTCACGGGACTTTCACTAGGTCAGAAGGCCTGATACTCTCGGGCTACAGTTCCGCACCTTACTAAAAATTTAAGGCAAGTCTGTCAGAAATATGAATAATAGACTGCCAGAAGCGCAGTCTGGCTGCGTCCAAATTCCAAAAATTACACAAATAACCCTATGCCCGAACATCGCAGTAGCCCCAGAACCCCGATGAAATGTCAGGTGAAGGTGTCACACCCAGCGATTGGAGACATTCTGGTCAATACCCGGGATATCTCGGACGGGGGCATATTTCTACTGACCGAGGATATTGAAATGCCGCCGATAGGCACCATCCTCACAGGGCAGGTACAGGGAATGCCGGTAGAGGCTCCCGTCGTGCAGCTCGAAATTGTCAGGGTAGAACCGGCGGGTGTGGGTTTAAGATTCGTCACTTGATACCCCTAAGACGAGACGCGATGAACGAGCGTCATGGCTGCACACCCTCCCGGGTAATTGATTGCCGTAAACCCCAAAACATCAACGATGTGACGCGTCACTCTTCGAGACGCGGCATCATGTGTAAAGAAAGGAGCTCCCATTGAAACTATTCAAGTGTATTGCGATTTCAGGTCTCGTTCCGATGCTGTTATTCAGCGCCGAGAGTTTTGCAGACAACCACGCGCAAAAATACAACGAACCGACACGCGGCTTTTTTATTGAGCACGGCATGGTCTCGGGTAAGGGCAAAGTATCAGCTGAACTGCATAGTGGCAGTGATGATGTTGATTCAGGTGGCGGTATTCGTCTTGGCTTGCCAAATGCCGAGCTGATTATCAATAGCGGTATCAGTGCCTATGATGGTAACGAAGTAAAATTGAAGTGGGGCTTGCCTGACTTGCTTGAGCAAAGCTCACAGTCCGATGCCGAATTTGATTTTGCGGCGATTGTGGCGGTCTCACATGTAGACAATGAAGACGAAAACGGCAACAAGGGAACGGATCAAACCAACGCCAAGATCGGCGCAGCGGCCACTGTGGCCGTGGATGCTGCCACCTTTACCCTGACGCCTGCACTGGTTTATGTTGACGGCAATATTAAAGAAGATACCTTCGTGACCACCGATGTTGGCGCCTATGTCGGTATTATTGACACGCATTCGGGTCTGTTCTCGATGGGTGTCGAGGCGCTTTTCACAACCGAGGACGATGTCGATCACAGTTATGCCATTGGCGGGCGCTGGGCCTACAACGAGCGTGTGACTCTGGACTTTGTGCCATTCGTATTCAGTAAAGGTGACCGCATCGGTTTCCCCGGTATGGTACGTATTAACGCGGGATTCTAGGCTGTTTAGCGAATGCCCGGCCGGGAGCTACCCGGCCGTTACGCTTCTAATGCGCTTGATCCCAGTTGTCGCCGATACCTGCTTCTACCAATAAGGGGACATCCAGACGCGCTGCCTGCATCATGATGTCCGATAATCTGGACGCGACCTCTTCGGCCTGATCCTGCACTACTTCCACTACCAGTTCATCATGTACCTGCATGATCATGCGCGCATCCAGCTGCGCGTCAGCCAACCACTGGTCTACCGATAACATCGCCTTCTTGATGATATCTGCCGCGGTTCCCTGCATGGGCGCATTAATCGCGGTGCGTTCAGCCGCCTGTTGCAACATCTTGTTGCGCGCATTGATGTCCGGCAGATACAGGCGTCGTCCAAACAGGGTTTCAACAAAACCATCTTCATGGGCCTGCTTGCGGGTATTGTCCATATATTCCAGGACGCCCGGATAACGCTCGAAATAGCGATCGATATAGGCTTGGGCTTCCTTGCGTTCAACCTGAATCTGTTTGGCCAGACCAAAGGCCGACATGCCATAAATCAGACCGAAATTAATAGCCTTGGCTTTGCGTCGTTGTTCTGTGGAAACATCGCCGGGTGCGACATCAAATACTTCGGCTGCGGTGGCCCTATGGACATCCTCGTTGTTTCCGAAAGCGCCGAGCAAGCCTTCGTCACGAGACAGGTGCGCCATGATACGTAATTCAATTTGTGAGTAATCTGCCGCAATCAGTTTATATCCTTTTGGCGCGACGAAGGCTTGGCGTATGCGGCGGCCTTCGCTGGTACGGATCGGAATGTTCTGCAGATTCGGATCGCTGGATGAGAGCCGCCCGGTTGCGGTAACAGCCTGATGATAGGACGTGTGGATCCGGCCTGTTCCGGGGTTGATCAACTGCGGTAGCTTGTCCGTATAAGTGGACTTGAGTTTGGACAAGCTGCGATGTTCGAGAATCAGCTTGGGTAGCGGATACGAATGCGCCAGTTCCTGCAGCACGGGTTCTGCCGTGGAGGGCTGCCCTTTTGGTGTTTTCTTGATCACGGGCAGGCCGAGTTTTTCAAAGAAGATTGCCTGCAGCTGTTTGGGAGACCCGAGGTTGAACGCTTCCCCGGCCATTTCATGGGCTTCCTGTTCCAATTCCGCAATACGCTTCGCCAGTTCCTGACTCTGTTGGCCCAGCAGGTGTGCGTCCACCTGGGCGCCAAAGCGTTCAATGCGGGAAATGACCGGTACCAGAGGCTGGTCGATCTCCAGGTACACTTGCTGGAGCGAGGGCACGGCTTCCAGCTCGGGATACAGCTTCTGGTGCAATTGCAGGGTGATGTCGGCATCTTCGGCGGCATAAGGACCTGCCTGTTCCAGCGCAATCTGGTTAAACGTAAGTTGCTTGGCGCCCTTGCCGGCGATGTCTTCAAAATGAACGGTTTTGCGCCCGAGATAGCGCTCCGCCAGGGTGTCCATGTCATGCCGGGAGGCCGTCGAATTCAATACGTAAGACTCAACCATGGTGTCATGGGCAATCCCCTGTAAATCAATACCGTGGTTGACCAGCACGTTCTTGTCATATTTGAGGTTCTGGCCCACTTTCAGTTTTGACGGGTCTTCCAACAGCGGTTTCAGGCGCGCCAGCACTTCGGTTTTATCGAGCTGCTCCGGAGCGTCCAGATAATCATGTCCGAAAGGGAGATAGGCCGCCTCATTGGCCTGGGTTGCAAAAGAGACGCCGACGAGTTGTGCTTCCATATAGTTAAGGCTGGTGGTCTCGGTATCAAAGGCAAAAATTTCGGAGGTTTCCAGCTTCTGCAGCCATGCTTCAAAGTCGTTATCGCTCAGAATGATTTGATAGTCTTTCTCGACTTCGGCCTGGCTGGCGGCGGCGTGCAGTGTTTCGGCACCCTGCCCGCTTTCCAGCTCGCGTACCCAGGTCTTGAATTCATATTCCTCATACAGCGCCAGTAACTCGGCGACTTCAACATCCTTGTGCTCTATTTCATCCAGAGGGTGCGGGAGCTCAACGTTTGTGCGTATGGTGGCCAGCTCGTAGGACAGGGGAAGTGATGCGAGGCTGTTTCGTAAGTGCTCGCCTATCTTTCCACCGATTTCGCCGGCGTTGTCGATAACCCCCTGCAGAGACTCATAACTTTTCAGCCATTTTACCGCGGTTTTGGGGCCGCACTTGGGTACGCCGGGAATGTTATCGACGGAGTCTCCCACCAAGGCCAGATAGTCGATAATCTGATCGGGCCGGACGCCAAACTTTTCAACTACGCCTTCCGGATCCATGGTGGTGTCGGTCATGGTGTTGATCAGAGTCACGTGTTCATTCACCAGCTGCGCCATATCCTTGTCACCGGTAGAAATAATGACCGGGGACTGCCTGTCTGTTGCCTGCTGTGCAAGAGCCCCAATCACATCATCGGCCTCGACATCCGGTACGATCAGAAGCGGCAGCCCCATCGCGCGTATGATCTGATGGATCGGTTCAATCTGACAGCGCAGATCGTCCGGCATTGGCGGGCGATTGGCTTTGTATTCCGGATACAGGTCATGCCTGAAATTTTTTCCTTTGGCGTCAAAAACGATGACCAGTTTGGACTGCGGATAGTCTTTTTCCAGCCGGCGAATCATGTTAATCACGCCTTTAATGGCGCCGGTAGGGTGGCCTTTGGAGTTCACCAGCGGTGGTAAGGCGTGGTAGGCCCGGAAAAGATAGGAAGACCCGTCGACCAGAATCGTGGGTGGAGCAGTTTTTTTATCCATAGATCAATCGTATTCAGTGTTAGCAGCAAGTGGCATGCTATAGTAGGGAATTTGAAGGCAAGCATAAACAGTGGCCGTCAAAATTATATAGTGGCGATTGCTGGTCGGAGTGGTAGCCGTTTATCGCACTGATGGGCAGGCACCCAAAAGGTTATCAGTTTAAGGAAAACACATGATGAGTTTGATTCAGCAGGGTCTTGGCCAGAGTATGCGTGTATTGTTGCTTTCCAGTGGTCTGCTGCTGCCCCAGATTTTAATCGCGGAAGAGGGGCGCTTGGCGGTAGAGCCGGAAATCAGAATTGAGCAGGGCGAAGATGCGACCTTCTATGAGCATCGTGTGAATGGCGTTCTGAAAGAAATCAAAGTCGTTCCAAAAGTCGGTCGGCCATACTATCTGGTGCCTTCTGATGGCGGCGGCTGGATTCGTGAAGAGAAGTCTCAGGTACTGGTTCCGCAATGGAAACTGTTCGAGTGGTGATGGCCTACGGCCATTATTCCTTTTCCCTTCAGGCTTAAAAGAAAATCCTCCCCTCTAAACGGTTTAGCCAACCCTGTTTCCCTGAGTTTCACCAGCCTTTGCACGCCCTGTGATTAAACTTTGTCCATCTTAAAACTTGAGGGTTTTCTTAGTATGAATATTCTAATTTTAGCGCGTATTGTTTCTCCGAGATTCAGAGATAGTGGATAGCAAGTCCACTTACATTCAATCAAAGAAGGAACATTGAAATGGCTAAGATCAAATCTTATCAAGAACAAATCCAGGACATCGTTGCAAAAGCAATTGATGCCGTTGAAAGTCAGCACAAAGCAATTGCAGAAGCATCATTCGGTTATGCAGAGAAGCTGTACAAGCTGGAAACTGCAAAAGCCAAGCATGATGAAGTAGCGACTCTGGCTTATGACAAAGCGCGTGAAGCAAACAAGGTTGTTGCCGATTTTGCTGGTGAAATCATCACAAAATACGAGAAGCCTGTTGCCAAAAAAGCGCCAGCCAAGAAAACAGCAGCGAAGAAGCCTGCAGCCAAAAAGGCAGCGGCTAAAAAGCCAGCCGCTAAAAGCACAGCAGCAGCTTAGTCTGGACTTCTAGTTTGTAGGGAGGCCGATCGCAGTATCATCGGCACTCTTTTTTGAACCCGCTTAGGCGGGTTTTTTTATGCCTGTGGCTTTTTCGGCGAATACTCAAACAATGAGTCAACCCGTTAATTAGGTGCGGCTTACGAAGGCTCTGGAGTGATCGTTATAAAGACACTTCATAAGAGTCAGGTGATGTTGAGCGTGTTTCGAGTACCAAAGTGACGCGCCGGTTTTTGCTTCTTTCATTTTCCGTTGTGTTGCCTGTAATTGGTCGGGTGTCACCGTAACTGACAGCGCGAAAGCGATCCTGATCGAGGCCTTCTGTGACAAAGAACTGCAGAACTTCAGTGGCTCTTGCCGCAGCCAGACTCCAGTTGGATGGGAAGCGCCGCGTACTGATGGGCTGGTTGTCCGTATGGCCTTCGATAACAATTTCACCCTCAACGGTTTCGAGCAGAGGCAGCAGCTTTTCCAGCACGGCTTCTCCGGGCCGGGTTAAAAAGGCATCGCCTGAATCAAACAGAACCCGAGACTGAATTTCGAGGCGGGTTCGGTTGGACTCGCGGGCCAGCTGAATATGGTTGTCAAGGCCATGCGTCTCAATGGCGCTCTTCAGATTCGTATAAAGAGCCAGGGATGATTCAGAACCGGGGGCATCCAGCGGTTGATATGGTTTGGAAACAGGGATGATGTCCTGGCTCAGCAACGCCGGTGACTCTGATATTGCCGGCAAGGGGATCTGGCTTTCAGGAAAATGTGCAGGAGGCTTCTCCAGCATGTCGGTGGTGCCAAAGCTGCTTCTATTCATCACCAGAAGCATCAGAAACAGGGTTGTGATCAGAACGAACACGTCAATATAACTGAGCATCCAGTTATCATCCTGAGCGACATGGCTGTCTTCTACCAGCGTTTTCAAGTGAGAGGATGGGCGCATGGCGGCAGTATCCTATACCGGTTTCAGGCCAAGTTTGTTCATCAGGCTTTTGTTTTCTGGCATGGGGTTCTCTTGCTGATACTGCTGTCCCTGAATGAAGGAGTTCAGTGTGTCCTGAATCACGGATGGGGTGCGTTGCTGCTGAATCAATGCAATTCCTTCTGCAATCATGCTTAACTGCACGGTTTTTGCGTTGCGGCGTTGCTCCAGCTTGGTGGCGATGGGCTTGAATATCAGATTCGACATCAGCAAGCCGTAAAAAGTGGTAATCAGGGCGATCGCCATGTCGCTGGTGACCGAGGAAATTTCGCCACCTTCCATGCCTTGCAGCATATTGACCAGTCCGACCAGTGAGCCGACCATACCGAATGCCGGAGCGAAGGTCGCCATCGACCTGAAAATATTGATCACCGCCGTTTCGGAGGATCGATATTGGGATATTTTCCAGTTCAGCATGGCCATGACATCTTCATGGGATTGTCGGTCTCTCACCATTTGCAGACCTTTCTGCATAAAGCTGTTATTGAGCTGTTCCAGCTCGCTATCGATTTGCTTGTACTGATGGCGAAACCAGAGTTTGCTGAATGCAACCAGGGTATTGATGTCTTTGTTGACTTCCAGTTGAGTGGATTCTGTCAGCACGCGCGCCTGCCTGAAGGCCCTGAGCGCATCTTTGATCGGGAAACTGACAAGGATGGCCGTGAATGTGCCGCCTACCACGATCAGCAAGCCCGGTATGTTGATAAATGCACCTGGGTTGTCGGCCGAGAGGCCGATTGCAAGCGCCAGGAAAGTCAGCGCAAAAATAATGCCTGCAGAATGATAAAGCTTCATATGGTTCACTCGCTCGTATGGAGTTACGGATGGCAAAAACAGCGACACATGGGTCTTTGAACTAACATTGAGCAAAAATTGGGCCGTGGCGGGTTTTTCGGTATAAAAGCCCTCAATGAAGGGCTTTGAGGGAACTTGAACTTGGTGCAGGCGGAAAAGGTTTGCCTCTTTGTTGTGGCGGTTGTCGCTTTTGAGATCCGTTTCGCTATCGGGAAAATTTCATCAGCTCTTGAGATAAGGTGGCCAGCCTTTCAGGCGTTCCGACGTCCATCCAGGTTGTGTTTGTCAGCAACTCCCCTTTTACTTCCTTGTTGGCGATCGCTTGGCGTAACAGCGGTGCCAATGGCAGCGCCTCTCCAGTCCGGCAGCGCAGCGCATCAAATAAACGCAGCCGGAAAAGAGCGATGCCTGCGTAAGTGTAGCTTGGAAGCCCACTGTGTTCTTTCAGGCGCAGCCATCCCCGGTCGCCATCGAGTGCGAAGTCCCCTGCCGGATGATGATCCGGGTTCTTCACCATTGCCAGACAGGCATTTTGAGTCGCTTCAAATGCCTGATTACGTGCCAGCCAGTCGCTGATGGAGAGGTCGCAGAAAATATCCCCGTTGATGAGCAAAAAAAGGTCGTCGGCTTGCTGGCCAAGCCGGGGCAGCGCTTGCACGATGCCGCCTGCGGTTTCCAGCAATTTGGTTTCGCGGCTATAGTGTATTTTCAGTTGCCAGCGTGAGCCGGAACCCAGGGTTTGCTCGAGCTTGTCTGCGCACCAGTGCGTGTTGATGACAAGCTCTTGAATGCCCGCTTTCTGAAGCGCTTCCAGATGGTAGTCAATCAGGGCCTTTCCGCCTGCTTTCAGAAGCGGTTTGGGCATGTTGTCGGTCAGTGGGCGCATGCGCTTGCCAAGCCCCGCGGCCAGAATCATCGCTTTCATGTGCCGGTACTTAAGTGTTCGGAAATGACGGGCATGACGCGAGTTTCAATCCAGTTGCCCAATGTTCGGGTGCTAGTGCGCCGCTTTGCGATTCTGCACAGGTAGTCGAGTGTGCGAGGAATATCTTCCAGATAGGCATGTTTGCCGTCCCGCAGGGACAGACGGGCAAAGATGCCGGCAGCTTTCAGGTGACGCTGCAATCCCATCAAATCGAACCACTCGTAAAACTGCTCGAAACTTGTGTTCAGCAAGCCCCTTTTTATGGCGTCCTGATGATACTGCCGGCACCAGCGTTCAACGTCACTGTCTGGCCAAACAATGTAGCAGTCGCGTAACAGGGACACCAAATCGTAGCTGATCGGTCCGAGCACGGCATCCTGAAAATCGAGTACGCCAAGTGCGCAAGTTTCGGTAATCATCAGGTTTCTGGAATGGTAGTCCCTGTGTACCGGCACTGTCGGCTGCTCCAGAGCGTTTCGAATCAGTAGCTGTTCACAATGTGTGAGCATGTCATGGTCGGAGGGCGTCAGAATCAACCCCAGTTTCTTTTCCAGAAGCCAGTCACGGAACAGGTCCATCTCCCGTTGCAGCAGCGCTGTGTCATAGTCCGGCAGATGTACATTGCGCTGGCCGGATTGCTGGATTTCCAGCAATTCCTGAATCGCCTGCCCGTAGTAAGTGTTACCCGCTTCGGTGTCCGGTTGGTCTGGATTCAGTGCGTTCAGCAGGAGATGATCACCAAAATCTTCCAGCAACAAAAAGCCCTGGTTTAAATCGATGGCAATCAGCGTCGGGACATGAATGCCGGCTTCATGCCAGTGTGTTGCAATCTGTACAAAGCTTTCGGAGTCCTCTTTGTCCGGGGGCGCATCCATTACGATGTAGTGGCGGCCATTCACGGAGCATCTGAAGTATCTGCGAAAACTGGCATCTCCTGAAACCATGCGCAGCGTAACTTCAGGTTTCGAAAAGTGTGCAGCACACCACTGAGTAAGGGTTTCTTGTCTGGCGTCCATAGATGTGAGTGTGAGCTCCGCTTGAGATCAGGTCTGATGAGAGAAGCCATCCTAATCAAAAAGTTAAATGACATCAAAGAGAGCTGCGTTTATCATGACCGCGCAGCTATACAGGGAATCTCTGGTTAGTTCATGTCCATTCAATACGGCATTACTCTAAAGCTATTCATGCATATCCAGCCCAAGAATCACGTGTTATTTTTGTTGATGTTTCTGGCTTCCGTGAGCGTTGCGGAACAAGCGGATGACACCGTCCCTTTTTCGCGCATGCCAGCCTCCTGCTATACCGGTGTTGAGGCTCGAAATACCGATGCGGATGATTTTTATCTGGCCGGAGAAGGCATTAGCGAAAAGTCTCAGGAAATTGAAATCGAAGCAGACCGGGCAGAATTGTCCGAAAGTGGTGTTCTGAAACTGGACGGAGATGTATGGATCAGACAGCCAGGATTCAGTGTGCGGAGTGAGCAGGCGCTATTGGACCAGAATAATGGGCAGGCTGAAATGCTTGGTGATATCCGCATCGACTCCCCGGCATTGCAGATACGGGGGAAAAACGCTTCCGTGAATATGTCTGAAAACGAAGCCTATGTAGAGCAGGCCTCGTTTATTAATGCCAAGACGCGTCTGCGTGGCGAAGCGGAAACCATCCGGCAGGCCGACCAGGATCTGGTGGTGTTGGAACAAAGTGCTTTCACCACCTGCGCACCGGGAGATAATTCCTGGTCGATACGTGCTTCGGAAGTGATTCTGGGGCAGGAGCGAGGTTACGGAGAGGCTTACCACTCCCGTTTTGAAGTGGCCGATGTGCCGGTTTTGTATATCCCCTATTTCCGTTTTCCGATCGATAATCGACGCAAATCCGGCTTCCTTTATCCCGAGTTTGGCTCGTCAAATACGGGTGAAGGGATGTTTGTTTCAACCCCCTACTATTTCAATATTGCACCTGCTTTCGATGCTACGTACACGCCGTCTTTTATCGGAGGGAGAGGCCTGCATTCAGAGCTGGAATTGCGGCATTTGAGCCGTTTCAGCAATACAGAATTGGGCCTTGGGTATTTGAGACGCGATGAAAGTTTTCTGGGCGAAGAGCGACTGACCGGCCATGTACATGAGGACGGTGAGCGCTGGGGCCTGAGTTTTGAGCAGGACTACGACTTTTCTTACTGGGACCAACCGCTATATGGTCGTATTGATTTTGCTGAAATCAGTGACAGTGATTATCTGGATGATCTGAATCAGGGCCTGCGCATCGAAAGCAAAGACTATCTCGACCGTCGAGCCAGTTTCAACTATGTGCAGCAAAGCTGGCAGCTGGAAGTTGTTGCGCAGCAATACAAGAATCTGGATCAGACCTTGCCGGCTAATGAAGAGGCCTTTCAACGCTTGCCGGAGATCAATTACCAGGCCTTTTTTTACTATGACAATCTGGAACTCGATTGGCGCTCGCAGTATGCCTATTTCTACCGTGATTCCGAGCGATTGTCGTCTGAAGACCAGGCCTATGGTTCACGCTTGCGCCATATCACCAAGCTCTCCCTGCCCTGGTCCAGCAGCTGGGCCTTTGTGAAACCGAGCGTGACTCTGGATCACACTGATTATGCTCTGACGGCCTATCCGCCGCAGGACAACCATATCTCCCGAACCGTTCCCGTGTACGAGCTTGATACCGGTCTGTTTCTTGACCGTCGCGTAGAACGCTTTGGTCAGACCTATCTGCATTCGCTTGAGCCAAGGCTGTACTACGTATACAGCCCATACGAAGATCAAAGCGGTATTCCCAACTTTGATGCTTCTTTGCCCAGTTTCAGTTTTCAGCGCTTGTATCATCCAAATCGTTTTAGTGGTGGCGACCGGGTCGCAGACAGTAACCGGGCAACGCTTGGTCTGACCAGCCGCTGGACCGATTGGGCCAGCGGTATTGACCGGTTTGTGTTCAGCGTCGGACAAGTGTTTCATTATGCCAACCGAAAGGTAGGGGTTGAGAGGACATCGGAAGAACTGCAGGACAGTGCCAGTGATAGTTCCGGCGCTCTGTTGGGCGCGTCTTCCCGGAAGGATTCGTTTATTATCACCGAAGCGACCTACCGTCCCAATAGCACCTTAACGCTTGGCTATGCAGGCACTTGGGATGCGCGTGAAAATGGCACCCGAGAAAGTATTACCAAGCTGGCGTACCGGGGTGAAAAGGGCGGGCCGGTATTGAATCTGATGCACCGCTATCGGGAAGCAGAGCTGGAACAAACCGACGCCTCGTTTATTCTGCCGGTGAACGAGCGCTTCGGATTGCTGGCGCGCTGGCGTTACGACCTGAACGCAGAACGAAGTATCGGTTCCCTGGCGGGATTGGAGTACAATAGCTGTTGCTGGCGCGTACAGATTCTGACTCAGCAATATCTTACGGAGGATTCCGATATTGATAGCGGTATCCTGTTCCGCGTGCAGCTCGTTGGACTGGGTGGAACCGGTGCCGAACTGGACAGCCTTGATGCGCAAATTCCCGGTTATAAATCACGGGAAGCGTATTTCCGGTAGCGCCCATCAATGCAGTGCATACTGCTATCAAAGAGGTGAGCGCAGATCCGCCTTACTTTAGGCCTTGGCCATTAAATCTGGAGAATACTGGTGTTGAAGAAGTTGTTGTGCATGCTGGGCATGTGCGTGTTGTTGCTGGCTGGTGGTGTTTCCCATGCCGCAAAAGAGGTATTGCTGGATCGCATTGTTGCGATTGTCGATGATGACATTGTGATGCAGTCCGAACTTGACCGCCGCGTTAAGGCAATCGCAAACCGCCTGCAGCGTCAGGGTACGCCTGCTCCTGCCAGGTCGGTTCTGGAAATGCGTGTGCTCAATCAGCTGATTCTGGAGAGCATCCAGTTGCAGCGTGCCGAGCGAGCGGGTATTCGTATCAGCGACGACCAGTTGAATCAGACCATTAATAACATCGCCCGTAGCAACAACATGACGCTAGAGGAGTTTGAAGCGCAGTTGGCTATGGAAGGTGAAACCTATGCCAGTGCCCGTGAGCAGATTCGGCGGGAAATGATCGTGACGCGTATACAGCAAAGTTCTGTGGACCGGCGCGTTAGAGTCACCGAGCAGGAGATTGAGACCTTTCTTGCCTCAAAAGAAGGGCGCTCACAAAGCGGGGTCGAATACCTGATAGGGCATATTCTGATAGCAGTTCAGGAATCTGCCACAGAGTCAGAGCTGGAATCGGCGCGTCAGCGGGCCGGGCAAATACTGGAAAAATTGCAGAATGGTGCAGATTTTCGCCAAATTGCGGTGGCTGAATCGGATGGACGGCAAGCGCTGGAGGGTGGCGTGATCGGTTGGCGTAAAGAGAATGAGCTGCCTTCCATTGCCGCGGGTGTGTTGCCATCACTGAAGGTGGGGGAACCCTCCGGCATACTGCAATCGGGAAGTGGTTTCCATATCATTTCGCCGCTCGACAAGCGTGGCGGAGAAGAAAGAATCATTGATCAGTACCGGGTCCGTCACATATTGATTTCGCCCAGTGAAATTCGCACGGATGAAGAAGCCAGAGCGATCAGCGAAAAACTGTATGAGCGCCTGGTTGACGGTGAGGACTTTGCGACACTGGCTCGCTCCAACTCGGATGACCCTGTGTCAGCAATTGATGGTGGCGATCTTAATTGGGTCAGCGAGGGGCAAATGGTGCCTGAGTTCGAGCAAGTCATGCTTGAAAGTACTTTGGGAACGATTAGCCAGCCATTCAAGTCATCTTTTGGCTGGCACATCCTGCAGGTGACGGAGACGCGGAAACAGGACGTCGGCGCGTTGTTGCAGGCGAACCAGGCGCGACAGGTGATTCATCGACGCAAATATGAAGAAGAGCTGGTGAGCTGGCTTCAGGAAATCAAAGGCGAGGCGTTTATTTCTGTCAAAGACGAGCGCTTTGAAGCGCTGGAAAACGAATGAACAGTGCATCTGGCACGGCACCGTTAGCGGTGACCAGTGGAGAACCCGCAGGCATCGGTCCTGATCTGGTGGTAAGGATGGCAAGTCAGGGGGTCGATGTTCCCTTGGTTGTGGTTGGTAATGCCCAGTTGATCGCCGAGCGGGCCAGGCTTTTGAATCATTGTCTGGAAATCAGGCATTGGAAAGGCGAGCCGATTGAAACCGCAGAGGCTGGTACGCTTTGGGTGAAGGATGTTGCGCTGGAGGTTCCCGCGCGCCCGGGTGAATTGAACCCACAGAATGCAGCGTATGTTCTGAACTGCCTGGACGAGGCCATTGATGGCGTGCTGGCCAGTCGTTACAGTGCCATGGTCACCGGGCCCGTGCATAAAGGCATTATCAACGATGCGGGGATTGCGTTTAGCGGGCATACTGAATATCTGCAACACCGCTGCGAATTGGAGCGGGTGGTTATGATGCTGGCCAGTCCTGGTCTCAGGGTCGCATTGGCAACCACGCATTTACCTCTCAGGGATGTTCCGGACGAGATTACACCGGCACTGCTCAGGCAGGTGCTGACAATTCTGATGGACGATCTCGAAAAGTATTTTTCCTGCAGCCGGCCGCGTCTTCTGGTGGCCGGACTGAACCCTCATGCGGGTGAAAATGGTCACATGGGGACCGAAGAAATCGATGTCATTACCCCGGTGCTGGAAGAATTTCGTGAACGTGGTGCGGATGTGCAAGGCCCCTTGCCTGCCGATACCCTGTTTACACCCAAATATCTGGAGTCTGCCGATGCTGTTCTGGCCATGTACCATGATCAGGGGCTACCCGTTTTGAAGTTTCAGGGCTTTGGCGAGGCCGTGAACATTACACTGGGTTTGCCCTTTATCCGCACCTCGGTGGATCATGGCACAGCTCTGGATCTTGCAGGTACAGGCAAAGCTGATTGCGGCAGCCTTTTGTGCGCTATTTCGGAGGCGGCCAGCATGGCCCGCTCCGCAGAATCTGGCGCAAGGTCGTCGGCGTGAGACATTATTTATGAAGCATAATGGCAAGAAATCCGCATCGAAACCGGGACACCAGGCGCGCAAGCGTTTCGGGCAGAACTTTCTGGATGACGAAGCGGTCATTGAGCAAATCATCAGTGGCATTCATCCGCGCCCTGCTGACAATATGGTGGAGATTGGCCCCGGACTTGGCGCCCTAACGGAGCACCTGCTTGAGGCCTTGGATGGCCGACTGAATGTGGTCGAGCTGGATCGTGATCTGGTGCCAGTACTCAGAACCAAATTCTTCAACTATCCAGAGTTCCAAATACATGAAGCGGATGCATTGAAATTTGATTTCAATGCCCTGGCAAGTGAAGACGCCCCCCTGCGTGTGGTTGGCAACCTCCCCTATAATATTTCGACGCCGCTTATTTTCCACTTGCTGGAAAACATTCATTGTCTGAAAGACATGCATTTTATGCTGCAGAAAGAAGTGGTTGAGAGAATGGTGGCGCAGCCGGGAGATTCCAGCTACGGAAGACTTGGTATTATGTGCCAGTATTATTGTCGCGTGCAGCCCTTGTTTGTTGTTGGGCCGGAGGCGTTTTCACCGAGCCCTAAAGTGGATTCGGCAATCGTGCGTCTGAGCCCCTACACTGAACTGCCGTATCCGGCTGAGTCAGTCAGTCGCCTGCAGGGGATCGTCAAACAGGCTTTCACCAAGCGGCGCAAAACGCTGCGCAATGCGCTTGCGGGCGTCATTCCTCTGGAGGCCCTGGACGCTCTGGGTATCGATGCGGGTTTACGGCCCGAAAATCTTAGCCTGTCCGATTTTGTGCGCTTGAGCAATTACAATCACAGCGATTGATTACTGTGCCATCATATTGGCCACACCACTGACTTCATTTTTATTTTCCAGCAATGCCAGAATCGCTGCGTCAGCATCTTCTTCGGTAAGATGAAATTTTTCAAGCAGCGAAGCGGACAGTGGTCCGGTTGCAGAATTGAGTATGCCGTGGCGCGCCAGCATTTGTTCGGTCAGACAGAGCAGATTTGCAAATTCTGCATGGGGGCCTTCGTAGGTTCTGTTTTTCTGATGTCTGAGTGCCGTGATGACCTCGGGCGGCATATTCCAGACAGACATCAATTGGCTGCCGATCTGTTCCTTGGTGATGCCCAGCAAAAAGTGCTCGATCACGGAGGAGTCCAGGTGCGGATTGGCTTCAATGTAACGGCAGATCAAAGAAAAGTGCGGCGGAAAGACATGTGCCAGCACCAGATAACCGAAGTTATGCAACAAGCCTGACAGATACGCGAGCCCGAAACTGGGGCGATAGGCAGGCTCCATTTTGCTGATCAGGCTGGTGGTACCCAAGGCCGCCCACATGGCTTGATGCCAGTAAGGCGCATATCCCTCTGGCTGCTCTTTCGGTACATTCAGGGTGCGGCCAAGCGATAGTCCCATGGACAGATTCATAACCATATCGAACCCGAGTACGCGAATAATCGCATCATGCACGGATCTGATTTTTCCGGGCGCGTTATAGAAGGAGCTGGACGCCCAGCTGACGACCTGGGCTGAAAGACTAGGGTCACGTTCCACGATGGTAGCCAGTTCGTCCGAATCCGCTTCAGGGTTTGCGCGCAGTTTGATGATATCCTGGGCGCTTTGCGGCAGAGGCGGAATTTCCAGTGTATCTTCCAGGCGTTTCTTGATTCTGAGCGTGGTAAATTTCTCAATGGCCTGATTGATCTCGATGATATCTGTTTCAGGGGCATTCTGATTGTAGGGAATGTCGCTCAGAGGCACCGTGAAAGATTCAGGTTTGGCTTTGCGGGTGGACAGTTCAAAGAAGTCTTTACTCAGACTGATCAATTGCCCCGCATCCCCGGACTCAACATAGTATTCATCCAGTTCCAGCAAGCGCTTGTCGATGATCGCGGGCAATCCGGTAATATCCGGAATGGCCGGCAGTTCTGTCAGGCTATGACGTGCCTTGATGCTGTCGAGGTCATCTCCCGGAAGCGCGACCAGTGCACGTCCCAGTACTTTGTTCAGGGCATCAACATCCAGCATGCAATCGGCCGGGAACAGTATTTGCAATCGGCCCAGCGTGTCGCTCATCAAAACCATTTTGACAATATGGCCGGCTGACACTCCCTCACGTGCTACAAGACTGGGCTGGCAATTGGCGTCGAGTCCTTCATCTTCAAGGCTTTGGTAATGTTCGAATATTTTGTTAACAGCAGCAGGTATCATGCTAGATTCTCTTCTCCATTGAGTCATGCGTGCAAGTTCTGGCGCCGGTTGAGCCTGGTTTGTGCTCGTCTGGATCCGATGTTGCATTTCACGGTCCGGGCGACGCTGTCAGGGTGCCGGTCGGGAATCACACGCAGGTGCCAGATGACTGGAGGATGAGTGTTCCGGGAAACGCGACGATAGAAGTTGCAGGGTTTGTTTTTAGTGTAGAACAAAATTCGGTATAAGAAATCTGAATCCCTAAACTTCCGCGTATTTCTCGCCCTGACCAACCCAGCGATCGATCAAAGCCTGAGGGTTTGAAATCATGGGGGCGATGGTTTTGATCTGCTCAAGCCAGTGCTTGTCTCTTTGCAGGTCGGCTATTCTGAAATCAACCAGCCCGGTTTGTTTGGTGCCCAGGACTTCGCCGGGGCCGCGCAATTCCAGGTCTTTTTCAGCAATGACAAAACCGTCATTACTTTCGCGCATCACCTGTAGACGAGCCTTGCCATTGACCGAGAGCGGGGGGTGGTACATCAACGCGCAGTAACTCTGTTTTTCTCCCCGGCCAACGCGGCCCCGCAGCTGGTGTAGCTGGGCGAGTCCCAGTCGTTCCGGATTTTCGATCACGATCAGGCTGGCATTCGGCACATCCACACCGACTTCGATCACCGTTGTGGCGACCAGCAGATCCAGTTTTCCGGCAACAAATGCCTCCATCATCAGGGCCTTGTCCTGTGCCTTCATTCGACCATGCACAAGCCCGATTGCCAGCTCCGAAAGAGACTCTGACAGCCATGCCGCCGTGTCTTCTGCGGCTTGGCATTGCAGGCTTTCGGAATCTTCAATCAACGTGCAAACCCAGTAAGCCTGGTCGCCGGACTGACAGATCGTCCTGACTCTCTCCAGCATTTCCTGCCTTCGCGTGTCGGGAATGACAAAGGTTTCAATTGATTGCCGACCTGGCGGCAATTCATCGATGACGGAAGTGTCCAGGTCTGCATAGGCACTCATGGCGAGCGTGCGGGGAATTGGGGTAGCGGTCATGATGAGCTGGTGGGGAACCAGTCCCGCATTGCGGCCTTTATCCTTCAGCGCCAATCGCTGGTGGACACCAAAGCGATGCTGTTCATCGATGATCGCCAGCGCGAGTTTGTGGAAGATGACATCGTCCTGGAACAGAGCATGTGTTCCAATCACAATATCCACGTCTCCGGCACGAACGTCATTCAATACGTTCTTGCGTTGCGTGCCTTTGGTCTTGCCGCCCAACCAGGCCAGCCGGACCGGTTGGTCCGCTAACCAGGCGGCAAAGTTCTGATAGTGTTGTTCGGCCAGAATTTCTGTCGGAGCCATCAGAGCGACTTGTGCGCCAGCCCCGCATGCCTGCAAAGCCGCCAGCGCCGCCAGCACTGTTTTACCGGAACCGACGTCGCCTTGTACCAGACGAAGCATTGGTACGGGGTGTTGCAGGTCGTTGCTTATTTCCTGTTGCACACGCTCTTGTGCCGAGGTTAGTGCGAACGGCAATGCCTCTAGAAAGTGCTGGCGCAGCGCAAGGGCATTGTCTGAAAGCTTGCATGCCAGAGCCGTGTGACTGCGAATGCTGTGCCGCAGTTTTAACAGGCTTAAATGATGTGCCAACAACTCTTCCACGATTAATCGTTGCTGACAGCGGTGTCGGCCCTCCAGCAAGGCTTGCTGGTCGGCATCTGTGGGGGGCTGATGCAGAAATCGCAGGGCGGTATTCAGCTCGGGTAACTGGAGTAACTCAAGTACCCTGGTTGGCAGTAACTCATTGACTTGTGCGCGATCCAGCCACTGTATTGCCTGTTGGCAGATGGCGCGCATGCGGGGCTGCTGAATGCCTTCTGTGAGCGGATACAACGGCGTCAGACGGTCAGGGATTTCATGTTTGTCGGCACTGGTGATCAGGCTGTATTCCGGGTGGTAGAACTCGATGCCGTTTTTGCCCAGCCTTGCTTCACCAAACGCGCGGATTGATTGGCCAGTTTCAAGTTGCCGGGTCTGTGCGGCAGAAAAATGATAGAAACGGAGCGTCACTGCGCCGGTGCTATCTTCAACGATCACTTCCAGGCTGCGACGCCTGCCATAAACAACCCGGTGGCTGACGATGCTGGCTTCAAACAGCCCCGGCATTTGCGGACGAAACTGGTTCAGAGGGACGATGCGGGTGCGATCCTCATAGCGATACGGCAGGTGAAACAGTAAATCCTGCACGGAAAAAATGTCCAGTTTTGAAAGGGTTTGCGCCAGCTTTTCGCCAACGCCTTTCAATTGCGTGAGTGGTATTTCGTCCAGACGCGTCATGGCATTACGTGTCGGCGGGGACGGGTTCTTCTAAAACCCGGCAGTGTTGAATGCTTTGTTTTACAGTTTCGATCGCTTTTGGTCGGGGAAAGGTGACTCGCCAGGCCAGCGCCACTGTTCTGAAAGGTGCGGGAGACTTGAAGTGTCTGACTTCGATCTGTTGTGCGTGGTCCGGGCTTGCGAGCATGGCCGACATCGGAAGTACACTGATACCAAAGCCAGAAGCCACCATATGGCGAATCGTTTCCAATGAGCTGCCCTCTGTCATTAAAGGCTTGTTGGCACCCGGACGTGACGGATTCATCAGGTTTTTTAGCGTCGGGTTGGTGTCCAGCACCTGGTCCCGAAAGCAGTGACCCGGTCCGAGCATCAGCAGGTTATCCTCGCTCAGCATGTGCGCTTCGATGTGCCGGTGCCGGCACAGATGGTGGCCCTTGGGCAGCACTACAACAAAGGGTTCATCATAGATGGGCAGGGTCACCACATCCGGCTCTTCGAAGGGTAATGCAATGATAATGGCATCCAGCTCGCATTCTTTTAGCTTGCGTTTCAGTACCGCCGTATAGTTTTCCTCGATATAGAGTGGCATGTCTGGCGCGATACTGTTGAGCTGAGGCATTAAATGCGGAAATAAATAGGGGCCAATGGTATAGATGGCACCAAGCTTGAACGGATAATTTAGTTGTTGCTGACCTTCTTTGGCCATATCCTTGAAAATACTGACCTGGTCCAGAATATTCTGGGCTTGCTGCACCAATCGCTGGCCTAGGTCCGTGACACTGATATTGCCCTTGTGTCGTTCAAACAAAGGCATGCCCAGTTCGTCTTCAAGCTTTTTGACAGCAACACTGAGTGTCGGCTGGCTGACGTAGCAACGCTCGGCGGCTTTTCCGAAATGCTTTTCCTGAGCCAGCATCACAATGTAGCGTAGTTCGGTGAGCGTCATGATATATGGCCTGCCAATCGCTTGGGTGAAGTTGTTAGTTTTTGTTAATGGCAGACATCTTAAAATTCGACAGGACAAAGCGCAATGCAGGACCCGAGTATTCTCTTTATTGGTTACGGGAAAATTGCCTCCCGGGCGGCAATGGCTTTGGCTGGCCAATACAAGGTTTGGGCGATGGCAAGGTCTGCTCGGGTGACCGGGCCGGACATGGACTACCGGCAGGTAGATGTATGTAAACCGGAAGAGCTGTCAGCGCAAATGCCGACAGATCCGGACATTGTTGTGTACTGTCTGAGCCCTGGCCGGCGGGAAGAGGCGGCATACCGGGCAACGTTTGTGACGGGTCTGGGGAATGTGCTGACAGCGTTGCGTACCGGATCACAACCCAGGCGACTGATCTTTGTTTCCAGTACCAGTGTTTATCATCAGGATGATGGCTCGGTCGTGGATGAAAGTTCGGCCACTCAACCCGCCACTTTTGCGGGTCAAATCCTGCTGGAAGCCGAGGCCTTGTTATCTGGCAGCGATATCAAAAGCACCTGTGTGCGCTTTAGCGGCATTTACGGTGGCGGGCGCAGCAAGCTGATTGAGCAGGTGCGTACGGGTGATCGTGCGCTAGCGCCGGGCATGCATTTGACGAACCGTATCCATGAAGATGACTGTGTCGGCTTTCTACTGCACTTGATCAGCCTGTCGATTCAGGGGGTTGAGCTGGATAGCTGTTACCTGGCGACCGACAGTTGTCCGGTGGAAATGAATGAGGTGCTGAGGTTTATTGCGACTGAAAACGACTTGGCGTTGGCAACTGGCAAATTACCGGTGAGAAGACGGGCGGGAAACAAGCGCTGCAATAATCACAGAATGCTGTCTACGGGGTACCGTTTGCGCTATCCCAGTTATCGCGAGGGGTACCGAAAGTTGAGCCCGGAATCGCAAAGTTAGTTTCGATCGCTACTAACTCAGCACCATAATACCGTCCATTTCGACGCCGGCACCTTTTGGTAATGCCGATACGCCAATGGCGGCACGGGCCGGATAAGGCGTTTCGAAAACAGTGGCCATAATCTCGTTAACCGTAGCGAAATTATCGAGATCTGTCAGGTAGATGTTGAGCTTGACGATGTCCTGAATGCTACCGCCTGCAGCATCGCACACGGCTTTCAGGTTTTCGAATACTTGCTTGATCTGAAGATCTATCTCGCCGCTGACGAGTTTCATGCTTTGTGGGTCCAAAGGGATCTGGCCCGAAAGGTAAATGGTGTCGCCCGCTTTGACGGCCTGAGAGTAAGTGCCGATTGCAGCAGGTGCATCGGAGGTCTGAATAATGGACTTGTTGCTCATAAGGTGCCTCGCCGATCAGGGTCTTGGTTGCCTTTGTGTGTGGCCGTCAATGGTCACATACCACGGACTGTCTTGTGAGTCGTCGATCGTTGCCGTGATTGATGGCTTTTCACATGAATGGTTGATGTCTTTTTACATTAGTGGTTAATGACTCTATTCAAACGTATCACCGCCTTGATCGCACGTACTTTCTTGATTACTCGCGCCAGATGGCGCCTGCCCTGCACATGCAGGACAACGTTCACGACACTCATTTTGGCATTTTGCTCAACAACGCCGATCCGCTCGATATTGGCTTCAGCTCTGGTTAATGCCGATGCCAGTTCTGCGATGATGCCACGCTGTCGTTCAAGCTCAACGCGCAATTCTACGACGAATTCGTCCGTAATATCTTTGACCCAGGACAAATGAATTTTTGCGTGATTCTGGGTTTTCGCCATGACTTTCGTGCAGCCTTCCGAGTGTATCACCAGGCCGGATGCGCCAGCAGCGACCCCGACAATGGGGTCACCGGGGATAGGGTGGCAGCATTTGGCGAAGGAAAGGTTCAGTCCTTCCGTGCCCTTGATCATCAGCTGTTGTTTGGCATGAGTGACTTCCTGGTCTGCATCGATCACTTCATCTTCGTCTGCAACCAGCTGCCGTGCGATGATATAAGGCATGCGATTGCCCTGTCCGACATTGATCAGCAGTTGTTCAAATGATTCAGCCTGATTGTGCTTCAGCACCTTTGACAAGTGTTCATCGCTGATATCGTCCCAGGTTTTTTTGATGCCGGCCAGAGAACGTTCGATGAGCGTTTTTCCAAGGGCATGGCTTTCTTCTTTGCTGTGCTGTTTCAGGTAATGCCTGATGCTGCTTTTGGCTTTCCCGGTCACCACAATGTTCAGCCATGCCTTGCTGGGCTTGGCGCCAGGTGCGGTGATGATTTCAACGGTTTGACCGCTTTGAAGCGGTTCGCTCAGGGACGCCAGCTTTTTATTAATGCGGCAGGCCACGCAGGCATTGCCAATGTCTGTATGAATGGCATAGGCGAAATCAATGGCAGTAGCGCCTGCCGGTAGCTCCAGAATGGAGCCTTTGGGCGTGAACACGTAAATCTCATCCGGGAACAAGTCAATTTTTACGTGTTCGATAAATTCCATCGAGTCATCGGCATGCTCGCGCATCTGTTTCAGCCCGCTCAGCCAGCGGTCTATGCGGGCCTGATTGGCCAGCGCAAGACTGGACTCTCCTTTGTATTGCCAGTGTGCGGCAATGCCATGATTCGCCAGCTCCTCCATTTCAACCGTGCGGATCTGAATTTCAATATTGACATGTTTACCGAATAGCGTGGTGTGTAAAGACTGATAACCATTCACTTTGGGCACAGCGATATAGTCCTTGAAGCGAAAAGGCAGCGGCTTATAGGCACTATGCACGGCGCCAAGCGTTCGATAACAGTCTTCCTCGCTATGTGTGATCACGCGAAACGCATAGACATCCATAATTTCATGAAAAGATTTGTGCTTGTATTTCATCTTGTTGTAGATGCTGTACAAGTGCTTTTCGCGTCCAAGGATTTTGCCGTCGATGTTGCGATCTTTCAGGCACTTTTCAAGGCTGCTTTGTATATCCTCAATAATCTGATTGTGATTGCCGCGCAGTTTTTTGACCGCTTTTTTGATGTATTTTGCCCGCATGGGGTACAGGGCCGCGAAGCCCAGATCTTCAAGTTCAACTCGAATGCTGTTGATACCCAGCCGATTGGCGATAGGGGCGTAGATGTCCAGTGTTTCGATAGCGATACGGCGGCGCTTCTCATGGTGCAATGGGCCCAGTGTGCGCATGTTGTGCAGCCGGTCGGCCAGTTTGACCAGAATAACCCGGATATCCTTGGCCATGGCCAGCGTCATTTTCTGAAAATTGTGAGCCTGGGCTTCAGCTTTGGATTTGAATTCAATCTGTGTCAGTTTACTCACGCCGTCGACAAGCTCGGCTACGGAGTCACCAAACTCGCTTGCAAGCTCTTCTTTGGTGACGCTGGTGTCTTCGATGACGTCATGCAGCAGGGCCGCCATAAGCGTCTGATGGTCCATTTGCAGTTCGGAGAGAATATTAGCGACGGCAACAGGGTGAACAATGTAGGGGTCTCCACTGCGGCGATACTGGCCTTCATGCGCGGTTTTTGCTTTTTCGTAAGCTTGCCTGACCAAAACGATCTTGTCCTGGTCAAGGTAGGTGCTAAGAGATTCGGTCAGCTTGTCAATGGTGGGCACAATGTTCCCGTTTAGGTTAACGCCAGGGTCAAAGAAGGGGCTCCGTCAGTTTGAGCGCGCTACTCCATAGTGTATTGAAGCGGTGCAGGATATTTCAAGCGCTATTTTACGCTTAAAGGCTGAAGGGGCGGTACTTTGCTGCGATCGACGATTTGCGAAGTACAGAATATGGAAGGAGGGGGAACAAAAAAGGCGACTTTACTGTCGCCTTTTGACTGATCGAACCGATTGTCGGTCGATGCGGGTGCGATGTTACTCTGCTTCGCCGGTGTCCAGCGTTTTGTTGGTGATGAGGCCTTCTGCAATTTCACGCAAGGCAACCACCGTAGGCTTGTCATTATTCCACTCTACCAGTGGTTCTTGTGCTGTGTTCGCCAATTGACGGGCTCGTTTGGTGGCGACCATTACCAGCTCAAAGCGGTTATCAACATTGTCCAGGCAATCTTCTACGGTAACTCTAGCCATTCTTTGCAAAACCTCTTGTCAGAACAGACTCACGTTGGTTCGTGAGAAAGGACCGCGCATTTTACGGAAACTTGCGGCTCATGACAACAGGGAGTTGAGCAGATCCTGATGCAGTGATTTCTGGCGTCCCAGACGAAGCCGCTGACTCGAGAAAAGCTCTGAAAGTTCTGTCAGCGCCTGATCAAAGTGATCGTTAATAATGAGAAAATCGTATTCTTCGTAATGGCTGGACTCGGATTGCGCCTGGTCCATCCGGCCATCAATCACTTCCTGGCTGTCCTGGCCTCTGGAGCTCAGACGTTCACGAAGCGCCGCTTTGGAGGGGGGCAGGATAAAAATGCTACAGGCTTCGGGGTGGTGTGAACGCACTTGCCGCGCGCCCTGCCAGTCAATTTCAAGAATGATGTCCAGCCCTTGGGCCAGTTTCTGTTGCACCCAGGGGCCCGAAGTCCCGTAGTAATTATCAAACACTTCGGCATGTTCCAGAAAATCGCCATTCTTTACCATGGCTTCAAACTGTTCTTTGGAGACAAAGTTATAGTTTTGCCCGTCGACTTCGCCGGGACGGGGCGCGCGGGTCGTATGCGATACCGATACCGCAACTTGGGGGTCTTTTTCCAGTAATGCTTTGACCAGGCTCGTTTTTCCGGCCCCCGAGGGTGCCGAAATAATGTACAGTTGTCCTTGCTTCATAGTGTCTCTGTATAGTGTCTCTGTCTGACGGTCTGAGTGGGCGGAACCTATTCGATGTTCTGCACCTGCTCCCGCATTTGTTCGATCAGTACTTTTAGTTCCACTGCGGCGCGCGTGGTGTCTGTCACGATGGCTTTGGAAGACAGCGTATTCGCCTCCCTGTTGAGCTCCTGCATCAGAAAATCGAGTCTACGGCCCACGGGTTCGTCCTTTTTGAGGGTGGACCGTACTTCAATGACATGGGCGTCGAGCCGGTCCAGCTCCTCAGCGACATCCGATTTTTGTGCCAGCAGCACCAATTCCTGCTCGAGTCTCTGGTTGTCCAGCTCGACCCGGGCTTCCTCGAAACGGGTTTTGATGGTGTTGCTCTGTAGTTCCAGTATTTCAGGTAGCTTTTGTCGTACCTGGGCGACGATCGAGGAAATCTTCTCAAGCCGTTCTTCCAGCAAGGGTTCCAGTTGCTTGCCTTCCCTGGTCCGGTTCTGGCCCAGTTTGATCAGAGCCTTGTCGAAACAGCTGATTGCAGCCGCCAGCAGTGGTTTGCTGTCAGCGCTTTCTTGCTCGATGATGCCTGGCCAGGCGAGCACTTCCATTACGTTAACGGGAGCAGTATTGTCAAAGCCCGCGCGAATGGTCGATGTTGCCTGATGCAGGTTCGACAGGACAGTTGGGTTGATTTTAAGTCCGGTGGTCTGATTAGTGTCGGGTTGCCATTTCAGGCTACAGTCAACCTTGCCCCTTGCCAAATGACGTCTTAGTACATCCCGCAGGGACGGTTCTGCTTCTCTGAACAGCTCGGGAATTCGAAAAGCGGGTTCGAGGTAGCGGTGATTGACGCTGCGTATTTCCCAGGTCAGTACACCCTGTTCAGTTTCAATGTCTTCGCGCGAAAAAGCGGTCATGCTTTTTAGCATGCGGCCCCCTGATAGTTACTCTGACTTCCTAAAAGCGATCTATTCTAAACCTTGCTCTCTGATAAGCCCAGCAGCGCATATCAGCATCGCTTGGATAAGGAGATGGTGGTACACTCGCCAGCATTTTTTCAGGCAGTTCAATCAGGGGTAGAACAAACACTATGAGCAGACCGAGTGGCCGCGCAGCGGATGAATCACGCACCATCAAGATCAATCGAAACTATACCAGGCATGCTGAAGGCTCCGTGCTGATCGAGTTTGGCGATACCAAAGTTATTTGTAATGCGACGGTTGAAGACGGCGTCCCCCGTTTTCTGAAAGGTCAGGGTCAGGGCTGGTTGACGGCCGAATACGGGATGCTGCCTCGCTCTACCGGGTCCAGGATGGGAAGGGAGGCCGCACGTGGCAAACAAGGGGGACGAACGGTTGAAATTCAGCGATTGATCGGGCGCTCTCTGCGAGCGGCGGTTGATATGAAGGCTTTGGGTGAACGCACTGTGATTGTCGATTGTGATGTCATTCAGGCTGATGGTGGTACCCGGACTGCTTCCATTACAGGCGGTTGTGTCGCACTGATTGACGCGCTGCAAGGTCTGGTCGACCAGGGCAAATTGAAGGCACTGCCGATGAAGCAGAAAGTGGCGGCGATTTCAGTGGGCATATTTGAAGGTCAGGCTGTTCTGGATCTGGATTATCCTGAAGATTCAGCGGCGGAGACGGACATGAACGTCATCATGACTGATAAAGGAGGCTTTATCGAGGTGCAGGGAACGGCTGAAGGAGAGCCATTCAATCAGGAAGAGTTTGATCAGATGTTGGCGCTGGCGCGTAAAGGCATCGACGAAATATTTGCCTTGCAGGAAGCTGCGTTGGTAAAAAACTGAGTTATAACGGCTCATCGCCCGTCACGCTGAATAAGTGCCGGGCTTCTTTAGGAAAGGCTTGCGGGCGTCGATTGCGCGCCGAATCTACATGATAATGTCGTAGTCGATAATCAGCGGTGCATGATCAGAGAAGCGCGTGTCGTAATCGATAAAGCCGTCGAGAATCAGATTCTTTACGCTTTGGCTGGTTATCTGGTAATCCGTGCGCCAGCCAGCGTCCTTGCGCCAGCCTTCTGCCCACTCGGGCCACCAGGTGTACTCGTTTTTCTGAACATTGATTTTGCGAAAAGCATCGACATAACCCAGGTCATCAAAAACCTCATCAAACCATGCGCGCTCATGAGCAAGAAATCCGCTCACTTCCATTTCATGAAATTTAGGGCTGGCATCCATGACCAAGTGGGCCGAATGCATCGCGCCGGTAAAGATGAACTGCCTGCGTTTGCGTAGGGTTTTTTCAAGGTGATGCTTGAACGCTGCATAGAATTCGTCTTTGGGTTGCTGCAGTTCCGACTTGCCGAGCGCGCAAGGGCTCAGCATCGAGGCAACGCTGACGTTCTCAAAATCTGCCTGAATGAATCTACCCTGACGATCCGCGGGTTCGTAGGCGAAGCCGTACATAATCGCTTTAGGAAAATGCCGTGTATAGATGCCGACACCGCCATCTTCCGGGTTTTCAGCATCGATAAAGTACGCTTCATAGCCCTCGGGATGGTAGATGGCGTCATCAAAATCATAGACTTTGCCCTTGATATCCTGAATGCATACCACGTCGGCATCTATTTCACGCATCCAGTCGAAAAAGCCCTTTTCGGCGGCACTTTTTAGCCCGTTAACGCTAACTGATACTACTCGCATAACTGCCTCTCAATTTAATCGCGTGGTATGATACTTATTTCACACTTTTTGAAAAGAAAAACTCTGTAACAATTACAAATAGGCATAACAAATGCTAGAAAATAAGTCTTTACAGCCTTATCAGCGGGAATTTATTGCCCGAGCCATTGAAAATAATGTACTCAAGTTTGGCGAATTCACGCTGAAGTCCGGCCGTATCAGCCCCTACTTTTTCAATGCCGGCCTGTTCAGTGACGGCGCATCCCTGGCACAGTTGGGAAATGCCTACGCACAGGCATTGAAAGACTCCAATATTTCGTTTGATGTTCTTTTTGGCCCTGCTTATAAAGGCATCCCTGTCGGCACGGCTACCGCGGTTAGCTTGGCCACAAACCATCTGCGCCCTACCCCGTTTGCTTTTAATCGTAAAGAGGCAAAGGCGCACGGCGAAGGAGGTACCCTGGTGGGAGCTCCGGTTTCGGGCCGGGTCATGATCATTGACGATGTGATTACGGCAGGTACGGCTATCCGGGAGGTCATCGGTCTGATTAAGGACGCTGGCGCCGAACTTGCCGGTGTTATCGTTGCCCTGGATCGCCAGGAGCGAGGTCAGGGAGAATTCTCAGCGATTCAGGAGCTGGAGCGAGAATTCGATATTCCTGTTCTGAGTATCGTCAACTTGTCACAAGTATTGGACTACATTCGCGATGATGCAAGTTTGTCTGTTCATGCCCAGGCGGTTGCTGATTATCGCGCCCGCTATGGTGTCGGGCAGAGTTGAAGATGATGCGGGCCTTGCTGTGAACCAAGACACTCTTCCGAGCTTTGGTGGTATCGTGAATTGGCCCGCCAACAAAAAACAACTAGAATGTATAAATAACAAGCGTTCAAGTAACTGGCTACTCCGGGAATGACCCTTATACCTCCGAAAAAATCTGTATTCGCTATCTTTTTTCTAGGCCTTGTACTGGCTTTTTCCAATCTGACCAATGCCGCTCAGCTATATCGGTTTAAGGATCAGGATGGAAAAACGGTGCTTGGAAGAACCATTCCTCCGGAATTCGTCGGCAAGGGCTATGAAGTGCTGAATGAAAAAGGCCGAGTCGTTGAAACGGTGCCGCCGGCACTGACGCCTGAGCAGATTTTGGCGCGAGATTTGGAACTGGAGCGGCAGAAAAAACGAGAACAGGAACTTGCCCGTCAAGCTGAATTGGATGCAGAGTTGCGTCTGCTCTACAGTCACCCGGATGACGCCGTTCGAATTTTGCAGCGAAAAGCTACCGATAATCTGAATGTGATGGAGGCAAAGCAGAATCAAATTGAATTTTCTGCCAAACAGATTATCGAGCTGGAGCAGAAAGCGGCTGAGATGCAGCGCAACGGACGCGTAGTACCAGAACGCTTCGAAGCGCAGATCAAAGCGCTGAAAACTGATATAGATAATGCCCGTATCGATATTGCCGAACGTTCAAAAGACCTTGACCGCTTGCTGGCTGAATTTGGAGAAATTGTCACCCGGCTTGAAGTGATCACTCAAAAAAAGGCGACGCAGTATGAATCGGTACGAGACCAGCTGCTGGAATCTAAACAAAAGATAAAAATAGATAATTAGTTCACATCTGCATTGCCCCGAAGTTTCTTGAACATCGAGTTTTAGTAGTATCGCGCGTTCCGGCGATGGTGATGGTACCAGAACACAATGAAGCTTCAGACAGAGTTTATCCCCCTAAAAGACGGTTCGCAGATCTGCGCGCCCTCCAACATTACCCTGATGACGGCTTATGTGCTGTGGGAGCAGGGTGACTGGTTCGAAGATGAAATTCGCTTCGCCAGAGTCTTTACCAAACCCAGCATGGCTGCACTCGACATCGGCGCCAATTATGGTTTGTACAGTAACGCCATCGCAAAGAAACTCGGGCCAAAAGGGCGGCTATGGTGCTTTGAGCCAACACCCAATACCGCTGAGGCTTTGCGGGCCACGATCAAGCGCAACAAATATAAGGGGCGAGTGAAAGTACTGGAGTATGGGCTGTCGGATCAGGCGGGTAGCGCGACTTTTTACATGTCTCCAAACGCTGAGCTGAATTCATTGGAGCCGACAGAAGGTGCCTTCACCCGCAAGCAGACGATTGAGCTGACCACTCTGGACGACTTCATGTCGCAGCACAGCCTGCCGACGATTGATTTCATCAAGTTGGATGCCGAAGGTGAAGAGCTGAATATCCTGCGCGGGGGCAAGGCCTTTTTCGAGCGGCATGCACCCTTGGTGATGTTTGAGCTGATGCATGTGGATAAGGTGAATCAGGCGCTGCTGAACGAATTCAAAGCCATGAATTTTGCTCTGTATTATCTGATTCCGGGCCTGAATACCTTGGCGCCATTTGAGCAGGACAAAGGCTTTGACCGATTTTTACTGAATTTGTTTGCGGTGCCGCTTGACCGGATTCCCGGTTATGAACAGGAAGGTGTCCTGGTGGGTAGGGCAGAAAGTGTGAACGAGCCTCCCGGGAACGAATATGTCGAGCGTTGTAAGGCACTGGTAGCCGGACCAAGCGGTCTGCCCGACCCCGAGAGCAAGCATGGGCGAATCATGCTCCACCTCGCCGCGGCAATGAACAAAGAACAACCAATGCAGGCGCGCTACCAAAGCCTGAGCGAAGGCTATCAGCTGCTTGGCGAGGCGGGTGTAGAAGATGCTTCGCCCGAAATGCTTGCAACGGCCGCAAGGCTTTCGTTTCATATCGGGCAGCGCGAGGCGGGTCTTGGTATGCTGGAGCGGTTTCTTCGCCAGTTTGTGGCTCAAGGCAAGTTGCCGGAGGTGACTGAATCATATATGGCTCCGCATCGTGCGCTTGATGGCCGGCCGCTGGCAGAGGATCCTGGGGTGAATTTATGTGCCTCGATGGTGGAGTCGTTCATCAGAATGGGACATCGGTCGGGATATTTTGCGGGATCTTCGCTGATACCGCATTTCAAGGTATTAAAACAACTCGGTGCACTTTCGCCTGATATGGCACGCCGGGAAAAAGTCGCTCTGGCACGCGCTGCAGCAATGCAGACTGGCGGATCAAAATAGCTTTATTTGGAGACAGGTTGATGGAAAGAAGACTGCATATTGGTGGCAAGCAGGTAAAAGAAGGTTGGGAATTGCTCAATGCCATGGAGTTGGAGGGTGTGGATCATCTCATGAATGCCAATGACCTTTCTGCATTTGATGAGGGCACGTTTGACGAAATCTATGCGTCACATGTGGTTGAGCATTTTGATTTTGCCGGTGAGCTGCTGCCAACAATGGAAGAATGGCATCGTGTGCTGAAGCCCGGAGGAAGGGTTTACATTAGCGTGCCGGATCTCGATATCCTGTGTGCCATGATGGTAGACAAAAAGCAGTTGGACCCGAATGCCCGCTGGAAGATTATGACGATGATGTTTGGTGGCCACGTGGATGAATATGACTACCATAAGGTGGGTCTGAATCTGGAATTCCTGGGCGGTATTCTCCATGAAATCGGTTATACCGACATAAAGCGGGTTAAATCCTTTGGGCTGTTTGATGACACCAGCGACATGAAATTTGCCGGTGTGCCGATCAGTCTCAACGTGACAGCAGTGAAAAAAGGCGCCTAGGGGCTTTTTATTTCCTAAGTTTTTGTGCCGCCATACCGGGAGCATGCACTTTCAGCCATGAATCTATGCGCTTGAGCAGGGTTTTGTGTTCCTGTTCGCGAGCGATTGAAGGCAATTCCAGTTGTTGATAGGTTCTGGTATTGCTTGCTGCCGCCATGAGTTTGCGGCGCTGGTAGTGGTGTCGTCTGGCATGCTGTGCGCCGTTAACAATATCCAGTACCGGTGCCTGAAACTCCTCCCCCAGCGCTTCGCCGATGTCCTGGTTAAACTGCGCGGATAACTGGGCGTCAACCAAAATCAGGACGAATCCCTGATTGCGGAACTCAGATGCCATCGGCTGAATGTATTGCAAGGCCAGATCGCTGCTGCTCCCGATGGCAATCATCACAATATTGCGGTAGCCCTTGGCTGTAACGTGGTCCATCGCGGCTTTCAGGTGCGCCAGTGCGCGTTCCTGGTAACTGGGAAGCTGTTCCCCGCCGGTTTGTTGTTCTTCCAGATTGATATCTACGTTTTCCGAATTGGCTGTGGCGTCATTGCTGGTGTCCAATGGAATCTGTCCCTCTTCCGCTTCGCTTTCCGTCCCGGTTTTTTCGATCCGCGCTGGAGGCTTCGCCAACGCACTTTTCAGTGCTGTGGTTAAGACAATCTCATCGTTTTGTTTTGGTCCCTGAGAACGTTTCGGCAAGTCGGTATCCGAACTCACCGGCAAATTAACGGAAAAAGTGTACCAGCCTGAATCGGGTAAAGCGCTGCGTAATTGGCGCACCAGTCCGGGCCAGTCCGCATGTTGTCCTTTATCCGGAAGAATCAGGACTGCACCCTGTGCGTTCGGCTTTCGGGGCTCCTGTTGTAAACCGAGAACCTGGACAGGCTCGCTTTGTCGGGGGTAGTTAGTCTCCAGCAGGATCAATTCCGAAGCCGGGACCTCTGCGGTTAAGGCGGCTTGTCTCTGAAAAGCCGTATCTGGCGTAATGCGAGATGGTGAGACCGGGTCTTCCTCGGTTTCTGATTCGTCTTTGGCGAGGCAAGGGGCGGCAAGTCCAAAAGCAATTAATCCCAGCCAGGCCAGGACAAGACGACGAAGGGAAGTGCGGGCTGAAAAGAGTTGCGGCGTTTTCTGCATGGTCGGTCGATGTCTGGACTCGAAGTTCATAAAGGCTTTCAGTTAGAATAGCGGATCATTTATACGCCTGCTCTGCATTTCCATAAACAAGGGCGTCGCTTTTCGAGGATAACATGCCAGACTACAAAATCGCTCCGTCTATTCTTTCCGCCGACTTCGCCAGGCTCGGGGAGGAAGTTAGTTCCGTGTTGGAGGCCGGTGCAGATATCGTGCATTTCGATGTTATGGACAACCACTATGTCCCAAACCTGACGATTGGTCCCATGGTTTGTCAGGCACTGCGCGATTTTGGTATTACCGCGCCGATTGATGTACATCTGATGGTCAAGCCTGTCGACGATATGATTCGTAGTTTTATCGATGCAGGTGCCACCTATATTACCTTCCACCCGGAAGCCTCGGAGCATATTGATCGCTCATTGCAGTTGATTCAGGACGGTGGTTGCAAAGCCGGGTTAGTGTTCAATCCTGCGACGCCTTTGCACCATTTGGAGCACGTCATGTCACGATTGGATATGATACTTTTAATGTCCGTTAACCCGGGTTTCGGAGGCCAGAAATTTATTCCTGAGACACTGGAAAAGCTGAAGCAGGCGCGCAAGATCATTGACCAGAGTCCTTATGATATCCGGCTTGAGGTGGATGGTGGTGTCAAGCTGGATAATATTCGCGCCATTGCAGAAGCCGGCGCGGACACATTTGTTGCCGGTTCGGCCGTATTCAATACCGACGACTACGTCGCTACCATTCAAGCGATGCGGGATGAGCTGGCACTGGCGAAAATGCAGGCGTGTTAGCAGCCCTAAAAAAACTGCTCGCCCCTCAGCCACCAAGGCTGGTCATTTTTGATTTGGATGGCACGCTGGTCGACAGCGTCCGGGATCTCAAAAGCGCTCTGGACGACATGCATCACGCATTGGGAATGCCATTGGCCGACACAGAACAGGTGCGCCGCTGGGTTGGTAACGGCGCGCAGATGCTGGTCAGGCGTGCCTTGAGTTACGATCTGGAGCCCTCCCCTCTGGATGAAGAGCGTTATGCGCAAGCCTATCAGCTGTTTTTGGAGGCCTACCGGCAGCACAATGGCGAGGCGGCGGAGTTGTATGAAGGGGCCCTGGAACTGGTTTCACGGCTTCAAGCGGCTTCGGTTGCGGTTGCTATTGTGACCAATAAGCCCGCCCGTTTCACCGGGCCATTGCTCGATCAGCTGGGGCTGCAAGTCCCGTTCGTGTTATCAGGTGACAGTCTGGCGCATAAAAAGCCTCATCCACTGCCGCTGCTGACCTGTCTTGATCACTTTGAATGCTCGCCTGATGAGGCAGTCATGGTAGGGGATTCTTCGAGCGATATATTGGCGGCCAAGGCCGCAGGCCTGAAAAGCGTCGGCGTCAGCTATGGATACAATCATGGTGTCTCAATTTCTGAACTTAAGCCGGACCTGATTGTTGATTCACTGACAGAGCTAAGTTAGTCTTCTGCCTTTGATGGTCGGTGCTCGCCCCAGTCATGCTGGCGCCGATAGATTTTTCCGGTTTTTGTATGCCCGGTGATATGACGTTTAAGAGAATAGACGCGTGACTCATTCTGCCTCAATCCGCCACACCTCGAGATGTGCGCCCTTCCTTGTTCGTTGGCGAGGCTAAAAGTCTTTTCGTCAAAACAAATCCGTGTCAACACCGGCAGGCATGCGATCGGCAATGGCCGCCATCGAACCAGAATCAGGAAGTATCATGACCCCCGAACAGTTTTCTTCTCTTGCCCGACAGGGTTTTAACCGGGTTCCCGTCTATCGGGAGGTCCTGGCAGATCTCGATACGCCGCTTAGCACCTATCTTAAGCTGGCCAATGGTGAGTATTCCTACTTGCTTGAGTCGGTACATGGCGGTGAAAAATGGGGGCGTTACTCAATCATTGGCCTGCCCTGCGAACAAGTCCTCAAAGTCTATGGTCACAAGGTTCAGGTAGAATTACAGGGGCAGATTGTCGAAGAGCGCGTCTGTGATGACCCTCTGGCTTTCGTCGAAGAGTTCCAACAGCGTTTTAAGGTGCCCGAATTAACGAATCTCCCCCGGTTTAACGGAGGGCTGGTTGGCTATTTTGCATACGACACCATTCGTTATGTAGAGCCGAGACTGGCAGACTCCTGTCCGGAAGACCCATTGGGAACACCCGATATTCTGCTGATGGTGTCGGATTCATTGGTGGTATTTGATAATCTGAGCGGTAAGTTAACGCTGATTCACCACGTGGACCCGAGTGAAGACGATGCGCTCACCGTAGCGAATACGGTTCTCGACAGTTTGGTTTACCGCTTGAGAGAGGGGCTTGATCTCAACGTCCTCGCGCCCAACGATGCGATCGAGGTTGAGGAGAAAGATTTTGTTTCGGGCTTTCCACAGCCGCAGTTTGAGGCGGCCGTCGACAAAATCAAAGACTATGTTTTGGCAGGGGATGTGATGCAAACGGTGTTGGCCCAGCGCATGTCGATCCCGTTCAAGGCGCAACCGCTGGACCTCTATCGTTCCCTGCGCTGCCTGAATCCCTCTCCATACATGTACTATCTGAATCTGGGGGGCTTCTACGTAGTAGGGTCGTCACCGGAGATTCTGGCGCGCGTAGAGGGCGATGATGTGACTGTAAGGCCCATCGCCGGCACCCGAAAGCGAGGGCATTCGGAAGCGGAAGATATGGCCCTGGAAGAAGACCTTCTTTCTGATCCGAAAGAGCTGGCAGAGCATTTGATGCTGATTGATTTGGGGCGGAATGATATCGGTCGCGTGGCGGAGGCTGGCTCGGTTGTGCTGACCGATAAAATGGTGATCGAGCGCTACTCGCATGTCATGCATATTGTTTCCAACGTGATGGGAAAACTCAAAAACGGGTTCTCGGCCATTGATGTCTTGCGGGCCACCTTCCCGGCCGGGACGCTCAGCGGCGCGCCGAAGATCCGGGCAATGGAAATCATTGATGAGCTGGAGCCAGTCAAACGTGGTATTTACGGAGGGGCCGTTGGCTACCTGTCATGGAACGGGAATATGGATACCGCCATCGCGATCCGTACCGCGGTTATTCAGGATGATGTTTTGCACATACAGGCAGGCGCGGGAGTGGTCGCAGATTCGGTACCCTTGAATGAATGGGACGAAACGATGAATAAGGGGCGGGCTGTATTTCGTGCTGTAGCCATGGCCTGTTCAGGTCTGCACGATGCCGTTGCTGGCCGACCGGAAAAAGGAGCCTGATATGCTTGTAATGATCGATAATTATGACTCCTTTACATACAACGTTGTGCAGTATCTGGGAGAGTTGGGGGCCGAGGTCAGGGTCTTTCGCAACGATGAAATCAGCGTGCCGGAACTTGCCAGACTAAAACCGGAGAAAATCGTGATATCGCCCGGCCCGTGTACACCCGATAAAGCCGGCATTTCGTTGGAGGTCATCGACTTTTTCAAGGGTAAACTGCCGCTTTTGGGGATTTGCCTGGGGCACCAGAGCATCGGTCAGGCGTTTGGGGGCAAAATTGTGCGAGCCGGTCAGGTCATGCATGGAAAAACTTCTGAAGTGCACCATATCAATGAAGGTGTATTCAAGGGCTTGCGCAACCCCTTCACGGCAACCCGTTATCATTCACTTGTGATCGAAAAGGCCAGTTTGCCTGATTGTCTGGAGATCAGCGCCTGGACCGAAAATACAGATGGTTCGATGGAAGAGATTATGGGCGTTCGCCACAAAACACTCGATATTGAGGGCGTGCAGTTTCACCCTGAGTCGATCCTGACCGAGTTTGGCCACGACTTGTTAAAGAACTTTTTGGAACGCTAGGCGGAACTTCCGAAAACAATAACAAATGCACACTGGAGCAAGCAGCATGGATATGAAGAACGCAATTGCAACTGTTGTAGATCGAAGGGACTTGACGACAGAAGAAATGCAGAACGTCATGCAGTTAATTATGACGGGCGGAGCGACCGAGGCCCAGATCGGCGGGTTTCTGGTGGCGCTGCGGATGAAGGGCGAAAGCATCGAAGAGATTACGGGTGCCGCAAGTGTCATGCGCGACCTGTCTACCAAAGTCAGCGTTTCAGGGCCTCATCTTGTCGATACCTGCGGCACTGGCGGAGACGGCGCCAACCTGTTTAATGTCTCTACAGCCAGTGCCTTTGTCGTAGCCGCTGCCGGTGGCCGTGTCGCAAAACATGGTAACCGCAGTGTATCAAGTAGCACCGGAAGTGCCGACGTGCTTGAAACAGCTGGTATCAATTTGAATATTTCTCCAGAACAGGTTGCCCGCTGTGTGGAAGAGATCGGTGTGGGTTTTATGTTTGCGCCAGCGCACCATAGCGCGATGAAGCATGCTATTGGCCCCCGCAAGGAAATGGCAATTCGGACCATATTTAATATGCTTGGACCAATGACCAATCCGGCTGGCGTCACGCGCCAGGTGATTGGGGTCTTTTCCGGAAGCCTTTGTCGGCCCATGGCTGAGGTGCTGAAGCGTCTGGGAAGTGAACATGTTCTGGTGGTGCATGCAGATGATGGGCTGGATGAAATCAGTCTGGCCAGCAAAACGCGGATCGCAGAACTTAAAAACGGTGACATTACTGAATACAGCGTGCAACCGGAAGACTTTGGTCTAAGCAGTGAGAGTCTGCTTGGACTTTCGGTGGAAAGTGCCGAGCAAAGTTTGGCGCTTATCAAAAGTGCGCTAGGCAAGGATGACTCCGACATCGCCGTCAAAGCCAGACATATCATTACCCTGAATGCCGGGGCGGCCATTTATGCATCGGGGCTTGCAGTAACGCTGGCAGAAGGTGTGGACCGTGCCGCAGACGCGATTGGCAGTGGTCTCGCGTTGGGCAAAATGAATGACTTGGCCAGTTTTACGCGCGTATTTGAAGAATAGGCCGGCAGCATGAGATTTGCGATGTCCGGCGCACTACAGTTTTGAATTTTATTGACAGTGAGCAGAATGACCCATGGCGAACACGCCCACAATACTGAAGACGATTGTCGAACGAAAATGGCAGGAAATAGAGGCGAGATCACGCAAAGTGGCGTTGGCTGAGCTCGTGTCGAAAGCCAGGGATATGCCTGATACGCGCGGTTTCGTGAATGCGGTTGCGGGCAAGCTGGAGCAACAGCAGCCCGCGGTTATTGCAGAAATCAAGAAAGCTTCACCCAGTAAGGGAGTCATCCGGGAGCACTTTGAGCCACGGGAAATTGCCGCGTCCTATGCCGAAGCAGGGGCGGCCTGTTTGTCGGTTCTGACCGATCAGGACTTTTTTCAGGGCCATGAGCGTTATTTGAAAGAAGCTCGTGATAATTGTCATCTACCGGTGATACGTAAAGACTTTATGGTTGCGCCCTATCAGATATACGAGAGCCGGGTTGTTGAAGCCGACTGTGTACTGTTGATCGCGGCCTGCCTGACCCAAGATCAGATGCAGGAATTGGCTGGCATCGCGCATGAATTGGGTCTGGATGTCCTGGTAGAGGTGCACAATGCCGCTGAACTCAGTGCCGCGCTTACACTCGATACCCGACTGATCGGGATCAACAATAGAGACTTGCATAGCTTCGAAGTGTCCCTTGAGAATACCTTTGCTTTGCTCGACGCCATCCCCGACAACCGGATTGTCGTGACCGAAAGTGGTATTCACACGCGAGAGGACGTTGCTGCCATGCAGGTGCGGGGGGTAAATAGTTTTCTGGTTGGAGAGGCCTTTATGAAAGCACCGGAGCCGGGCAAGGCGCTTCAAGAATTGTTTTTTGACCGGGCTTGATCAGCCAGAAGGTGGCAAGGGCCTGTTAGAGGCAGTCGTATTGATGCCTTTCATCAAACGAAACTGAAATCATGCCGTAGCCTTCGTAGGACAGTTGCGTGACCAGGGGAATATCCTTCAGAATAGTTCGGCATATGTGATGAACGGTTGGCTGAATGGCCGTCAGAGCAAGCACTGGTTTGAAGTCCAGTACCAGGTACTTGATGCCCGTTTTATCTGAAGCGGCCTGATACTGAACGCTTTCGTATTGTATATATTCGACGTCGGACGCGTCTTCAAAATGAAACTGAAAGGCTTGATCAATGGTATCGGCGCTTGAGCGCGTAGCCACAATGATCAGTGCAATAAACAATAAAATGGCTTGAATGATATCTTTCAAAAAATTGCCCTTTTCAGCCGGTTGATGGTTGAGTTGCCAGTGTAGGAAATACGCTTCGGAAAAAAGAGCGCCCGTTCCTTGGTTTCACGCTTGTTTACGGATTTTACAAAGGCTTAAAAACAGGTGCAGATTTAACAATGATTCGGGTATGCTTGCTGTCAACGAACAATAATAATTTAATCGATGAACGGGCCTGCCAACGTGAAACTTTACTGCGACTTTCATCCCGTTAACCAGGCGCACTGGCGTTGCGAGCAATGCCGGAACGGGGTGTGTCAGGATTGTTTATCTGCATCGTGTGCATCATTTGCACACCGGGACGAATTGACCTGCCCGCACTGTAAGGCACGCTTGGCGTCTGTTTCCGTGAAATCAAAGCGTTATTCTCTCTGGCAGCATGGTGCCGCAATCCTCTCCTTGCCCTTGCAGAAAATGACGTTTTTATTCGGTGGTTTGTTGGCGCTGACCGGATTCCTTGCAGTATGGTTGGGGGTGCCAGTGCTGGTGGTTATGGCGGTCTCGGCGGCGCTTTCACTCAGTTACGGCGCCATGTTGGCTAATGCGCTGGCGCATTTCAAAGGCCAGACTTTTGTTCTCCCTTCCTTGCGTCGATTAAGTCGTCATCTGACAAGAACGTCATTGCTGGCCTTTGTCGGATTGATGGCACTGGCATCTGCGACCAGCATCATCCTGGCGCTGCAGTCGTCGTGGCTGTCTTTGAGCGTTGTGCTTCTGTTGAGTTTTTTCGCATTGCCTGTGGCGATGATTCTGCCCTTCAACCTGACCGTAAAAAAGGATACGGCTCTGGTCAATCGTTTGGTCAGAACAATTGCGCACCTGGAGTCAGACTATATGGCCATGAGCGCGATGGGTGCGCTGATTTCTGGTAGTTTGCTGGTGCTGCTTGATCTGACGTCCTTTTACGCGGCTCCCGGTATTTATGCATCATTGGCCGTCTGGTTGATTTGGCAGGCCGCCGTGATATGGGCTGGTGTGATTGGTTATGCAGCGCATGAAATTAACAAACAACAAGTGTCCGCGCCGCGTCTGCCAAACAGATCTTCGACCGTACGAGAGCTGGATGCAAGGCTCGATCTGGCGCTGCTGCGAGGCGATTACGAGGAGGCGGTTTCTCTCCTTGAAAGCGCCTATTTTCGAAGCCAGGTGCCGGACTTTCGCCTGGAGCAGCTGTTTCGTCTCTTATTGGCACAAGGAAACTGGACAGCCTTGCAGAAATACAGTTACGCAATTATTACCTTATTTTTGAATCGCGGGCGCTTAAACGAACTGACGGTCTTTCTAAAGAATTTGTGTCGCCATAATCCGGACTACCGTATTCGTGATGTGGAGCTTTGTCTGGATGCAGTGCGTTGCTGCGTACGCTGTAATGAGCCAAGACTGCTATTGTGGCTGGTACAGGATGCCCATCTGAGATTTCCCGAATCACCGGATGCGATCGTTGAAATGTATCGCTGTGCCGGGAAAATTTTACACGAAGAATTCAGTGAACACCGGAAAGCTTTGGCCTATCTGCGTTTCGCCTCAAAAACGGCCGAAGCGCCGCAATTTGAGGCGACCGGTAAGTATAGATAATTTGGTTTTTGGGTGAGCGACCTACACCCAAAGATTGTTCTGAGTGTCAGCACTCATGCAACAGTTTCACTATGTGTCTAACAACAAGAAAGGATATTGATATGCGTCAGACGAATCGCTTCTTGAGTTTAATGGTACTTGTACCTTTGCTGCTGTTTTCCGGCTTGGCCCAGGCAGATAAAACCTATCGATTGCGGCTTGCGGAAACGTGGGGCCCCAACTTTCCCATTTTTGGTGATACCACCAAAAATCTGGCTGCAATGGTCGAGAAAATGTCGAATGGCCGCCTGAAAATCACCATTGATTCATCAAATAAACATAAAGCACCGTTTGGTGTCTTTGATATGGTGAAGTCCGGCCAGTATGACATGGGCCATTCCGCGTCCTATTACTGGAAAGGCAAGGTGCCTGCCACCATGTACTTTACTACCATGCCTTTCGGCATGATCGCGCCGGAACAATATGCCTGGTTCTATTATGGCGGCGGTATGGAGCTGATGGACGAGCTCTATGCGCAACATAATCTGATGTCGTTTCCCGGGGGCAATACCGCCAATCAGATGGGAGGCTGGTTCCAAAAGGAAATCAACACGGTAGAGGATCTTCAGGGCTTGAAGATGCGTATTCCCGGATTTGCCGGAGAGGTTCTCGCCAAGCTCGGGGCCAAGCCGACCAATATCCCTCCGGGTGAGCTTTATACGGCTTTGGATCGCGGTACTATCGATGCTTTGGAATGGGTCGGCCCTTCATTGGATCTACGCATGGGATTTCACAAAATTGCACCTTATTACTACACCGGCTGGCATGAGCCCGGAGCAGAACTGCAGTTCCTGGTAAACCGCAAAAAATTTGATTCACTACCTGCAGATTTGCAGGAGATTCTTCGCGTGGGGATGAAGGCATCTGCCTATGATATGTATACACAGTCAATGCATGAAAGCGGGAAAAACTGGTCGACCATGAAGCAGGAGTACCCGAACATCAAGGTGAAAACCTTCCCGGAACCGGTCATGCAGGCAATTCGTGAAGCCAATGATGCGCTGCTGAAAGAAAATGCTGCTAACGATGCTTTTGCCGCCAAAGTCCTGGCCTCGCAGCAGGCTTACATGGACAAGGTCCGTCAATGGACGCTCATGTCAGACAAGGCCTATCTGGACAGTGTTGCACGCTAGGCCACAGATCTCACAAGGTCGCTTACGGGTGGCCCTGTGAGACCGTTGTTCCGCATTAGTATGCGTTTACTAACCGCACTTGATGTCCTATGTAAATGGGTGACGGGTATGTGTGGCGTTATTGCTTGCCTGGCAATGGTGCTGTTGCTTCTGAATGTATTTATTGATGTGGTGATGCGGTACGGTTTTAACGATGTCTCGATCGGGATGCAGGAGCTTGAATGGCATTTATTTGCGCTTGTATTTCTTCTTGGTACTCCCTACGCAATGCAGCAGGACGGGCACGTCAGAGTCGATATTCTGTTCGAGCGTTGGAGTGAGAAAAGCAAGGCTGTGATTAACCTGGTGGGAGCTCTGTGTTTCGTACTTCCCTTTACGCTATTGGTTGCCTGGTATGGCATTGACTTCGCTTACGAAGCCTATGAAATCAATGAGGGCAGTGGTGATCCGGGTGGACTGCCCTATCGCTGGATTATCAAGTCCGCGATTCCTTTGTCCTTTGGTCTAATGGCGCTGGCGGGTTTGGGGATGATGACGCAAGCCATCTTTGTGTTAACCGGGCAATCGCATTATCAAGTGCGCAAAAAGGATGGTTTGGCATGACCGGTATCGTGATGTTCGCGTGTGCGCTGCTCATGTTGATGCTGGGGTTTCCTGTCGCATTTACTTTTGCCGGTGTGGCGCTGGCCTTTGGTGTCTGGAGCGAAGGCTGGGAGCTGTTCGCTTTTATGCCTTTCAGAATCCAGAGCGTCATGCAGAACACGATTCTGATGGCAATCCCTTTGTTCATTTTTATGGGAGTGGTTTTGCAGAAGACGCGCTTGGCCGAGCAGCTACTTGAGTCCATGGCTCAGCTATTTGGCCGGGTCAGTGGCGGTGTTGCGATCAGTGCAATTCTGGTGGGAGCCCTGCTGGCTGCATCCACCGGCGTGGTCGGTGCCAGTGTAGTAGCGATGGGCTTGATCTCCCTTCCTTGCATGCTGAAGTACAACTACGACAAAAAGCTGGCTTGTGGAACGATCTGTGCGTCAGGCACGCTTGGGCAGATTATTCCTCCCTCGATTATTCTGATCATCCTGGGGGATGTGCTTGGACTTCCGGTTGGTGATCTGTTTCAGGCCGCCCTGGCACCGGGAGTGCTGCTGATAGGGCTGTATATTGGCTACATTCTGTTTGTGACCATCCGAGATCCTCAGAAAGCGCCGGCAATGCCCCAGACCAATGAATCGTTCGGAATAAAAGTACGTTCGGCACTGATATCCATTGTTCCGCCATTGGCCTTGATCAGTGTTGTGCTGGGTTCGATTTTTACGGGCATTGCTACTCCCACGGAAAGTTCAGCGTTGGGTGGCGTGGGGGCCCTGATTCTGGCGATGCTTTACCGCCAGTTCAGCTTTCAGATGCTTTGGCAAAGTGCACGTGAAACGGTAACGGTTACGGCCATGGTTTTTGCAATTCTGTTGGGTGCGACCGCATTTTCAATGAGCTTCAGTTACACCGGCGGTGACCTTTTACTGGAAGAGTGGCTATTGGAACTGCCTGGAGAAAAATGGGGTTTCCTGATTCTGACCATGCTTGTCATTCTGGTCCTTGGGTTCTTTATCGATTTTGTCGAAATCTCCTTTATTATTGTCCCCGTGCTGGCGCCAGTTGCGGAGGCTATGGGCATTGGGATGCTCTGGTTTGCTATCCTGATTGCGATGAATCTGCAAACGAGTTTTCTGACACCTCCTTTCGGTTTTAGTCTGTTTTATCTGAAGGGTGTTGCGCCTCCCGGTATCCGGACAGTGGACATTTATCGGGGAGTGTTGCCATTTATAGCGATCCAGATTCTGGTCGTGTTGGTGCTGTTGATCAAGCCGGAATGGTTTGGATTGGTGGCATGATATGTTATTGAAACAAATGCGTTTTTGCCCTGTTTGCCAAAGCGATATGAAAGCAGAAACCTGTACTGAAGGCCGTAAGCGATTGCGCTGTTCGAGCGGAGCCTGCAACTTCGTGTTCTGGAATAACCCGACGCCAGTGGTTGCGGCAATTATTTTAATCGAGGGGCAGGCCATGCTGGTGCATCATGTTGACTGGCCACCCAAGATGCTGGGTCTGGTAACCGGGTTTCTGGAAGCAGGTGAGCATCCGGACGCCGCCATTCGGCGCGAGATACAGGGGTTTTGCGCCCATTTCCTCGAAAAGTCCAATGGATTGGCTGAAGCCCTTTGATAACGGGGCTTCACGTTCAAAAACCTGTCAAAGCACTTAAGCAGCTTCCGTCTCATCTAAGTCAGCATTTATCGAATACGGATCAATATCCTCTAGTAACAGCGCCACATCAATTCCTTCTTTAGCTCCCCCAAAATCATAATGCCCGGATAACTGAATATGCCGCCATGCTACTGGTGATAGATTGGTTATCATATCGACAAGGCTCTGTTGATTGACCTTATCAAATTTCTCGACCAGGCCAGATAGCAAAGCGCAGTTATAGTAAATGATACAATTAGCAATTAACCGCGCACAGTCATTCCACTTAGCAACATCATAGTCGTTACCACCCCGAAATTGATTACCATTGATAGACGAAATCGCCTTTCTTAGCTGATGATACGCCTCTCCACGGTTAAGAGCTTGCTGTACGAATTGTCGAAGTGTTTTATTGTCTACGTAATCGAGAAGATATAGGCACTTAATGAGCCTGTCATATTCGTGTAGGGCAGCCAACGTTCTATAGTTCTGTTTGTTGTTTGAAAGCTTTTTGACAATCGTACTTTGCGTCGTCGTTTTACGGCTCAAGGAGCAGATGATGCGCTGAATTTCATCCCACTCTTCGATGATCAGCTTAGTATTTATCGGCTTCTTGAGTTTAATCGATATCTCTTTACCGAAAACGATCTCAAATTGGTCATAGGGGCTTACCTCTTTAAGCTTTCTTGAGCCGTACGTTTACTAAAAAGCATCAAATAGAGCTGGTAAAACATAAAGTTTTAATAAAGTAGATGAGACGGGCTCACCTATACGAGTAGTTTTTTGGATTTCAGATCCACACCCATTGACAGTAGTAGTGGGATTAAACCAAGAGTAGTAATGGTTGTTGTCATGAGTTCTAGTCAATAGTCGGGATAGTGTCATTATTGTTCCAAAGTATATTTATGAGTAAAGTCTGCAGCTCCACATTTCTTTCGGCCACAAGAATCCAACGTCCAATTGAGAGAGTGTGATGAGACACCGCGATGCCTCATCACTTCCAGTTTATTCTGAACTATTAGGACGTTTTAGTTTTTACTGCTTGTCGTACTTGCTTATAATTAAGACGGAGTTCGTGTTCCTTGTCTTAAAATGTATTTGCCACTATAGCTGCCATCTGGGATGTGTTTTGGTTGAGGCTCTAGTTCAATTTTTTGACCTTGCCTTGAAAGGTATTTTCCGCTGTAACGGCCGTCAGGAATTGACTTCGGCTTGGGATCTTGCTCAATTCTTTCTCCTTTCCTTAACAGATATTTTCCGCTGTAGTAAGCATTAGATGCTTCTTCCTTTGTATTATTGATTCTTTCTCCTTTGCGGAACGTTGATTCCGCGAAAGCCGTACTTGAAATAAGGCTTAGTGCAACTAATAAAATAGAATTTGTTTTTTTCATCTCATTCACCTGTAAATTATTTGTTTACGGGGCGGTATGAATAGCGAGACAAACGAAGAGGTGATTATCAGAGTGGAAGATGCTGATAATCGATTCCCTGCTTCTCTCTAAATACACCGGCCAGCAAACACATCGATATCACCCAGAATCGGACAAAATCATACGTTTTATATATATGTTTCTAACTGTTCGTTGAATTAATGGAAAACTAGGAAATAGCTATCGGAGGGCGTTTAGGGAGTTTTAAAATGGTTGATAAGTAGTTATTCTTTGAATGGAATAATTCTTGTCTAGAGGCTTGCCCAAGTGGGGCGAAGGTATTGTTCAAAACAGCAGGAGCGAAGTGTGACGATATCTGACAATGATGATCATCGAGTGTACTTGATGCTGTGAGATGCTCATGTTCAGATTGCATTTCATGAATCTCATGGTTATTAACAACAGCCTCAATATCACCATCTATAATCCAAGATAGTGAGTTTGCCAAAATGATAAAGGCCATAAATCTAATAATCAATGATTTCATTAAGCGTCTTGCAAAGCAAATATAGTTATTACGGATTATGGCAGAGTGCTGGGGTTTCTCGTAAAAAACAACTTACTTTATATTAATATATTAGAAATGAAGGTAGCTTGCCTTTGCTTCAATACCATCAGATTTTATTTTGGCCTTATTCACCGCACGTTGAGTTTCTAGGTTCTGTCGAGTTAGTTTATGCTCTTCTGTTCTTCCCTGTTTTCCTAGGCCAATTGTTGCTCAGAATTATAGTGATACGCCCAATTATAGATAAAAAATAGTCCTCCGCTGAACTAACCATTTAGCGTTATAAGCGTATCGTTGGAAATAATATTGAATCGCCACTAACTAACTAGACACTTCCCAGCCTCATTAAATACTGCTTCTCATACTCTACCGGTGGCAGCCCGTCATTAAAACCATGTCGGCGTTTTGAGTTGTAGAACA
>PZPK01000052.1 GCA_006212045.1 Oleiphilus sp. | reverse complement strand
ATTTTGATGGACGGTAAGCGCCTAAACGCCGCCGGGGTGTGAACTTGGAAAAGGCTTTTCTGAGGGGAAAAGGGTATTTATACTTCCTATACCCCTAGATCCCCGTCTACCCCTCCCCCATTAATTCACCCGACGTATGTTTTACTCAAAAGTCAGTCAAACGTCGGGACAAAGATCTAGTTTCGGGTTGACTAGCGCTATTCACTGTCGGTAGAACTGTGTTAGATTGGCGACTTGAAACTGTGCAATTGTGTGCAATTTCGAATGCTGGAATCCGTGCAGTCAGGAGGTCTCCTGGCTGATCGTTAAACACTCAAATTACCATACGCGCAAACAAAGGATGGACGATGCCCCTATCTCGCTTATTCACCTCTTCATTAGTGTTTCTGTCGATAATTCTCCTGAGTGCCTGTAGTGAAGAAAAGGTGGTCGAAGTAGGGGAGAAACTCAGACCCGTTAAAACCATACGCATGCAATTTTCAGACGCTATGCAGCAAAGGCAGTTTCCCGGTGTGGTCGATGCAATTCAGAAAGCTACCCTAAGCTTTCGTGTGTCAGGAAAATTGAGCACGCTGGATGGGAAAGAAGGGGAAGAAGTTAAGAAAGGGCAAATTGTTGCTACCTTGGATTCCAAGGACTTCGAAATACAATTGGCCGATAGGCAAGCCAGCTTTGATAGTGCAAATGCCGACTTTTCACGTGCAGCTAAACTGGTCGAAGCCGGACATGTTTCAAGGTCTGATTTCGATAAGTTAAAAGCGTCTCTAGGTACTGCCAAGGCACAGCTTGAACTGGCCCAGCAGAACGTTGATTACTCCATATTAAAAGCGCCCTTTGCAGGGATCATCGCCAAGCGTTATGTAGAAAATTTTGAGGAAGTGTCTGCGCAACAGGTGATCTTCCTGCTACAGGATACATCCTCTTTGGTGGTGAGTATCGATATTCCCGAAAACATCATGATCAACTCTCAACGGGGTGAGGGGCATTATCGTTTGTTCGCTGAGTTTGCGGCGATTCCGGGTGAGCGTTTCCCACTCAAGATCAAGGAGGTCGCAACGGTAGCAGATGATGTAACGCAAACCTATAACATCTCTTTCTCTATGGCTGCACCGACTGATCATACGATATTGCCGGGAATGTCGACAACCGTATATGTTGAAGCCGATTTAGATCAAGCATCTGACATGGCGAACCGTTTCTTCTTGCCGGGGCATGCTGTATTGCAAGACTCTCAGGGCAATTACGTTATGCTCGTCAAAGCAGTTGAAGAGGGTGTTGGCGTTGTGGAGCGTCGTGCCATTACTGTCGGTGTCCCGAACGTGAAAGGCATAGAGATTCTGGATGGCATTATGCAGGGTGAGCAAGTCATCGTGGCGGGAATGAGTAAGTTGACGGATGGGCAGCGTGTGCGATTAAGCGGAGACCAACAGTAATGAATATTACACAGGCCTCTATCGTTAACAATAGAACTGCTTGGGTGTTGTTTCTCGTCTTGCTCCTGGCGGGATATCAAGCCTATACCAAATTGCCGAGAGCATATGATCCGGGTTTTATTATTCGCGCTGCTCAAGTCATCACTTACTTGCCGGGGGCAAGCCCCGATCGCGTCGAAGCACTGGTCTCAAATCAGATTGAAAAGGTTATTCAGGAAATTCCTGAGCTTGATTTCGTCACGAGTACGTCAAAGACTGGCGTGTCTATCGTGGTTGCGAACATAAAAGAAAACTATACAGATATGCGCCCTATTTGGGACAACTTGAGGAGAAAAGTAGAGAGTGTTCGAGGAGATTTGCCGGATGGGGTCGTGGGCCCGATTGTAAATGATGAGTTTGGCGATGTGTTTGGTGTTGTCTTATCCCTAACCGGTGAAGGCTTTAGCAATGCGGAATTACAGACCATTGCAGAAAATGCCAAAGACGAGTTACTCAATCTGTCCGATGCCGCAAAAGTTGAACTTTATGGGGTACAAGATGAGCGTATTTTTGTTGAGTACAATAATGCTCGTTTGACTGAGCTCGGCGTATCACCAAGTCAGCTGAGTCAAATGATCAGTAGTCGAAATATTATTGTGTCAGGTGGCTCTATTGTGTTGGGCAAAGAGCGTATTGAGCTGGAGCCGAGTGGAAACTTTGAGTCGATTGAAGATATCGAAAACACGATTCTAACCTTGCCTGAAACGCAACGTGTGTTATATCTCAAAGATATCGCCAAAGTGTATTGGGGTTATGTTGATCCACCTAGTCAGTTAGTAAAAGCTGACTTGCAGCCAGCTATCGGAATCGGCATTTCTATGAGAGAAGGTGGTAACAACATTCGTCTGGGTGAAGAAGTAAGGGAACTGGTTGATCAGTTTCACCAGACCTATCCCATTGGAATCGATTTTACAGAGGTCAATTTCTCGCCACAGGAAGTTGATGACAAGGTGAATGACTTTGTAGCCAACCTTGTTCAGGCGATTACTGTGGTGGCTGCTGTTATGCTGTTCAGCCTTGGTCTTCGCACGGGGCTCGTCGTCGCGACATTAATTCCTGCGAGTATGCTTGCCGCAATGTTGGTCATGTCGACTTTTGAGATTGGTTTAGATCAAATATCACTGGCAGCACTAATCATTGCCTTAGGCATGTTGGTCGATAATGGCATAGTGATGTCTGAAAGCATCATGGTGCAGATGAACGATGGTAAGTCTCCAGTACAAGCGGCCATCGATTCTGCGGGAGAGTTAAGGGTTCCGCTGTTAACTTCATCTCTGACCACAGCAGCTGCTTTCTTACCCATCTACCTGGCAGAATCCGCAATTGGCGAATTTACCGCGTCTTTGTTTAAAGTTGTTGCGATTACCTTATTGTGTTCTTGGATCTTGTCCATGACCATTATCCCGATGCTATGTGTTTATTTCCTGAAATCAAAGCAGGTCGAGAAGAAGGAACCAAGCATCATATTTCGAGCGTATTCCAGACTACTAAAGTTCTCACTACATAACCGTTTTGTGGTCGTGGGTGTCGTGATTGCTCTATTCTGGTTGGCCATGGTGGGGATGAGCTATGTACCCAAAATATTCTTCCCACCTTCGGATCGCTTGTACTTCAAAACTGAACTTGAGTTGCCAATTGGGACGGATATTCGAACCACAGAGCAGGTTGCCCAGGAGTTTGGCCAATTTATTGATGAGCAGCTGAGTATCGGTCCTGATCGAGAGGATGGCGTGACTAACTGGATCAATTATATCGGTGCGGGTGGCACCCGATTTGTTCTGTCGCATACGCCAGAGTCATCAAGCCCTAACTATGCCTTGTTTGTGATTAATGTAACTGATTTCCGCATTATTGATGGGCTGATGGAACAGTTGGAAGACTATGCTTTTGAGAACTATCCGGATCTCAAGATTACCACCAAGAAAATAGAAAACGGTACGCCAGTTAAGAACCCGGTCGAAGTGAGGCTTTATGGCAAGAATACTGATCGCTTGTTCGAAAAGGTAGATGCTTTGAAGCAGCAAATGTCGTCGATGCCTGAGCTGAGAAATATTAGTGATAACTGGGGGCAGCGGACAAAGAAATTCAATGTAGTCATTAACCAGACCAAAGCGAGAAGAGCCGGAATCAGCAGTGAGGACATTGCCGTGTCACTCCAATCTGGTTTAAGCGGTATGGAGCTGACGGAGTTCAGAAGAGGCGAGGACATTATTCCTGTGGTGTTACGCTCTGTTGCGGCTGATCGTCAGGACTTAGGCAAGCTTGAGGCACTTTCTGTCTATGTTCAGTCGACCGGAGAGTCTATTCCTCTGAGGCAAGTCGCGGATATCGAAGTCGTTTGGGAAAACGCCAAAATTCTTCGTCGAGATCGCTTTAAGACGGTCACGGTTGGTGCTCAATTAGTAGGTGATGTAACCGCTCGCGAAGCGGTCGCGAAACTGACGCCTTGGCTTGATGAGCAAGCCGCTAAGTGGGAGGTCGGCGCGCGATATGAGCTAGGCGGGGAACTGGAGTCATCTGGTAAGGCCAATCAGTCGATTGCGGAACAACTACCGGTCGCCGCTTTTATCATTCTGATTCTTTTGGTGGGTCAGTTTAACTCTATTCGTAAGCCTGCGATTATCCTTGTGACGATTCCAATGGGTTTCATTGGAATTTCATTTGGTTTGTTGGCTGCAAACTCGTTCTTTGGCTTTATGACGCTTTTGGGGCTTATTTCACTGGCAGGAATTGTTATTAATAATGCGATCGTGTTGCTGGAGCGGATTCAACTCGAAATCGATGTAAACGGTTTGAGTCCCCAGGAAGCTATCATTGAGGCCGCGCAGAGGCGGTTTAGGCCAATACTTTTGACGACGGCGACCACCGTTCTTGGTATGCTTCCGTTGTATCTGGGGGGCGGAGAAATGTGGGAGCCCATGGCGGTCGCAATTATTGGTGGCTTGCTATTTTCCACCTTGCTCACCTTATGTGTTGTGCCGGTACTGTATTCCCTTTTATATCGAGTGGAATACGCTAAAGGCCAGTAACCAATAAGGTCCTGCAGACAGAAAACGCCCATTAAGGGCGTTTTTTACATCTGATCTATTTAGCGAACGGTGAGTCTGAGTATTTTTGCGCTTTCATCAGGACCTTTAAGTCATTTTCTGAATCAGGCTCAAAGTCTAAAAAGGGCGGGTAATCATCCTCCATCCTGGTTATCAGCAAGGTGTATCTGCCTATTATGATGGCGCTATCGATGTGATGGGATCGATAGTGAATAACCTGGCTAACCCGCTAGACAATGAT